>NZ_CP095046.1:0-600000 GCF_022919215.1 Hymenobacter cellulosilyticus | reverse complement strand
GGGCCAAAGGGCTGCCACTGCCAGGCCAGCTGGGCCGCGAGCAGGGCGTGGGCCTGCTGGTAGATAATCTGCCAGCCGTCGGGGGTAAGGTTTACTATCATGGAAGAAGTAAGCGGTGATTAACGCGTGCGGACGAACTTACGGGCTGGGGTCGGGTTAGTTGATGAGTTGTTTCGGGCAGCAGTAGCCCAAACAGCAGCTGACCCATGGCGGCACAGGTTTTTAAGGTGGCTGATGCGTTTTACTGAGGTATTCTACCTTTGTTTACGCCGGCAACCGCGTAGCTGCCTAGTGCCGTATCAGAGTAGCCGACTGTCTTTTCCTTGTTCTTATGAATCCACACGTTCAACAAATTCTCGATAATCCGCTAGCCGCCGCGGCTATTGTCGGCAACCTGGTCATTATCGAGAGCCTGTTGTCGGTAGATAATGCGGCGGTGCTGGCCACCATGGTCGGCGACTTGCCCAAGGAGCAGCGGCAGAAGGCGTTGCGTTACGGCATCATCGGGGCTTACGTGTTTCGGGGCCTGTGCATTCTGTTTGCCTCTTTTCTGATTGAGTTCTGGTTTCTCAAGCCTCTGGGTGGCCTTTATCTGCTGTACCTGGCCTACAACCAGTTCAAGCCCAAACGCTCTTATTCCTCGGACGACGAGGACGAAATCGACAAGGACAAAAGCTGGCTTTACAAGCGCACCTTGGGCCTGTTCGGCAAGTTCTGGGCCACGGTAGCGCTGATTGAGCTCATGGACCTGGCCTTCAGCATCGACAACGTGTTTGCCGTCGTCGCCTTTACCGACAACCTGATTCTGATCTGCCTGGGCGTGTTTATCGGTATTCTGGCCATGCGGCTGGTGGCCCAGGCCTTTGTGCTGCTCATGGCCAAGTACCCGTTTCTGGAAACGGCGGCCTTTCTGGTTATCGGCATTCTGGGCCTGAAGCTGATGCTGAGCTTGTTCGAGCATTATCTGCCCAACCACCCCTTCAGCACCTTCCTGGGCAGCCACGGCGCCGATGTAGGCCTGACGCTCGTCACCGTAGGCTGCTTTGTGGTGCCGCTTATTACCTCGTGGCTCTTCAATGTGCCCCGCCACATGACTATGCCCAAGATGCCGAAGCGCAAGCCAGGCGGAGAAGAAAAGCAGCCGGTGGGGTAAGCAGCCTCGAAAGAAACTATAGTGTTTTGCTCTGGCATTCGGCTACACAAAGTAGGTAGCGGGTGGTCAGCATCATGTACGCCAGAGGCCGTGCGCGTTCAGCCGGCGGAAGGAGGAGCAAGAATTATTCGTTTATTGAAGACAAAATAGTGCGGCGGCCTTGGCAGAAAATTGTCGAGTAGCCATGTATTCCTACCTCTTCTATTCCTGTTGCTATGCGCTTCAGTACCCAACGCCTGTGGGCCGGTTTGTTTATGCTGTTGCTAGTGGGGGCACCTGGAGTGCTGCAGGCCCAAAGCTGGGAGCGGGTTATGGCCCTGGCCGCAACTCCCAGCAGCGAGTTCACCTTTTGTAACACTACCTGCTATGATGCAGCCGGTAACTTAGTCGTCGCCGGCTCTTTCGGAGGGTCCCTGACGCTAGGCTCCTTTACACTGACCAGCGCTGGCAAGCGCGACATCTTTGTGGCCCGGCTCAGTCCGGCGGGGCAATGGACACAGGCAGTGCGAGCCGGCGGCACCGGTGACGACGGAGCCACTGCTTTGCTCTTGCTGCCCGGCGGTGAGTTGGCAGTAGCTAGTTCCTTCGAGAACTCCCTGACGCTGGGCTCGTCTATGCTAACCAGTGCCGGCAAGCGCGACATCTTTGTGGCCCGGCTCAGTCCGGCGGGGCAGTGGACGCAGGCAGTGCGGGCCGGAGGCAGCGAAGACGATGGAATAAGTGCCCTAAGCCTGGATGCCGCCGCGCAACTAGTAGCTGTAGGTTCGTTCGTTAGTCCTACGGTCACTTTCGGGACTTTTATACTTCAGAACACGATCCGGCCCACGAACCCCCTAGTTACCCTCACCCCGACGTGTTTGTCGCTCGCCTCAACGCAGCCGGACAGTGGACTCAGGCCGTGAGCTGTTACGGGAATTATTACGACAGCGCTAGTGCTGTGGCTGCTTATCCTGATGGCTCAGTGCTAGTAGCTGGACAGTACAACAGCTCAGACTTCAGGATGGGCAACAGCCTACTGAGCAGCGCCGGCCCTCCCTACTCGAACATCTTTATGGGGCGGTTGAGTGCCGATGGCGAATGGTCAGAAGTCACCCAGCTGGGAGGCGACCAAGAGGAGCAGCTCGGTCAGGTAGCCCTCGATGCGGCTGGCAACCTGACCTTGGTGGGCTCTTTCAGTGGCTCTACCCTAGCCGTGGGAAGCACTACGCTCAGTAACGCCGGTCCCGTCGGTACCTCCGACATCTTTGTAGCTCGCCGTAACGCGGCGGGGCAGTGGACCCTGGCCGTGCGGGCTGGGGGCACCAGCAACGACAAGGCTCTGAACGTTGCTCCCGGCGCTAATGGTACAGCTACCGTAGCAGGCTACTTTAGTAGTTCTACGGCTACGCTTGGCCCCTTCACGCTCTCTAACGCCGACGCTTCTGCGGCTACTACCGATGTATTTGTGGCCCAGCTCGACGCCGCGGGAGCCTGGGTGTCGGCCCTGACAGCGGGCGGGGTTGATAATCAGCGAGTGAGTGCTCTGGCTACCGATGGGCGCGGAGGGGAACTGTTGTCGGCTATTCGCAAGGGGCTAGCGTCACGTTTGGCTCTACTACGGTCAGCTCAGTCAGCTCTCTTTACGGTTTGGTTGGGCAGTTTAGTGGCCTAGTTACCGGTACTCGGGCTGCTGCGCCAGCAGAGCTATTCAGCCTGGCTCCCAACCCCACTGCTACACAGGCCCGTCTCACCTGGCCCGCCGCCACGGCGGCGCCGAGAGCCGTGCTGGTACTCGATGCCCTGGGCCGCGAAATGTGCCGCCAGACGCTGCCCGCCCGCACCACCACTATGGAGCTCAATGTAACCGGCCTGCAGTCGGGTATGTATCTGGTGCGCTGTGGGGCCGCTGTAAGTCGGTTAGTGGTAGAGTGAGATGAGCGGAGTAATACCTCGAATCAGCCTTTAGCCAACGGGCCCCGTCTTGTACAAGACGGGGGCCGTTGCGTGGTAGGAAACTACTGAAAGGGCCGCTGATTAGGCCGGCTGGAGTTGCTGCTTCAGGTGTAGCAGCATGTCCTGGGTCATTTTGTCGAGGTCGAAGTCGGGCTGCCAGTTCCAGTCCCGGCGGGCGTGCTGGTCGTCGATGCTGGCGGGCCAGGAGTTGGCAATCTGCTGCCGGGAGTCGGGCTGGTAGGTAACCTGGAAGTCGGGTAGGTGGCGCTGGATGCTGGCCGTAATTTCCTTGGGGCTGAAGCTCATGGCACCCAGGTTGTAGGAGCTACGAATTTTGATTTGCTCGGCCGGAGCGTGCATCAAATCCAGGGTGGCTTTCAGCGCGTCGGGCATGTACATCATCGGCAGGTAGGTGTCTTCCTCCAGAAAACACTCGTAGCTCTGGCCGGCCACGGCTTTGTGGTAGATGTCGACGGCGTAGTCGGTGGTGCCGCCGCCGGGCAGGCTCTTGTAGCCAATCAGGCCGGGGTAGCGCAGGCTGCGCACATCCAGGCCGTGCTTGCGGAAATACCACTCGCACCACTGCTCCCCGGCCAGCTTGCTGATGCCGTACACCGTGTTGGGGTTCATCACCGTGAGCTGGGGCGTATTCTCGCGGGGCGTATCGGGGCCAAAAACGGCGATGCTGCTGGGCCAGTACACGCGCTGCACGCCCAGGTCCACGGCTGCGTCGAGGACGTGAAACAGGCCGTCCATGTTGAGCTGCCAGCCAAACTTGGGGTTCTTTTCGGCCGTGGCCGACAGCAAAGCCGCCAGGTGATACACCTGCTTAGGCTTGTACTGGCGAATTACTTCTTCCAGCCGATTTTTGTCCAGCACGTCGAGCAGCTCAAACGGACCGCTTTCCGTGGTGGCCGCGTCTTTGGGCGCCCGCACGTCCGCGGCCACCACGTGGGAGGCGCCGTAGCGCTGGCGCAGTTCGTGGGTGAGCTCCAGGCCAAGCTGGCCGCCGGCGCCGATAACGAGGATAGTGTCGCTGGGAGTAGACTGCATGTTGAGTGGGGGTGGGAGAGTGGTAGAGGGTGGGGCTGCAAAGATACCGCACAGACGCGGTTTGTGGGGCGGGGCTGCCCGTGGAGCTGGTACGTAGGCAGCCGGGGCCGGGGTTGGTCGGGTAAGTGGTTCGGGCCTAATATATTGGTGACCGGTACAGGATTTTTCCCTGATACAACCGCCCGCCCCGAATGCGGCTCCGCTTGGGTACGGTCCGGCTTGCCGGTCACTTCATCCCTCTTCTGTTCTGAGCAATGCGTCGTTTTCTTTCTCTGCTTGTTTGCGCCCTGCACCTGGCTACGGCCAGCTTTACCCAAACTAAACCGCCGGTTATCTACCGCAACCTGGTGATGGAAGGCGGCGGCATCCGGGGCATTGCCTACGGCGGGGCTCTGGCGGAGCTCGAGAAGCAGGGCGTACTGGCCGGTATCCGGCGGGTGGGCGGCACTTCGGCCGGGGCCATTCAGGCGGCCTTGCTAGCCGTGGGCTATTCACCGGCCGAGATTATTACGGTGGTAAACGAGATGCCGGTGCAGCGCCTCAACGATGGCCGCCTGATGTTCTTTGGGGCAGCACTCGGCTTATCAAACAGTACGGCTGGTACCGCGGCGACCAGTTTACCCGCTTCATGGGCGAGCTGGTGGCCCGCAAAACCGGCTCGGCCGACCTCACCCTGGGCCAGCTGCACGCGTTGGCGACGCAAGGCAAAGGCCGCGACCTGTACACCACCGGCACCAACCTGACGCGGCAGTGCGGGCAGGTGTTCAGCTACGAAACCCACCCCGATATGCGCGTAGCTGATGCAGTGCGCATTTCGATGAGTATTCCGCTCTACTTCCGGGCCGTGCTCCTCGATGCCTAGGGCCACGTGGTGCAAAAGCCCGCCCGGGGCCAGGCCGTGGAAGTGTTGGTCGATGGCGGCCTGTTGGCCAATTACCCGGTGAGCTTGTTCGACCAGCCGCAGTACCTGCCGGCGGGTATGAGGGCCAATCAACCCACCGTGAACCCCGAAACCCTGGGCCTGCGCCTCGACCGGCCCGAACAGATTGCCTACGACACCCTGACCACTGGCCGGCAACAGCTGGCGCCCTACCAGATCAACAGCTTCGGCAGCTACGTAGGAGCCTTGTATAACGTGGCCCTGGAAAACCTGAACCCCGCCCGCCCCGCCGACTGGCCCCGGACGGTAAGCATCAGCACGGCCGGCTTTAACCCGAAGATCAAGCGGATGACGGCTGAGCAGAAGCAGCAGCTCATGGACAGCGGCCGGGCCGGGGTGCAGCAGTTTCTGGCGCGGCGGCTGTAGGAAGCGTTGCCCGTTGCGTCTCTTTTCGTTTGTCATCCTGAATGCAGCGCAGCGGAGTGAAGGACCTTATCACGTGGGCTCGAGTGGCTGTTACGCTTGTCGTTCGTATTCCATAAGGTCTTTCGGCTGCGCCTCAGGATGACAAACGATATATGAGGAAGGAAAAATCAGAGTATAGGTAGCGGCGCGAAGCCCGACCCAGACGGTTACCTTTGCCGTATCCCACTCACCACTTCACAATTTCACGACTTCCCGCATGTATACCACCCTCCAGCCCGATCTGCAGCAGCAGCTCCAGGAAATCAAAGACAACGGCCTGTTCAAGAAGGAGCGGGTAATTACCTCCGCCCAGGGCGCCGAAATCACGACGGATGAAGCGGGCGAGGTGCTGAACTTCTGTGCCAACAACTACCTGGGCCTTTCCTCCCACCCCGAGGTAATCAAGGCGGCCAAGGAAGCCATTGATACCCACGGCTACGGCATGTCGTCGGTGCGCTTTATCTGCGGCACCCAGGATATTCACAAGCAGCTGGAAGCCAAGCTGGCCGAGTTTCTGGATACCGAAGACACCATTCTCTACGCCGCCGCCTTCGACGCCAACGGGGGCGTGTTCGAGCCGCTCTTCAACGAGCAGGACGCTATTATTTCCGACGCCCTGAACCACGCCAGCATCATCGACGGGGTGCGTTTGTGCAAGGCGCAGCGCTACCGCTACAACCACAACGACATGGACGACCTGGAAAAGCAGCTCCAGGACGCCCAGGCCAAGGGCACCCGCCACCGCATCATCGTTACCGACGGCTCGTTCAGCATGGACGGCACCATTGCCCAGCTCGACAAAATCTGCGACCTAGCCGACAAGTACCAGGCCCTGGTGATGATTGACGAGTGTCACTCCATGGGCTTTCTGGGCAAAACCGGCCGCGGCACCCACGAGTACCGCGACGTGCTCGGCCGCGTCGACATCATCACCGGCACCCTGGGCAAAGCTCTGGGCGGGGCCATGGGCGGCTTCACCTCGGGCCGCAAGGAAATCATCGAGATGCTGCGGCAGCGCAGCCGCCCGTATTTGTTCTCCAACACCCTGGCCCCGGCCATCGTGGGTGCCTCCCTGCGAGTACTGGAGTTGCTGACCGAAAGCACCAAGCTGCGCGACCAGCTCGAGGAAAACACCAAGTACTTCCGCCAGAAGATGACCGAAGCCGGCTTCGACATCAAGCCCGGGGAGCACCCCATCGTGCCCGTCATGCTCTACGACGCCCGCCTGGCCCAGGACTTTGCCGCCAAAATGCTCGACAAGGGCATTTATGTAGTCGGCTTCTACTTTCCCGTGGTGCCCAAAGGCCAGGCCCGTATCCGGGTGCAGCTCTCGGCCGCCCACACCCGCGCCCACCTCGACAAAGCCATTCAGGCCTTCATCGAAGTGGGTAAGGAACTCGGCACGCTCAAGGACCGCTCGGCGGCCCAGCCCGAAGCTGGCCAGGTAGTAACCAACACGCCCTAAAAACAGATACCGCCGGCTTACAGGAGTAGGCCGGCGGTACTGTTACGGGGCTAGGCTATTAAACCTACGTTTAGGCTGAGCGGAAGCCTGTTGCCTGGCGAATGCTCCGTTCCTGGCCCGAGTTGGGTTCGTTGTAGGTATGGTCGCTGACTTCCACCGACAGCCGTTTGCCAATCAACTGCTTGGTATCTAAGTCTTTCTCGCCTTCTGGTTTGATGCCCACGGCTGAGTATAGCGACAAAATGATAGGTTTACCGGCCGGGGAGTTGTAAAATCGCTGACTTACAAACCCATCTTCGTTTTCCATGCGGACCGCGAAGAAGGGCACTTGTTGATGTTCGCTTACGCCTTCTTCAATGTCGGTAATCTCTACCGTGTGGCGTCCGTCGGGCAGAAAGCCTTTTTCCTGGTTATCAACTGATATCTTCATGGCTTGCTTGTTTTTTTAGCAGGGTTTGCTAATTATAACGGCAAGCGGAGGCATAGAGTTACTTTAGTTTATTCCTTCGATGGCCAAACCCTGCAGTTGATTCTGAGCCCAATAAAAGAGGATTAGATAAACCCCCCTTGCTTACGCCGCTACTTCCGCCGCCGAGGCCGAGGTGCTGGCCGGGCGGGGAGCGGCATCGAAGAGGAACTCGTTGAGACGGGCCCGCAGGTCGGACGACGACAGGTTGCGGAATACTTCCCCACCACGCACCAGCGAAATCTGCCCGGTTTCCTCGCTCACCACCAGCACCACCGAGTCGGTCACCTCGGTCAGGCCGATGGCGGCGCGGTGGCGCAGGCCCATGGAGGCGGGCACGTCGGGATTCTCGCTCACGGGCAGGATGCAACGGGCTGCCTTGATGCGGTTGTTGCTGATAATCACGGCTCCGTCGTGCAAAGGCGAGGTTTTGTTGAAGATGGACATGAGCAGGCGCTTGCTCACGGTGGCGTCGATCAGGTCGCCGGAGTCGCCGTAGAACTTCAGGTCCGACACCATTTGAAAGGCAATCAAGGCACCGGTGTTTTTGCCGGCCAAGCTCTTGGCCGCTTCCACAAAGGGCGTGATGCTCATGCGCTCGGTGGGCGCGTCGCGGCGCCAGGGAAACACCCGCATCCGGTCAAAGGCCGTCGCCTTGCCGATGGTGAGCAGAAAGCGGCGGATTTCCTGCTGAAACAAAATGATGCTGGCCAGCACGCCCACGCTCATAAACTGCCCCAGGATGCTGGTGAGCAGCTCCATGCCGGCGGCTTTCACCACCAGGTAGAGCAGGTAGATGGACATCAGCCCCAGGAAAATCTTCAGCGCCACACTTCCCGTCAGCAGCTTGTAGAGCTGATAGAACAGCACCGTAACCAGCAGCACGTCCACGACGTCTATCCAGCCAATGCGCAGGAAGCCGATGCTGAAAGTGCCAATCACGGGAGGAGGGTAGCATGGTGCGGGAAACCAGCCGAATGGTTTGCACAGCTTCGGCTACATCGTGTACGCGCAAGAGCCGGGCGCCGTTGAGCAAGGCAATGGTATTTACGGCCACAGTTCCGCTCAACGCCGAGTCAGGCGTTAGGCCCAGAGCCTTGTAGACCATGGCCTTGCGCGAGAGGCCGGCCAGAATGGGCAAGCCCAGAAGTTGGAGTTCCCGCAGGCGGCCGAGCAGCTCGTGGTTCTGGGTGGCCGTCTTGGCAAAGCCGAAGCCCGGGTCCAGGATAATGTCGGTGACGCCGGCCGTGCGCAGCCGGGCCACTTTGTCGCGGAAGTAGCGCACCAGCTCCAGCACCAGGCCGTCGGGGTAGTCGGTGAGCTGCTGCATAGTCTGGGGCGTGCCGCGCATGTGCATCAGCACGTAGGGCACTTGCAGCTGTCCGGCCGTGGCAAACATGTTCGCGTCAAGCTCCCCGCCGCTGATGTCGTTGATGATGTCGGCCCCGGCGGCTACGGCCGCGCAGGCCACGCTGCTCCGAAAGGTGTCGATGGACAGGAAGGCTTCGGGAAAGGCGCGGCGCAGGGCCTCCACGGCGGGCAGCACTCGGCTTTTCTCCTCTTCCTCACTGATGTGCTCGGCCCGGGCCGGGACGAGTAGCCGCCCACGTCGAGGATGCCGGCCCCGGCCTGCAGCATGGCTTCGGCGCGGTGCAGCAGGTCGTCGGAGCCCGCCACGCGGCTTTTAGCAAAGAAGGAATCCGGGGTCAGATTCAGGATGCCCATGACCTGGGGCGAGGCCAGATTCAGCACGCGCCCCCCCGGGCAACGCAGCGTTTGCCTCGGAGAAAAACACGTATCTTTCGCGGCCTGGGCAGACATGAGCAAAGAGGCTAAAAACCGGGATTCTTAAAAGTAGGCTGAAAATTTTGAGTAACCAAACCCAGCACGAGTACGACCAGGTGATTGGTCAATGCCGGAGCTTATTCCTGGCCAAGACCCACGACTACGGCACGGCGTGGCGCATTATGCGCCTGCCCTCGGTCACCGACCAGATCTACATCAAGGCCCAGCGCATCCGCTCCATTCAGGAGAAGGGCAAGCAGCTCGTGGCCGATGGGGTAGATGAGGAGTTTGTGGCCATCATCAACTACTGCGTTATTGCCCTGATGCAGCTGCGCCTGCCGGCCGACGCGCCCCTGGATCTGGAGCCCGCCGACGTGGCCGCCGCCTACGACGAGCAGGTGGCCGAAAACCGCCGCCTGCTGTTTGCCAAAAACCACGACTACGGCGAGGCCTGGCGGCAGATGCGGGTGGAAAGCATTACCGACATCATCCTGATGAAGCTGCACCGTACCAAGCAGATTGAGGACCTGGCCGGCCTGACCCGGGTGTCGGAAGGCGTGGATGCCAACTACCGTGACATGCTCAATTATGCCGTGTTTGCCTTGATTAAGCGCGGGGCTCTGGCCCCGAGCCCAAACCTGATTCAGAATAAGGAGTTTAAAGCGTTATGAAATCCATTACCCGTATCTGCTGGCTGCTGCTGGGCGCGCTGTTTATCTTCTCGGGCCTGGTCAAGCTCAACGACCCTATTGGCACGGCCTATAAGCTGGAGGAATATTTCGAGGTGTTTGCCGCCTCCGTGCCTAGCTTGGCCAGCTTCTTCCTGTGGTTTAAGAGCAGTGCCCGGCTGTTGTCGCTCACGCTCAGCTCCCTGGAGGTAATTCTGGGCGTGGCCCTGCTGCTGCGCTGGTACCTGCGCCAAACCCTGTGGGTGCTGCTGGTGCTGCTGGTGTTCTTCACCTTCCTAACCTTCTACTCGGCGGCCTTCAACAAGGTAACCGACTGCGGCTGCTTCGGCGACTTTATCAAGCTCACGCCCTGGACCTCGTTTAGCAAAGACGTGTTCCTGCTGGTGCTCTGGGCAGTGGTGTTCCTCAATCAGCGCTACCTGCGCCGGGTGTTTGCCAAAGGCATGCTGGGCATCATGTACATCACCCTGGCCTCGGCGGTGGCCATCGGCATCGGGGTGCGGGCCCTGGGCCATTTGCCCTACTTCGACTTCCTGCCCTACAAAGTTGGCAACGACATTGGGCAGCTGATGAAGCCCTCGGCGGCCATGCGCTACAAGTACATTATGGAGCGCAACGGCGAAACCCAGGAGTTTACCGAATACCCCACCGACACTACCTGGAAGTACAAGCAGATGGTGGCCCTAAATCCAGAATCGGCCCCAAAAATCACCGACTTCAAGGTCTGGAACGACCAGGGCGACTATACCCAGGAGCTGCTCAAGGGCAACAAGCTGGTGCTTATCGTACAGAACACTGACCATGCCGACCGGGACCGGTTCGAGCTGATCAACAAGCTGATTTCGGCGGCTGATTCGTCCCAGAAGAAAATTACGCCGCTGGTTATTACCAGCAGCAGTCCGGCCGAGTTCGACGCCTTCCGCCACGAAGTCAACCTCTCGGCGCCCTTCTACTACGCCGATGCCACGGTGCTTAAGTCCATGATTCGCTCGAATCCCGGCTTTATGCTGCTCAAGGACGGCGTGGTGAAAGGCAAGTTCCATTACCACGACATTCCCGACCGCGCCAAGCTCGAGGAACTGCTGTAGTTGGTAGTACAAAGCCAGAACGTCATGTCGAATGCAGCGAGACACCTCTTGTGCTGACGTCAGATTACCATTCATCCCTTAGCACGCAAGATTCCTTGGCAAGCTCAGGATGACTTTCTAACCCAAAACCCAAATGATTTCTTTCGTGCTGCGGCGGCTGTTGCAAGGAATACTGGTGCTGGCCGGGGTGGCCCTCACGGTGTTCTTTCTGTTTACGGTGCTGCCCGGCGACCCGGTGGCCCTGCTGGCCGGTCAGCGCTCCGACGTAGCCACCCGCGCCGCCATTGCCGCCGACCTGGGCCTCGACCAGCCCGTGCCGGTGCAACTGGTGGGCTACCTCAATGACGTGTCGCCGCTGGGCCTGCACCCGCGTGACTCGGCCGGCGTGGCCAAATACGGCGGTGTGGCCCTGCTGCCCTTGGGCGACAAGTCCTTGGTGCTGAAGGTACCCTACCTGCGCCGCTCGTTTCAGAGCAACAAGGACGTGCTGCGCATCCTACTCGACCATTTTACGGGCACGCTCTGGCTGGCCCTGGCGGCCATGCTGCTAGCAGCGGTGCTGGGCATCACCTTCGGCATCGTGGCGGCTCTGAAGCCTCATTCCTGGCTCGACCGGGCTCTGATAACCACATCCGTGCTGGGTATATCAGTACCGTCCTTCGTGGCCGGCATCCTGATTGCCATGACTTTCGGCTTTTACTGGAGTCACTGGACCGGCCTGAACCTGACCGGGCAGCTCTACGAAACCGACCCCTTTACGGGCCGCCACCTGGTGCTGCGCAACCTGCTGCTGCCCGCTATTGCCCTGGGCATCCGGCCGCTGGCTGTTATTACCCAGCTCACCCGTAGCTCCATGCTCGACGTGCTCAGCCAGGATTACATCCGCACGGCTCGGGCCAAGGGACTGTCGGGCTACCGCGTGGTGGTGGGGCATGCGTTGAAAAACGCGCTGAATCCGGTGATTACGGCCGTGTCGGGCTGGCTGGCTTCGCTCATGGCGGGGGCTTTCTTTATTGAGTACATCTTCAACTGGAAAGGGCTAGGTACCGTCACACTGCGGGCTGTTGAAAACCTGGACTTTCCGGTGGTAATGGGCGCCACTATCTTCATTGCCTTCCTCTTCGTGGTGGTCAATATCGTGGTCGACGTGCTCTACGCCGTGCTGGACCCGCGGGTAAAGCTGAGTTAATGTGCTGATGTGCTAATATGAATAAATGTGAGAAATGAAAAGAGCGTGTTATTGCTTCGGATGCGCCCCTCAAAGACACATTTTCCACATTCCAGCACATTCTCATATTATTCATTCATTAGCATATGCCCCACATTAGCACATCAGCACATTAGCACATTAGAAACCATGCGTCTGTACTTGATTGGAATGCCGGGAGCAGGCAAAACGACGCTGGGCCGGGCGCTGGCCGTGGCCTACGAGCTGCCCTTCCGGGACCTCGACCAGGAAATCGTGCGGCGGGAGCAGCGCAGCGTGGCCGATATCTTTGCCGCCGAAGGGGAAGCCTACTTCCGGCAGCGCGAGGCCACCGTGCTGCGCGACCTGGTAGCCGAACTGCCCGACCTGGTGCTGGCCACCGGCGGCGGCACGCCCTGCTTCCACCAGAATGCGGAAGTGCTGCTCGAAACCGGCACCACCTTATATCTGCATGTGCCAGTGGAAGAACTGGTGCGCCGCCTGCAGCGGGGCGCCGCTACCCGGCCCCTGCTAGCCGAGACCAGCAGCTCTGAAGCTCTGGAGAAGCGCCTGCGCGAAACCTTAGCCGCCCGTGAACAGTTTTATAGCCGCGCGCCGCTGCGCTGCTCAGGTTCTTCGTGCACGGTGGCGGCCGTACAGCGTCTGTTGGAACAGTACCGAACCAGCAGCTAAATTGGGTCCTGCTGCGTATTCGGCGTAGTGTTTGTGCGGCTCTGCGTACTTTTGCTTCTTACAATAGCTGATCATTCCTATGAATTCCGCTTCTTCTACCTCAGCCCCCGAACTAGCCCCCAGCCCGGTAAAAACACCTGACCAGATCAAACCCAAGCACAAGGGTTCGGCGCAGTTGTTCAAAAACCCCTTACTGGAGCGTCTTACGCACACCCACATTGCCCTGCCCGTATCCATCTTCCTGCTCACGGCGGCGGGTAGCCTGTACTACGGCCTCACGCACGGCTTTATCAACGGCCTTTCGGCTTTCGGCCTGTTTCTGCTGGGCTGGTTTATGTTTACCTACGTGGAGTATGCTATGCACCGCTACTTGTACCACATTCCGGCCACCACGCCGAAGCGGGCCAAGTTTCAGTACACCATGCATGGGGTACACCACGAGTTTCCCAAAGACAAAACCCGCCTGGCTATGCCGCCCATCGTGACGGTATTTGTGGCTTCGCTGCTGTTCTTCATTTTCCGCTTCATCTTCGGCAGCTACGTGTTCGGCATTCTGGCCGGCTTCACGTTTGGCTACGCGCTGTATCTGTTTGTGCACTATGCCATTCACGCCTACGCGCCCCGAAGAACTTCCTGAAAGTGTGGTGGACCCACCACGCCCAGCACCACTACCGGCAGGACGAAATTGCGTTTGGCGTTTCTTCCACCCTCTGGGACCATATCATCGGTACCATGCCCAAGAAAGCGCACGACAAGTAAGCTTTCCAGTTCCTTAGCAGTAGCAGCCCGGCTCCACAAGAGCCGGGCTGTTTTGTTTTAGCGGCGCTGGTTTAAGGCAGTTGGATATTGAGAAGAATATTTCTGTGCATGTGCTAGTCTTCAATCCTGGAATATCTCGGGATAAGTAAATTGGCTCTAATTATTTATGTTTTAAATAAGATGATTTTATATAATTTTAACTATTGGAAGATATTCCGTTGTGGCATCACAAAACGGGATTTCCCGTAGTCTGCTCTACTCAACCCACCACCTATGCAAAAAATCTACCCACTCGCCCTCGTTCTGCTTGGCAACCTACTGCCCCATTTCACCACCGCTCAGTACCAGTTCAAGAATACGGCCGACGCCACCTCGGCCGGTTTGGCGCCTTACGTGCAGAACTTCAATTCCCTGGCCGGCACCAAAGCTGCTTTTTCGAGCAATGCCACCCTGCCCGGCGTGTATGCCCGCTTCACCCTGAATTCCTACGGGGCCAACGAGTTTGAGTCGTACCAACGCCTGAGCACCCCGGCCAAGCTGGCGCCCGACGACGGACAGGAAGGCACCACGACTACCTCCACCGTAGATGCCGACGGTACGCCGCACGGCGCGGCCTGGTACCACTTCGGCACCAGCGGCAGCACCGACCGGGCCCTGGGCGGCATTGCCTCCACCAACATTACGGCCGGGGTTGGCTACATCGGTATCCGGTTGAAAAACAGCTCGACGGTGCCGATTAAGAACCTGGAAATCAAGTATGCCATGGAGCAGTGGTACAACTCGAGCAATACCCAGGAGGCAACCATGCGCGTGCATTATCAGCGTTCCTCAGGACCTATTACCCAGCTTACCACCGGAACTTGGCTGCCCATTGGCGACCTGGACGTACCCGCGCCGTCTACCAGCACGGCCATTACCCCGCGCGACGGCAACGCGGCCACCAACCGGCGCGTGGTGCAGGCTAAGCTGCTGGGCGGCAGCGGCGTAGTGCTGGCCCCGGGCGAGGAGATCATGGTGCGCTGGTCGTATGTGTTCAACTCGTCCAGCAACGGCAATGGCCTGAGCATCGACGACGTCGTGATTACGCCCGAAACCAACATCTTTTACTCTGAAGCCTCCGGCGACCTTGCCGACAAGAACAAATGGGGCATTAACACGGACGGTACGGGCACCAAGCCCCACAACTTTGCCGTGGACAACACCACGTTTTACGTGCGCGGCACCGATTCACTGACCAGCCGGGTGCTTTCCAACTGGGCTATTACCGGGGCCAACTCCAAGCTGGTAGTGGGCACGCCCACCGAGCCGGCCGTGCTGTATGTGGGTGCGGCTACCAATCTTACCGCGACGGTAGATGTAACCTCGGGCTCCCGCCTGCGCATTGCTCGGCCCCAAAACAGCCTGACCCTGGGCACGCTCAACCTCAAGAGCGTGGTGGAGTACCTGAACAGCTCGGCCTCGACTACGCAGCAGGTAAACGGAGGTAGCTACGGCATTCTGAAGCTAAACGGGGTAGGGCCCAAAGTCCTGAATGGCCCGGTACTGGTCAACAGCGACGTGGCCTTTACCAGCTCCGGCCTGTCTACCCTGGCCTTGGCCGACCACGACCTGACCATCCTGAAAAAAGGCCGCATCCGGACTCTGGGCGGCACGAGCTTCTTTTTGACCACGGGCAAGGGCGGCCTGCGCCAGACGGTAACCAACGACGGGGCCGAAGTAACCTTTCCGGTAGCTACCACGGCCGCCGCCGCCGACTACACCCCGGTGGTATTGTCGCAAACGGCGGCCAGCTCCGAGGATACTTATAAAGTGCGGGTTATCGACAACGTGTACCGCAGCTACGATGCCAACGAAAACGGTACCAATCCGGTAACGGAGGGCGTGGTGAAGAAAACCTGGTTTGTAAGTGAGGAAGTGCCCGGCAACTCCGACATCACCCTGCAGGCCTTCTGGAATAGCAAGGACGAGGCCACCGGCTTTGAAGAGACCAACGCCTTTATCGACCACTACACCACCGGCGCCAGCTGGGACCGGGTAAGAAACAATCCGGGAGTCGTGGCAGCCCCTGCGCCGAACCACAAAGGTGCCAAGCGGGCGGGGTTAAGAACTTCTCGCCCTTTGCGGTGGCCTCACGCGCCGGCGGGGTGCTGCCGGTAGAGCTTACCGCCTTTGGGGCGCAGTACACGGGCTCCACGGTGGTGTGCCGCTGGGCCACTGCCACCGAAACCAACAGCGCCTACTTTGTGGTGGAGCGTAGTCAGAATGCCCGGCAATTCACTGAAATAGGCCGGGTGGCCGGGGCCGGTACCAGCACCCGGGCGCAGTCATACTCCTTTAGTGATGCGCGGCCCCTGCCCGGCACAGCCTACTACCGTCTGCGCCAGGTAGACCAGGACGGCAGCACGGCTTTCTCACCGGTGGCCGTGGTACAGAGTGCTGAACAGGCGGCCTTTACGGTAGTGCCCAACCCCGGGGTCGGCGCCTACGAGCTAGGCACCTCTTTCCGGGAGCCGGCCCGCCTGCAAGGCACTGTGCTAAACCTGCTGGGCCAGCCGGTAGTGCAGTTCAATCAGGAGGTAGCGGCGGGCAATGTGCGCACTCCGTTTACGCTGGAAGGTCAGCCCGCCGGGGTTTACCTGGTGCAGCTGGTTACGCCCGGCGGCCCGGTTACGCTGCGGGTAGTGAAGCAGTAGCTACAAACGCAGTCTAGCAACAAGAAAGGGCCTTACCGTGCGGTAAGGCCCTTTCTTGTTATTTATCGGCTGACAAAAGCGGATTAGCGGCGCATTTTGCGAATCAGGAACAGGACCAGCAGGACCACGATGACCACGCCGATAAGGCCCGTCCACATCCCGGCTTTGAATATATCACCGATTATATCGCAGCTGCTGAGCGAGAAGGTCAGTAGGATCAGGAGAACGGGCAGAAAGTAAAAACGGTAGTTTTTCATGGTCAGGTCGAAGAGGAGTGTGGTAGAAAAGGCCAGCGGGCCTTACCCTAGTACGTACTGACCCTTCTCTAAAAAGGTTGACTTCGTGCCGTTCCTAGGAGCTTCCGCGGCCCCGGCCCGGCTGGCTGTGCCCGCCGCGTAGAACTAGGTACTGAGGCGCACCTAAGCGTTAGGACTTACTTTCTTAGCCCACGACAATTTTCCATAACCTCCTTTCAACAGATTCCCAATCCGGCTTGCACCCATAGTCACGGCCACGGGCTGCGGGTGTACAGCGCCACCGGGCAACGGCAGGATTTCATTGTCCACAAAAAAGCCCCACCGGACCAACCGGCAGGGCTTTTGGTTGAAGCTGCTAACTTGGCTTTACTTGGTTTTGACAAAGCGGCGCAGAAGCTGCTGCTGACCCGGCGTCGTTACCTGTAGCGTGTAGATACCGGCTGGCAACTGGCTCGTTTCCACAGAGCTACCCACCACCGTGCCGCTGCTCATCGTCCGGCCGCTGTTGTCCATGATGCGGTACTGACTGCCGCCCAGGTCGGCGGAGGCGCTTAGGTACAACTGGTCAGCTACCGGGTTGGGGTAGAGCTGCAGCATTTCGGGGCTGCGCTGGGCTGCCGTTGCCAGCGTGGTGCGGGCCGCGCTGTTGACTTTAGTAATGCGGACCCAGTTAAGGTTCCAGCCGCCGGTCTGGGCGTAGATGCCGAAGTTGTAGGTGCCGGCGTTAATAGTCACGGTGCGGGACACGGTGGTCCAGTTCTGCCAGCCGCCGGTGCCGGGAATGGCCGTGTTGCCCAGCTGAGTTGCTCCAGCATTAAGGTCTGAGGAAATGGTGCCGCCGCTGGCACCGCTGGCTACGCGGTACTCAATCAGGTAGGAGCCTGAGGTGGGGAAATTGATGCCGTTCCAGACCAGATAGTCGCCGGCATCCACGAAGCCCATGTTCTGCCCGCCGCCTGCGTCGGTGGTGGTTTCTGCTGTCATGCCGTTGTTCACGTTGGCCGCTTCAGCCTGCAGCGTCACGCTGAACGAGGAAGTTGTGGCGGTGCGTACCCGCAGCGAAGTGGTTTTATCATTCCAGTTGCTGGTGCCCAATGGGTTGTTTACCAGGCAGCCGTTGCCGGCGCTGCCCACCGTGAGCGTGCCGCCCGTAAAATTGTCACCTTCGTAGAGCACCACCTCGTAACCGGCGTTAACTCTGAGCGAGGACACGTCGTCGTTCAGGATGCCGCGGCTTTGCAAAGCAGCCAGGTTGTAGTCGCCGGCGGGCAGGGCCACGGCGGTACCGGTGTAGTTGCAGTCCTTGTACATAGTAGCCACGCCCGTAGCAGGCGGTGGAGTAGAGCCGGCGAAACCGCCGAAAGTGGCAATGACCTTGGTAGGCTGGGGCGTGTGTAACGTGGCCGACTGGTCGTTCACGTCGTCGTAGGCAAAGCCGTAGCTGAGGTTATCCACGCTGATGCCGGGCAGGTGCCAGAAGCGGGCATAGTAGTTGGCCGGACCAGTTTGGTAATACCGGCTAGCATCGTACCAGTTCTGCTGGCCGGGGTTGGCAGTCGTTACGTCTACCACGTGGCGGTTGATGGCGGCCGTCATCTGGGCCTGCACTACCAAGTCGCAGTCGCCGTCACTCACACGGTTGTCGAGCAGGCCCTTGCCTTCGAAGGCCATCTGAGTGGTGGGGCGGCCGTTGATAATGCCGGTGCGGCCGGCAAAAGCGCCGTTCTGGCCTACCACGACCAGCCGGTCATTGGCATCTACGCGGCCCTTAAATACGCCCGCATTGCCAGCGTAGAAAATCAGGTCCGTGGTCTTGTACTTGTTCCAGATGGCGTCGATGTAGCTCTTGAAGTAGTTGCCATAAGGGCCGGCTACGGTGCCATTCGAGCCATCCTGAAAAGCCGGCGTCTTGGAAGGGAAGGTGATTTCGCCGGTGGTGCTGTTGACTGTGCCTTGAAACTCGGCCGGCACGTTGGCCTTATAGGCCGCCACAATATCGGCGGCATTTTTCAGCTCGCCCGTACGCTTCTGGTAGCCGTTGCCAAACAGCTCTAGGCCCATGGGGTAGCGGAAAGCGTCGACGCGGGTGGTGTTGCCAAAGAAGCCGTACTGGTTGTTAGTCAGCTCGATGAACTCGTACATGATGCCCTTGTTCGGGTCGTTCGGGTTCTGGTGGTTAGGTGCCGCGTAACCCGAAGGCGCGCCCGAGGAGCCGAAGAAATAGAGGTAAAGCTGTTGGCCCCGGGAAATAAACACCCGGCAGCCGGCAATGTAGGGCAGGGTAAAGGTCTTGTTCGGAATGCTGCTCAGGCGGGTGAAGCAGGCCGCGTATTTGGAGTTTTGCCCGGGGCCGGTGTTGCCATTATAAGTCGGCCCGGTCACGGTGTTGTAGGAGGCACTCATGGGCAGCACCTGGCTGTTAGCGGCATTAATCCAGACGTGGTTACCGGCTGGGTCGATGCCTACGATGGCCACGTAGAGGTCGGAGTCGGGGAAGGGGAGTTGTTGGCAATGGTAAACGGAATGCTGCCCTGGGCCCAGCTGGTGGCCGAAAAGAGCAGGCTGCTCAGCAAGACCAATAGGCTTCGCCAAGCGGTACGCGTACGGGTTTTCATGGAGTTTGGAGTTAAAGTGGGAATTAGGTTGGGGCAGGGCAAAACGCGGCTGGCTCCCCAGATTCTGGGTAGCACAACGGACTGGAAACACAGGTAAGCAGCAGGGCCGAGGTAGGCAAAAGGCTCAGGATAAAGGACTGAGCAGCTGCTAGGGTGATTTAAATATAGTAGGCCTTTTTCAAGAAAAGCAAGGACTGTACTAGGCTAAGAAGGACGCACGCCGGCTTGTATTACGCTTACGTCGCACGACTGCCAGGGCTACTGCACACGCAGGATTTGCTAAGAAGTAAGGTTTGCCTGATTCTTGTGAGAGTGGTGGATTTTTAGTGCTTCGCTTAAAAAACAAGTAATAAAACTGAGGTATAAGCAAAGTTTTTTGAAAATATTTCATCGAATAGAGCTAATTGTTCTGCTTGTATCCGCTTCGTCACTCAACCAGGAAGCAGGTGTCGGCTTCTTGGGAAGAAGGTGAATTCCGCCTTCTTGATGAAATAGAACTTCGTCCTTAAAAACAAAGCCCTGCCTTACGCTTGGTAAGACAGGGCTTTAGTGCTAAAGAAGCAGCGGGCTACTTGGCGCCAGCTTCCATGATGCTGATGGCGTAGCCACCACCGGGGCACAATACTGGGTCAGCTTGGTTTTGCTGGTCACGTTCTGCTTGCGGATGGCGTAGGCCTGCGGGTTTTTCTCGTAGTGGGCATCCTTGGCGTCGGCGTAGATGGTGGCCACGTACTTCTTGCCGGGCTCCAGGAAGCTCAGGTTGATTTTCGAGGTCCGGCCATTTTCGTCGTTGGTGCTGCCCACAAACCAGCTGCTCTTACCCTTGGCCTTGCGGGCGTAGGTGATATAGTCGCCGGGCTCGGCTTCCAGCACTTCGGTAGCATCCCAGTCTACGGCCACGTCCTTTATGAACTGGAAGGCGTCGAGGTGCTTCTCGTAGGTTTCGGGCAGGTCGGCGGCCATCTGCAGCGGGCTGTACATCGTCACGTACAGGGCCAGTTGCCGGGCCAGGGTAGTGTGCACGAAGGAGTTGTTCTGCGGATTATAGGCACTGACCTTGGTCTGGAAAATGCCGGGCGTGTAGTCCATCGGGCCGCCAATAAGCCGGGTGAAGGGCAGGATGGTGGTGTGGTCGGCGTTGTTGCCGCCAAACGACTCATACTCCGTGCCACGGGCGGCTTCGTTGCCAATCAGGTTGGGGTAGGTACGGGCCAGGCCGGTGGGGCGCACGGCCTCGTGTCCGTTCACCATGATTTTATGCTCGGCGGCCTTTTCCAGCACGTACTGGTAGTGGTTGTTTACCCACTGGTCGTAGTGGTGGTGGCCCAGGGGCACGATGTCGCCCACGTAGCCGGTTTTCACGGCGGTGTAGCCGTATTTGTTCATAAACTGGAAGGCCGTGTCCAAGTGCCGCTCATAGTTACGCACCGAGCCCGAGGTTTCGTGGTGCATGATAATGCGCACTCCCTTGCTCTGGGCGTAGCGGTTCAGTTCCTGCACGTCGAAGTCGGGGTAGGGGGTCACGAAGTCGAACACGTAGTCCTTGTGCTTGCCAAACCAGTCTTCCCAACCCGTGTTCCATCCTTCCACCAGCACCGCGTCGAAGCCGTGCTTAGCGGCAAAGTCGATGTAGCGCTTCACGTTGGCGTTGGTGGCGCCGTGGGTGCCGTTGGGCTTTACCTTGGAGTAGTCCAGAGCGTCGAGCTTAATGTTTTCCTGGTTGGTGTACGACCAGGTGCTCTTGCCCGTAATCATCTCCCACCACACGCCCACGTACTTCACGGGCTTAATCCAGGAGGTATCCTTGATTTTGCTGGGCTCGTTCAGATTCAGCACCAGCTTGCTCTGCAGAATGTCGCCGGCTTTGTCGCTCACGATAATGGTGCGCCAGGGCGACACGCAGGGTGTTTGCAGCTCCCCTTTGTTGCCGGCGGCATCGGGCGTCAGGTGCGACTCGAGCACGAAGTTCTTGTCGTCGAGCTCCAGATGCATGCAGGAGTAGTCGATCAGGGCCGCTTCGTGGATGTTGATGTAAAGGCCGTCCTTGCTCTTAAGCATCAGGGGCGTCTGCACGCCGGTTGCCGAGAAAGGCGTTTGGGAGGCATTGGGCGTAGTGGCAGCCTTCATCTTGCCCCGCACTTCCGAGAGGTTCGACGTGACGGTGCTGTACTCCTGGGTATCGTAGTCGCCGGGCAGCCAGAAAGCCTTATGGTCGCCGGCCAGGGCAAACTGCGACTTTTCCTCTTTCACCACGAAGTAGTCAAGCTTGGGCTGCAAGGGAAACTCGTAGCGGAAGCCCAGACCGTCATTGAACACCCGGAAGTGCAGAATAACCGTGCGGCTGGTGGCGGCCTGCTGCAGGTTCACGGTCAGCTCGTTGTAGTGGTTGCGGATGCTCTTGGTTTCACCCCACACCGGCTGCCAGGTTTCGTCGAAGGTTGTCTGCTTAGAATTGGCCACGGTAAAGCCGCTGGTCAGGGCCGGGGCGTTTTTGAGCTCCAAACCCAGCTTGCTGGTCTTAATTACCGGCCGGCCCTTGTAAGTCAGGGCGTAGGTTGGCGCCCCGTCGCTCTGCAGCGTGAAGGTAAGCACCAGCTGCTGGTTGGGCGACTTTATTTCTTCGGCCCGGGCTCCGTTCCAGAGCAGGCACAGCAGCGCCAGCGTGGTACCCAGCGCACGGAAGGAAAAGGCCGCCGAACCGCGTATTTTGTATTTCATAGGGTGGGAGGTAGATGGTGGAATTTCAATGGTTTGCAGAGCAAAACAATGAAAAAATTACGCAACTAATTCGCTCCGCCCCGAAACTCTTGCTATCCGCCGGTTTATCAGTTGGTTTGGTTCAAGCTGGTTGGTGGTTTCCGGCTACTGCCGTGTTGCCGCAGCCGGCTTTACCACGCCCAGAATAGGCTGGTCCACCGTCAGCAGTTCAGCTTGTTCAGGCTTGAGCAGCTCCAGCACGACCACCTCGTTGCGGCCTTTCTGGAGCCACTCGGCCGGCACGTACAGGGTTTGCTGGGGCCTACTTCCCAGTAGCGGCCCAGGTGGTGGCCGTTGAGCCACACGCAGCCCTTGCCCCAGCGGCTCATGTCGAAGTAGGTATCAGCCGGCGTGTTCACCGTGAAGCTGCCCCTGCGCAGTACCGGACCAGTCTCGGTGCCGGCCGGCTGGTCTTTTAGGGTGGCCGTGACCTTCGAAATATCGTCGAAAGGCAGGCCGAAGTGCTGCCAATTGGTGAGCAGCTGCCCGCCAAACGTGACGCGCTGGGTGATGCCCTTGCGGTTATCGTTCAGGTAAGGCCCGAAGTTGATACGGCCCAGGTTTTCCACCAGAATATCCAGGGTCACGGGCCCCGCCGGCAAATTCAGTGTTACACTGTCCTGAGCCAGGCGGCGGTCCAGCACGGCGGCGCGCTGTCCGTTCACCAGCACCACGGCGTAGTCGCGCAGCTCCTTGATGGAGAGCGTACCCATGCGCCCACCCGGCAGCTGAGTCCGGTACAGCACGAAGCCGTAGGCCTGATTTAGGTTCTCAAACGTCAGCGGCTGGGCATTCTGCCGGGGCTTCGGCAGCTGGGCCACGAGGCGGCGGCCATTGGTCAGGGCAATGGGCGGCAGCTGCATCGTGGGCTTGGTCGCCGGCACTGGTGGCAGCATGGCGCCGGCCGGCAAATGCCGCTCAATTACCTGCCGAAACAGCCGAAACTTCGCCGTGGCATTCCCGGCCTCGTCAAGCGGCGCGTCGTAGTCGTAGCTGCTGATTTGGGGCTCGTAAGGCTTGCCCGGGCCTTTGTAGTTGGCTCCGTTCAGAAAGCTCCGGGTGGTGCCGCCGTGAAACATGTACATGTTGATGGAGATACCCGCGGCCAGCACCGAGTCCAGGCGGGCGGCGTAGGTGGCGGCCGGCACGGTGTGGTGCGGCGTGCCCCACCAGTCAAACCAGGCCGGGTACCACTCGGCAATGAAGTAGGGGCCCTGGCCGCCGTGGTGCTGGCGCACCAGCTGCTTCACCTGAGCCGGCTTGTCGAGGCCGTTTACGGCGGGCAGCAGGCCGCTCAGGTGCCCGTTGGCTACGTCCTTGGCCGGGTCGCAGGTGTAGAGCAGCCCATCGAAGCCCGCCTCCTGAAACAGCTGCCGGTTTAGCGCCAGATAGTCTTTGTCGCTGCCGTAGGAGCCGTACTCGTTTTCCAGCTGCACCATCAGCACCGGGCCGCCGTGGTTTATCTGCAAGGGCGCCAGCTGCCGGCCCACGGCCCGAATGTAGCGCTGGTAAGCAGCCACAAACTTCGGGTCCTTGCTGCGCACCTGCAGGCCGGGTTCCTTTTGCAGCCAGTAGGGGTAACCCCCGAATTCCCACTCGGCGCACACGTAGGGGCTAGGCCGCAGCACCACCCACAAGCCCTCTTCCTGGGCTGTTTTCACAAAGGCCGCAATGTCGTTGTTGCCCGTAAAGTCGAACCGGCCCGGCTCGGGCTCGTGCAGATTCCAGAATACGTAGGTGCCGATGGTGTTCAGACCCATAGCCCGGGCCATGCGCAGGCGCTGCCGCCAGGCCTCCCGTGGCACCCGCGGATAGTGCATTTCCCCGGAAATCATCTGGAACGGCTTTCCGTCGAGTACAAACTGCTCCTCGGCCAGCCCAAACGTGTGCGTAGGTGCCTGGGCCCACAAGCGGCCCGGTACACTCAGCAGCAGGATTATCAGCAGTAGCTTCCTCATAGCAAATTGACGTTAGGTATTCGCCCGAATGAGCACGGTTAGCCGCCAAGCTAGCGGCCTGAGTTGACGTTACTCTCCTGCGCTTTACTGGACGGAAAAGAAAAAATCTACTTAAATAGATTATCTTAAGATTCAGTTGGCTTGCGCCGATAAGACTGCTGGTTATTCTCTATTCAATCAGTAGAAACCGAATTGCTATGAATGTGCTGCGCCGAAATAACGTCCACGTCATCGGGCACGGTCCCCAGACCTTGCTCTTCGTCAATGGCTTCGGCTGCGACCAAAGCATCTGGCGCTACCTCACGCCTGCTTTTGCCGAGCATTTCACCCTGGTGCTTTTCGACCACGTAGGAGCGGGCTTGTCGGTTGCGGCTGCCTACGAACCCACCAAATATGCCTCCCTGGAAGGCTATGCCCAGGATGTGCTGGAAATCTGCGACTACCTGGGCCTGGAGCAGGTGTATCTGGTTGGCCATTCAGTAGGAGCCATGATTGGTACCCTGGCGGCCATTGCCGAGCCCGAACGTTTTAAGAAGCTGCTGCTGCTGTGCCCCTCGCCGTGCTACGTCAACGATACCAGCTACTACGGGGGCTTCGACCGGCCCGACCTGGAAGCCATGCTGGCCTTTATGGAAACCGACTACGTGGGCTGGGCCGATACATTCGCGCCCTTCATTATGGGCACCCCCGACCAGCCCACGCTGGCCGCCGAGCTTACCCACAGCTTCTGCCAGACCAATCCGGCCATTGCCCGGCAGTTTGCCCGCGTCACGTTCCTCTCCGATAATCGCCAGGATGTGGGCCAATTGCGCATTCCCTGCCTGCTTGTGCAGTGCGCCGAAGACTTAGTAGCACCTCCCGAAGTGGGAGAGTATCTGCTAGCCGCTATTCCGGATGCCACTCTGGTCACGCTTCCCATTAGCGGCCATTGCCCACAGTTAAGCGCCCCCACCGAAACGCTGAATGTTCTGGAATCCTACCTGCCCACTAATGGCAGTCGGCTCAGGTGAAGGGCAAGTGGCTGATATATAAGTATCTGTGTTAAATGTTGTGAGGTAATGCAGTAATTGACAAAAAGAATTTATATTGCAGCGCTATATATACTCTATCCTTATCCTCAATCTATCCACTACCTGAAACCTGCCGACCAGTAGTTTCCCCCTTTTCCTTTTCCCGCTGCTCATATTCCAGGCTGTGCAACGGTCTGTCGGGATTTCGCGCAACTCATTTCCCTGAACACGCTATCTGTTAGCTGGCTTCTCAACTGAGCAGCAGTGTTTCTGATCTTATTCAGCCAGCCCGGTTAGTGCCCGGCTGTCTGTCTTTCAGCCGTTTTGCGCACTACGGCTAGTGCTTATCATTATCCTTTATATCGTTATTCAGCCCGATTACATGGCACATAATCTTACCGTTAGTATCGACCAGGACTCCGGCTTCTGCTTCGGAGTTACCTACGCCATTCAGATGGCCGAGGAAATACTAAATGACCAAGACTATCTGTACTGTCTAGGCGACATAGTGCACAACGAAGAAGAGGTGGAGCGACTAAAGTCCCTGGGGCTGCGCATAATCACCTATGACGTCTTTACCCAGCTGCACGATGAAATGGTACTTATTCGGGCCCACGGGGAGCCGCCCAGCACCTACCGTATTGCGCTGACCAACAACTTGACCCTGATTGATGCTTCCTGCCCGGTCGTGCTCAAGCTGCAGAACCGCATCAAAGCTAGCTACGACAAGCAGAACAAGATCTTTATTTACGGCACCCACGGCCACGCCGAGGTGCAGGGCCTGCTTGGGCAAACCCAGGGCAACGCAGTGGTGTTCGAGAATATGGATCAGCTGCTGCAACACTCTCTGCCCCAGGAGCTGACGCTTTATAGCCAAACCACCAAAAGCCCCGACAGCTTTTACCGCATTAAGCAGGAGCTGGAGGAACGCGGCTACACGGTAATGGCCAACGATACCATCTGCCGCCAAGTCAGCAACCGCGACAAAGACCTGCGCCACTTCGCCATTCGCTTCGACCACATCGTATTTGTCTCGGGCACCAAGAGCAGCAATGGCAAAGCGCTTTACCAGGTCTGCAAGGCCGCTAATCCCAATACCCACTTTATTTCTAAGGTCGAGGAGTTGGATTTAGCCTGGTTTGAGCCCGGTCAGTCCGTTGGCGTCTGTGGCGCTACCAGCACCCCGATGTGGCTGCTCGAAGACGTGCGCGCGGCCTTGGTTTCCGTGCCCGCCATGGCGAGCTAACCGGCTTTTCTGACTTGGGCAACGCAGCGGTTTTGCTTGCTGCATCTATAACATTTACCGGGGAGCTTATCCTGGTAGCTGTCAGTCGCTTTTCTATAGAATAAGTATATGCCTACCGAAATTCGTACTTCGTCCGGAGCCCCCAATAAGCCCTATGCTTCGGGGCTGCTGGCCCTGCTGGTGCTCGGCGGGCTAAGTGGGTATTATTACCTGCGCAAGCGCTTTGAACCGGCCCCCAACCAGCTCACGGTAAGCAACCTGCCCGCCCTGTGCACCTTTGAGTGGCTGCCCGAGGCTGATGCCCTACCCATCGAGCCTTACGCTTACCTGCTCGTGCCGGTGCAGCTGCCCGGCTGCCCGCTTACTTGCTACCTGCAGTTCGATACCGGCGCGCCTTCCTCCATGTTGTACGCGCATTCCGTGGCGGCCCTGCGGGCAGCGTATCCGGCTACGGAGTCAACTCTGAGCGAAGACAACGGGGGAATTTCTGATTTCAGCTTCCAGCTCGGCCCGGCTACCGTAGCAGCGGCTCACATTCGGCTGCTGCAATACGGCGACGAAGAGTTGCCTACCAACAGCGCTGAGCCTTTCATCATTGGCACTCTGGGCGCCGACGTGCTGGAAAATCGGGTACTCGTGCTCGACTACCAGCAGCGCCAGTTCTATCTGCTGGCCCAGTTACCGGCCGCACTGGCTCGTGAGGCCGTTTTTACACCCTTGCGTTTTCCCCGGCGGCGGGTGTTGTTGAGCACTGCCTTGCTGGGCCAGCAGCAGGAATTGCTGTTCGATTCGGGCAGTAGCGCCTACGCCCTGATAACCAGCAAGAAGCGCTGGAAAGCCTGGGCCCGCGCAAAGGGCAACGTCGAAATCAGCACCGTCAACTCCTGGGGCCATGCCCTGACTGCTTACACGGCCCCCACCCAGGCTTGCTTGCAGCTGGAACACATTGCCTTGCCTTTGTGCAGCGTTACTTACATCCAGGGGGTGAAGTGGTGGCAGTATGCCCTGATGCGCGCTTCGGGTATGGGTGGAATGCTGGGTAATAAACCATTCCGCCAACATACCATTATTCTGGATGCCGCTGGAGGCCGTTTTGGCCTTATCGAGCAGCCAAACAGCGCAGAGGTAAAGTCAGCTGAGGTATTGTCAGCTATTACACGATAGGTAATTATGTTCTTGAAGAATAGGTCAGAAATAATCCGGCAAAATAAATTTCGGCTATTCTTGTATTTATTGAAATTGTTTCTGCATATTTGAGAGCAATATTATAATTACGCTAGTTAGAAGATTTTTACAGCCCTTATCTATACCAACTATGGTTCACTACCCCAGCCCTTATCGGTTTTCTCTGCTACCTTAGCCTAGCCAGGTTTAGTGGCACTGTTGCATGCATATAGGCTGCGCTCCGGCTGCTGTGCAAGGTCTTAGCTGCTTATTTCTTCAGAGCATTAGGCGGCTGTCAACCAGATTATACGGCTTGCTTTCAATCAAAAACAACTGAGCTATAATAGGCGTGCAGTTACGATTTTGTACGTTCTGCTTAATTACCTGAAGTACGCCTTGCATTATTTCTGATAAAACTTGCTCTGATTATCAGGCTGGGTTTTTAATTAAGCGCCTTGGATTATCTGAGGTGATTTTGCAGCCGGCAGCTAATTTTCTGCCAGCGCCCTTTAAAGTTAGATTATCTATAGTTAGTGCTATTACGCATCGGCTCTTGCTGGCTTTTTACGCACAGAGCCCACGTGTTGCAGGTGATATTATCATATTATTTCTATACAAATGGACAGACTAATAGCTCCCAAAGTTAGAAGCCAGAAAAGTCGGCGGCGCTGGTTGCTTAGCTTGGCTCTGGTGGTCATACTTCTCAGCGGTACAATGGCTTTTCGCTCATTTCTGAAGCCTAGTATCCAGCGCAGCGTCATCCTGATGGCCCCGGTAGAAATAGGGGATGTGGAAGCCTCACTGACCGCTGCCGGCATCCTGATTCCCGGTCACGAGGCAGTTATTACCAGCCCCATCCAAAGCACTATCCGGCGAGTAGCCGTGGCAGTAGGAGCCCGCTTGGCACCGGGTCAAACCATCTTGGAGCTGGACAAAGAAGCTGCCGCTTCGAGCCTGGCCAAGCTGGACGATGAGCAACTGCGCAACCGCAACAAAAACTCCCAGCTGCAGCTCGGCCTGGAGCGCGACCTGAACGACCTACGGACTCAGGTAGAAGTGCAGGCGGCCAAAGTAAGAAGCCTGCAGTCCAACCTGCGCGATGAGCAGCAACTGCTCAAAATTGGCGGCGGCACGGCCGAAACGGTACGCCAAGCCGAGCTGAACCTGAAAGTAGCTCAGCTGGAAGCCGACCGCCTGGCCCGCCAGATTCAGACCCAACAACGCTCCAACGCGGCCGATGTGCGGGAACTGGGATATACTATGGCTATTCAGAACCGTGCTATAGCCGAGCTGGCCGGTAAGCTGGCTCAAGCTACCATCAGCGCCCAGGATGGTGGCGTACTGACCTGGGTAAACGACGACATCGGGGCTCAGTAGAGCAGGGGGCCCCATTGGCCCGCGTGGCCGACCTGAGCAGCTTCAAAGTGCGGGCTACCATTTCCGACGCCTATGCTGATGCTCTGCACGTGGGCGACCCGGTGGTAGTGCGCATCAACGGCACCGACCTGCGCGGCACGATTAGCACCATCAGCCCGGCCGTGGATAAGGGTGTGGTAACCTTCTACGCCCAGCTCGATCAGGACCATCATCCGGCCCTGCGGTCCAACCTGCGCGTGGATGTATTCGTGGTTACCAAAGGCCACCACAACGTGGTACGGGTGAAGAACGGCGCTTTCTACCAGGGCGGTCAGGAACAGTCGGTGTTCGTGGTGAAGGACGGCAAGGCCAGCCAGCGCACCGTGCGCTTTGGCGACAGCAACTTCGACTACGTGCAGATTGTGAGTGGTTTGCGGCAGGGTGAGCAGGTCATCGTGTCCGACATGAAGGAGTATCTGGATACGCCGGAGCTGAGCATCACCGAGTAAGGCCCTACGACCATGAAATTCCGGATCCTTCCTTTCCTGGCACTGCTGGGACTGCCCTTCCACGCGGTAATGGCCCAAACGGCCAGCCGTCCTCTCAACCTCGACGAGGTTATTTCCCTGGCCCTGAATCACTCAGCCATTGGCAAGCAAGCCAACACCGACCGGGAAATCGGCTACTGGCAGTGGCGCGACTACCGCTCTACGTACCGCCCCCAACTCGGCCTGCAGGGCACCCTGCCTAACTATAGCAGCACAATCACTCCGGTAGTGCAGCCCGAGGACGGTTCCATTGTATTCAGGCAAATCAAGAATAACAACTCCAATGTGGGGCTGGCCGTCAGGCAGAATATCGGTCTGACCGGGGGCCAGGTTATCGTGGGAGCCGATGTGCTGCGCTACGACGACTTTATCGGCAAGGCCAAGCGCTACAACAGTCAGCCATTTACGCTGGGCCTGACGCAGCCCATCGGGCAGTTCAACGAGTTGCACTGGAACCGCCGCATCGAGCCCCTGCGCTACCAGGAAAGCCAGCGGCAGTTCTTGGAAGAGCGGGAAAAGATTGCCCAGCGCACTACCGAATTGTACTTCGACGTGCTGCTGCAGCAGGTAAATGCCGAAGTGGCCCGCCAGAATGCCCAGGCTACCGACGAGTTGCTGCGCATCGGGCAGGAACGGTACCGCTTGGGCCGCCTTTCCCAGAGCGACTTACTGCAACTTGAGCTTAACTTGCTTGATGCTCAGCAAGCCAAGATTCAAGCCCAGCTCAGCGCCCAGAATGCCACCGTGGAGCTCCAGGCCTACACCGGGCTTACCGGTGCCCCGGCCCTAGACGTACCGGCTTTGGTGCCCCAGCCCGTAGTGGCGCCCGAAGTAGCGTTGGAGCAGGCCCGTCAGCACCGGAGCGCCATGCTGGCCTTTCAGCGCCGCTTGCTCGAAGCCGAGCGCGACGTGGCCCAGGCCCGGGGCACAACCGGTATGCAGGCCACGCTCTCGGCCAACCTGGGCTATGTCAATCAGGCTCCGGAATTGAATAATAGTCTGCAAGATCTGCGCAATCAGCAGCAGGTGAAGCTGTCTTTCTCGGTACCGTTGCTCGACTGGGGCACCGACAGGCCGTGGTGAAGACCGCCAAGCTCACCCGCGACCAGGTGCAGCATACCGTAGCCCAGGAAGAGCGCAGCTTTGCCCAAAGCGTGCTTACCGAAGCCGGGCAGCAGCAACAGCTGGCCGTGCAGCTCCGCCTGGCCCAGCACGCCGACTCCGTGGCCCAGCAGCGCTACAACATTGCCCGCTCCACCTACCTGCTCGGCCGCATCAGCCTGACCGATCTGAGCCTGGCTTCTCAGGCCAAAGACGGGGCTCGCCGCAGCTACATTGCCGCTCTGCGGGCCGGCTGGGTGGCCTATTACCGCCTGCGGGCTCTCACCCTATATGATTTTGAAAAGCAACAGCCCCTGGCTGCGCAATAGCGCCGGCGGTCCTGCTTCGTCTCTTTTATCTCTATCCTCTTTACCGCTACTACCATGACTAAGATTGCTGAAGCGCCCGTTCTGCGGCTTATTGACATCGAGAAAATCTACCAGACCAGCACCGTCGAGACTTCTGCGCTCAACTGCGTGAGCTTGAGTATTAATCGCGGCGAGTTTGTATCCGTGATGGGCCCCTCGGGCTGCGGCAAATCGACGCTCTTGAGCTTGATGGGCCTGCTGGATGAGCCCTCCGTGGGCACCGTGGAAGTGAATGGGCGCCCCGTGCAGTCCTACTCCGAAAAGGACTTGGCCAGCCTGCGCAACGAGAAGATCGGCTTCATTTTTCAGAGCTACCACCTTATCAACGACCTCTCGGTGGTCGACAACGTGGAACTGCCCCTGCTTTACCGTTCGGGTATGAGTGCCAAAGACCGGCGCAAGCGGGCCTTGGCCATGCTTGAAAAAGTGGGCCTGGGGGCTCGTACCAGCCACTTCCCGCAGCAGCTCTCGGGTGGTCAGCGCCAGCGCGTAGCCATTGCCCGGGCCCTGGCCGGCGAACCCGAAATCATCCTGGCCGACGAGCCCACCGGCAACCTCGACTCGGTAATGGGCGAGGAAATTATGGATCTGCTACTGCACCTCAACGAGAAGGAAGGCACCACCATCGTGATGGTAACTCACGATGAGGCCCAGGCCCAGCGCACCAAGCGCCAGATCCGGCTGCTGGATGGCAGCCAGGTAAACTGAAACCCGCACGCGTTTTAGACTCCTATCTTATGTTGCTCAATTATCTGAAAATTGCCTGGAAGGTGCTGCTGCGGCGGCGGTTTTTCACCTTCATCAGCCTCTTCGGAACCAGCCTGACTCTTATGGTGCTGCTGGTGCTCTACGCCATTTTCGACTATACCGTGGGCCCCCACACCCCCGAAACCCAGGTCGACCGGCTGGTATTCATCAACCGGATTCAGCTGGTGGCCCAGGAGGGAGGACAAAGCAACGGCTTTATCGGCTACTCCTTCCTTGACCGTTACGTGCGGCCCATGCGGACTCCCGAGAAAATCTCCCTGAGCGAAGGCAACTACAACAACGTGGAGGCCTACGTGGGGGAAAGTACCCTGAAGCTGGACCGCAAGCTAACCGACAGTGAGTTTTGGCAAGTGCTGAATTTCAACTTCGTAGAAGGCCGGCCTTATACCGCCACCGAAGTGCGCGAGGCCGCTCTGGTAGCGGTTATCAACGAAAGCACCAGCCGTAAGTACTTCGGTACCAGCACCGGCGTGGTTGGCCGCACGTTCGAAGCCGGGGCCGTACACTACCGCGTGGTCGGTGTGGTGCGCGACGTGCCCATTTCGCGCTCCAACTCCTACGCCGACTTCTGGGTGCCCATCACGACCACCAACGAAGACCTGCGCGACCCGGCCTATATCGGCAACTACCAGGCTATTGCCCTGGCCAGCAAGCCTGCCGACGTAGCCACCATCCAGCAGGAGTATGCCCGCATCATTGAGCAGGTGCCCATGCCCGACCCCAAAAAGTACAAAGCCGTCCACTCGTACGCCCGCACTCTGCTGGCTTCGCTCACGGCCCGCTTCAACAACAACGCCGACGCGGAAGGTGGAGTAGGGCGCATGGTGCAGGTTTCCTTGGTAATGGCGTTGCTCTTTATGTTGCTGCCCGCCCTGAACCTGGTCAACGTGAACGTGAGCCGCATGCTGGAGCGCTCCTCCGAAATCGGGGTGCGCAAGGCCTTTGGCGCTACTTCCCGGACGCTGGTGGCCCAGTTCCTGTTCGAGAACGTGTTTCTGACCCTGCTCGGGGGCCTGCTCGGCCTGGCTCTGGCCGCCGGCGCCCTGATGCTGCTCAACTACAGCCAGTTTATGCCTTACTCCGACTTCGCGCTGAATGCCCGGGTGTTTGGGGCCGGCATCCTAACGGCCCTGTTTTTTGGGGCGCTGTCGGGGGCTTACCCAGCTTATAAAATGTCGAAACTGCCTGTAGTACAGGCACTAAAAGCCGACTTCAAGGTATGATACGCCACCTCCTTACCCTTATTTGGAACCGTCGCCGGGCCAATGCCCTGCTGGTTACCGAGATATTCCTGGCCTTTATTGCGGTGTTTGCCGTGACTAGCCTGATACTGTACATGCGGCAGAACTACCAGACGCCTCTGGGCTTTCAGTACCAGGATGTGTGGCAGATCAGCCTGAAGCAAGGAAACCAAACCGGCCAGCAGTTTGCTACCCTGCAGCAAGTGGTGCAGCGCCTCAAGTCCACGCCTGGGGTAAGCAGCGTGGCCCGTAGCGGCGAGAATACGCCTTTCTCGTTCAACAATGGCACCATCAAACTGGACGCCGGCGAGGGCACTAACAAGCGCCGCTCAGAAACCACCGACATCTACTTTGCTGGCCCGAGCTGCAAAACGTGCTCGATCTGCAGATAGCCGAAGGCCGGTGGTTTGACCGCCGCGACGAAGCTGCTACTCGCCGGCCAGTGGTCATTACGGAGGCAACCCGCGCCGCTTTGTTTCCGGGGAAGTCGCCTATCGGTAAAATCGTGCGGGGCCTGAACGAGGAGTGGCAGGTAGTGGGCGTAACCAACTCCTACCGCGCCGGCGGCGAGCTAAGCACTCCACGTCCCGCCATCATGCTCTACGTCAGCCCTAATGACACCGCGGAAGCCTTATCGACCCTGCTCGTTCGGGTGGCGCCCGGGGCCGGGGCCGCGCTGAAAAAGCAGCTGGCCGCGCAAATTCACTCCACCAATCCTTCTTTAAACAGTACCATTTTGGCCTTGGGCGAGCAGCGCCTGGCCAAGCTCAAAATGCTACTGGCCCTGCCCACCATGCTCGGTATCGTATGTCTGTTCCTGACGATGAACGTAGCCTTGGGAATATTCGGCGTGATGTGGCTCAATATCAGCCGCCGCCGCGTCGAAATAGGCCTGCGTCGCGCTATTGGAGCCAGTGCCGGTGCTATTAGTAGTCAGATTCTGGGCGAGATTCTGATCATTACCACCTTCGGCTTATCACTGGGCGTATTAGCCGTTATTCAGTTCCCCATTTTGGGCGTGTTCAATGTGCCGGCTGGCGTTTATATCCTGGCTATAGCGCTGGGCCTGGGTCTTATCTACGGACTGGTTACTCTGTGTGCCGTCTATCCAAGTCAGCTAGCCACGGGTATACGGCCAGCCCTTTCGTTGCGGGAAGAGTAATATAATTTGCGGTAGGATATAATTCGTGCTTGGGATAAGTATTGATACTATTTATTGTTAAATGTGTTAATTGATTTAATTAGAAAAACGCATTTAAAGTGGTGATATTAATTTAGTATGCACAATAAAAAACGTCGAAATTAATTTAAACTAGCTTGCTTTTTTAAATTAATATGAATAGGTTTACTGCATATAAAGTTATTATCTCTAGTGCATTAGTTAGGCCCGGGCTGGTAGTGTGCCCGCCGCTGTTACCCAATCTTTCGGGGCAGCCTTCCCAGTACCTGATTGCCTTTTGCCTTACGGCTTTTCTTCAGCCAGGCCCGCCGTTCGGTGGATGAATTCACGCTTCTTTCCAGGATTACTCCCAAGAGTCGATTGTTGCCGCGCAGTTACGCGCATCAGATCAATCTACCCGCTTGCTTATCGAGCACGCCAGCTGAATGCACGCCAGGCGTCTTGCCCTGCAGTAGCGGTTGACCCTGCTAGGCGTTACCCACTTCGCCTTCCTTGTACCAGGCATCCGAGTGCAGGCTCTCTGTTCCCCTCAGCGATACTTACTACATCTATCACTTTTTCATTTTCCACTTTTCTAACTCCTTTTTTATGAACAACGATCAAAACCAGCTGCTGTCCAAAATCACCGACCTGTCGGAGGACCAGAAACTCGAACTCTTCAGCGTGGAAGAACTCGAAAACCGCCTGGAACTAACCGCCGTGGCCGATTCTGCCATCGACGTTACCGGCAACGCCGTGTGCTGGATTGGCTAAGCGCTACCCGTTTACATTCTGCTTACCCTTTTTTCATTTTTCCACTTTTCTAACTCCTTTTTTATGAACAACGATCAAAACCAGCTGCTGTCCAAAATCACGGATTTGTCGGAAGACCAGAAACTCGAGCTTTTCAGCGTCGAAGAGCTGGAAAACCGGTTGGAGCTGACCGCCGTGGCCGACGCCGCTATTGATGTTACCGGTAACGCCGTGTGCTGGATCGGCTAAGCCTTTGCTTACCTATTTTCCTTCCTTTTTTCCACTTTTCTAATTCCTTTTTATGAACAACGATCAGACCCAACTGCTGTCCAAAATCACCGACCTGTCGGAGGACCAGAAACTCGAACTCTTCAGCGTGGAAGAACTCGAAAACCGCCTGGAATTGACGGCTGTGGCTGATTCTGCCATCGACGTTACCGGTAACGCCGTGTGCTGGATCGGCTAGTTTAAGCCACTTTTCGATTATCCTTTTCCTTTCTCACCTTTCAATTTCTTGTTTTATGAACAACGATCAGACCCAACTGCTATCTAAAATCACCGACCTGTCGGAAGACCAGAAACTCGAGCTTTTTAGTGTTGAAGAGCTGGAAAACCGTCTGGAGCTGACGGCTGTGGCTGATGCCGCTATCGACGTTACCGGCAACGCTGTGTGCTGGATCGGCTAAGCTAGGTCACCGGCTGGGGGCCGTGTAGTGCATGGTCCTCAGCCGGTGAAATGGATGCTCTAAAAAATGCTTAACAGTGAACTGCAACGGTAAACTGTTAAGCATTTTTTGAGCTTCTGCAGGAAAGGAATTTTGGACTGGATAGAATTCTATGAAACTGTTTTTACAATAATTATATGATTGACATCAGTAAAGTGCGCTTTTCTCATCTGGATAAAACTACCGAGAATCTGCGCCAGTCATTTTTAACTTATTTGGACGACAACGTTTCACTTCCAGGTAGTTTAAAGCACTTAGCTTTTCCTAATTCCTTCTTCGACTCGGAGTATTATTTAGTCTTTCCGTATTTATTCCGGAAGGCTTTTGGGGAACGGAACAGCTTGTTTGTCCACCAAGTGTGCGTTTCGGGATTCTTCTACTTCAAGTACCTGCTGTGCCTGGATGCCATGCACGACAAGGACGACATATCGGGACCCGCCAGTGCCGAGCGGGAAAGCCACCTGCTGCTGCAGTCCCACATCTACCACGAGGAGTCGATGAAGATTCTCTCCCGGCATTTTGGGAAGAAGGATGCCTTCTGGGTGCTGTGGAACCAGCGCAACTACGAGTTTCTGGCCAGTATTCTACTCGACAAAGAATACAATGTGCAGATGAGCTTCGATACCTACACCCGGTTGGCCATCAATAAGTGCGCCTTCTCGAAAGTAGGCGCCGATGCCTATTACGCCAAAAACAGCAGTCAGACTGAGCTGCACCGGGCGCTAACCCAGTCGCTGGATTACTTTGCCATTGCCCGCTGCATTCAGGACGACCTGGAGGATTTTAAAAAAGACCTTCAGTACGAGAAAAATAACCTGGGCCATATTTTCCTGCAAGCTTGGCTGAAGTCGAATGGCAAAAAGCTGAAGGACTATACGCCCGAGGTACTGGAAAAGTACCTGTTTACCTCCGAAACCGCCGAACGGATGATGACTCTCTCGAAGAGTTATTATCAGAAGGCCATCGACGAAATTGAGCCGTACCGCAACGAGCTGACGGACTATATCAAAATCATTGACCTAGTTAGAAATAAGATAAATTTCTACAAGGTCAATGTGCAAGCCTACCGGGTGAATAAGCTGCTGGAAAAAATTATCAGCACCACATTCGGTAATCAAACGAGCATTGAAGAAGCCATTGCGCGCTCCAAGAAATATATTGAACGCCTGCAGAGTGACGACGGGTCGTGGTTTGAAGTAACGAACATGCAGGGCCTGAGCAACGTCTGGTCGACGGGCTTCGTGGCTTCTTACCTGGAAAAAGACAATCCGAACCTGGCCAAGGCCAGCGAGTTTCTGCTCGGCAACCAGCAAGACCACCTCTGGGGCTACAACACCGACTGGGTTTTCGATTTCGACTCGACGACCTGCGTGCTGTTTGCCCTGAACAACGCGGAGCACGCCATTGAGCCGTATCTGGGCCTGTGGTTTGAGGGCCAGACCAGCACCGGCGGCTTCCGCACGTATTCCGACACGGCCTTTAACCTGGTCAGCCAGCTGGGCCTAAAGAAAACCCAGCTCAATGGCTGGACCAGCTCCCACATCTGCGTTAGCGCCCTGGCTTATTACTTCCTTAGCCACCTGGAAAACCAGAGCAGCTTCCGGGAGCAGCGGGCCGCGCTAAAAGCCTATATCCTGGCCAACAAGTCGGAGAAAGGCATCTGGCAGCCGTACTGGTGGACTTCCTATTTGTACCCAACCTGCTTCGTGGTGCAGGGAATGCTGCGCGACGAGGAGGATTTCACGGCCGAAATAAACCGGGCCCTGGACTACATCGTCGGCAAGCAGAACAAGGACGGCAGCTTTTCCTGCGAGATTCTAAAGCAGAAGAGCGTGTTCTACACCGCCTTGGTGCTGGATACCATTACCGCCGCGCCGGCCCTGTTGGCCAGGTACCACGGCAACGCCCTCCGGATGAAAGACTGGCTGCTGGCCAATCAGTACGAGGACGGGGGCTTTGCGGGCTCCAACTTCCTGGTTATTCCTAATCCGACGACGCTGAACTGGTACCAGTCCAAAAAGCGCCTGAAAATCAATAAAGCGGGCGGCGGCAACTCTATTACCGGGGAAGTGGCCAACCTGTTTTCTACTGCGGTTTCGCTCCGGGCCCTGCAGCGTTATCATCAATTAGCTACCGCCATCCATGGAAATCAGTAAGGAGTACGTTCCCCAGCTAGCCGAGCAGCACTCGTACGTACAGTTTGATAAAAACACCTACGTCCTGTGCATCGACGGAATTACACCTATCAAGCTCAATGTCAACCAGTTGACCAAGAGCCTGTTGGAGCAGATTGACGGCAACCGCAACCTGGAGGACATCACCTACGCCTTCAACCGCGCCAACCAGGTCAACTTCTCGGTGGAAGACATCATTTCTATCTTCAACAAGCAGTTGGTCGGCTACGGCATTTTCGACACCGACAACCTGGACCGGATTAAGGCCCAGGACGAGTACCTGAAGCTGCGGATGACCTTGCTGCCGGCCTGGGTGGTCAAAAAAATTACGCCCTTTCTCACTTTTCTGTTCAGCGTCAAGCTGTTCGTGGTTCTGTTTGTGGCCAGCCTGGTTTTCCTGGCCGCCAACTTTGCGTTCAACATCGATATTCAGGCCATCTACCACGACTCCAATCCTAAGCTGCTGGGCGTGCTAGTGTCGGTGGTTTACCTAAGCCTGCTGCTCCACGAGTTTGGGCACGCGGCGGCCTGTGAGCGGTTTGGCGCCAACAGCGGGGCCATTGGTTTTGGCTTCTACGTCTTTACGCCCGTGTTCTACGCCGACGTAACCGACACCTGGCGCCTCAAGCGCCACGAGCGGCTCATTGTCGATTTCGGCGGCATTTACATGCAGCTGCTCATGTGCGTGCTGCTCACCATTGCTTTTTACCTTACCCGGGAAAAGGCCCTGCTCTATATTTCCTTCGTCATTGGCCTCTCCGTTGCCGCCAACCTCAACCCGCTGCTGCGTTACGACGGCTACTGGGCCCTGAGCGACGCCCTGAATATCTCCAACCTCAAAGGCAAGTCGATGACGGCCCTGGGTAAGTTCTTTGGTATGTGCATTGGCATCAACAAGAACTGGGACCACAGCCGACGCGCCTTATTCCTGACGGCCTATGGCTTGGTCTCGGCCGGCGCGTTTATCGCCTTTGCCGGATACATGCTCTTTTTCAACCACCATTCCCTGCTCAACTTCCCACTTAACCTATACTCCTTCGTCCACGGACTGCTGTTTGATTTTAAACAAATAGATTTTTTCTGGTTGAAGAGCAACATTGCAAAATTATTTATACCTTTCGTCTTCTACTATATGTTGATTAAGTCTATTATTGAGGGCGTAAGGAATAAATATTTTGCTACCCGGGCTCCGGCCCAACCCGAGGCTGTAGCCCTGGGCGCTTGAATTAAGTAAGTACTAGGTTATTTTATAAACTATTTATGAATCGTACTATATGTATAAGCTTTCCTATTATACCATAATCACGAATCCAATCGATGGTAAGAACACCAGATTGGCTTATTCCACTCGTACGGGCCATATAGTCTCGCTCAGCAGCCTCTGCCACGACTTTCTGCAAAACGGCCTGGTGGGCAGTATTCCGGTCTATATCCAGGAAAAGCTGATTAAAACCGGCATTCTGGTGCCAGCCGAAGAAGACGAGCTAGCTAGCATTATCAACGAGAACATTGATTTCGGCGAAACCGAGCAGGGCCAGCTCAACGAAGTAATTCAGCCGAGCGCCATGTGCCAGTTGGGCTGCTACTACTGCGGGCAGCAGCACGTGAAGAGCAGCATCTCCGACGATCTGGTGAATAAGCTGGTAGAACGCATTTACGACAAGTTCGTGAAGGGCAACTACAAGAAAATTTACATCGGCTGGTTTGGCGCCGAGCCCTTGATGGGGCTGCCCCAGATGCGGGCCATCTACCGCCGCCTGACGGCCCGCATTGCGGATCCAACGGTGCATATTGGGGGGAAGATTGTTTCTAACGGCTTGAGCCTGAAAGAAAACATCTTTGCTGAGCTGGTGCAGGAACTCAACGTGGATACCTTCGAAATAACCCTTGACGGAGTAGAGGAGTACCACGACAGTCACCGCTTTACCAAGGCAGGCGGGCCTTCGTTTAATATTATTTATCAGAATGTTAAGCGCATCGTTTCCAGCCCCGATTACAACCCCGCCAAAACCCGAATGACTATCCGCTGCAATGTGGATATCAACAACGTAGAAGGGGTAGAGCCGCTGATTCGACTTATTGCCGCCGACAACCTGCACCGCCGCATTTACAACCTGTACTTCATCGGGATTTACTCCTGGGGCGGCAATGATGCTCAGACCAAGTCCTTGACCAAGGAACAGTTTGCCCGTATGAAGCTGCAATGGGAGATTTTGCAGGTGAAGCTAGGCTACCCCTTCCACACCACCATGCACAAGCGGAAGAAAACCACCTGCATGGCCACGGGCGGCAAAGGGGAGCTGTACGACGCCTTCGGTAACATCTTCAACTGCACGGAAGTGTCCTATTCCGACTTCTACGAAAACAAGGACTACAAGCTCGGTACCCTGCAGCAGGACACGCTCAAGACATTCGACGTGAAGCCTCACAACGACTGGTATAGCATCGTGCGCGACACCGACAAATACCCCTGCCATAGCTGCCGGTTGCTGCCCATCTGCGGAGGAAGCTGCCCTAAGTCGTGGGTAGAGGGTAATTCGGCCTGCCCACCGTATAAGTTTAATATTCAGAAGGAAATGGAGTTTAAGTACCTGTTGGCTACGACTCCCCTGGCCGAAATGGACGCTGTGCTAACGGCCTTCGAAAACGCCTTCGCCGAAGAAGATTTCGTGCGCTACCGCTAAGCTGCACAGCCGCATATTATCCCACTGGGCCGGCCGGCTTTACCGCCAGCCTAGTACTACTATAGCTACTCCTTTTATCTTACTATTTATCTATTCTTATGAACACGAAAGCATCCTCGTTCTTGGTAGGCGCCCTATGCCCATTCCTACGGTTGACCCGTATCCGGCCTACCATAAAGTACGAAATGAGAATCCAATTTATCGGGTTTCGCCGACGCAGTGGGTTATTACGGGTTATCAGGATGCTTTGTCGCTGCTGCAGAATCCCTTGTGCTCCCACTGGGGGCAGGATTCCGAAACGCAGGCCATTCTCTTCTCCGGCAAAAGTGCTGTTGCCAAAACGCTGTTTGCCTTTGCTCCCGACAGTGGACTGCCCTACCGCAAAAACGTGATGCACGCCTTGGCTGGCAAAAACCTGAAGTTTGATGGCAAAGCCATGCAGGAGCAGGCCGACAAACTGCTTGATAAGTTGGTGGGTAAGGAAGAAATTGACTTTATCAAGGATTACGCCCACCCGCTGACCTTCGAAACCATTAGCCGCATCATCGGTATTCCCGACGAGGACATTCCGGCCCTGAGTGAAACGGTGGCTGAGCTGGACGGTATGTACCTGGGCCTGATTTATAACCCACGACAGCGGGAGTCGGGGGCTTGTTTCTGAGCTTTTTGCGCACATTTATCGAGCATAAGAAGGAGAACCCCGGCGACGACCTGTGCAGCGCCCTGATTGACGCTTGCCGCCGGGAGGAAGAAGACGAGTCGTTTATCCTGTCGATGCTGATTCTGCTGTTCTACGCGGGCCACGATAACATGATGAACTTCCTGGGCAATGCCATTCTGGCCCTCGACAAGCACCAGGCCGAGCAGGCTACCTTGCGGGAGCAGCCGGCCCGGGTGTATGAGTGCGTAGACGAATTGCTGCGCTACGACAGTCCGGTGCAGTTCTTCCTGCTGTTTGCCAAAGGCCCATTCCCCTGGGTACCAAAACCATTGCCGCCGGCAGCCAAATCCTGATTTGTGTGGGAGCGGCCAACCGGGACCCCAGCGTGTTTACCAACCCTGATGGGCTGGACCTGACCCGCAAGCCAGCCCACCTGAGCTACGGTACGGGTGCCTACCGCTGCATTGGCGCGCGCCTGGCGCATATGCAGGCCGGCACCGCCCTGAGCAAGTTTATTGCCCGCACCACGGCCTACGCACCTATTAAGGGTGGCACGAACTGGCGCACGGCTCCCTACGTGCAGCGCGGCCCGTCTTCGGTGAAGCTGCAAGTAACCTGGAATACTGCTCTGTAAGGTTCTTCGGTGGCTGCGTGGCGGCTGGCCGGCTGGCTTGGTAGGCAGGACTACATCTTACTCCACAGTGTAAAGAACTCGGGTATGAATTTAAAGAAATCCAGATACGCGCTTCTCTCAGATGCCTTCGACGCGGAAGAAACGCTGACATCCAAGCGCATGCTCTTCTCGACGCGGAAGGGGATGGGCATTACTATTTCCAACTACGTCTGGTCGCTGATTGAGGCCGGCAACTTCACAGCTATTCCCGACAACCTGTTCAACGTGCTCATGTACCACGAGCTGATTGTGCCCGCGGATGAGGATGAGCTGGAGGAGGTAATTACCCGCAACCAGCTCATGGCCCTGGATACGAGCGGGGCCGAGCTGTCGGTGTACCTGGGCTCGGCGGCAGTGCTGGATGAGGAGCTGCAGCACACCATTGCCCGCCTGCTGGACGAGCACGGGGCGGCTACCAAAAAGAAGCTGGTACTCATCGTGGCCGGGGCTTCGGTGGCGGCGGGCTTGCAGCGCATTCACTGGCTAAGCTCGTTTCTGAACACGCTGGGCCCTGTGGCAGCTCAGCAGAAAGAATATCAGCTGGTAAGCCTGAGTGGCAGTAATTCAGCTCCCGTGCCGCCATTTACCAAGGTATTGCAGGCCCGAGTGACCAAAGTTTCGCTGGTATTGCCGGTAGAGCAGGCCCACGTGCCGCTGGTGTTTCAGGAGCTGCGAGCGTTGCAGGGACCCATGGCCGGGCAGCCCCCGGCACCGGTAGCCATTCAGCTGCTGACGACCAGCGCCACCACCCGGGTGACGGAGGTTGTGCAGGAGTTTCAGCAACTCAAGCAGGCCCTAAGCACGGACATCTTTGTGCAGCTGCTGCCCCGGCAACCGCCGATGCCGAAAATGGCACGCCGGAGCAGGAACTGGCCTGGCTTCAGGAAGTAGGTAATCACAACGTGTGTCTGAATTTGCTGCCCGCGCCTACCAACACCTACTTCCACCACGGAGCGCCAATCCGGACACAGGCTGCGGCGGCCGTGCTGAAGCTGGACCACGCCCCGGTAGAGCTGGATACGGCCGAAGCCCTGGCTACGCGCCGGTTCTACGACACGAGCATCAGCGACTTGCTCCGGGCCAGCCAGATCAGCTGCTCAGCCTGTATTTATCTGCCCATGTGCGGCGGGCGCGCCGATAAAAGCAGCACCCACGACCAGGATTGCCCGGCTTTCGTGCAGAACTTTATGAAGAAGGTAGAGCTGAAATATAACCTCGTTAGATCCTGCTAGTATGGCCACGACCAACACGCCCGTATCCGCTAAGATGAAGTGGAACCGCAGTCAGCTGATTGAAACCAATACCTATGTTAAAGTATATACAGAGGCTCTAATTCGAATTCTACCGCCTTATGATCGACAAACTCTATTCATTGTTTCTAAGCTCTTCGCCGATGGAGCAGCCGAGTCTGGCGGGCGAAGACTCCACATGGCTCGACATCTTTTTGAGCGTGGAGAGAAGTACGTTGCTGCAATACCTGCGGAAAAGTCCCTTCTGAGGCTGTTCCTGTCAAATATCTACGACCGGTCCAAGTCGTTCTACCACTACCGCACTGGCAACCCCACAGAAGCCATTCGGCTGGTGCACAACGCTCTGAGCAACAACATTACGCTGGAGGCCAACGGCCTGGAGTTTCTGGTATTCGACCGGGTGTCGCAGTATCACAACCTGGCCAAGGTGTATTTTGGGCTGCAGCAGCCGGAGCGCGGATTCGAGATTCTGTCGGACGCCATCTGCTTTCTGATGACGGGCCACGCCAACGTTCTGACGGATTTGAACCGCAACTACCTGAGCGCCTACACGGCCGACCTCATTCAGATGCGGTACTCGCTGCTGGCCCTGATGCTGTGCGAAACGCTGACCAACCTGCAGAAAGGCGCCGATGCCGAGGCGTTTGTCCGCGACAGTGAGGGCTTTATCACCCCAATTCTGCAGGCCGCACCCGACTTCGTGTTGCAGGAGCCGCAGGAGGAATTCCTGCAGAAGTGGCTGCTGGTAGTGCGACTTTTCTATCAGAAGCGGTATGCCGATTTCCGGGTAGCCGCCGAGGCCTTTCTGGCTTCGGAGCCTTCTTGCCTGCGTAACGTTCCGCATCAGCTGCTGGAAAGCTTCATCGGCTACAGTAAGGAGTTGAGTGAGCCGCTTCTGGCTGAGGCCTAAGACCCCGTCGGTCTACCTATTTTGGTGGCAAAAATCAGCGCCCCGCCCATCCGGCGGGGCGTTTTGCGTGTTAGGGCAACCGCCAGTAGGAGCCCGGCTTATATGAATAAACTCCGCAACTATTCCCTACTTTTGGTAGCCTCCGCGGCGTACTACAGGCGCGGCTGGCGTCCGACCGGCGGCTGCTATTGGCGGAGCCCAAATGGTAGTTTTTGAGAATCTTACTACATATTGATGAAGAACTTTTTCTTGGTGGCCCTGCTCTGCTCCGCGGGCTTGCGCGTGAGCGGGCAGACTGCTGCGCCCCTGACGGCCCGCATGGAGCAGGTAAGTCTCACCTTCGCTCTGGCACCCGGTGGTCAGCCCACGTACGCCGTGCATTTGGGGGCTAAAACGGTGCTGAAACCTTCCCGGCTGGGCTTGGCGCTGGCCGACGGCAAGGGCTTTGACGGGCCGCTGGAGCTGGTAGGCAGCGAAACCAAGGAGGTAGACGAAACCTGGCAGCCGGTGTGGGGCGAGGTCAAAAGCATCCGCAACCATTACCAGCAGCTTACGGTGCATCTGCGCCAACCCGCGGCCCCCAGCCGGCAGCTGGACGTCGTCTTCCGCGTCTTTGCCGACGGCGTGGGCTTTCGCTACGAGTTTCCGGCCCAGCCCACGCTGCAGTATTTCACGGTGCAGGACGAGAAAACCGAGTTCAACCTGCCCGCCAACCACAAGGCCTTCTGGATTCCGGGCGACTACGATTCCAACGAGTATACCTACAGCACCACCCGCCTGAGTGAGGTCAACTCGGCCAATATCGAGCCTATTCAGCTTAAATCGGCGCCCCAGCGGGTGCAGACGCCGCTGATGCTTAAGTCGGACGACGGGCTCTACATCAACATCCACGAGGCAGCCCTGGTCAACTACCCGGCTATGATGCTCAACGTGGACACCAAAACCTTCGGTCTGAGCAGTCAGCTGGTGCCCGACGCCACCGGCACCGGGGCCAAGGCCTACCTGCAGGCCCCGAGCACACGCCCTGGCGTACCATTATTGTGAGCAACAAGGCCCCGGAAGTACTGGCCTCCAAACTGGTGCTCAACCTGAACGAACCCACCAAGCTCACCGAAACCAGCTGGATTCAGCCCCAGAAGTTTGTGGGCGTGTGGTGGGAAATGCACGTCAACAAAGCCAGCTGGAACTACTCCGACGTGAGCAACATCAAGCTGGCCGACACCGACTGGAACAAGCTCACGCCCAACGGCCACCACGGCGCCAACACGGCCAACGTGAAACGCTACATTGACTTTGCCGCCAAATACGGCCTGCAGAGCGTGCTGGTGGAAGGCTGGAACGTAGGCTGGGAAGACTGGGCCAATAACTGGAAAGAGGAAGTTTTCGACTTCGTGACGCCCTACCCGGACTTCAACGTGGCCGAGCTGCAACAATACGCCCAGAGCAAGGGCGTGAAGCTGATGATGCACCACGAAACCAGCTCATCGGTGACCAACTACGAGCGGCGCCAGGATGCGGCTTACCGCTTTATGAAGGACCACAACTACGACGCGGTGAAAACCGGCTACGTGGGCCGCATCATTCCGCGCGGGGAGCACCACGACGGGCAATGGATGGTAAACCACTACGTGCGCACGGCCCAGAAAACAGCTGATAACCACCTGATGGTCGACATGCACGAGTCGGTGCGGCCCACGGGCCTGCACCGCACGTATCCCAACTGGTTGGCCTCGGAAGCGGCCCGCGGCAATGAGTTCAACGCCTGGAGCAGTGGCAACCCACCCGAGCACGAAACCATCTTGCCCTTCACCCGGCTTATCGGCGGGCCGATGGACTACACGCCCGGCATCTTCCAGATCAAGCTCGAAAGCTGGAACCCGGCCCGCAACCAGGGCAAGCAGGTGCATACCACGCTCACCAAGCAGCTGGCTTTGTACGTGACGCTGTACAGCCCGCTGCAGATGGCCGCCGACCTGCCCGAGGCCTATGAGCAGCACCTCGACGCCTTCCAGTTTATCCGCGACGTGCCCGTGGATTGGGACGATACCCGTATTCTGCTGGCCGAGCCCGGCGAGTATATCACCACGGCCCGCAAGGCCAAGGGCAAGGACGAGTGGTACGTGGGCAGCATTACCGACGAGCAGGCCCGGCAGCAGCAGGTCAAGCTGGACTTTCTCACGCCCGGGCAGCGCTACGAAGCCACCATCTACGCCGACGGCAAAGGCGCCAGCTGGGACAAGAGCCCCATGGTCTACCAGATCCGCAAGCAGAAAGTGGACAGCAAAACCACGCTCAAGCTGCAGCTGGCCCCGGCGGGGGCACGGCCATCAGCATCAAGCCCGTTGGCAAGTAAGACCTGGCTACCAATCATCCAGCATCCCACTAAAAAGCCCGACCAGTGCATTACTGGTCGGGCTTTTTAGTGGGATGCGGACAGTTTATTCCTTTTCCGGCTGCATCTGCGTGTTCATCATCGTGGCCAGCAGGGAGTCGGAGAACAGGGCGCTGGAGGCAAAGTTGAGCTTGGCTCCGAAGGTGGGCAGCACCCGGGCCTCGCCGTTGAGCAGGCCTTTATAGCCGCCTTCGGCCACTTCCTCGGGCGTAGCTTTCTTGCTCTGGCCTACTTTGGTATCCTCGGCATTGGCTACCCGGAAGAAGTCGGTTTCCGTGGCGGGTGGGCACAGAATCGTCATTGTCACCTCCGACTTCATCTCCTTGAGCTCGTGCTGCAGGGCTTCCGAGAAGGAGAGAACAAACGCCTTGGTGGCGGCATATACGGCTTGGCGCGGGTTGGGCAAGAACGACACGACCGAGCCCAGCTGCAGGATCTTACCCGAATTGCGGGTCACCATTTCGCGCAAAAAGAGCTTGGTCAGCGTCATCAAGGCCAATACGTTGACGTGGACGATGCCCATTTCCTTCTGCAGGTCGGTTTCTACGAACAAGCCTGCCTCCCCAAAGCCGGCGTCGTTGACCAATATATCAATCTGCAAGCCCTGGCGCTGGGTTTCCTCAAACAGCTGCACCGGGCCTTCGTGGGTGCTTAGGTCGGCGGGAATAACAATGGTCTGCACGCCGGCAAACTCCTGCTGCAACTTTTGGGCAGCCTCTTGCAGGTCGGCCCCGGGGCGGGCGGAAAGAACAAGGCGGTACTGGTCGCGGGCAAAGCAGCGGGCCAGCTCGAAGCCGATGCCACTGGAGGCCCCGGTAATTAGGACAGTTTGGTTGGTCATAGCGGTAAGAATTTAGGTAGGCTAGTAGGTACCCCAATCCGGCGGATTGAGTTACAGCCTGCCGCGCTTACCGCAAGGCATTCTACTGCTGGGCTGCGTTATAGATTGGCTTTAGTCAACTTATGATGTTTTCCTTCAATAGACCGATTCCTTTTTGCAGCTCTTGTAGGAGTCTATAGGATTCCGGATAAAACTTGACGGTTAAGCTAGCAGGATGGTGGCGAGTATATCTCGCCGTTGGGAAGAGACAAATACTCGTTACATTCTCTTCGTCTACAGGGTCCACAATACTAACTCCAAAGCCACACAGGCCGCCCGTAGGAGGCGATAGGTGATTAGTTCTGAATCAAGTTCAGCGCTGCATCAACCTGCACCTGCACAATATACTCTTGTTGATGGCCCGAATTATCAAACGATGCCTGCTTTATAGCTGCCATAGCAGTCGCCCAGGTACAGCGGCGAATAACTGAAAGATGCAGAGTGGTAGCTTAAGTTTCTTAACCCTGTCTGTTGGCGTTGGGCTTTGACAATCATAGCTGAATCATTGCCTGATAAGCAGTACTACTACAGCAAATAAAACGCCTCAACGGTGAGTGGGGCAGGGGACTTCGTATTCTTCCAGCAATTGCCGCAGGTTGATGTTCATAAGGGTCTTTCTAATCGGTTTTGTTCAAGAAAATTACCGTTTTCCTGAACTATTGTAGCAGGACAAGCACGCGAAAAAGCCGCCGGGCCTGCCGGGGCGGGTTTACTCTTCCCGCAGCGCTACCCCGGGTGAATGCCCGCCGCCAGCAGGCTCGGGTATAGGGCGCAGAACACTGTGAGGCCGTAAATTAAGGCAGCGGACAGCCCTATTGCCATCAAGTACACGCCGGCCGGTACATCCAGCGCGCCCACCAACGGAAACTGCGCCGCCACCAGCAGCCCCGGCAGCAGGCCAAGCGTTGTGACGACCAAAATCTCGCCCACCATCTGGCTGCCGATAGTGCCGGCCGTAGCACCCATCGCCCGGCGTATCCCGATTTCGCCCCGGCGCTTGCTGATGCTCAGCCACAAGACCCCGAACAATCCCAGCGCCACGCTCAGAACCAAGAAGCCGCACACCAGCCCAAGCACGATAAGTGGTATCAGCGCAATTTTCAGGGTCAGTGCACGGTTCTGCTCCAAGGAATTTACCGTCACCGACCAGCCTTTTGCCACGGTGGTAATTTCCTTGATTAGCTGTTGCTCCAGCACAGCGCCGCTGCCGGGCTGCACCCGAACCAAAAAAACGGCCGCCCCATGGGTGCTTTTTTGGGCGGTATCGTACTCCAGCACGCGGCGTCGAAAGCTGACAGGGATAGTTTCGGCGAAGTCGTCTTTCGCGCGGTAGTCCACTACCCCCACTACCTGCCACTCTTTTTCGGCTTTTTCGTCGGTAAACAGTTGGCCCACTGCTTTCTCGTTGGGAAACGCGGCGTTTTTGAGCGCCATGTTGATCACGATAGGAGCGCGCGTGCTAGCCGCGTCGCGTTTGTCGAACCAGCGGCCTTCCACCACGTTGAGCTTCAGCACTTCCCGCAACTCGTCGTCGGCGTCGTGGTTTGCGTTTTTGGGCATTCTTTCGCCTTTGTAGAAATAAGTGCCAATCCGCGTATTAAATGAAAAGGGCGTGTTACTACCCGTTTTGCTCACGCCAACCACGCCTTTGGTGGTTTTTAAGCGCTGCACGGCAAGCTGAAGCTGTTGATGGAAGTCAGTCGTATCCGCTTCGGGTCAATGTTGATTTCCCACACGTTCTGGTAATCAAAGCCCAGCGGCTGGCGGTAGTGGTACACGTTGTACAGGAACAGGCTGCTCACCGCGAAGAGGACGAAAAAGCACAGCAAGATTTCCACAGCCAGCAGCATGGTGGACCGCTTGCGGTTCCAGATCAGGATCAAAAGATGACGTATCATAGGAGGCAGAGGCTATGAAAACACAATTAGTTCGCGCTGACTTTTAGGGCTTCAACGGGCGCCACCCTGGACATTTTGAAGGCGGGATACACGCCCGACAGCACCCCAAAGAACACGGCAGCCAGCAAGGCCCAGCCAAATACGCGCACGTTGAGCGTGAGCCGGGCGTAAGGAATCAAACCGGCGTCATTGATTAGCTCCAGGACGCCGTAGGCCAACGCGAGCCCCAATAGCCCACCCAGTAGGGTCAGAAATATATTCTCGATCAGAAACTGCCCTACCAGCGTGTTGCTGGTGGCGCCAAACGCTTTACGCACTCCTATTTCGGAACTGCGATCCATGATGCGGCTCAGGTTGATATTCACCAGGTTCAGCGCCGGCAACGCCATGAACAGCAAGGCCAGACCAAAGGCGATAAAGTAAAAGGCCGTGATTTTAGGTGATTCCGATTCTCCCTGCCCCAAGATTTGGCGGGTCAACGTGGCCAACAGGTCGTCGGCGTGGGCGGTCAGCGTCTTCACGTCGGGGTTGGGATTGACCACGCGCTTCAGTACCTGCTGATACTCAGCGTCGATGGTTTCCAGGTCAGTGCCTTCGGGGGCTAGCAGCGCCGCGAAATACTCGCCCTCCAGGGCAGGGCCGCGCAGGTCGGCCTTGGTGGTAGTCATGGGGCCCACACTTCGGCGTAGGAGTTGAAGCGCAGAATCGACACGTCGCTGACCACACCCAGCACCTGAAACCGGCGCTGGTCCACTTCAAGGGAGCGGCCCACGACGCCCCGGGTGGTGCCGAAATAGCTGCGGGCCGTGGTTTCCGAAATCACCACCACGCGGTTGGCATCGCGCAGGTCGTTGGCGTTGTAGGGCTTGCCGTCGAGAAAGTGAAAGTCGAAGACCTCCCAGAACACGTTGTCGGTAAACTTTAGATCGAGTTCCACCTTCTTGTTGCCGATGTAGCTGGGGCTGGTCCGAAACAGCGAGTAAACAGCTATTTTCTCGGGCGACTTCATCGGGCGCACGTACTTATCAAGAAAGTAAGGACTGGGCGGGGTATTTATTTGGTTTCCATCCGCAAAGCCATGGTTCAAAAACGTGATAAACGCGATGCGCTCGATACGCGACTCGGGCGTGCGGGCCCCCACGCTGTAGTCGAACAGGGCCACCACCACCAGCAGCACCATGAGCGTAAAGCTGATGCCGAACAAGCTGATAAAGGTGAAGAACTTGCGCCGCAGCAAGACCTTCCAGGCAAGTTTAAGGTAGGAGAGCAGCATAAAAAGGCAGGTTGAAACGTGAGGAGGTGCTGAGGAGAGTCGACCAACAGGCGGCCCCGCGCCGAAGTCGTTTGCAGAGAACGGCCGCCGACCGGGCGCTCCACTCCAAGCCATGGCTAGTGTCAGCGTTCGTGACCACCATCACGACGTCTTCGCCCACTAGGCGAATTACGGCGGTGTGGCCCAGCCACTCCTCCGCTCCATCGGGGCGTGTCTCGGTCGTGCGGCCGTGCCGCTTCGCCACGCCGCCCGGGCCATGATGATCTTGCTCCGGGCTGGGAGTAGCGCGCTCGAACACCTGCGGAACCAAAAGCTTTTAGCGGCTGCCATCTGCTCGCGCCTGTTGCTTGCGCGGCGCTTTCAGCCACTTGTGTAAGTCAATGATGGCCAGCATATAGCGGCGCGTTGGCGCTGCTTGGTAACGGTAGTGCAAATGGCTTTGTCCATTTTCGAACAGGGAATAGGTCAGTCCCTGCTCTGCAATCCAAACCCCGCGCCATATGCATAACTAACTGACCACTAGTTCACAAGCGCAACCTTGGATGAATGTGATTCAGCAAAACATGTCCGTTTTCGAACAACTTGTCCCTAAATGGACGGTGTTAACTCTCGCAAAAAATAGGTTATGCCGTAAATGTGACCTCTTCTGTAATTCTAAGCAGATGGGTTCGTGCTTCCTGTTCAGCAGACGCTGATTTTACGCTTGTAGGCTGTCTGGCGCTGCATACGGGCAGTCGTACCGGTTTTTGTACCGCTATGGCCTGTCATACCCGTCTGGGGTAATGTAGCAATCCTGCCGGATGGGGCTAAAACAAAAATACCCGCCGGATAAGGGCGGGTATTTCCAATCGTAGCGCTCCCTCCTGGGCTCGAACCAGGGACCCTCTGATTAACAGTCAGATGCTCTAACCGGCTGAGCTAAGGAAGCGGTTATGGCGACGTTTATCTGTCGTTGCGGGTGCAATATTAGTGCACTGCGCGATTTCCTGCAAGCATTGTTGCAAAAATAATTGTAAAAAGTTTTCTAGTTTGTGATTGTCAGCGTGTTGCCCGAGAGCGAAGTTGAGTACCGACGCAGCGGTAAGTTGGCCGGACCGCTCTGTGGCTGGCCCTGAAAGTTGAATTGCGACTTGCAGCAAGGGTCAAACAGGTTCACAAACGGCGAAATCTTAACCCGGGCGCAGGTGTCGGTCGAGTTGTAGGTGCAGGCACGCTCAAAGGCCAGATAGGTGCTGGCGTTCTGCCGTACCACAATCAGGCCCCTCACGCCACCCTTGTGATACACGGCCCCGTTATCGAAGCGCAGGGCGCTGTTCTCCTGGTTGGTCAGGAAGAGTACCTCATTAAAGGCCGTAAGCGGAATCTGGGGTTGCGCGCTGGAGCCCGAGTCGCAGCCGCAGAGCACCGCCTGGCTAAGCAGGCCGAATCCGACAATATAGGAGCGGGCAGAAGGCAACGACAACATAGCATTTGGTTTTAGGAGCGTCGCCCCGGTGGGCAATGCCGCTGGGTGCATTGCCCACCGGGCGACTAATGGTAGCTTCACAACGAGGCCCGTGTGTGTTCTTGTTCCGGGCCGCGTATATGGTAAACAATCTTTTGACCCGCTTTATTGTACGCCTTCAAACTGCCGTAGAAAGCGCAGGTCGTTTTCTGTGAACAGGCGCAGGTCCTTAATCTGGTACTTGAGCATGGTGATTCGCTCAATGCCCATACCCCAGGCGTAGCCCGAGTATTTCTCCGCGTCAATGCCGGACTGCTCCAGCACGTTGGGGTCGACCATGCCGCAGCCCCCGATTTCCACCCAGCCGGATTGCTTGCAGATGTTGCAGCCCGTGCCTTTGCAGATTAGGCAGGTAATGTCGATTTCGGCGCTGGGCTCGGTGAACGGGAAGAAGGAGGGCCGGAAGCGGATGTTAATGTCGGCCCCGAACATTTCCTGCACGAAGTAATACACCGTCTGCTTTAGGTCGGCAAAGCTGACGCCTTCGTCAATGAAAATGCCCTCTACCTGATGGAACATCATGTGGGCCCGGGCCGAAATGGCCTCGTTGCGGTACACCCGCCCCGGCATAATGCTGCGGATAGGTGGCTTCTGGCTTTCCATCACCCGCACTTGCACCGTGCTGGTGTGGGTGCGCAGCAGCGCGTCGTGCGTCGGGTCACTGGGGTTGCGGGTCACGAAGAACGTGTCCTGCATGTCGCGGGCCGGGTGGTTTTCGGGGAAGTTGAGGGCCGTGAAGTTGTGCCAGTCGTCCTCGATTTCGGGCCCTTCGGCTACGTTAAACCCGATACGGGAGAAGATGCGCACCATTTCCTCGCGCACCAAGCTCAGCGGGTGGCGGGTGCCCAGGGCGTTGGGCACCACGGGCAAGGTGTAGTCGAACGTTGGGTCGGCGGGAGCGTTCTGGGTGGCGGCTTCGAGCTCCTGCTGGCGCTGGGCAAACTTGTCGAGGGCCAGCTGTTTGAGCTGGTTGAGCTCCTGACCCACGGCCCGGCGCTGCTCCTGCGGCACAGTTTTGAGAAGGTCGAACAAATCGGCCAGTTGCCCTTTGCGCCCGGTGAAGGCAATGCGGAACTGCTCCAGCTGGTCGGGAGCGGAGAGGTCGTAAGCTTCGATTTCGGCGCGGAGGCGGTTGATTTGGTCCTGCATAGTGCGGCAAAGGTAGGGGTCTTGAAATTCAGGACATAAACCGGGCCCGATCAGGCGGCCGAAAAAGTTGGTACGATTGCTGCAAAACTCCTTCTCACAAGCGGCAAAGAAGACTGAACGCGGGGCGCCACCCGTTCGAGCCTACCCGCCGACGGCTATGCGCCTGGTCTGTTATTCATCCTTTCGCCTTCTCTGAGTTATGAACCGTTTCCTGTCTTCCGCTTTCTTCTTTGTAGTACTTAGCGCCGCTTCGGCCCAGGCCCAAACCCAGACCAAAAGTACGTCGGCTGCTGCCACCGATTGGTCGCAGCCCGAGCTGGACCCCTGGACCATTAATGCGCCCACCAAGGAGGAAGCCGCTCCAGCTACCACCACTACTGCTACCACCAACGAAGCTATCAGCTACAACACGGGCTGGAGCAGTGCCCCGGCGTCAGCCTGAGCCTGCACGACAAGCCCAGCACCGACTGGTGGGGCCGCCCACTTAAGAAAAAAGCAAAAAGCAACCTGACTACCGCTCCCGTAGCGCAGACTACCACCGACGAAGCCAGCGACGACCCCATGATGCACTCCTCCGGCGTCATGATTGCGCCCGGCATGAACACGGCCCCTTACCGCGGCACCAGCACCGATTACTGGGGCCGCCCCGTACGTAAGGCCAAGCGCCAGGACGCTAAAGTAGCTGCCAAAATCGCCAAGTCTTCGACCGTTGCCACGACGGCTGCCTCGGGCGAATAAAAGTTAGTGAGGCTCAACGTGGCCTAACCCCTCGAGGGTACCGTATTAGGAACCAGGAGTGTATGTTTCACTTAATCCTGTTGCCTAATGCGGTACCCTCGACTCATTTTCGGGCTGTTGAGCCTGGCTTTTCTGTTGCCCGTGTGCGCCGCTCAGGCCCAAACCAAGCGTGCCAGCGGCTACCATAAGAAAGCTTCACCTGGCCGCTCCCGGGCCGTAGCCCGCGTTTCCAATTCGCGGCGCTACACCGATGAGGACCGGCAGCGGCTGGCCCCGGGAATGCGCATCAACATGCCCACGCCCCCAGCACCGACTATATGGGCCGGCCCATCAAAAAGAAAGTAGCCAAGCCCGCTTCCTTCAGTTCCACAATTTCGTCGGAGAAGACCGCGCCGGCACGCAAGCAATAGCAAGAAAAATATGCGGCTAACTCCAATACTTCGGAATGGAGTAGATATTTTTGTGGTTTCAGGCACAAATCCTACAGTTTCTGCGTAGTAGACTTGACCAAATTTTCTACTACCACTCCTTTTTCGCTATGCTACGTCCCGTTTTTTCGTGCCTTTTGTTGGTTGCCGTGTTGAGCACCTCGAACGCACTAGCCCAGCAAAGCCGCTCGAAGCCGGCTGCTAAGAAGCCCGCCGACTCGTGGGGCGCCGAAACCGCTCCAGCGGCTGCTCCGGCTACGGCCACAACCCCAGCTGCTGCCACTGATCCGGCTGCCAGCAGTGGTTTCGCTGCTCCTGCCGCTGCCGCTACTGAGTCTGTTCCCCAGTCGAATGGCTTTGCCATTGCTCCCGGCTTCACAGCTGCTCCTTCGCACCGCGTCCGGATGGACTACCGGGGCCGGCCGCTGGCTCCATACATCAAGCGTAACGTAAGTACCAATACCTCCACGACGGCTCCGGCCCCAATGGTAGAAGCCACTGCTCCAGCTCAGCCCGCCGTAACGACAACCGAAGTAGCTGCCCCCGTAGCAGCTCCGGCCGCCAAGACTGCTACAGCGTCGGCATCGGCTAGCAAGAAAGTAAGCAGCGCCGGTGCTGCCACCGCGGAGGCCGCGCCCAAAAAGGCTGCCGCACCCGCCAAAAAGGCTCCGGCCAAGAAAGCTGACAACGGCTGGGGTTCTTCCTCCGGTAGCGGCTGGTAAGCCCAGCTTCCGCCACGTGCAAGACCATAAAAGAAGCCCCGTCGGATATCCGACGGGGCTTCTTTTATGGTCTTATACCAAATAGGCTCACGCAGTTTATTCCTCGGAATCAGCAGTGACCAGGGGAGTAGTGGCTACCTCGGCCTGGGCCCGGTAGAAAAGCGTGCTGCTGTTGTCGGGGCGGAGGTACTCCTGGGCGGCGGCCCGCAGTCCTTCGGCCGTTACGGCCTGCACTTTCGCACTTTCCTGATTGATCAGGTCCGTGTTGCCGAGCAGTTTGAAGTAGGCCAACGTCATGGCGCGGTTGAGCAGCTCAATTTCCTCGAAGACGATGGTGGCTTCGGCCTGGTTTTTCACTTTCTCTAGCTCCTGCGCCGAAACCAGCTCCTGCCGCAGCTCGGCCACTACTTCTTCCACAGCGGCGTCGGCGGCTTCCATCGTAATGCCGCTGTTCAGACGGCCGCTGATGACGAGCAGGCCAGGCTCAAGGGAACCGCTGCAGGAAGCCGAAACGGAGTTGAACAGCTGCCGGTCTTTCACCAGGCGCTGGTGGAGGCGGGCCGATTTGCCCCGGCCCAGCACGTCGCTGAGCAGGTCGACGGTGTGGTAATCGGCGGCGGAGCGGGCCGGAATGTGGTATACTTTATAATAAGCGCTGACCGGCACGTCGGCTACCACGTCGAGGTGGCGCGGGGCTGTCTGCCGGGGCTCGGCGGGCAGCTGCCGCTCGTAGCGGGTGCCGCCGGGGATGGGCTCAAACCACTTTTCGGCCAGGCGGCGGGCTTCGGCTACCGTGACGGCGCCGGCAATGACCAGAATGGCGTTGGCAGGGGAGTAGTGCTTGGCAAAAAAGGCCCGCACGTCGTCCATTACCGCGTTTTCGATGTGGCTGATTTCCTTGCCGATGGTGGGCCACTGGTATGGGTGCTGCTGGTAGGCCAAAGGGCGCAGCTTCAGCCACACGTCGCCGTAGGGCTGGTTGAGGTAGTTCTGCTTAAACTCCTCGACCACCACTTTGCGCTGTACTTCGAGCCCGTTTTCGGAGAAGGCCAAACCCAGCATCCGGTCCGATTCGAGCCAGAAGCCGGTTTCGATGTTGGCCGCGGGCAGCGTCAGGTAGTAGTTGGTGATGTCGGGGAGGTAAAGGCGTTGTTTTCGCCGCCCACGTACTGCAAGGGCTCGTCGTAGTTGGGAATATTGACCGAGCCCGAGAACATGAGGTGCTCAAAGAGGTGGGCAAAGCCGGTGTGTTCCACGTCCTCGTCGCGTGAGCCCACATTATAGAGCACGTTGAGTACGGCAATGGGCGTCGAGTGGTCTTCGTGCACGATGCAGCGCAGGCCGTTGGCGAGGGTGAATTCTTCGAATTGAATCATAGGGCAAGATAGTAGGAAGCGGAAATAGTACTGCAATAACCCCTGGAGTAGCGCGGAGGTTCGGGTTCAGCTCACTCGTCTAGAACTGCCCGCGCACACCTAGCTGCCACACCCGGGCTACGGGATACACGCTGGCATCCTGGCCGGCTAGCAGAGGAGAGGCGCCGCCGCTGCTCACGTTGGGGTCGAAGCCGCGGTAGGAGCCCGTAACAAACAGGTTCTGCCCGCCCACCCATACACTCAGGCGCCGGGCTTCCGTATTAAGTACTTCATAGCTAAGCATGAGCTGCGACAGGCGGACGTGGTTGCCGCTAGCCAGGTCCTGGTCGCTGAATGGCCCATAGGAGGCCGCGCGCCCAGGCTTGGGCACGGAAGTATTCTGGTTGTTGGGAGTCCAGTAGTCTAAGGCCCGGACCGAAGCGTTACTATTGCCCGTGGGCCGGTCGAGCCCGACGAGCGTGGTGTTGAGGATCTGATACCCGAACAGGCCATCGAGTTGGGCTTCGAGCTGCCAGCGCTGCCAGTGCAGCTGCTGGTACAGGTTGAGCGTGCGGCGGGGCAACCCGCTGCCCTGATACTGGCCGTCGCCGTAGTCGAACTGCCCGTTGTTGTTCCGGTCGCGGAAGCGGACCCGGCCAGCTTCGGGCGAACTGGCGGGGTAAGTGCCTTGCTGCTCAAATACGAAGAAGCGGCTCACGGACTGGCCTTTCTCGAGCTCGTTCACTTTGTCGATGGAGTAGGTGCCGAAGCGTATTTCCGTTACTTCGTTCTTGTTGGCCGCCACGGCTACGGTGCTCAGGCCCCGGAACTGACCAAGCTGCCAGGAACCACCCAGCGTCAGCTCCACACCCTGGTTCCGGAGTTCAATTTGAGGCGAGTAATAAGACGTGATGGGGCCATTGGTGCCGAAGAATACCGTCGTGAGCGTGGCTTGGGCATCCTCCGTCCGGCGACGGTATACCTGCGCGTCGAGGGTCAGCTTGTCGTGCAGCATGCCCAGGTGCAGGCCGGCATCCACCTGGTCGGTTTGATCAAAGGAGTAGAAGCTACGGGTGCGGCCGGCCCCGGCCTGTAGGGAGAGGGCACTAAGGCTGGCCACATCGGCCAAGAAAGCCTCCTGACCCAGATGCCAGCGTAGCTCGGCCCCTGGAAACCAGCGGTGAATCTCTTTGCTGTCATCGGTGGCCAGTATAAAATCGGACCGCATGGAAGCCCGCAGCTCGTACCGTTTGTCGTACACGTAAGCTACAGCCGCCGTGGCGTTGCGCAGCGGCTCGGTTTCCATCTCCGTCCGAATATAGGCTGTACCTATGCTGGCTGGGTTGTTTAGATAGGCGTAGGTAGTCCGGCGTTCCTGATTTTGGCTGCGCTCGTACTGCTGCTGCTGGTAGTGCAGACTGGCGCTAAGGCCATGCCGGTCGCCCAGCGTCTGTTGGTAGCTGAGCTCTGAGCCATACACAGCGGTTTTGGTTTCCGAATCGGCGCTCTGCTCGTAGCCAATGACGGTGCCATCGGGTACGGTGGTGGGCTTTACGTGGAAATTGCCCGCCAGCTTGGCCTGTTCGCGGCTGGCATAGGCCCGCAGGCTGAGCGCGGGGGTAACTTGGTAGCTAAGCCGCAGCTGGGCCAGCAGGCGGCGGGTGCGCGGCTGGAAGTATACTTCCTCCAGATCCCGCATTGGGTTAAAGGTGTAATACGGGTTGGTTGAAGGCGGAGGCAGAATGGGCCGGGCCTGGAGCAGGGTGGCCAGCGTACTACTGGCATCCGACTGGAAGCCCGGCTGCTTCTGATCCAGCTGGCTGCCGGCTACTTTGGCGCTGACCGTCAGCTTGCGGCCCAGCTGCTGCTCGACGTTGGCCCGCAGGCTGTAGCGGCTTAGCTGGGAGTTGATCAGTACCCCACCTTGCCGCAGGTAATCGGCGGCCACGTAGTAGCGCGTGCCATGCGCGGTGAGCCCATCCACACTCAGGTTGTGGCTTTGCATGCCCGCCACCCGGAAGGCCTTGTCCTGCCAGTCGACGCCGGACAGGTTGTTGAGCTCGGCTGCTGAGTAAGGAGGGCTGTTCCCGTCGTTGCGGGCGGCCTCATTGGCCAGTTCGGCGTACTGGCGGGCATCGAGCAGGTCGTAGCGCTGGCGTACTTGCTGCAAGCCGCCCCAGCCAGCGTAGCGCACCCGCAGCGGTTGGGCCAGCGCGAGGCCGTCGGCGCCGCGGCGGGTACTGATACGAATAACCCCGTTGGTGCCCTGAATACCATACTGCGCCGTAGCGGCGGCTCCTTTCAGCACTTCCACTTGGTCGATGTCGGCCACCGGCAAATCGAGCAGCGGGTTGCCCATCGGGGAGAAAGGCACCGGCTCTTTCACCGGCGCGTACTGCGTCTCGTTGATAAAGCGGTACAAGCCGGTCCAGTTTTCAGGCTTGGCATCCATATTATAAACCGGAATGCCGTCGACTACATACAAGGGCTGACTGCTGCTGGTCACGTTGGCCACCCCCGGATGCGGACCGTAGCCCAGGCCCCGGGCGCCCCGGAGTAGGGCGTAACCTGCACCCCGGCAATGCGGCTGAGGACGGGCTGAACGGTGGTAAACGAAGGCGAACTTACCTGGGTACTTACCTGGGTTATGGGTAGGCCTTTCGCTGTACAAACAAAATGGCCAAGCACAAAGCTGTCAGGAGGAAAACTCACCACTGACTGTGGTGTAAGCAGTGCTGGTTGGCGCCTCGCTAAGGTGTCGAGCTGTTGCGCTTGAGCAAAAGCTGCGCTCAATACAGCAAGAGTAGTATTGGTAAGTAGAATTCGGGTCATACTAAGGATAGAGAAGGAAAATGGATTCCAAAGATAGATGCCGCCGGCCGGCCTATTTCACAAAGCCAGGCCAACAATTTTCCTTTCGTCCAAACCTGTACTTTTATTCTGCTTACTTCCACGGCTGAATCAGTAATAAATGAAACACTATGTAAAAGCATTAGTCTCCATACTGCTGTTAGCAAGTGTAATAGCCTTGGTTCTGACTTCGGCCTGGCACGAAATCGGCAAGTGCAGCGGGCAGGGTTGCCTGTTTGTATTTCCGGTGGCAGGTATTCTGTTTCTGGTGGAGTACTTGCTGCTTGCCCCTTCCTATTTCTGGCTGATGATGGGGAGAGCTTGGTGGGGCGCTCTGCTAGCGGCGGTGAGCATAGCGCTGAGCGTTGCGGGGCTGTATAAGTCGGCCGGCTTTCTTGATGTGAGGATGTATTCTCCCGTGTTTGGCTGGTACCTGACCTATCCGGAGTCATGGCCTGTGCAATACCTCGTCTGGGCGCAGCTTCTGACGGTGGCCCTGGTGCTGCTGAAGGTCGTGTTCCAGGCACCGTTGCGGCGGCTGTTTTCCGACGATATAGGATAGGAGGCAGCGGGGCAATGCGTCTTTCGTCCAAACCTGTACTTTTGCCCCGCTTACTACCCACCCTCCCCCGTATGAATTTCGACCGGAAAGACTACTCCAACGATATCCTGCTCCACCTCTACCAAGGGCTGCTCAAGCCCCGCATGATTGAGGAGAAAATGCTGATTCTGCTGCGCCAGGGCAAGGTCAGCAAGTGGTTTTCGGGCATTGGGCAGGAAGCCATTTCGGTGGGTAGCACCCTGGCCCTGAACCCGGACGAGTACATTCTGCCCCTGCACCGCAACCTGGGCGTCTTTACCGGCCGCAACGTGCCCCTGGACCGCCTCTTTGCCCAGTGGCAGGGCAAAACCACCGGCTACACCAAGGGCCGGGACCGGAGCTTCCACTTCGGCACCAACGAGCACCACATCGTGGGTATGATTAGTCACCTAGGCCCCCAGCTGGCCGTGGCCGGCGGTATTGCCCTGGCCGATTTGCTGGATAAGGAGCCCCGCGTCACGGTAACCTACAGCGGCGACGGTGGGGCCTCCGAGGGCGACTTCCACGAGGCCCTCAACGTGGCCGCCGTGTGGCAGCTGCCGGTTATCTTCATCATCGAAAACAACGGCTACGGCCTGAGTACGCCCAGCAAGGAGCAGTTCCGCTTCAACTACTTCATCGACAAAGGCCCGGCCTACGGCATGGAAGCCGTGCAGGTAGACGGCAACAACGTGCTGGAAGTGTATGACACGGTACGCCGCCTGGCCGAAGACCTGCGCCAGAATCCGCGGCCCGTGCTGCTGGAGGCCCTAACGTTCCGGATGCGCGGCCACGAGGAAGCTAGCGGCACCAAGTATGTGCCCCAGGAGCTGTTTGAGGAATGGGCCCAGAAAGACCCGGTTGAGAACTACGAGAAGTGGCTTTTGCAGGAAGGCATCCTGGACGAGGAGGCCCGCATGCGCTTCCGCGAAACCATCAAGCGCGAAATCGAGGAAGGTTTGCGCGTAGCCGACGCCACACCCATGCCCACGGCCAGCATCGAGCAGGAAATAGCCGACATGTACCAGCCCTTCGAGGCCGATGCTGCGCTTCAATTAACAAGTGACAACCAACAGCCTGCAACGGACAAGCGCTACGTCGACGCCATCAGTGACGCGCTGCGCCAAAGCATGGAGCGCTACCCCGAGCTGGTACTCATGGGCCAGGACATTGCCGACTACGGCGGGGTGTTCAAGGTAACCGAAGGCTTCGTGGGGCAGTTCGGCAAGGGGCGGGTGCGCAACACGCCCTTGTGCGAGTCGGCCATTGTGGGCGCGGGCCTGGGCCTGAGCATCCGGCGCAAGAAGGCCATGGTCGAAATGCAGTTTGCCGACTTTGTGACCTGCGGCTTCAACCAGATTGTGAATAACTTGGCCAAAAGCCACTACCGCTGGGGACAGAATGCCGACGTGGTGGTGCGGATGCCCACCGGGGCCGGCTCGGCCGCCGGGCCGTTTCACTCCCAAAGCAACGAGGCCTGGTTTACCCACACCCCGGGCCTGAAAGTGGTGTATCCTTCAAATCCCCACGACGCCAAAGGCCTGCTCAACGCGGCCATCGAAGACCCCAACCCAGTGATTTACTTCGAGCACAAGATGCTTTACCGCTCTGTCAGCGGGCCGGTGCCGGATGCCTACTACACCACGCCCATCGGCAAGGCGGCCCTGGCCCGGGAAGGCTCCGAGCTGAGCATCATCACCTACGGGGCCGGCGTACACTGGGCTACCGCTCTGGCCGAAGAGCTGAATCTGGACTGCGACATTCTGGACTTGCGCACCCTGCTGCCCTGGGACGAAGAAGCCGTGCGGGCTACGGTGCTCAAAACCGGCCGCGTTATTCTCTTCCACGAAGACACACTTACGGGCGGCATTGGCGGCGAAATTGCGGCCTGGATTGCCGAGCACTGCTTCGAGCACCTCGACGGCCCGGTGCAGCGCGTAGCTTCCCTGGACACGGCCATTCCCTTCTCGCCGCCGCTGGAAAAGGCCTTTCTGCCCCAGCAGCGCCTGCGCGAGCGGGTCGAGAAACTCCTGGCCTACTAAGCCCGCGGCCCGGATTCTGCCCGGTAGTGCGGGTGGAGTCCGGGTTGCTATTTATCTTGCAGACTGATTGATACGCTTCAGTCGGACTATTGCCGCCTTATGATTCGTTTTGCTTTTCGTGGTCTGCGTCATTTGCTGGGGCTGGTGCTCATGTGCTTCCTGATGTCGGTGAGCTGCCATCCCTACCGGATTCCCAACCCCAAGGGCCCGCCGCAGCCCAAGGTGCACAAGGCCAAGAAGGTGGAAAGTGAAGCTGCCGACGGCCGGGATATGGATGCGGCGACGGAAGCCAAGCCCATGAAAAACAGCTACGACAAGAACGGTATTCTTAAAAAGCCCAAGTACAAAAACCGCCGCCTCAAGAAGAAAGTAGGGCAGCGGAAGTTTTTGGGCATCCCGCTCCCGTTCTAACCTCTTTTTTCAGTACCTCGGGCAGCCACTTCTGCGTACAAGAAGCTCCTCGGTCTTACACCGTCGGGGCGCTGGGTAGTCTGCCACTTCACGCTTTCTTTTTCCTGCTTCTTATGCGTCACGTCTGGATTATTGCTGGGTTGGTACTGGGTATCAGTACGGCGGCTGCGGCCCAAACCGAAGACATGTATCCGGCCCGGAAGCGGGCCGAGAACCGTCGGGCCCTGCGCGACGCCCGCAAGTTCAAGGCCGAGTACAAAGACTCCCACCTGGCCGTCGAAAAGACGGATTTGAAGCCCGGCGCCGCCGCCAAGCCTCAGCAACCTAATGACGGCCGCGAGAGTTATAAGTTTGACAACGCCGGCGTGCCGCGCGTGAGTGAGCCGGCCCACATCGGGCTGGGGCTCCGCAAGAAAAAGAAAGCGACGAAAGACTAACCCATCCTATGAGTACTCCCTGGCAACCCCTCACCGAGGCCGAGCAGCTTACCGACATCGTGCGCGAGTCGCACGAGCATCCGGTCCTGATTTTCAAACACAGCACGAGTTGCTCTATCAGCGCCGCGGCCAAAAGCAAGCTGGAGCGCCAATGGCCCGATGCTAATCTGGCCAACGCGTCTATCTACTACCTGGATCTGCTGCGCTACCGCCCCATTTCCGCCGAAATAGCCAACAAGTTTGGCGTACGCCACGAGTCGCCCCAGCTGCTGCTGATTCAGGACGGCGAGTGCCGTTTCGATGCCTCCCACATGAGCATCCGCCTCAGCGACGTACGCGAATTGGTGAAATAGTGAACTGGTGAACTGGTGAGTTCTACGTTCTGACGGCGCAGCAATGCGCGGCTCGAACGACAACTCACCAGTTCACTATTTCACCATCTCACTACTCGTAGAGGAACTGAACCTCCTGCCGGATTTCGGGGTTCAGGCTTAGAGCTACCGGGCAGGTTCGGGCTGCGTTTTCGAGTATGGTCCGTTCCTTGTCCGACAAGGTTGCGGGCATCCGGAAGGTTACGTCAATCTGGGCAATGCGCCGGGGCTCAGTAGCCATGTGTTTCTGCACCTCGAAGCTAACCCCGGTCAGGTTTAGCTGCTGGCGCTCCGCTACGATGCCCATTATGGTCATCATGCAAGTGCCCAGCGCCGCGCTGACCAGGTCCGTTGGAGAAAATGACTCTCCCCGGCCGTGGTTATCTACGGGGGCGTCGGTGAAAATAGTAGTGCCGGAAGCGGAGTGAACAGCTTCGGTGCGAAGGTTACCGGTGTAGCGGGCGGTGGCAGTGCTCATAGTCAGAAAGTTGGCGAGACATTGCCAGCAAATTTACGTACTTTAGATTGTAGGGCCTACGGGCCTCTTTTTCGCGGTTTATTTCCCACTCGTCTAGCTCCTCGCTCCCCGTGCGCAACCTCTATACATTCGGTCTTAGCTTGTTGGCCCTGCTGGGGCTGCGTCTGCCGCACAGGCGCAGGTGTCCTCCGAGGAGCCGTCTTACCGGAAGGAATTCACTTACGGCATCAACTTCAACACCCGCGGCGGCCTTATTGGCGGCGTGGCGGTGCGCTCTACCCGCGTGCTGGACGAGAAATGGTCCCGCTTCTGGGGCGTAGAAGGGGTAGAGGTAAAGCACCCCAAGGAGCAGCGCGTGCTAAACCAGAACTCGGGTGGCTCCTTCGTATTTGGCAAGTCAAACTACTTGTTTGTATTGCGCCCTTCGTATGGTATGCAGCGGGTAATCTTCCGCAAAGCGCCGGAATCAGGTGTGCAGGTAAACGCCCTGGTTGGTGCGGGCCCGTCCATCGGCCTGCTGATGCCATACTACATCTACTACGACTATACGGTGCGGGAAAACCGGCCCGGCGCGCCGGTGCAGGAAGACATTCGCAGCGAGCAGTATGACCCTGTAATCAACTCCGCCGACTCCCGCATTCTGGATCGGGCCCCGATTTTCTCGGGAGCCAATCAAACCAAGGCCCGCATCGGGGGCACCTGCGCGGGGCCCTGAGCTTTGAGTACGGCCGTTACCGCGACGCAGTGGCCGGCATTGAAACGGGCTTTTTGTTCGAATTATACCCCAAGGAGCTCACCATTCTGCGGGCCCCGAACATCAACGACGCGACGCTTAACACGAACTTCTTTCCCTCCGTGTACCTGACGCTTTACATCGGGCACCGCAGCTAGAAAGACGGCGCAGTTTTTTACAACGAATTTGGACTTTTCTGGCGCTCGGGTGTTTATACCCCGACGACGGAAAAGTCCTTCGTTTTTTACCTGTCCCGCTTACGGATGGTACTCATAACTGCTAACTGACAGCTACCTTTGTAGTATGGATGACCTGTTGTTGACTTTACCTATCATTCAAGCTGAAACGGCCGCTCCGGCGGTGCCAGCCAAGCCCCGGAAACCGGACTGGCTGCGCGTGAAGCTGCCGGTAGGTCCCGAATATGCCAAAGTGCGCCGCCTGGTAGACGAGCACAAACTGCACACCATCTGCGAAAGCGGCAACTGCCCCAACATGGGTGAGTGCTGGGGTGCCGGCACCGCTACCTTCATGATTCTGGGCAACGTGTGCACGCGTTCCTGCTCGTTTTGCGCCGTGGCCACGGGCCGCCCCAATGAGTACGATACCGACGAGCCCCGGCGCGTGGCCGAAGCCATTCAGCTGATGGGCGTGAAGCACGCCGTAATTACTAGCGTCAACCGCGATGAGCTGAAAGACCGCGGCGCCAGTATCTGGCTTGAAACGGTGGTGCGCATCAAGGAGCTGAGCCCTGCCACAACCATCGAAACCCTGATTCCGGACGTGAAAGCCAACTGGGCCGCGCTGGATACCATGATTGCCGGCGGGCAGGAAGTGGTGTCGCACAACGTGGAAACCGTGGGCAGTCTCTACCGCCTCGTGCGTCCCCAAGCCAAGTACGACCGTAGCCTCGAGCAGATTCGCCGCACGAAGGAAGCTGGTAAGCGCACCAAGTCGGGCATTATGCTGGGCCTGGGCGAAACCAAGGAAGAAATGTACCAGGCCATGGACGACCTGGCGGCCAACGGCCTCGACATTCTGACTTTGGGCCAATACCTGCAGCCTACCAAGCGCCACATCGAAGTAGCCGAGTTCATTCACCCTGACCTGTTCGCGCACTACCGCGAGGAGGGCTTGCGCCGGGGCCTGAAGTACGTAGAAGCTGGTCCGTTGGTACGCAGCAGCTATCACGCCGAGCGCCACGTCAACGTGCCCATCTAAGTATCGAATTCCGTTTAGTACAAACAAAAAGCGCGGCTCCCATACGGAGGCCGCGCTTTTTGTTTGTGTAAACGAGCAGGTAAGCTTACCGTCGAGCCTGGCTGTTGCGTTCGTCGGTAGGAGGAAAAGCACCCAGCACGCTGCCTACGATACGGTACACTTCTGGCTCGGAAATGGTTTGCTTATCGACTTGGGCTTCGCCCATGCCGCGCCACGCCAGCTCTTTACGCTTGGCATCGACTATGTCGATAATGACGGTACCCTCTTTATACTCCGATACCGAGTTGAGGCCCCGACCATAGCCGTAGCCATAATAGCCGTAGTAACCGCCAAAGGGAGGATAGTTATTGTTGATACGCTGCTTATCTTCCACTTTAGCGCTGTAAGCCACGTACACGTCAGGGTTTTTCTCAACCTGAGTCAGACCCTTGCGGCCCATTTCGGCTTCCACGGCCGTGCGCATGCGCTTGTCCAGGAAAGATTCGTAGCCCTTAGCTGGCCCACCCTGGGTATCGGGTACCTGCTGCGGATACCACGCCCAGGTTTTGTAGGCCCGGAAGTTAACCGAGTGGTCGAAATCAGAAGTAACCCCTACGTGGGAAGAACTAGCGCAGCTAGTAACGCCCAATAGCAAGGAAAGACCCACGGCGGCCATGGCCAGCGGACGGGCAAATAAGCGGGATATGCGGTTCATCGTCGTTTATCAGATAGTGGAGAAAGGAACCCCAGTAGCGAGAATCAGCCGAAAATGCCGACTGAAAAATCCCACCTTTCCGGGTCTGCTATTTTAACGTTGAGAGGTACTGCAACGTTCCCAAAGTAGTAGGCTTGCAGCCTATCCCAGTGAAGAAAATTTATAGGAAAATTCCTTTTAGGCTTGAAATAGCCCTATCTTAACCGACCTAATAACGCAATATGAACAAACGACTACTCTACTTCTTTAGTCTTGCAGCTTTGGCTTCCTGTAGTGCCGCTGGCGAGACGTCAACTTCTACCCGCCCCAACCGTACGCCCGTTGCCTACAACACCGTGGTAGAGTGTACGCTATATGATGGCATGAACAAACAATCGGCGCAGCTCACGACCGTTGGTTCGGGCATGGAAGTGCAGGTAATGGACACCGTGGATGCCTACTTCGTGAAGGCCCGCGTGACCAAAGATGGCAAGCCCCTAACCGGCTACATGTACCGCACCTGCTTCCCGCAGCGTTAGGCTATTTCCAAGTCTGCCGTTCTGCTACACACCCGCTTGCAAACCCGTAAAATAAAAAGAGCCGCTCCTTTCGGGGCGGCTCTTTTTAGGTCAGTAAGCAGGGCTTAGTAGGAAGGTCCTTTGTCGGTGGCTACTAGCTGCTCTTCGTGGTCGGCGTACTCCTCCAGCGGGGTGCAGGAGCAGATCAGGTTCCGGTCGCCGTAAGCCGAGTCGATGCGGCTAACGGTGGGCCAGAACTTGGCCATACGCGTGTAGGGCAAGGGGTACACGGCCTGCTCACGCGAGTAAGGCCGGTTCCACTCGTGGCTGAGCACGGCCGCGGCGGTGTGCGGAGCATGCTTGAGCACGTTATCCTTGGCATCAGCCTTACCCGACTCTACTTCGGTAATTTCCTTGCGAATCGAAATCATGGCGTCGCAGAAGCGATCCAGCTCCTCCTTGCTTTCCGATTCGGTGGGCTCCACCATCAGGGTGCCGGCTACGGGGAAAGACACCGTGGGGGCGTGGTACCCGTAGTCCATGAGGCGCTTGGCAATATCCTCGACCTCGATGCCGGCCTTCTTGAACTGGCGGCAGTCCAGAATCATTTCGTGGGCGCAGCGGCCGTTGGCACCGGTGTAGAGCACGGGATAATGCTCCTCGAGGCGGGCCTTGATGTAGTTGGCGTTCAGAATAGCCGTCTGGGTAGCGGCTTTCAGCCCTTCGCCACCCATCATCGAAATGTAGGCGTAGCTGATGGGCAGAATGCTGGCTGAGCCCCAGGGAGCCGACGAAACGGCGCCGGTAGCTTTTTTGTGACCAACTTCGACTACCACGTGACCGGGCAGGTAGGGAGCCAGATCAGCTACTACGCCGATGGGGCCTACGCCGGGGCCGCCGCCGCCGTGGGGGATGCAGAAGGTCTTGTGCAGGTTCAGGTGGCACACGTCGGCCCCGATGGTGGCGGGTGAAGTGAGGCCCACTTGGGCGTTCATGTTGGCGCCGTCCATGTACACGCGGCCGCCGTGCTGGTGAATCGTCTCGCAGATGTCGATGATGGTTTCCTCGTACACACCGTGGGTGCTGGGGTAGGTTACCATCAGGCAGCTCAGGTTGTCGGCGTGCTGGGCGGCTTTGGCCTTGAGGTCTTCTACATCGATTTCACCGGCGTCCGAGCTTTTCACAACTACCACCTGCATGCCGGCCATAACGGCCGAAGCGGGGTTGGTACCGTGGGCTGAAGCCGGAATCAGAGCAATGTTGCGGTGACCCTGGCCGTTGCCTTCGTGGTAGGCGCGAATCACGAGCAGACCGGCGTATTCCCCCTGGGCGCCCGAGTTAGGCTGCAAGCTAACGGCGGCAAAGCGCGTTACCTCGCAGAGCCAGGCTTCCAGGTCCTCGAAAATCTGCTGGTAGCCCTGGGCCTGCTCGCGCGGGGCGAAGGGGTGGAGGCTACCGATTTCGGGCCAGGTCACCGGAATCATTTCGGCCGTGGCGTTGAGCTTCATCGTGCACGAGCCCAGCGGAATCATGGAGTGAGCCAGGCTCAGGTCCTTGTTTTCCAGCTGCTTCATGTAGCGTAGCATCTCGTGCTCGGAGTGGTGCGTGTTGAAGATGGGGTGGGTCAGGTACTCCGAGGTGCGGACCAAGTTCTTGGGCCAGGTCAGCTCTACTTCCTCGGGAATTTCCACGGCTTCCGCGGCCGACTTACCCAGCACCTTGGCAAACACGGCCACGATGAAGGCTACGTCGGAAGCTTCGGTGTTCTGGTGCAGGGAAATGCCCACGTTCGACTCGCCGAAGTAGCGGAAGTTGATGCCAGCGGCTTCGGCTTCGCGCTTCACGGCCTGCTGCAGCTCGGCGCTTTCCAGCTGGATGTTGAGCGTGTCAAAATAGAACTCGTTGGCTTGCTCCAGGCCCAGAGCCTTGAGCTCCTTTTCCAGCAGCTGAGTCAGGGCGTGGATGTTGGTGGCAAACTGGCGGATGCGCTGCGGACCATGATACACAGCGTACATGCCAGCCAGCACCGACAAGAGCACCTGGGCGGTGCAGATGTTGGAGGTAGCTTTTTCGCGGCGGATGTGCTGCTCGCGGGTCTGCAGGGCCATGCGGTAGGCCTTGTTGCCGGCCGCATCAATGCTCTGGCCGATGATACGGCCGGGAATCACGCGCTTGAAAGCGTCTTTGGTGGCCAGGAAGCCGGCGTGGGGGCCGCCGTACCCCATCGGTACGCCGAAGCGCTGGGAGTTGCCCACGCAGGCGTCGGCACCCAGCTCGCCGGGAGGCGTGAGCAGGGTCAGGGCCATCAAATCAGCGGCTACGGTCACGAAAATGCCGTGGTCGTGGGCCTTGCTGATAAAGTCTTTGTAGTCGAAAATCTGGCCGTCGGCGGCGGGGTACTGCAGCAGGGCGCCAAACAGCGAATCGTCCGACAAATCAACCGAACGGTGGTCACCCACCACCAGCTCGATGCCAAGCGGGGTGGCGCGGGTGCGCATCAAATCAATGGTCTGGGGCAGCACGAGGTCCGAAACGAAGAAGCGCGTGGCGTTTTTCTTCTTGCTCTGGCTGTGGAACATGTGCATGGTCTCGGCGGCGGCGGTGCCTTCGTCGAGCAGGCTGGCGTTGGCAATTTCGAGGCCCGTAAGGTCAATTACCATGGTCTGGTAGTTGATCAGGGCTTCGAGGCGGCCCTGGGCAATTTCGGCCTGGTAGGGCGTGTAGGCCGTGTACCAGCCCGGATTTTCCAGGATGTTGCGCTGAATTACGGCCGGCAGGGCCGTGTCGTGGTAGCCCAGGCCGATGTAGTTCTTGTAAATCTTATTCTTACTGGCAATGCCTTTGAATTTCGCCAAAAAAGCCCGCTCCGTGAGGGCAGCGGGCAGGTTCAACTCGCGCTTGAGCCGGATGGCGGCGGGCACTGTTTCGTCGATGAGCTGCTCGACCGAGTCTACCCCGATGGTGCGGAGCATGGCGGCCACTGCCTCAGCATCCGGACCGTTATGGCGGTCCACAAATACGTCGGCGGGCTTGGTTTTGAGAATCATAAAGGGAGTGGATGAGGGTGGCACAGGGGCTGGCCCGGTAAGGAGCCCCTGACAAAGGTAGCGCGAAAAGGCTTCACGGATAAGCCCTAAAACCGGCAAAAGTTTCGACTTGTTCCGCACTTATGCGTCGTTGGTCGCCTAATTTTTGGCCGCCGCTATTTGGCCGAACCTCTTCCCGGGCTCAAGGCAATAACGAGGCGGAAAGCTGGCTAGGAACCAGACGAAAAAGGCTGGGCTGGTTCCGGGGTTTTTGGCGCAAGCAGGACCTCCATATTTCGGAGGATGGGCTGTTTTAGAGCCTTTTTCAAAAACAGCCATATCCTGGGAAAGAGCAGCAGCGCCAAAGGGTAGCCAGCTTCGCCGCCAGGAATGAGGTAGGCCGCATACTTGCCCTAAAAAACTAGCTTTGCTTTTCCCAACTCGTTCCCACCCAATCTCAACCCCATGCGAAAAGTGACCCTTGGCATTATCTGCGAAGGCAAGAATCCGCCGGACAAACGCGTGCCCCTGACGCCCAAAAAGTGCGTGGAGGCCCAAAGTACCTTTCCCGGGCTGACCGTGGTGGTGCAGGAAAGCCCCGTGCGCAGCTATTCCGACCAGGAATACCGCGACCTGGGCATTCAGGTAAGTCCCCATATGAACCAGTGCGACATTCTGATGGGCGTGAAGGAAGTGCCGGTAGCTCAACTGATTCCGGACAAGACCTATCTGTTCTTCTCGCACACTGTGAAAAAGCAGCCCGCCAACCGGGAGCTACTGCGGGCCATTCTGCAAAAGAACATTACCCTGATTGACTACGAGATGCTGACCAACGCCAATGGGGAGCGGATTGTAGCCTTCGGGCGCTATGCCGGCATCGTGGGGGCGTATAATGGGCTGCTGACCTACGGCCGGAAACACGAGCTCTACCGCCTCAAGCCCGCCTACCAGTGCGTGGACATGGACGACATGCAGGAAGAGTTTTTCAAGGTCAAGAAGCTGCCGCCCATCAAGATTGCCGTAACCGGCTCGGGCCGCGTGGCCCAGGGCGCCCTGGAAGTACTCGACCGGATGGGCATCCGCAAGGTCAGCGTGTACGACTATTTGTACCTGGACTTCAAGGAGCCCGTGTACGCCCAGCTGCGCAGTTCCGATTACAATGCCCGCATCGACGGCCGGGTGTGGGACACCCCCGACTTCCACCGCAACCCGCAGCTGTACAAGAGCACGTTCGACAAGTTTCTGCCCGTGACGGACCTGCTCATTGCCTGCGCCTACTGGCACCCCACGGCCCCCAAGCTGTTTGAGGAAGAGGATACCCGCAACCCGGAATTCCGCATCAACACCATTGCCGACGTGACCTGCGACGTAAACGGCTCCATCCCGTGCACCAAGCGCAGCAGCAGCATTCAGAACCCACTTTTTGACTACAACCCGCAGACCGGGGAACTGGAAGAGCCTTGCTCCCGTGCTGGCAACATCACCATGATGGCCGTAGACAACCTGCCCTGCGAGCTGCCCCGCAACGCCTCCCGGGACTTTGGTCGCCAGCTGCTCGACAACGTGTTTCCCCACCTGCTCAGCGACGATGCCGACGAGGTGATTGAGCGGGCTACCATTGCCCGCGGCAGCCAACTCACCGAGCGGTACCAGTACCTGAGTGACTACGTAGCCGACTAACCAACAAAAAAGGCCCGCTGAGCAGCGGGCCTTTTTTATGACTAGACAACGGGCGCTTAAACCCCGTTAAGCACCGGGTATTTGGCTTGTACAACCATATACACGCCGTACGCTACCAGGCCCAGGGCTACGACGCCCAGCACGCTAGGACCCATTGAGCTCAGCAGGTCAAAGGCGCCTTCGGTGTCCTGTACTTCGCCGGCATTGGAGTGACGAGCGGCCTGCACAAAAAAGTAGCCAATAATGGCCATGACAATGCCCCGGGCCGTGTAGCCTACCTGGCCGGTGCGGTACACAATCTTCTGCTGCTCAGCGGGCAGGCTGCTGGCGTTTACGTGCTTGGCAAACTTGCCCGAGTAGGCCCGCCCGATCTGGTAGAGGCCCGTGCCGATGATGAACAAGCCAATGGCCCCCACCAGCCAGGGACCGTACGACTGTTCCAGCAGTGTGGCTACCATGGACTGCTTGGAGTTGCCCCCGCCGCCGGCGCTGCTTACGGCCGTGTTTTCCCAGGCTGCTTTGCCTGCGTAGTAAGCCAGACCGACGTAAAACAAGCCGCTGGCCGCGTAGCCGATGCGCCGACCGATGCCCTTGGCGCCGTTGCCCTTGTTCTCAGTGTCGCGCAGGGCCTGGGTAAAGCGCCAGATAACGTAGCCGGCCAGTCCCAGGGCAATGAGGCCCAGCAGAAACCGGCCCATGGGCAAATCTTGAATGACCTGCACGGCCTGCTGCTTGTCGGTGGTTTGGCCGCCCCGCTGACCAGTAGCGGCCAGCAGCGCCAAAATGCCCATGGTAAGATACACCACGCCTTTGGCCGCGAAGCCAAAACGGGCCAGGGTGCGGATACCCTGGGAGGGGGAAGGATGAGGAAGTGCGGAAGAAATGGAGGCCATAGTGGAGAGGAGTAAATGAATACTGCTCCTGCTTACGGGCTCCTTCGTGGTTTGGGTACAGTTGTTCCGGCTCAGAGCCGCTGCCCATGCCGGCCCAGGATACCGCTGGGACGAAACACGCGGGCTCCCTGGTCAAGCAACGCCTGGTTTTCGGGGATGTCAAGCGTTAGAACAGGCTTGCCCTGGGCCGCTGGGCTCTGTAGCAACCGGGTCAGATTACCCTGGGGCGTGGCGTAGGGAATGAAAAACTGCTCGGCCAACTCCGCCACCAGCAGGTTCCGGATATCGGCCGTATCCTGGGTGACGGTCTGGACTTCGGACTCAAAAGGCGTAATAAAAAGCAGGCGCCCGGCCTCAATTTCGGGTTGGTACTCGAGGTTGATATTGGGCTGAATGCCTCGTCCCAGGGCATAAACAATGGGCTGCTGCAGCCCCTGCAGTAGATACCGAAACACGGTTTGCTCCAGCATGGAGTGGAAGCCGGAAATAATGCACCGTTCGGCCGCCCGCTGCTCCAGGGCCCACAGGTACGTGGGCCGCTCCACGCTGCTGGGGTAGTGCCGCGAGCAGAAAAAGGCCGTTTTCGGTAGCCCTAGTAGGGTTGCGTCGCCCAGCTTACGAAGTTCTTCGGGACTAATAACCATAAGTATACAGCGCTAAGCTCTGCCGCGAGAATAAGGTTTTGCGGCTTTTAATTAGTGGGCTGCTATATACTAACGGGTGTTTTACCAAAAAAGAGCCCCGCCCCGAGCCTAATTACGTCCGGGGCGGGGCTTTTGTAAGAGTATAGTTGCCTTCAGCATATTGAGGGCAAGCCTGGGTTTGGGCTGAAAGAGGGTCCAGGCCAGGTGCTTACCAGTGGGTAGTACTGTTCAGAATAACGGCTACCACTACTAGCAGCGTGCCCATGCCCGCGCCGAAGCCGGCCGCGGCTTTCCCGAGTTTCTGGTTCTTGGCTTGCTGGCGGTAGGCGCGCACATAATCTGGGTTTTGCAGCAGGTTGGCATCGGGCACAGTCAGGTTGTGAGTAGGCGGGCGGCTACCGCCCACTGCTACTCCCGTTACCAGCCCGGCCAGCGGGTTGACCAGCGTAGCCCCATACGTGCCCCAGAAAGTACCGGGTGCCCGAAAGTACTTGCGGGCATCTGCCGTGCCCTGCCGCATGGCCTCCGACCTGGAAAGCCCCACCAAACCTGAGCTGGCAACTGCTGGCTGCTTAATCAATTCCCGGGTGCCGTTGGCGTAGCGTACCAGAAAAACCTCGGTAGCGGCTATCCGCAGCGTGTCGGTGCTGGCTGTGTCGCGGCGGACGTAGCGGATAGCCTCGGGCCCCACCGTCAGGATCTTGGCCTGAATTTCTTCACCATTGGTCCGCAGAATAACGTCGTGCTGGGCCATGGCAACCTGACTCAGCAGGCAGCCCAGAATAATAAGAGCAAAGCGCATTGGGAAGGCTGAAAGTAAAGGGGTAAGCATATGTTTGATAGTTAGTTACGCCGGGAGTTAAATCCAAATAAGAGGCTGAAGCGGGCCCCGCCGTTGCCGGGTACCACCGCAAGGTTCACCGGGAAGTTTACTCCGTGTGAGCGGAAACTGGTACCCACGGCCAGCACGATGCTCGCACTTATCGGCGACACATTCGGCCCCAGGCCAAACTCCAGTCCTTTGGGGCCCCGGATACCGATTAGCGCATTCAGGCTGGGCACAAACTTATTTTGCTCCAGGCCGCCAATCAGGGGCACAAACTCTACCAGACCCGACGTGCCGTTGGGCAAACGGAAAATGCGGGTTTCAAACTGCCAGCCAAACTGGGTCAGAAAGGGCTTTACGTTATGGTCCGACCGGGCCCGGTCGGCCACGCCGCCCGCTAGCACCGTGAACCCGATGCGTGGCCCGCCCAAATGCACTTCATCGAAGGCCGGGTCTTCGTCGCCGGGTACTACGGTGCCGGAAGCAGCGGCCGGTTTGCCGGGCACCGCGCCCGTGGGCCCCGAGGAAGCTCCGAACAGCTCCTTGGTGCCGTTGGCGTAGCGAATCATGAAGACGTCCGATTTGCGTACAATAATCAGGGGCCCGTCCAGATAATCGAAGCGCTTGTAGTGCACTTCCGTAGGCGTTATTTCCAGCACTTTTACCTGAACTTCCTCCCCGTTTTGTTTGGTGAGCACATCCTGGGCCTGGGTAACCAAGGCTAGCAGGACGAAAAAAAGCGTGAGTACAATACGTTGCATGGCGTGACAGGATGATTAATGAGTAGTAGTGGAAAGATGCACGGATAATCTGGACGGTTGTCAGCCATGTTTTTGCTGGAATAGATTTTTAAATAGTGGCTAAATCAGAAGGATGAGTCTGATGGGCAATAACTTGAATATTAATAATTCGACTTTGTAGATTTATCGTCATCTTCGCTTTACTCCATGGATGACTTACGCACTACCCTTGCCACCTTTTCGGCGGAAGACCGGAAGGATTTTGGCCGGTTTATTCAGCGCCAGCGCAAAAAGCAGAAGGGCCGGATGGACTCCCGCCTGTACGAGCTGCTGCTGCACCAGAAAGAATACGACACCGACGAGCTCGTAACCCGCCTTTACCCGGAAGAGCCCAACACGGTGGCTTACTACGCTCTGCGCAAGCGTCTTATGCGCCACGTTACCGATTTTCTGTTGCTGCGCCAGCGGCAGCAGGATCCTACGGCCGCTTCCTCGGTGCGGGGGCAGCTGACGCTAGCCCAGTATCTGTTTGAGGCCGGTATTCCGCGGTTGGCGTGGCTTACGCTGCGCAAGGCCGAAAAGCAGGCCCAAACCAACGAGCAATACGAGCTGCTCAACACGATTTATAACCTGCAGATAGCCCAGGCCGACAGTGAGTACGCCGACGACCTGAACGACATCATCAAGCGGCGCAACCTCAACAAAAAGGCCGCCGACGAAGAGGAACGGGCCGGTATTGCGCACAGCCTCATTCGGCAGCGCCTGCGCGAGGCCCGGGGCCGGGGTCGGGCCGGCGAGTCATTCGACGGCATTATGCAGGAGGTCTTGCGCGAATACGACCTGCAGGAGGCCTTTGCCCGTCGCCCGTCGTTGCTGTACCGGCTCATGGCCATTGCCCGCAGCGCCATGCTGGCCCGCCGCGACTTTGCCTCCTTCACACCCTTCGTGATTCGGTGTTACAAGCTGATGGAAAAGCGGCACGGCTTTGCCTCGGCCCACCGCTACTATCAGCTCAGCCTGCTTTACATGATTGCGCACGGCCTCTACCGCACGCGTCGCTTCACCGAGTCCATCGAGTACCTGGAGCAACTGCGTACGGCCCTGTACGCCGGTCCGCGCGGCCATTATGCCGACTTTGTGCCTAAGTACACGTTTTTGCTGGCCGCCAACTACGCCTTTCTGCGCCGCAATACCGAGAGTATTCAGCTGCTGGAAGAAGTGCTCAAGGGCCGCGACGTGGTGCTCAACCCCCGTGACCAGCTTACGGCCCGCCTGGGACTAGGCTTCCACTATTTTGCTGAGGGCAAATTCAACAAGACCAACCAGGTGCTCATCGGCATCGGCCGCTCCGATAGGTGGTGCGAGCAGCAGATGGGCCTGGAATGGGTATTCAACAAAAGCCTGGGCGAAATGCTGGTACAGCTGGAAATGGGCAACCCCGACCTGGCCCTCAACCGCCTGCGGGGCATCGAGCGGATGCTGCGCGAGCGGCTCGGCGAGGAAGGCGGCGACTATCACTACGTGCTCAGCTACCTGGGCCTGGTGCGCGAAATCATCGACGACCCGGCTGCACCCTCTAAGCCGGCCTTTGTAGCCCGGATGGAAGCTCTACCCGACTTTCTGCCCCTGGAGCGCGAAGACCTGCACGCTATGAGCTTCTACGCCTGGCTGAAATCCCGGGTAGTAAACCGGCCTTACTACGACGTGCTGCTGGAACTCTCGGCCACGGCCGCCCGGTAGAGCCTGCTCCAGCCAGGAAAGCAAAAAAGGCCCGCACTGTAGTAGCGCGGGCCTTTTCCATGGGTTAAATAACCCGTTGAAACTATTGCTTGGGAGCTTCTTCCACCAGCTTGTCGGCTTCTTTGTTTACTACAACAGCCGTGTCGCCAGCCTCGGGAGCCATGTCGGCTTTTACCTCGCCAGCGGCGTTGGCGGTAGCGTCAGCAGCATTTTCAGTGGTCGTGGCAGCGTCGCTAGCAGCGCTTTCGGCGGTGGCTTCAGCATTTTCCTGGGTTTTCTCCGAGCAGGAAGTAGTAGCGAACATGGCGCAGGCAGCAGCGGCAACAAACAGGGCTTTGAAGGACATTTTCATGGCTAAAGGGTCTTGAATTAGAAGTTTAGGTTTGCTTTCATACTGTTCGAGCTTAAAAGTAACCCAGCCGTTCACCGAAAATCACTGAAAACTTGTGCAGTCATCTCCCCGTAGGTTGGTCACGTTTCGCCTAAGCCCTAGTATTTTGCCCGCTTTCCGTTCTTTTGCCCGCCTATTGTTCGTGTGCTGTTTGGCTGCTTCCTTCTCGGCGCCGGGGCAGAGCCGCAGCCGCAACGACGGATTTCAGCGGCAGGATGGGGCCATGTTTGTCATTCGCAACGGAGTGAGGCGGCCCATGACCCGCGACGCCCACCTGCCTAATGGCCGCATCATTACCCGCGACGGGTTTGTAGTATCTCGCGACGGGCACCGCACCGAGCTGGCAGAAGGCAAGGGTTGCGACCTGAATGGCACCGTAGTATCCGTAACTGGTGGCGGCAATGCACCAGTGCTGTTGGCCCCAGCCGGTACTGCCGCTGTGGGCCCGCCCACGGCAGCCGCGGCTTACCTGCGGCAGGTAGACCGGGGCAAAGGGAAAGGCCGGGGCTGGGGGCATCACAAAAAGCCCAAGCACGGCAAGGGCAAGCATAAAAAGCACGACGACTAGCTTCCCGCCCGAGCATTATTCCACTGGGTCGGCGTCCTGGTCAATATAGAACGTGCGGCCGTCCTGGGTTACGCGGGCCTTGCCGTCGGCAAAGTCGGAGGCGTAGGTGTAGCGGCCAAAAGGCTTGGTTTCGGGCTCGTCGCTGCTCAGGTAACTTTTGCGAATAAAGGTATAGCCATCGGCTAGCCGCACCCGGGCTAGTCCGTCGTGAAAGGAGTATGCCTCCCGAAACACTTTTGGCGCCTGTGTGGGTACGTCGGGTCCGTCAATGTAGAACCAGCCCCGGTAGTCGAGCACGGCCGCGTAGCCTTCGGAAAAGTCCAGGGCATTATAATAGTAATGGTCAAATTCCTGCCCGTCCTCGTCGATAAAGGTATAGGTATTGCCCACCCGTACCCGGGCGTAGCCGCCGCGGTAGGGGTTCAGCGCATCGTAGGTAGGGGGCAGCAGCTCTTTGCCGTCTTCGTCGATAAAGCCAAACGCGCCGGCCTGTTCCACCACGGCCCGCTCGTCGTCGAATTCACCCAGGCTGGTATAGCGGGCGGGTAGCACGGTGTCGCCATCTGCTGCCAGCAAGCCCCAGCGGCCATTCTGCTCGAAGCGGCTGGGCGGCCCGCCGTCAGCGACTTTACACCACTTGCCACCAGCACCAGAGCCAGCACGCCAGTCCCCAGGGCCGCCAGGCGGGGTAGCCGCCGCCGCCAAGCCCGCAACTGCCGGAAGCCGGACTGGATAGCCGGGCGCAGCGTCGGGGAAGCGGAGCTGCCCGTTACGGCCGGGGCGGCTGCCGCCGTTGCCGACGGTCCGGCCGCAGCTGGAGCTTGCAGGCGCTGCATGAGTTGCTCCAGCTGCTGAATCTTGGCGTCCAGTTCCCGGTTGCGGGCCTCGGATTCGGCCCGCGAAGCCTGAATGGCCGCGTCCAGCACCTCCTTCTCCCGACTTTCTGCCGCCAGCCTTTCCTGGAGCTGGGTAGCCTCGGGCGCTACGGGTGGGGCGGCAGCCAGTTGTTGGCGCAGCTGGGCAATGCTTTTTTCCCGCTCGGCTTCCCGCGCTTCCATGGCCCGCAGTTGGGTGGCCAGTTCCCGCTGCATGGCCGCCTGCAGCCGCTCAAGCTCCTGCTTTTCGCGGTTGCGGGCGGCTAGGGCGGTTTCCGCGTAGCCATAGGGGGCCTCTTCCAAGTCATGTACATCTTCGGCGCCCAGCCAGCGCCACAGTTGTGAAGCTTTCTGTTGCAGAAATTCCCCCGCCGTTCTGGATGCTGGGTCGTCCGCGGTGGCGGTATCAGGCTCGGGTTCCGTCTCTAGCGCTGCTATTGTTTCCGTCGAAGCAGGAGTGGCATTCAACTCGGCGGCCAGCTGCTGCAGGTCGGCGGCCGTCAGGTCAATTTCGGGGGTGGCCAGCTGAGCCAAGCGCCGGGTGAAGCGGCTGGGGTCGGCCAGCAGCTGAAAGTTGTTGGCGGCGGGCACCGCACTCATCCGCTCTTCCACTTCCGGTCCAAACGTCACCGGTTCGCCAAAAAGCAGCAGGCCGCTGATGAAATTCAGATTGGCCTGGCCGGCTTGTAAATAGGGTGCCAGCAGGCGGGTGAGGGCCAATTTCTGCTGCAGAAACTGTTGAAACGGGTTGTCGGCTCCGGCTGCTCCGGTCAGGGGAGTTGCGTCGAGCTGCCAGGCAGCGTGGGCAAAGTCGCGGATGGTAAGCCGGCCGCCGCGGGGCTCCAGTACCAGAATCGTAATCAGATGGGGGCGCAGCACTACGGCATCCAGCACTTCTCCTTCCGCACCCGGCACGTTGCCCAGCAGCAGGGTGGGGAGCGGGTGAGGCTCGGCCGCCAAAGCGGCTCGGACGGCCTCAAATTGCTCCCGCCGGGCGGAGTCAGAAAAGGAAGACAGAATGGAAACGTGCAGCATAGATGGAAAAAAGCGGCCTGACGGAGCCGAACAGGGGCCGGGCGGGTTGTACGCACGCGGCTCGACCTTGGTGACTTAACTTTTCTGGAAAGAAGCCAGTATAGCAGGGAAGATCTTTCGCTTTTTTCGCTCTACCCATGGATTCTACTGCGCCCACGCCCCAAAATACGCCCACGCCCACGGTTCCCCTGGACGTGACCGACCAGCAAAACTCGGCCCTGCTCGATGATACGCTGGCATTGCTCAACAACGGAGTGCCTGAGAAGGCCGACCAGCGTGGCTTAGGCGAAATAGACCGTTGGGAACAAGTATTGCGCGCTTCCGAGCGGCCGGGCCTGGCCAAGATCATCCAGGAACTGGTTACGCTTCGCGAGCAACTGGAAACTCCGGATACCGCCGCCCACGATATTGCCGAAACCCTGGCTACCCTCGGTGCCGAAACCGTAAAGGTAGCCGACGAAACCTCCGATGACTACAGCGGCCCGCTCACCCAGCTAGGCAAGCTGCTGATTAAAATGGGTTCCTCACTTTCCCGCTAGTTCCGGATTGTTACCCAACCAAAAGCCTCCGCCAAACACTGGCGGAGGCTTTTGGTTGTTAGGCGCACCCGCGGCAAAGTCGCCTGGCAATGGCCGAATCTCGCCGGGGCATCGTACTTTTGCGCCTTCATTTTTTAGTGCCGCTTATGCTCACCACCACGCCCGACCTTTCGCTCTACGACCCGTTTACGGGCATGCGCTTCGCCAAGCACTGCTTTCTGTGCGGCACGCCCACGCCCGCGCCCTCCGACTCGGTACTGGTGTTTGATGGCTGGTTACTGGAGCGCTACCAGCTGGCTGATCTGCAGATTAAGCTGCTCGACCAGAGCGTATTGGCCTACCCCGAGCTGCGTATGCCCTGCTGCGCCGAGTGCCGACAGCAGCACGTGCAGCCTTTGGAGCAAACCGTGGCTCAGGCCGTGCAGGCCAGCCCCGAAGCTCTGCGCAGCCTCGATGAGAAAACGCTGTTTCTGTGGCTGGGCAAGATGTTCTACGGAGTCATGCTGCTCGAAATTCTCAACGAGCTGGACCCCTTGGTGAAGCCGCTGTATCCGCTGGCCGAAAACACCCAGCTCCTGCGCAAGCTGCAGTGCTTTTTCCAAGTGTTTCAGGCCCTGCGTGTACCCATCGTGTACGAGGATTTCACGCCGGCCTCCATTTTTGTTCTTGAAACCGCGCCGCTCGAAGACACCATTCCCTTCGAGTACGACGACGACCTGAGCACGATGACCTTCAGCATCAAGCTCGATGAAACAGTGCTGGTCAGTTGCTTGATTGACAACGGATTATTGCGCCAAGCTATGGGGCGCGTATACCGGGATGCCCAGCGACCCCTGCACCCCATTCAGATTGCCGAGTTCAAGGCCCGGGTGTACTACGGCGCGTATCTGCTGAACGTAGTGCCCGACTATTTTCCGCGCCCAGTGCAGCCCGGCGACACGGAGCTGGTATTCGATACGCTCATTGACGATGTGACCCGGGAGATTTTCAATCCCTGGGAAAACTCCGCTTACGGTACTTCGCTGCAGGAAATGTGGAAACGGTGGCAGATTCCCTACACCGAAATCATGCGTGACCCCCGGCAGCCTTTAAGCTACCTGTACGACCAGGACGGCGAACCGCTAACGCTGGAGCGCTGGGAGGGTTTGGCTGGTTAAGCAGCCCAGTAAAAAACAGGGTTCCACCCAAAAGTGCAGTCAACGCTGCGGCTTTGGGGGCAAAAAAGGAAAAGGCAGTAAAGCGTGGCTTAGCTGGCGCGCCACTGCGGCTCAATCTTTACAATCTTCACGTTTTTCCACATTTCATCCAAGTGTTCCGACTTCGCGGCCAGGATATCCATGCAGTGCCGGTGCCGCCGGTTCATGGTGTCGTGAATGATGTAGTTGCCGTCGAGCTTGGGCGAAATGCCGGTTACGCGGACGGAGTCGCCGTAATCAAAGTGGCCGCCCCACTTTTTGAGCAGGTCCCGGGATAAAGCCATCCAGCGCATTTTGCTGGAGTGCCGCCGCGGGATGCGCGAATTGTCGGCCGTAACGAAGGGCTCGGAGTCCGTTTGCCGAGCTTCAGCTTCGTAAATGGTTGCCGTAACCGTGAAAGTAGGTAGGCGGCGGGGTGGACGTTGGGCAATAACGGGAGCCGGAACGAAAGCCACTGTACGAGGGCTCAGGTGAGCGACAGTAGAAGGAAGAGCTGCGGAAAAAATGGGCCGCGGAGGAAACAGGAGGGTCAGTAGGACTAACGCAATAGACATGGCGGTTAGGTTGGTGGACTCTTCTTCACACCCGAAGAGAATGGGTTGCCTATATGGAAGGCGGGCAAGGAGGGGTTAACTCCATAAGACCACAAAAGGTTGTCGTACGGGAGTAAAAGTCGGGGCTATATAGTGGAAATATATACTAAAGTAATAAATAATATTAACAAAACAATAAAAAGGCGTGATTAGTTCGTTCAATGCTTCCTTAAGGTTGAGGCTGAGCTAAACCACTCGGGGATGAAGTCGTAAGTAATAGTTGAGTTCCTGACCCTCTTTACTTCCTTTTTCATCCTTTCAAAACACAATTAAGCTCGACTATGTCCTCTTTCCTTTATTCCGCTGCCGGCCGTCAAATGGCCACCTATAGCTGTGGTTTGTTTCTCGCTGCTTTTTCGGTTGCCTGCTCTTCGCCTGCCACGCCCGAGGGAGCAGATGCTGCCAACAATAACTCAGCTTCCGCTGATTCCTCGGCCACGGGCGCAGCGGCAAACTCGCCCTTGCAGGTAGTCGCTGAGTTTCGGGAGCCGCAGATTGTGGGCGTGGCCGTACTGCCCGACGGCCGCACGTTTGGCGACTTCCCGCGCTGGGACGACAACCCCGTAGCGCCGGTTGCTGAAATCGGGACGGACGGCTCAGTCAAGCCCTACCCCGATGCTACCTGGTGCATGTGGAACGAAACTACCCGCAACGAGCCCCAGAAGCACTGGATTTGTCCCCAAAGTGTACACGCCGACAAAACCGGCATGCTTTGGGTACTCGACCCCGCTTCGCCCGGTTTGAAAGCCACGGTGCCCGGCGGACCGAAGTTGGTTAAGATTGACCCCGCTACGAATAAAGTAGTGCAGAACATCAGCTTCCCGGAAAATGTGGCTCCGCGCAAATCCTACCTCAACGACGTGCGCGTCGACACCCAGAACAGCTACGCCTATATCACCGAATCGGGGGAAGGCAGCTTGGTCGTGGTGGATTTGAAAGCCGGCAAAGCTCGCCGGGTACTAACCAAACATACTTCCATGCTTGGCGACACTACCCTGAATATTAAGGCCGATGGGCACGAGATGATTGATGCAACCGGCAAACGGGCCCGGTTCAACGCCGACGGCATTGCCCTGAGTCAGGATTTGCAATACTTGTACTGGAAGCCGCTTACCAGCTATAAGCTCTACCGCATCAAAACGGAAGCCTTGCGCAATCCAGCTTTAACGGACGCTCAACTCGCCCAGCAGATTGAAGACTTAGGCAAAGTGCCGGCCTGCGACGGAATGGAAATCGATGCGGCCAATAACCTGTATTTGACAGCTTTTGAAGATCATTCCATAAAGCGCCGCACGCCGAATGGCAAAATTACGACGGTAGTGCAGGATACCCGTCTGCAGTGGCCCGACACCTTTGCCTTCACCGCTGATGGCACTATGTATGTTACGGCATCCGCCATCCACAAAACGCCGACTTGGAATAAGGGCGTCGGTAAGCAGGACCAACCTTACTGGATTTTTAAGATGGCCTTGCCCAAATAATAACTCCTTGAAGCGCAAAGCTTTCCGGCAGTGCTGGAAAGCTTTGCGCTTTATTTTGAATAGATTGGCTGGCACCATTATGCAGAATCAAGGGTTGCGGAAAATAAGCTTGTGAAATACAGGCATATTTGTGTAATCGAATTTAGGTTTTTGCCTTACTGTGAAGCGTAATACATTTACGCCACTTCACTTAGCTCCTTTTCCCATGGACGCTTACTCTTATATCGCCAATGCCCATGGCGACTACATCGACCAGCTCTACAAAGCCTATCAGGCCGACCCTGAGTCGGTAGACTTCGGCTGGCGCAAATTCTTCGAAGGCTTCGACTTCTCCCAGCAGTACCCTGCCGACGGAGAAGCTCAGGTAGTTGGCTCCGGTGTGCTTAGCACCAATGCCTCTACGGACGGTGCTGGTCAGATTCGGGCCGTCGACACGGTGTCGGCTGACAAGGAAACCCAGGTCAGCAACCTGATTCATGCCTACCGCAGCCGCGGCCACCTGCGCGCCAAAACCAACCCGGTGCGGGAACGCAAAGACCGCAAAGCCCGCCTCGACATTGCCGACTTCGGTTTGAGCGAAGGCGACTTGGACACGACGTTCAAGAACGGCGAAGCCATTGGCCTTGGCGCCAGCGCCAAACTGCGCGACATCATTTCGGCCCTCGAGAAAATTTATACCCGTAGCATCGGCTTCGAGTATATGTATATCCGCGACCCGCAGATCCTGGACTGGTTCCGGGCTAAGGTCGAGAAAGACTCGCTGGCTTTCAACCCCGGTGTAGAGTACAAGAAGCGCATCCTAAAGAAGCTCAACGAAGCTGTTGTTTTTGAGAACTTCCTGCATACCAAATTCCTGGGCCAGAAGCGCTTCTCCCTGGAAGGCGGTGAAACCACGATTCCTGCCCTCGATGCCATTATCAATAAGGCTTCGGAGCTGGGCGTGAATGAGGTCATGATTGGCATGGCCCACCGCGGCCGACTCAACGTGCTGGCCAACATCATGGGCAAGACCTACGAGCAGATCTTCTCGGAATTCGAGGGGACGGCCGTACCGGATTTGACCATGGGCGACGGCGACGTGAAGTACCACATGGGCTACAGCTCGGAGGTAGAAAGCGAAGCGGGCCGCAAGGTGAACCTGAAACTGGCGCCCAACCCCTCGCACCTTGAAGCGGTGAACCCCGTGGTAGAAGGCTTCGTCCGGGCCAAGATTGAACACCAGTACGGTGGCGACTATCACCAGATTCTGCCCATCCTCATCCACGGCGACGCAGCTTTGGCCGGGCAGGGTATTGGTTACGAGCTGACGCAAATGTCGCAGCTGGAAGGCTACAAGACCGGCGGCACCATTCACTTTGTGATTAATAACCAGGTTGGTTTCACCACCGACTTTGAAGACGCCCGCTCGTCTATCTACAGCACGGACCTAGCCAAAATTATTGATGCGCCAGTGCTGCACGTGAATGGCGACGACCCTGAGGCCGTAGTATTTGCCGTGCGCCTCGCTACCGAGTACCGCCAGCAGTTTCACGCCGATATCTTTATTGATATGGTGTGCTACCGCCGCCACGGCCACAACGAGTCGGATGAGCCCAAGTTCACCCAGCCCACGCTCTACAACATCATCAGCAAGCACCAGAACCCGCGCGAAGTCTACAACGCGACGCTGGTGCAGCGCGGCGACGTAGACGCGCAGCTGGCGGCTCAGATGGACAAGGAGTTCCGCGACACCCTGCAGGCCCGCCTCGACATGGTAAAGCAGAAGCCTCTGCCCTACAACTACCAAGCCTTGGAAAACGAGTGGCGCAGCCTGCGTCGCTCCAAGCCAGAGGACTTCGAGCAGTCGCCCGAAACCGGCATTAGCGAAGAAGTGGTGCAGCAGGTCGGCAAGGCCCTGACCACGCTGCCCGAAGGCTTCCGTCCCCTGAAGCAGATTGAAAAGCTGATTGAAGAGCGCAAGAAGATGTTCTTCGATACCCGCGTCCTGAACTGGGCCGCTGGTGAGTTGCTGGCCTATGGCTCCTTGCTGAGCGAAAAGCACATTGTGCGCGTCAGCGGGCAGGACGTGCAGCGCGGTACTTTCTCGCACCGCCACGCCGTACTGCACGACGCCGAGACTTCTGCCCCTTATAACTCGCTGAACTACATCGGCGAAGGCCAGGAAAAGCTGAGCATCTACAACTCGCTGCTAAGTGAGTACGCGGTGCTGGGCTTCGAATTCGGCTACGCTATGGCTAACCCCACGGCCCTGGTTATCTGGGAAGCCCAGTTCGGCGACTTCGCCAACGGTGCCCAGACCATGATTGACCAGTTCGTGGTGTCGTCGGAAAGCAAGTGGCAGCGCATGAACGGCATTGTGATGCAGCTGCCCCACGGCTACGAGGGCCAGGGCCCGGAGCACTCAAACGCCCGCCCCGAGCGGTTCTTACAGCTGGCCGCCGAGCACAACATCGTCGTGGCTAACATGACCACGCCGGCCAACTTCTTCCATGCCCTACGCCGGCAGCTGACCTGGAGCTTCCGCAAGCCCCTGGTAGTGATGTCGCCCAAGTCGATGCTGCGCCATCCGCTGTGCGTGTCGCCGGTCGAGGAGTTTACCTCCGGCTCATTCCGCGAAGTGCTCGGCGACGTGTATGCCGACGCCAAAAAGGTGAAGCGCGTGCTACTGTGCTCGGGCAAAGTCTACTTTGACTTGCTGGAAGAGCAGCGTACCTCGGGTCGTACCGATGTGGCCATTGTTCGTTTAGAGCAATTGCACCCCTTCCCTAAGAAGCAGCTCGACGCCGAACTGGCTAAGTACCCCAAAGCGAAACTCTACTGGGTGCAGGAAGAGCCGGAGAACATGGGCTACTGGAACTACCTGCTGCGCTTCATGCGCCGCGAGCTGGAAGACGTTATTGCCCGCAAGCCTTCGGCTTCGCCCGCTACTGGCTACAACAAAGTGCATATCAAGGAGCAGAAGGAGCTGATTGCCCGGGCTTTTGATAAGCCCAAAGAAGCCGTGGCCGACGAGACCATCAAGGAAACGGCTGCCAACGCCCAAAAGTCTGAATAGCGGTAGCGCAAACCGGCTTTCCTGCTTAGCTTGCGGGAAGCCGGTTTGCCCTGTTCCGTGCGTGGTGCCTTCGGGGTGCTACGCGGCGCGAAGTCAGTGCTTCGTGCTTTAATTTCACTTGAAACCCTTCTAACTCCCTTCCCATGGGTCTGGAAATTAAAATACCCGCCGTCGGCGAATCCATCACCGAAGTAACCATTGCCAAATGGCTGAAGCAGGACGGCGACACGGTAAAGCGCGACGAAGTTATTGCCGAGCTGGAGTCCGATAAGGCCACCTTTGAGCTACCCGCCGAAACCGACGGCGTCCTCAAGATTCAGGTTGCTGAAGGCGAAACCATCGGCATCGGCACTACCATTGCCAGCATCAACGGCGACGGGGCTGCCACTCCGGCTGCGCCAGCCGCTCCCGCTGCTCAGCCCAGGCCGCTGCAGTTCCGGCGGCTCCGGCTGCTGACCCCGTAACCCAGGGCGAGCAGAACCCGCAGGCCAGCAACCAGTCGGGCTACGGCGGGTCACAGGCCGTCTCGGCCGATACGCCTACTGCCGCAGCTCCGACCGCTGCTGCTCCGGCTGCCGGTGGCGGTGCTACCGTAGAAATGAAGATTCCAGCCGTAGGCGAATCCATCACGGAAGTAACCGTAGCCAAATGGCTGAAGCCCGACGGTGCCCAGGTGCAGCGCGACGAGGTTATTGCCGAACTCGAGTCGGACAAAGCCACTTTTGAGTTGCCCGCTGAAGGAGCCGGCACGCTGCGTCATGCCGTGAAGGAAGGCGAAACCATCGGTATCGGCGCTACCATTGCCCGCATCGAGGGTGGCAGTGGCGCAGCTGCGGCCCCAGCGCCAGCCGCGGCTCCGGCTGCTGCCCAAGCTGCTCCGGCTGCTGCCGCTCCGGCTTCGGCCAGCGCTTCCAGCTATGCTACCGGAACGCCTTCGCCGGCTGCCGGCAAGATTCTGGGTGAGAAAGGCATTGCCGCCGGTGACGTGCAAGGCTCGGGCCGGGATGGTCGGATTACCAAAGAGGATGCGCTGAACGCCCAGGCCCGTCCGGCTGCTCCGGCACCCGCTGCCGCTCCGGCACCCGCTGCCGCTCCGGCCGCTGCCCCGCCGCTAAGCCTGCGGCTGCCCCGGCTCCGGCCGCCAGCGGCAGCCGCAACGTGCGTCGGGAGCGGATGAGCAACCTGCGCAAGACCGTTGCCCGCCGCCTGGTGTCGGTGAAGAATGAAACGGCCATGCTTACCACCTTCAACGAGGTAAACATGCAGCCCATCATGGACCTGCGCAATAAGTTCAAGGACAAGTTCAAGGAGAAGCACAGCGTGGGCCTCGGCTTCATGTCGTTCTTCACCAAGGCCGTGTGCGTGGCTCTGAAAGAGTGGCCCGCCGTGAATGCCCAGATTGACGGTACCGACATCCTGTACAACGACTTCTGCGACATCAGCATTGCCGTTTCGGCCCCAAAGGACTGGTGGTGCCCGTGATTCGCAACGCCGAAGAGTTGTCGTTCGACGGTATTGAGAAGGAAATTCAGCGCCTCGCCGGCCTGGCCCGCGACAATAAGCTGACCATCGAGCAGATGACTGGTGGTACGTTTACCATCACCAACGGTGGCGTATTCGGCTCCATGATGAGCACCCCGATTATCAACGCGCCGCAGTCGGCCATCCTGGGTATGCACAACATCGTGCAGCGTCCGATTGCCGAAAACGGTCAGGTGGTGATTCGCCCCATGATGTACCTGGCCCTGAGCTACGACCACCGCATCATCGACGGCCGCGAGTCGGTGTCGTTCCTGGTGCGCGTGAAAGAGCTGCTCGAGGACCCGACGCGCCTGCTGCTGGGCGTGTAATTGGTAGCATATTCAACCTTGCGAAAGGGCGGCCCAGCAACTGGAGCCGCCCTTTTTTGTGTCCTTGCTGCACCAACCTGAACAAAATCAGCTAGTTTACACCGCTGCCAACGAGGTGGCTAACCCGCATACGCAATGGAAAACACGACGAAGATTGCCATTCTGGGCAGTGGCAACATTGGAATTTCGCTGGCGAAAGGATTGGTAAAAGCCGGCATGTCGGCCCCCGAAGCCATAACCCTGACCCGCCGCAATGCTGCTGCCCTGGCCCCGCTGGCCCAGGCCGGCTACCAGACTACTGCCGACAACCTGGCGGCCGTGGAGCAGGCCGACATCGTAGTGCTGGCCGTGCTGCCCCAACAGCTCAATAAGCTGCTGGATAGCATCAAAACTGCCTTTAACCCCGATAAGCACCTGCTGATTTCGGTAATTTCCGGCGTAAGCTGCCAGGATATCCGCAACCAGGCTGGAGCTGCCCTGCGCGTGGTGCGGGCCATGCCCAATACGGCCATCGGTATCGGCCAGTCCATGACCTGTATTGCCAGTGACCAGGAACTGGACGACGACCTGGCTTTAGTGGAAAAGCTGTTTGATACGGTGGGAATGACTGTGCGCATCAACGAGGAACTGATGACGTCCGCTACGGCGCTCTGTGCCTGCGGCGTGGCCTTCTTTCTGCGGGCCATTCGGGCTGCTTCCCAGGGGGGCACCGAAATCGGGTTTCACGCCCACGATGCCCTGAAGATGGCGGCCCAAACGGCGAAAGGTGCGGCCGATTTGCTGTTGCAGCTGGCTTCACACCCCGAGCAGGAAATCGACAAAGTAACTTCGCCCAAGGGCTGCACCATTGCGGGCCTCAACGAAATGGAGCACCACGGCTTCAGCTCAGCCATGATTAAAGGCATCCGGCTTTCGGCCGACAAGGCGGGGAAGTTGTACAAAGAGGACTAAAAGCTCTTTTCTCATTCCGGGGCTGAGCTAACCGGTGCCCGGCGCTAAAAAAGAAACCCGTACTGAGTTCAGTACGGGTTTTTTCTTGGTTTAAGCCTTAGCGTGTGGAGCACCAAAGCTTGGGGTGGGAGGAGTGAAAGGAGGAAACCAGAACAGATTTGCAGAAAAAGGGTGGGAAAGGGAAGTGGGTGTGATTAGTCGACGGGCAACTCGCGGGTGCGGCTCAGGCTGAGGCGAGTAGCCATCTGCCGGGCCAGCTTTTTGGCTTCTTCAGCCTTGGAGCCCGCGAAGCATTCCTCTACGGCGGAGGAGAATAATTTAACCCAGTGCTCGATGTGCGGGCCGCTGGTGGGCAGGGCCAGCTGCTCGGGCAGGGGCTCACCTTCCTGGGTACCTTTGCCCAGCAGGGTGCTGCTCCAGTAACGGTATTGGGTGGTGAGATACTGGGGCCAGTGAATACGGGCCGCAGCGCCAAAACGTGCTCCTAACAAGGTGTCATTGGTGGCTTTGGAGCACAGCGTGTCAACCAAAGTCTTAATGTCGCCTTCGGTACGAATGTCGGGGAGAGTAGCAGATGTTTTCATGAGCGGCGTCTTAGCGAGTTGGTGTACCAAATACGTAGCGAATTTACGCAGGTTACATGACATTCGCTCTATTTATATGCATATTTATTATAAAAAATAGGAATAAGGGTATGAAAAAACGTTTGCACAGGTTGCCAAAGCGTTTTAGCCTATGTTTCAGCTAGCCCAACTATTTCTACGAACTGCTTTTTTGACGGCCGCCCAGCACCACTAAAATCACGGCCGCCACAATCAGCGCCGCGCCGCCCAGCATACCCGTAGTAAGCTGCTCGCCGGCAAAGGCCCAGCCCAGCAGAACGGCTACTACGGGATTAACGAAGGCGTAGGTACCTGCCAGAGCCGGTTCAACTGCCCGTAGCAGCCAGATGTACGCCGAAAAAGCCACGATGGAACCCAGGGTCACCAGATAAGCATAGGCTATCCACGACTTGGTGGTCACGGCGGCTAGCTCGAAGCCGGTGGCTTCGCCGCGCACCAGCCCGATGAGGAGCATGGTGAGTCCGCCGCAAATCATCTGCATGCCGCCGGCCAGGAAAGGGGAGGAAGCCGCCTGCTTTTTCTTGGAATACAAAGAGCCAATGGCCCACACCAAGGCCGCCACCAGCACCAGGGCAATACCAATGGCCTCGTGGCCGGGAATAGCCACGTGACTCACGCCCGGCGTGCGAGCCAGCAGATACACCCCGCCTAGACCCAGTGCCAAGCCCAGCGCCACCCGCAGCGTGGGCCGGGCCGCTACTCCACTCATCCAACCCAGCAGCGCCAGAAACATGGGCACCGTGGCTACCAGCAGGGAAGTCATGCCCGAGGGAATGTACTGCTCGCCTAATGTCACGCCGCCGTTGCCGAAAGTCAGCAGGCAGATGCCGATGATAACGGCCGTGGCCCAGCCCTGCCGGGTAGGCGCCGCCTCGCCGCGCAGGCGCATAAACGTGTAAAGAATCAGGCCAGCCAGCAAGTAGCGCGAACCGGCCATGAGCAGGGGCGGCATACTATCAATGGCGAAGCGGATGCCCAAATACGTGGAGCCCCAGACGATGTAGACGATGGCAAAAGCCCGAGGATGGCGGCGCGGGAAGGAGTGGTAGTAGCAGGCATATAGCAAAGCAAGTCTGGCCGCAAACCTACGGCAAACTCCGGCCCCGCCCACCCAAAACTTGCGGTCCGCTACTTTTGCGAACCTGCCGCCCGGGAAAGCGCCAACTATAGCCGGTCTACCTTTGAGCTGTTCCTGCGCTGCTTTGGCAACCTTAGGGCCGCTGCCGAGTCTGTTACCTGCCGTATTGCTCCCGTTTTCCAACTACTATGCTTCGTTCCTTATCCCTTGTTGCCGCACTGATCGGCCTTATCCCGACGGCCTCGGCCCAGTTGCTGCAAGCCAACCCCAAGGCCACCCGCGCCGACTCCCTGCGCGGCACGCTCACGCCCCTGCGCACCTGCTACGACATCAACTACTACCACCTCGACGTCAAGCTCAACATCGACGACCGTTCCCTGAGCGGCTCCAACCTGTTCCGCTTCACGGCCACCCAGGACTTCACCCGCCTGCAGTTCGACTTGTTTGCCAACCTGACGGTGGAGAAAGTGGTGTACAAGGGCCAGAGCCTGCCCTTTACCCGGGAGGCCAATGCTGTGTTCGTCACCTTTGCCCAGCCCATTCGCAAGGGCAGCCAGGATGAGTTTACGGTCTTCTATGCTGGCAAGCCCCGGGTGGCTGAGCGCGCACCCTGGGACGGGGGCCTGGTGTTTACCAAAGATGCCAACGGCAAGCCCTGGGTGGCTACGGCCGTGCAGGGCCTGGGCGCCAGCGCCTGGTGGCCCAACAAAGACCACCAGAGCGACGAGGTGGACAGCATGCTCATCAGCGTGACGGTGCCGCAGGGGCTGAAGGATGTCTCAAACGGGCGGCTGCGCAAAACCACCAAGCTCAAGGGCGGCCTCACCCGCTTCGACTGGGCCGTGCGCAACCCCATCAACAACTACGACGTGGCTTTGAACGTGGGCGACTACACCAGCTTTTCGGACAGCTACACCGGGGAAAAGGGCAAACTCAGCCTGGAGTACTGGGTGCTGCGCGAAAACCTGGGCAAGGCCAAAACTCACTTTGCCGCCAACGTGAAGCCCATGCTGAAGTCGCTGGAGCACTGGTTTGGCCCTTATCCATTTTACGAGGACGGCTACAAGCTTGTCGATGCGCCCCACCTGGGCATGGAGCACCAGAGCGCCGTGGCCTACGGCAACAAGTACCAGAACGGCTACCTCGGCCACGACCGGTCGGCCACGGGCTGGGGCTTGAAGTGGGACTTTATCATCATCCACGAAAGTGGGCACGAGTGGTTTGGCAACAACATCACCTCCAAGGACATTGCCGACATGTGGGTGCACGAAAGCTTTACCACGTACTCCGAGGCGCTGTTTACGGAAAGCCAGTTTGGCAAGCCCGCCGGTCAGGAGTACCTGCACGGGCAGCGGCGCAATATCCAGAACGACGGCCCCATCATCGGGCCCTACGGTGTCAACCAGGAAGGCTCCGGCGACATGTACGACAAGGGCTCCAACCTGCTCAACATGGTGCGTACCATCGTCAACGACGACGAGAAGTGGCGGCAGATTCTGCGGGGCCTGGGCCAGCAGTTCTACCACCAGACCGTTACCACCGAGCAAATCGTGGGCTACATCAACCAGCAAAGCGGCAAGAATCTGACGAAGGTATTCGACCAGTACCTGCGCTACGGCAGCATCCCGACCCTGGAAATCCGCCAGGAAGAGGGCAAGGTGCTGGTGCGCTGGGTCGCCAACGTGCCCGACTTCGACATGCCCGTGCGGGTGCGCCTCAAAGGTGGGCAGTACGGCTTTATTCAGCCCGGCACCCGCTTCCAGGAAATCAGCCTGCCCGGCGCTACCAAGGACAACCTCGAAGTCGACACGTTCAACTACTACATCGGCGTGTTGGTGGACTAAGTGGCGAAATGGGAAGTCGTATCATTGGGCTCCTTTTCATTCCTGTTGCCTAATGATTCGCACCTTTCTATTCCTTATTCTGATTTTCTGCGCCTCCGTTGCCCGGGCGGCCTCGGGCTTTGCTGACCTCAAGCAAGGTCCTCATGCCGTGGGCTTCCGCGTGGTGCAGCAATACGATTACGCCCGGGCTTATAAAGGCCGTACCGACGCCGTAACCGGGAAACCAACCACCGGCGAGCTGGCACGACCTATCCAAACGCTGGTGTGGTATCCGGCCCAGAAAGGCGGGACCCCCATCCGCTATGCCGATTACCTGCGCACCGAGGCCACCGACGACAACTTCGCCCGCACCGATGCGGAAGCTGCCGCCTTTTTGGCCGACAAGCTGCAGTGGGCTGCCGCCCAAGTAGGCCCCAAGCAGGCGCAGCAACTCTTTGATCAGCGCATGTGGGCCGTGCGGAATGCCTCGGCCGCGGCGGGCAAGTTTCCGGTGGTCATTTATGCCGCCGGCGGTGGGGGCACGGCCCACGAAGCCGCCGACCTGTGCGAGTATCTCGCCAGCTACGGCTACGTGGTGCTGGCCAGCCGCAGCCTGGGTACGCGCACCAAGGACATGAACTTCGACGCTGAAGGGCTCGGTACCCAGGCGCGGGATATCCAGTTTCTGCTGTCCTACGCCCACACCCTGCCCCAAGCCGACCTGGCTCACGTGGCTGCCGCCGGCTGGAGCTGGGGCGGCCTGGCCAATGCCCTGGCGGCCACGCAAGATTCGCGCATTGGTGCCATTGTCAGCTTTGATGGTACCAAAGCCCAGGAGGACACCAAGCCTGTGTCGCGCGTGCGCCTGACCGTACCGTGGCTGTACGTGCAGCGCCGCTCCGAGTCGGTGCGGGAGCTCAGCGCCAAAGGCATGCAGACGACGGGCATTCTGCTGAACGAAGCCAAGTACTCTGACCTCTACCACGTGGTCATGAACCCGATGGAGCACATCGACTTTTCGACCATTGCTCTGCGCGTGGCCGAACCGGCGCACTTCGCGGAGTATTCCCGCGCGGAGGTCGAGGCGGCTTACCACTGGACCTGCCGCTACACCCTGGAGTTCCTCAACGCCCACCTGAAGGATGCCGCCACCGGCCGCCAGTTTCTGGACCGCACGCCCGCGCAGAATGGCGTACCGGCCCACATGGCCCGGCTTTACCACCTGCCCGCTCGGTCCGGCCCCGTGCCCACTCAGGCGGGCTTCGCGGCGGCCCTGGCCCAGGAAGGATTCGATAAAGCCCCGGAAATCTACCGCCAGCTGCAGCAGCAGGAGCCGGCGTTTGCGTTGTCGGAAGGTGAGCTGAACACCTGGGGCTACCAGCTCCTGCGCGAAGCCCGCAACCCGGCCGCCGCCCGGGCCATCTTCGCCCTCGGCACGGAGCTTTACCCTAATGACGCCAACCTCTTCGACAGCCTGGGTGAAGCCGACGAGAAAAACCACGACATCCAAGCGGCCATTACCCACTACCGCCGCTCCCTGCAGCTGAATCCCGCCAACCAGAACGCCCGGCAGCGCCTGCAAAACCTAGGCCCCCGCGGTAGGGGTTGTATGGTGTCTTTGCGAGGCTGAATGCTGAGGCAATCCGTCCTCTACGAAAGTAGTCCTGGCCCTCACCTGGAAAGCCTTTTCCTTTTCCGTGTCATGGCGAGCGAAGCGCGGCCATCCGTCCTCTGCGAAGGTAGTTGCGTCCTTTACCGAGAAAGCCCTTTACTACCACAGATAGTAAAGGGCTTTTCACTTCAGGTAACTCGGCACATTTCAGAGGACGGATTGCTTCGTCATTCTTCCTCGCAATGACACGATTGTTAGTCCAGTATATCAAACAGTTCTTGCCACTCAGGGTTGAACCCATTAATCAAATCCAACTTCTTCTGCCTTGACCCGGCCTTAAGCTGCTTTTCCCGGTCTATGGCGGCTTTTACATCGGCGAACTGCTCCCAATACACCAGCTTGTTCGCGTTGTATGCCGGGATGTAATCCTGTTTTATGTTCGTGAATTCTGCGCTTTAGGCCGTTGGTAATGCCGATATAAAGCACGGTATGGCTGGCGTTGGTCAGGATGTAGACATAGTAGGGCATAGCTTGTTAAGCTAAAGGGCTTTCTGGTAAAAGAGCGGTTGTCACTAGCAGAGGACGGATGGCTTCGCGTTGCTCGCAATGACACGGGGAAAGCTGTCTGAACATCAACTCACAATTTCACCATTTCACAAATTCGCCGTTCGTACCTTCGCCCCAGTTGATTCTCACCGAATTCACCTTAGCATGACCCAATACGACGTTACCGTCATCGGCTCCGGCCCCGGCGGATATGTAGCAGCCATCCGCTGCGCCCAGCTCGGCTTCAAAACGGCCCTCATTGAGAAGTATCCTACCCTGGGCGGTACCTGCCTCAACGTGGGCTGCATCCCCTCGAAGGCCCTGCTCGACTCGACCGAGCACTTCCACAATGCCGGCCACACCTTCAAGGAGCACGGCATTGAGCTCAGCGACTTGCAAATCAACATGAACCAGCTCATCGACCGCAAAAACGGGGTGGTGAAGGCCAATACCGACGGCATTCAGTTCTTGATGAAGAAGAACAAGATTGAGGTGCTGCGCGGCGTGGGCTCGTTTGTCGACAAAAACCACATCAGCATCACGCCTACCGAGGGCGGCGAGGCTCAGCAGATCGAGACCAAGCACGTCATCATTGCCACGGGCTCCAAGCCTACGGTGCTGCCCTTCATTGCCCAGGACAAGGAGCGCATCATCACCTCCACCGAGGCCCTGAACATCCGCGAAGTGCCCAAGCACATGATTGTGATTGGCGGCGGCGTTATCGGCCTGGAAATGGCTTCCGTGTACGCCCGCCTCGGCGCGAAAGTGTCGGTGGTGGAGTTCATGGATTCCCTGATTCCGACCATGGACCGCGCCCTGGGCAAAGAGCTCAAGCGCATCCTGGGCAAGATCGGCATCGAGTTTTTCCTCAGCCACAAGGTAACAGGCGCTACCCGTGAGGGCGACGCCGTGACCGTAACGGCCCTCAACCCCAAGGGCGAGGAAGTGAAGTTCGAGGGCGACTACTGCCTGGTGGCCGTGGGCCGCGTGCCCTACACCGCGGGCCTCAACCTGGAAGCCGCCGGTATCGAAATGGAAGAGCGTGGCCGCATTAAGGTGGATGAGCACCTGCAAACCTCTGTGCCCGGCATCTACGCCATCGGCGACGTGATTCGGGGCGCCATGCTGGCCCACAAGGCAGAGGAAGAAGGCGTGTTTGTGGCCGAGACCCTGGCCGGGCAGAAGCCCCACGTGAACTATCTGCTGATTCCCGGCGTGGTCTACACCTGGCCCGAGGTGGCCGGCGTGGGCTACACCGAAGAGCAGCTCAAGGAGCAGGGCAAGGCCTACAAAACCGGCTCCTTCCCCTTCCGCGCCTCGGGCCGCGCCCGCGCCTCCATGGACCTCGACGGCTTCGTGAAGGTACTGGCCGACAAGGAAACCGACGAAATCCTGGGCGTCCACATGATTGGCCCCGCATCGCCGACCTCATTGCCGAAGCCGTGACGGCCATGGAGTTCCGCGCCTCGGCCGAGGACGTGGCCCGCATGAGCCACGCCCACCCCACCTACGCCGAAGCCATGAAGGAAGCCTGCCTCGCCGCCACCGAGAACCGGGCCATTCATATGTAATTCTGGTCCGACCGGAAGGTGGAAACAGCAAAGCGCCCGAAGCTTCGGGCGCTTTTGCGTTTATTAGCCGTAAGCAAATGTTCCATGAAGAAGGTATACCCCTTATTTCTGGCCGTGGTCGGGTGCACGGCCTGTGGTGCCCCGGCGGCGCCGCAAACCCACTTCCCGACTTACCGGCACGAATACCAGCAGGCCGCTGCCGCGGTGCTGCGCTCGGGGTATTTCATCGGTATCAGCAGCACGCGAAGGAGCTTAGGACAGCACTTAGCTTATCGGCCGCCGAGGTGGATAGCGCCCGGGATTTGGCGGCGGTAAAGACGCTGTTCCGCCTGGAGCCCATCACCGGGCTGAGGGTCATGCCGGATTCAACCATCCACTTCTCATTCGGCTGCGGCGGCAGTGACTGGCAAAGCAAATGCCTGGCAATCGTGTACCTGCCGAACCCGGCTCTGCTCAGCAGCAGGCTGCCCCGGACAACTATCAGCAAGCGGAGCGACTTAGGAAACGGCTGGTATAGAGTGGAAACCGTCACCAGCGTTGCTGATTAGGAAGCCGAAAGGCAGTAACGCAAAAGCGGCTGGAGCTCTGGGGAGCTTCAGCCGCTTTTGTGTGTTAAAAGTTGTCTTCTGGATCAAGATTTATTTCACTATTGTCTTCCGTGAAATCTTCAATCACTTCATCTTCCTGATAATTTATTTCCTCGATATCGTCTTCTTGGTATATAATCTCTTTATTAGTTGTATTACTATTAGAAATTATTTCTTTATTATTTATATCATGATTATTTTCTTTATTGTTGCTTTCTTGATCTTTTCTCGCCAGTTCGTTGCCTTGTTTGGGTAGTTGCTCTTTTGTACTTGAGTCTTGTTTTATTTTTGATTCTTTGAAAGATTTCTCTTTGAACGCTGACTTCATCTCAAGTATCCATTTTGGGTCTTCTTCATTTTTGAATTTTTCAGTTTTAGATATTTCTATATATTTTTTTGCAAACGTCACTTTGTTTTCTCCTTGTTCTTTATCAAAGAACCCCTTTATTAATTTTTTTTCGCTGTCTTTAAGATCAAATACTTCGCTGGAATTTTTGGCGTCTTGATTGTATTCATTGTCATTTAATATTTTTTCTATATCTGTATCTTTGTCTGTGAAGTGTTTTAATGTTTCGTAGTAAATTCTTGGATTGAGGCAATCTTCTATTTCTGTGGGTGGAGTGCTGGTGTTGTTATCTACATTGACTAATTCTGTTCCGCTCTCTTTGTTTAATAGTCGCTTAAAAAACAAATTTTTGAAGCTTTTTACTTCTACTTTGAGAATTTCAGTGTCCGTATCTATTAAGCAATATACTGTGCCTTTTATAACGTAATCTGGATCATTCATTGGTGAAATTAAGCTTTCGTATATCCTTTTTACTTCTTTGTATCCACCTACTGGTAGTATACGTAAATTGTTTTGTTTTATTTTATCAGAAAAAATGTATTCAAAATATATTTTTTCTGATATGCCCTCGCATATTAACCAGTTATATGTTGTTTCGCCTAATAATGAATATGTTATTGCTTGTATTAAATCATTGTGACTTTTGATGGTTATGTCGTATGGAAGAGCACTCTTTAATTTTTTTCTATCCTGTGATATCTTCTCTCTGTAATTATATAAATCGAAAAAATTGATACCTACTTCATTTGGAGTGGTTTTTTCATTGATGTAGCTGATCCTTCAGAGATAACCGGTAAATAGCCATACCAATGTGTTGTTATTATTATTTGATGTCCGAGTCGAGCAAGTTCAAACAATTTAGAAAATTGCTCATAGCATGCAGATACATGTAATGAAGCATCTGGTTCATCGACTGCAAGTATTATCTGCTTGTCCCTTTCTTGGTTTCTTACTAAAAACGAATACGCTACGTCAATAAGTGCTTTACGCTTTTCTCCTGAACTAAGATCATAAACTGCAACCAAAGGAGAGTCATTTGCCTTCTTATTCAAAACCTTTATTGAAAAGTAGGCTTCAATAATCTTTGAAATAAGGTCGGGCATTGTCAAAGAGTTTTTGCTTTTCCCCTTGTATTGATAAGATTCAAGAGTTGCTTCTATATCTTCAACAAATTTATTTAGTTCAATATTTATTCCTTTTAATACCTTGGTAGTTATTGCTTTTTCAATTTCTTTGTGTATATTTTTGTCCATTAATTTTTGCATATCTTGGGTTTCTAATTTAGTATACATTTGAGCATCTGTTTCAACAGGTATGTATAGATATGCGTAGTGGGATATAATATATTCGTAAAATCCATCGAACGACTTTTGAAGTTCTACTTCATTATGTTTGCCTTCTGAATTAAAAAATCCTAATTCGTAATGAATGGGTCCAAAATATATTCCTGGCTCATTTGCTCTTTTTCCTATCATCACAAGTAAATAATCATCTTTGCTGTATCGTGAGGCTAAACTATTTCTATATTCGTTGAATCCATCAGATGTTTTAGATGTAGATTTTATAGTTGAATCCCATAATTGTTTTGATATGCGTTGAGCTGTTTTAAAATGTTTAGCATCCTCTATCGTGGATTGTCTTAAGGTGTCTTTCTTAATCAAAAAGGTAGGTGTTATAAAAGGACTATTTGAACCTTTTATTCCCCCTTTAGCTTTGGCGTCATTATTTATAGGCCATTCTTTTACATCCCTCTTGTTTATTATGAAATCAATTGATTCCAATATTGAGCTTTTCCCAGTTCCATTTTCCCCTATTAAGCTGCAAAATTTTTCACCATTTGATAAAGGAATAAAATGTATCCCTTTGTAAATTTTAAAATGCCTAAGATGTAGTGCTACTATCATTTGTGAAGTATGGGGAAGTGAAAAAATGTAAAAGTCCTATATTAAGAAGTGCTTGATGACAAATATATGTTTATAGTAGGAGCGTTTAAATACTCATGCTGGGCAATTCATCACTTACCATATGCAGTCGCTTGGCTGTGCTGCGTGCTGCCTACGCTCCCACAGCTCTGCTGCGCGCGGCTGCGGTTGTTGGAGTAGCTCGCAGGCGGATTCGCGGCATAGCCACTCTCAGGCATGACACTCACTCAGCATAGCCGAGCGAGTGCCGCGAGGCGATTCCAAACGGCCTTGTACTCAGAGTTACACAATCGAAAAAAAAATATCGATTGTATAACTCACTCACCCCGATGCTTACTTTAGGTGCCAAGCGGCGGAGCAGGGGCTATTCTGCCCGCGGCCAACCCGATGCTGCGTACTCCTACTTCTTTTTCCGAAGGCACCGCTGCCTACGTGCGGCGGCACTTTGCCCTTAGTCAGGTGGAGTTGGGGCGGTGGCTGGGCGTGAATAGCGCCCAAGTGCAAGCCGTGGAAGCCGGACGGCGCAACTTCTCGCCCCAGGCCGAAGCCCGGCTGCGGCGGCTCTCCGACCTGCTGCCCCCGCGGGGGCCGGCGTTGCCTGCGCCCGAGGCTTTGCCGCCTTTGCCCCCGCGGGGAGCCCGTACGGCCAAGGAAGCGCGGGAAGCCGAGCTGCTGCGGCGGCGGGTGCGGCGCTGCGAGCATCTGGCCCGGCAGCTTGCGTTTCAGCTCGAAACCCTGGCTTTGCAGGACGAGGCCCTGCTGCGCCGGCGGCAGGGGGTGGCGGCCCTGCGCCTGGCGTTGGCTACCCCACCCTTGACGCCGGACCCGACTACGACCCGGCCGAGGAAGAAACCTGGCTGGCCCGCATCGAGGCCGATGTGGCGGCCCTGCCCCGCGGCCGGGGCCGCTGGCGCGGGCCCACCTGGCGCTGCGCCGCCAGCTCTTGCTCGATGAGGCTGCTGCTTTGCTGCGCCTGCTGGGCTCGCCGCCGGATGCCGTAGCGCCAACGGTGTAGTTCGCGGCTAGCACGACTATCCTGTATCCTTTAAAGACGACTTACTGCTAACGGCGCGGGGTACGCAAACTACCACCGAAGGTAGGCATAGCCAACGCTCGCGCTACTGTCGCTGAGGGGCTGTTGTTAAGAGTATTGTAAGGATGAGGGGTGTTTGGATATTTATTTTTAAAAACTTATAAATAATATATAACAACAATGTAATATTATTAAGCGGCAGGGTGGTCCTGCCGTTTTTACTATCCTTCTTTTTACTACCTTATTTATGGCCATTGATGTAAAATTGCTGCTCACCCGCGCCCAGTGCGACGCCGTGACTACCGAATTGGACAAGCGCATTCGGCGCCTCGAAAACAAGGAGTCGAACTATGATTATCAGGACGAGGTGGGCAGTGAGCGGGCCACCGAGCTAAACGATGAGCTGAAGGGCCTCAACGTGCGCATTGCCAACCACGACAGCTACCTAGCCACCCTTACCGAGGGCAGCACCGAGTATGAGCGCACCATGGATGCCCGGCGCAAGGACGATGACCGGCGCGGCGACATCCTGGCCCAGCAACGCAAGCGTGGTGGGGTGAAAGTGGTGCTGGGCCAAAGTGCCCTGAAGGAAACCCAAAGCCGCAGCACTTCTCTGGAAGAGGACAAGGCTGCCGTGGCGGCCCACCGCCCCACATTGGCTGCGTAAAAAAACCAGGCAAACAAGAACAACAAACGGCCGGCGCTACCAAAGCGCCGGCCGTTTCTTTATGCCGTAATAAGGGTGCTCCGTCACTCGACTTGCCGCCCGCGGCCGGGCGAGCGGGGCGGCGGCCAGGACTAGCAATGGTCGTCGTGGTGGTCGTGATGATGGTGATGGTGGTGATGGTGGCGGTGTGAGGAGGTCTGGGTACCAAGCTCCTCGAAGTAGACGCGCTCAATGTGCTGGCAAAAGGCGCACTCCCAGATGATCCAGCCCCAGGTTCGGTGCCGGCGGTTGCCGCGCTCCACAACCTCGCGGGACTTGCGTTGCAGGGTGGTGTGCGAGCAGTTGGGGCACTCTTTCGCCTTGGTTTTGGGGTAGAGGTAGCCCAGCACCAGGTGATGCTGGCAGTCGTAGCATTCCCAGGCGTCGTAGTCGAGGGCCTTGATAGATTCCTCCACCTTTTGGCTGGGCTGCAGTACGTTGTGCTCCACGTTCTTGGCGAGGCGGTACATGCTGCCCGTGCATTCCGGGCACTGGTAGGGCTCGTTGCGCAGGGTGCTGAGCTGCCGGCGGTGCCCAATCCAGTACAGCACCAGCGGAATGGGCATCATGAAGCGCAGAAAGCCCAGGCGGCGGTGGGCCTTCACCAGATACGTGTACTGCTCGATGCGGCTGGCACCGGCGTATTCTTGGCGGTAGCGGTACCGGATAACGAGCAGGTGCAAGCTGACGGCCGCCATCGACCAGCCGTAGGTCCAGGCAAGCGGCTCGGACGACGGCACTGTGGCATGTTCATCCGAGACCCTAATTACCTGCGCTAATATCCACAAGCTGACCCCGCTCACGAGCACCTTCAATACTACCGGAACGTGCTTGATACTGAGTAGTACGCCGGTTGTCACGAACATAAGCACGACGCTGAAGAACACCAGCATACCATCGCCCCTCCAGTTGCCGGGCCCGGACCGGTCAGCGAAGGCCAGTTTCGCTGCCGCCAGCGAGTCCTGCTCCTGGATACGAGCTAGCGAATCCTGCTCCTGGATACGGGCCAGTGTGGCAACATCGGGCGGAAAAGCCTCCGCAACCTCGCCGGCATCCGGGTTAAAGAGCCGGAAGTCAGGCGCCACGTTGTGGATCAGCGAGTCAACCCCGCTGCGGATGGCCTTGTCGTACTTCTTCTGTTGCAGGGCGAGCACCATGTAGCGCCTCCCAACCCGTTTGCAATCGTCCAGGGTGAGCGTTTGCTGCAGGCCGCTGCTGATGTAAAACTCCACCCAGCCCTGGTCCTGCACCACCAGCACCAGCAGGCCGTTGTGCCGGTACGTTTTCTCGATTTTCCACCGGTCAAACAGCTTGGCCGCGGCCTTATGGGGAGTTGCCTTCCCGATGCTGCGCACCATCACCACCTGAATATGGGCCTTGTGGTGCATGTCGAGGGCGTACAGGTTGGCCTCGAGGTAGCGGATGGTAGCCGGCTTCAGGAATTTGTTGGGGTCACTGACGTAGTGGCCCTCACGATCAAAGGGGCCCGGCAGCCGGTCGAGCGAGGCCTGCGCGGCGGCTTGTCGGCCCGGCGCACTGAATAAAGTCAATAAAACCAGGGCGCGGAGCAGAAAATAACGCAGGGGCATACTGGGAGCCAAAGTCAAAGAAAGCGGTAATCAAAGGACGGAATAATCGGGCGGTACTACTGCTTGTCGTCGCTCTACAGCCCCTTTTTGTCGTCGGAAAGGAGCTGCGGCTAGGCCAGCAGCCAGAACCGCCAACCGCCCCAGTAGCGGCGGTAGTGCCGCTTGAAACCTTCAAACTCGTCGGGCCGGGGCAGGTCGTGGCCGCGGGCGTAGGACTCATAGTCGGCGCGGTCGGCAAACAGCTGGCTGGTCTTGGAATCCAGGTTGTAGGTGTAGTAGGCACTATCAGGGGCTAAGACGGCGCACAGCATGTCGTGGCGCACCTGGTAGGTCAGCACTTCGCCGGCATCCTCGTAGCCGGAAAGCTGCTGGACAGGCTTGAAATAAGTTGTGACGCCATTCATTTCCTCCATGGCCTCCCCGTGGCCCAGGGGGACGCAGGCGGAGTCGCCAAAGCCGTGGTAGCCCCAGTAGGTGCAGGAAAACCCGACCAAGGCCACCGACACCAGAAACCCACTGACCCACCAAAAGCGCCTGGCATGGCGGCTGGCCAGCACCAGGGGGTGGGTAGGGTTGCGGCGTCCGTAGAGGCGCACAAGCCCCAGCAGCAGCGTGGCGTACACCGAAGCCTGAATCGAAACCTTGAACAAGGTAAAAACCATGTGAAACAGTGCTTCCATAGCCCTAAAGCTAGGGGTTGCGCTACGGTTCCTAAAATCGTAGCAAGCGGCTGGAGCTGCAGGGGCTGCTCATCGGTTGTTACCCAACCCGCTCTTACCAGGTTTAGCCATGCCGACTGCTAAAACATACTTGTAGATCAGCACCCATAACAACGTGAGCAGGAAACGGTACGTAGCCTGCTCTGTTTTTGAATGACATCTTCTGTCCACCTGATTGAAACTACCATGCCCGAAACCAACAAGCAGATTTTGGAAAAGGCCAACGCGGCCATTATGGCCGGTGATAATGAGGGTTCCTGGCGCACTGCACCGACGACACCGAGTGGACTTTCGTGGGCGAGCAGACGTTGCGGGGCAAGGAGGCGGTGCGCCGCTGGATGGCCACGGCCTATGAGCAGCCGCCCGTGTTTATGGTCAAGCACCTCATTGCCGAAGATGATTTCGTAACGGCCCTGGGCTCCATTACCCTGCCCGACGAAAGCGGAAAAGTGGTGGAGTACGCCTATTGCGACGTCTGGCGCTTCCGCGACGGGAAGATGGCCGAGCTGCAGGCTTTCGTCATCCAGCCCTAGCGCCAGGAAAAGGTTACTGACCCGGCCGGTGACGCCCAGCGCGGTAGTGCATAGTTGAGGTGCAGCACTTACTTTCACGAAAGGTAAAGGCATCGGCCAGCTACCTTCCACTGCTTCATCTTCCTTATCTGTGCGCATCGTCTGCTGTATTCTCGCCGCCCTGACCGGCTTATCGGGCTGCACCGTTTTCAGTCCCTACAAAACCACCGAGGACTACTGGTACCACCACAGCTTGAGCAAATCTGAACAGGGCCTGGTGGAGCAACAGGGTAGGCTGGTGAAAGACTGGCGGGCCACCAACAAAAACGGGGACCTGTGCCAAGGGCAGCTGCTGATAACCCAGGGCCCGAACGGTCGTTTCCGGTTCACCGAAACCGGCCTGTGGATAAACCGGTACACGGGCCGCGCCGCCCAGGGCTGGCGGGCCGCCGTGCTGGACTCAACCCGCTACGATGCCAATGGCAACATCGTCTACCGGGCCCAGTACCTGGATGAGAATCAGGACCAGGTGGGGCAGTACCTGTTCGAGAAATGGGTGGGCACCCGCACCGACAGCCTGCGCCAAACTGTGTATTCCTACTATCCTACCGGGCAGCTACGCTATGAGCAACTGGCTACGGTGCTAAACGACACCGAGCTAGGCAGTGACCGTACCAAGCGCAAAGTCCTGCGGAGCATGACCGGCTACAACGAAGCCGGCCAGCCCATTTCCCTGATGGAGCTGCAAAAAGTGCTGTATCAGTGGTATCAGCCTCACATATCCATGGCCAAAGGCGAGTAGTACCGCCAACAGTGGCTTTAAGGGCTGTCGGCTGAGAACAGGCTGCCGCAGCAAGCGGACAGGCTCAGGAAATGACTGATTTAGATTAGAAACCGTTACAAGCGTTGCTGATTAGAAAACGGCTGAAACAGCACAAGCGGCTGGCGCTACCTAGAGCGCCAGCCGCTTGTGCTGTTTCTTGTTGCGGGGGCGCTGCTTAATACTAATTGCCCCGGTAGCTCACGCGCCAGACGATGCCGGTGCCGTCTTCGGCGATGAGCAGGGAGCCGTCGGGGCCGGTGATGATACCCACGGGGCGGCCCCACACCTGGGGCGGGGCGGCTTGGCCCTCGTTGATCTGCCAGCCGGTCACGAAGTCTTCGTAGCTGGCACCGCGGCCGTCGGCGGCGGCGGTTTCGGGCAGGCCGGCGGCGTTCATGCGTACGCGCACCACCTTATAGCCCGAGCCCACCGAGCGGTTCCAGGAGCCGCGCATGGCCAGAAATAAGTCGCCGCGGGCATCCTCGGGAAAGGCCGTGCCGGTGTAGAAGGTCAGGCCCAGGGCGGCGGCGTGGGCGCGCAGCAGCACTTCGGGGTGCGGGTGCTGGCTACCTGGGCCGGGCGGGCTCGGTGATGCGCGGGTCGCGCTTATCGGGGGCCAGGTAGGCCCAGGGGTAGCCGAAGAAGGCCCCGCGGGGCACGGCGGTGGCGTAGTCGGGCACGAGGTCGTCGCCCAGGCCGTCGCGCTCATTCACCACCGTCCAGATTTCGTTGGCCCGGGCCGGATTGACGCCCATGCCCTGGGGGTTGCGCAGGCCCGAGGCGTAGGTGGTCCGGCCGCTGCCATCGAGGTTGAACTCCTGAATGGTAGTGCGACGCTCGTCTTTTTCCACGCTGGCATTCTCCGAGGAGCCGATGCCTACATACATCTTGTTGTTGTGAATCAGCAGGGAGCGGGCCGGGTGCTGGCCGCCGCCGGGCAGCTCGGCCAGCTGGGTGGGCTGCCCCGTAGCCTGCTTCTGGCCGGTGGTATAGTCGTAGCGCAGAATGGCGCCGGAGGTAGCCACGTAGAAGTAGTTGCCGTTGAAGGCCATGCCCAGGGGGCGGCTCAGGGGGCCGCCGGTGGCCCACACGGAGCGTTCATCGGCCCGGCCGTCGCCGTTGGTGTCGCGCAGCACCATAATCTGGTTGAGCATCATCTGGGCCACGAATAGGTCGCCGTTGGGAGCCACCGCCATCCAGCGGCCCTGGGGCAGGTCATCGGCAAAGATGTTGGCGGCGTAGCCCTGGGCACCTTCAGCCGGGCATTGGCGGGCCGCTCATTGAGCACCTGCGGGTAGTTGGTCACCGACTGGCTGGCGAAGGGCGCGGGCAGGTCGCTGACGCGGATGGTGGTGGGGCTGGCCGTGAGGGTTTCGGTGGGAAAACTACCGTTGTCCGGCTCTTCGGTAGCGTCGTCGTCTTTGTCACAAGCTACAAGGCCCAGGGCCGCGACGAGGAATAGAGCGTTAAGTTTGACATGCATAGCGGGTTGGTATAAAGGTTGAGTTTTTCTATACGCGCTGCTATAGAGGCTGTTACATTAAAATAAGGGTCAAGGATTTTAATGCCCGCCGCCCCGGATGTCAGGGTTTTGGGCCTGCTGCCTACGTGGCCCCGCCAGCCGAGCCGGGCACACACCAGAAACCGGCAAACCGGCGTTAAGACCCGAGTATAGATTCTGGAGCATGTTTGCTGGGCTTGCTGGCTCCACCTGGTCACTGCAGGCCAGGCAACCCCGGAGCCTTACGGTCCATCTAGCCCAGCACACCTTCCACTTTCACCTCCCAACCCTATGAGCTTCTTTCGATTCGGGCGCCGCGGCGCTGCTTCACCGGCCCAACCCAAAAGCCTGGCCCGCGAATGGCGCGACAGTGTGGTTTTCGCCGTGGCCGTGGCCACGTTTGTCCGCTGGTCGGCGGCCGAGGCCTACACCATCCCGACGCCCAGCATGGAAGGCTCCTTGCTGGTAGGCGACTGTCTGGTAGTAAGCAAGCTGCACTACGGGGCCCGCACGCCCCAAACGCCCCTGCAAGTGCCCCTGACCCACCAGACATTCTGGGAAAAAGGCCCGCAAAGCTACTCCGACGCCATTCAGCTGCCTTCGTTCCGCCTGCCGGGCTTCTCGGAAGTGAAGCGCAATGACGTGGTGGTGTTCCATGTCCCCCACGAGCAGCAGCGGCCCGCCGACATGCGCACCAACCTGATTAAGCGCTGCGTGGCCGTGGCCGGTGATACCCTGGAAATTCGCCGGGGCAGGTGTTTCTCAACGGCCGGCCGGGGGCGGTGGCCGGTCAGTTGCAGAACACCTACTTTATGCAGGTAAACAACCCCGACGATGCCGTGCGCCAGGCCCTGCACGAGCACGGCGTGGTAGATTACTACGAGCCCGACGGCGTTCCGCGCGCCAGCACCGACCCAGCCACCGGCCGCACTGGCTTCTATATCAGCTGCTCGTCCGCCACGGCCGACTACTTCCGCCGCCAGCCCTACGTGCAGGCCCTGACCGTACCCGAGTACCCGGTCCGCCTGTTTCCGGTCGTGGCCGACTTCCACAACCCTGCTGCCGCGCCCAGCCGCCAGCCTCAGGAGTGGCAGCTCGATGACTATGGTCCTCTGGCCGTGCCCCGCCGGGGGCAGACCATCACGCTCACGCCCGCCAACGCGGCCATGTATTATACCATCGTGGCCCAGTATGAGCACAACGAGGGCATTAGCTGGCAGCAGGGCATGATTTACCAGCACGGCCGGCCCTGACGCGCTACACCATCCGGCAGAACTATTACTTCATGATGGGCGACAACCGCCACAACTCTGAGGATTCCCGCTTCTGGGGCTTCGTGCCCGAAGACCACCTGGTGGGCAAGGCCATGTTCGTGCTGTATTCCCTGGACCAGTACGCCGACCTGCTCCACAAAATCCGCTGGAACCGCCTGTTGCAGCCCATCAGCTAAGGCAGACAGAACTGGGCTGAGTCAGGCAGTAAAGCGCCAAGCGGCGGGAGCATCTTGTAGCTTCAGCGGCTTGGCGCTTTGGTAGTGAGCTTTCCGGGCAGTATTTGCCGGGCTTGCCACCCGAAGGTGCTACTTTGTCTCCCCTTACTATCAACTCTTATTGGTGCATCCTTCGTCTAGCCTTATCAGCATGAAGCACATTCTGCGTGTAGCCTTACTTAGTGGGCTGGCCCTGCCCGCCGCGGCCCAGGCTCCCAAGCTCAACCCCCAGCTCAAGCACGAGCTGGACAGCATCTACGCCGTGGACCAGCGCTACCGGGAGATGCTGTTTGACCCGCAGCAGAGCCGCAACCCCGATTCGCTGGCCGCAGTGCTGGGGGTGCCCAAGGCCGAGCTGAACAAAACCATCATGGACCGGATGGTGCAAACCGACAAAACCAATCTGGCCCGGGTGCAGGTGCTGCTGAAACAGTATGGCTACCCGGGCAAGACCTTGGTGGGCACGCCTACCAACGAGGCCGTGTGGCACGTAATCCAGCACAACCCGGCCACCATCCCCCAGTACCTGCCGCTAATAAAAGCTGCTGCTGAAAAAGGGGAGCTGCCGTTTTCCCGCTACGCCATGATGCTGGACCGCCAGCTGATGACCGAAGGCAAGGAGCAGCTCTACGGCACTCAGGTAACGGGCTACAACGGGCAGCCGGCCTTTGTGTGGCCCATTCAGAACGCGGCCCAGGTGAATCAGCGCCGCAAGCAGGCCGGCTTTACCAATACGGTGGAGCAGAATGCCACCCGGCTTGGCGTAACCTACAAGGTCCTGACCCTGGAAGACGTAGCTAAAATGCCCAAGCAGTAGTGTTCCGCTCTCCTGGTTTTCCGGCCCCGAAAGCAAGACGCCGACCGAGCCGCTTGGTGCTGCATTATTGCCCATAAAAACGGCGGACGCTCCGGGAGCATCCGCCGTTTCTGCTTGTACGGCCGAAGGAGGCGTTACCACAGGCCCATAAAGCCTTTCTTCTTCATTGTGTTGGGCCGGTCCACGTCGAGCACGTCGGAGATGCCGAACTCCTCGAACTTATCAATCAGAGCGTCCACGCCTTTTTCCATCTTCAGGTTCATTTCCTCCCGGTAGATAAAGTACAGGCAGTGGAAATTGATGGTCTTCTCCTCGCTGATTTTTAGCTCCCGGAAAGCTTCGGGCAGGCTCAGGGAAGGCAGCAGCAGCAGGCAGCCCAGCTTGGTAGTGTCGGCAAAAGGAGCGGCTTCTTCCCCGTTGGGAATGGTGTGGCCAACGCCCAGCCAGGTGTGGTACTCGTGCGGGAAGCGGGCCAGAAACTTCATCCAGCCGATGGGCCAGTAGTAGTCATCGTCCTCAAACGTGCCCCCGTCTCGGGCATTTGCCAGGTGCTGGGCAGCAGCACGCAGAGCTCGGCGTAGCGGGCCTCTTCCTCGCCCTCGGGCACCGCCATGGGCAGGTCGCTCATGCCGGAGGTAACCAAGGTGTAGAACGGGAAGTCTTTGCTGGGGTCTACCACGTGCACGTCGAGGTGAACCTTGTCGGAAATGATTTCGTGAAACACGCTGCTGACCGGGCCCACGTGCTGCTCAATGTGGGCTGTAATGGCCTCGATGGTCGCCTCGTCGCCGGACGCCAGGCTGAACGGGCCGGCTCCACGTCCTCGTAGCGCAGGATGGGCCCACCGGCGGGCGTCTTTTCCGGTTCGTGCTCTTGCTCTTGTTCTGACATAGCGGGTAGAATAGATAAGTGAGGCCCCAAGCTAGTATTTTTCCCGGAGGCCCAGCCGGCGCGAACGGGAAGCTACCCTAAGGCTTTTGCACGAAGCGGGCGGCACTTAGCTGTAGCACCACGCTTTTGGCACCGCGCCGGACGCGGTAGCCACCACTGAGCAACGATCTGGCAAAGTCGGTGCGGGCTTCTTCGTCTATCGGGTCTTGATGTTCAGTCAGGCTGATGCGCAGGGCCTGCTGGGCGGCCTGAAAAGTCATATCCACGTTGCAGAGCACCAGTCCGGGGCTTTGGCCGAAGGCCGCGTTATCGAGCAGCAGGTAGTTGCCCTTCAGTTCCAGCACATAGGCTTCACTGGCCAGGCAGCGGCCGTCGCCTTTTTCCTGGCCCAGCAGCAAGTAGAGCGTGCGGCCAGCTGTATTGAGCTTATGAATCTCGTAGAAAAAGCACTCTTGGTCGGGGTGGTAGGCAAAGAGCTGGCCGGCCGCGTTTTTCCACTGGTACACGGGCCGGTGTACGGTGCCCCGCGTGCCGCCCGAGCTGTAAGAATAGGTGAACACCTTGAGGTGAGCGGCATCTTTGGAGTCAGCCGACAACTCCAAGCCCATATTCTTGGCTGCGGCCGCCGATACCTCGTGGGTGCGCAGGTAGAGGATCAGCTTGCGGCTCGTTTCCTTCATCAGCCCTTCCCAGGCCTCGTCTTCAAACTCGGTGCTGGCCTCGATGACAGCCAGATTCTTTTTGAGCTCGGCGGCCGAGGGGTCGTTCGGGCCCGCCTGTTGGGCCATGCTGGTTAAGGCGGGAGCCAGGCCGGTAGCAGCCAGCAGGGCAAGACGGATCAGAAGGTTGGGCATTCAGGGCGGTGTTGCAACGAGGTGGGGCACCAGCTAGAAAACCGGCACTGAGGCTTGGAGTAGGAAAACGGCTTAGCCGCGGACGGGCTCGTAGTGCTGGGCCACGATGCCGCAGGCAAAAGCCGTGGACTTCACCAACGTCAGGCCCAGGGGCCGCTCCAGACCCTGAAAGATACTGAGGCCGCGGCCAATAGCCACGGGGTTGACGAACAGGTGCAACTCATCAACCAGGCCAGCCCCAAGCAAGCCCGATACGAACGTGGCCCCGCCGTAGGCTATGATGTCCTGGCCGGCCCGCTGCTTGAGCTGGGTGATTTCGGCGGCCAGCTCCCGGTGGCCAGTATCGTGTTGGCCCACGGCGACTCGCGCAGGGTGCGGGAAAAAACGACCTTGGGCGTAGCCGTGAATTTCTGGCCGGCCGCGTAATCCGGGGCTTCGGGGTTGGCGGCCACGCCGGCCCAGTGGGGAATAAAACCCTCAGCCAGTTTGCGGCCCAGCACGATGCAGTCGACCGGGTCGGTCAGAGCCTGCACGTAGCCGAGCAGGGCCTCATCCCAGTTGAAGGTCATCCAGTCCATTTCTCCGTTGGGGCCGCCGATAAACCCGTCGACGGTTATTTGCACCTGGAGCTTGAGTTTGCGCATGGTTGGTTGGTAGTTGGTTAAAGCCTGAGTCTGGTGAAAGCCAAAGATAAATGCCGCTCTACCCACCGCAGCAGGCCAAATGCGCCAACCAACGGGCCTTTTGCGACATATTTCCGGGCCTTGCTCCCTGCCAAGCCCGCCGCTACCAGCTGCTGCCCGCCCCGCCGCCGCCGGAGCTGCCCCCGCTGCTGGACGATGACGAGGAGCCCCCGGAGGAAAAAGAGGAGCCGCCCGACGAGGAGGAACTCGACGAAGACAGCTTGGAAGTAGTGTAGCGCACTTTCTTGACGTGGCGGCAGAAGGCGCACTCGTGCACGTGCCAGCCCCAGCCGCCGTGCGAAGTAGTGGCAGCCTGCATTTCCTCATCGGGCTGGGGCTGAAAGGTGCGGTGGTGGCACTCCGGGCAGGGCTCCGCGTCGGTGCTCAGGTTGGCGTAGTCGAGCGTAATCTGGTGGTGGCAGCCGGGGCAGTGCCACACGTCATAGTCCACGGCTTCAATCAACTCTTCCGTGACTTGCCCGGGCTGCAGGGCGTGGTCGTCTTGCAGCTCGTCGAGGCGGTACATGGGCGCGGCGCAGGCGGGACAGTCGTAGGGCTCCTCGCGCAAGGCCGCCAGGCGGCGCTGGTAGCGGGGCCAGTACCAGGCCAGGCCCAGCGGAAACAGGAAGCGCAGCCAGCCCAGGCCGTAGTGGGTTTCGTTGAGAAACGTATAGCGGGCGTGGCGGCTCTTACGGGCGTAGCCGCGGGCCAGCTCTTGGTTTACAAGCAGCAGGTAGCCGTGGACATACAGCAGGGGCCAGGCGTAGCTCAGGGCCATAAACAGGGCCGGAGGCAAAGCCCAGTCTAGGTGTACAGTCAGAAACAGCAAGCCCAGAATCAGCACCAGGCCCAAGCTTAGAATCAGGTGGGAGGACTTGAGGCCCTTGGTGCCCAGCCACAGATACAGCACCAGCAGCACCAGAAAGCCCACGGCCACCATTACTCCCACAGTTTCACCGTCGCCCCAGGCGTTGAAGCTCCGCTGCACCATGATTTCGCTTAGCTGCTCCGAATCTGTGCCGGCCAGGCCCAGGGCCGGGAGCTGCTGGGCTGCCAGGGAGTCGGGCAGCTCGCTGCGGCCGGTGTTGAGCTGGCGGATCAGGGCGGCCACGCCCTGGCGCACGGCCTCGTCGTACTGCCCTCGCGCAGGTAAGGCACCATGTAGCGCTGCTGAATGCGGAAGCACACCACGTCGGGCACGTCGGCCTCCAGCCCATAGCCGGTTTCAAACTCCACCCGGTGCTGGTCGTCCACGAGCAGCATCAGCAGGCCGTTGTTCTTCTCCCTGTCCCCGATTTTCCAACGGTTAAACAGCGTGGTGGCGGCCGTTTTGGGCACTTCTTCCCCAATGCTGCGCGTGAGCACCACGTCGATGTGGGCCCGGCCGGCCTGGTCGAGGGGCGCAGCGTGGCATTGAGTTCCAGCACCGTGGCAGGCTGCAGCAGGTGGTCGGGGTCACTGACGTAGCTTTCCCCAGGGTTTTAGGGTCCGGAATCCGGATAAGGTACTCCGCATCCTGGGCGTAGACCACGCGGCTGACCGGGCCGAGCAGAAGCAAAAGCAGCAGAAAGCGGGTCAGAGGGCAGCGCAGGGGCATAACGGCTAGGAAGGAGTTGGCCGGCCAAAGAAAAGCATATCCGGCTTACTTACCCGCTCTTGCAGGGGCGGACCGCGTTGGCCTCACCTGACCACAATTGGCTTAAGGACTTGGCCGGAGTGTTAGCTGTAAGTTGGTATAGTTCAATCCAGGCAATTCGCTTATGCTTGCTTTCTTCTCCGGTCAACGGCCGGTATAGGGTATTTGGGTAATAAAAAACTAGCACTGGCTATAGAGAATGGGTGTAATACGTTTTGCGGGATTAACTTTTATTGTATTTTTCGGGAATGAAGAAACTCTACTTACTGATTGCGTTGCTAATTCTGTCTTTTTCGGCTACGGCGCAAAAATACCATTTCAAGGGTCTGGGGAATTTCCCCTACGACAGTACCACCCACAAAGTGAAGTACGTCGAAGTCATCGATGCGCCCGGCAGCAGCCCTGCCGACCTATACCGGCGTGCCCGGCAGTGGCTCACGGCCAAAAACGGGCAGGTAACCCTGGGCACCCTGATTGACGAGCCGGAGCGGGGCAAGCTGCGCGGGCGCCTGGCGCTGCTGGGGCCCCGGCAGCCTTTCCGGGCCATCTTCGTGTTTGAGGTGCGCGACGGCCAGCTCCTGTGCAGCATCACCGACTTCACCGCCTCCATGGACGGCATGACCCTGGAAAAGATTGCCGCCCGGGGTGGCCGCAAAATGGACGAGCTGCTGGTGCAGCACGATGCCCTGTTCCGGGAGTCACTGGCCAGCCTGCGCAAGACCGTGCTGCAGTAGCCATTCTCTGCTAACTACGGCTCGCGGGTAGGTTGCCTGAGCGCTACCCCAGCACCTCGGCCACGGCCTGGCCGGCAATGCGGCCCGAGTACAAGCAGCCGCCCAGGAAAGTGCCTTCCAGGGCCCGGTAGCCGTGCATGCCGCCCCGCCGAAGCCCGCAATTTCGCCCGCGGCGTACAGGCCCGGAATCGGCTGGCCGGCAGAGCCCAGCACCCGGCCCGACAGGTCGGTTTCCAGGCCGCCGAGGCTTTTGCGGGTAATGACGTGCAGGCGCACCGCAATCAGCGGGCCCTTGGTGGGGTCGAGCAGCTTGTGGGGCGGGGCCGTGCGAATGAGCTTGTCGCCGAGGTAGTTGCGGGCCCCGCGGATGGCCGTAATCTGGGCGTCTTTACTGAAGGGGTTGTCGAGCTGCAAATCCCGGGCCCGCACTTCCTGCTCCACCTGGGCGTAGTCGAGCAGGTTTTCGCCGCTTAGCTCGTTCATGGCCTGCACCAGCTCGGGCAGGGTGTTGCGCACCAGAAAGTCGGCGCCGTACTGCTTGAAGGCTTCCACCGGGGCCGGGGCGCCCTTGCCAAAAGCCCGGCCCAGGGTTTGCCGCCAGCTTTTGTTGGTCAAATCCGGATTTTGCTCCGAGCCCGACAAGGCAAACTCGTGGCGGATGATTTTCTGGGTTAGAATAAACCAGCTGTAGTCGTAGCCGGTCTGCCGCAGGTGCTTCAGGGTGCCCAGCGTATCGAAGCCGGGGTACAAAGGGCCGGGCAGGCGGCAGCCCCGGGCATCAAGCCACAAGGAGGAGGGCCCGGGCAGAATCCGGATGCCGTGCCGGGGCCAGATAGGGTTCCAGTTCTGTACGCCTTCCACGTAGTGCCACATCCGGTCCTCGTTGATGACGTGGCCGCCGGCCATCTGGGTGATGCCCAGCATGAGGCCATCTACGTGCTCGGGCACGCCCGAAAGCATGTGCGCTGGCGGCGGCCCGAGGCGGGCGGGCCAGTTGCGGCGCACCAGCTCGTGGTTGGCCCCGATGCCGCCGGCCGTGACGATAACCGCCCGTGCCCGAAAGGCAAAATCCCCCACGACTACCCGGGACGTGCTGGCGCCCCGCTCGGCCGCGCTGGGTTCCAGCACTTCGCCCCGGGCTCCTGTTACCACGCCGTTTTTCACGGTCAGCTCGGTCACGCGGTGGCGGAATTTAAGCGTGACCAGGCCCTTTTTTACGGCTTCCCGCACCCGGTACGAGAACGGGGCCACTACGCCCGTGCCGGTGCCCCAGGCCACGTGGAAGCGGGGCACCGAGTTGCCGGGGCCGCGGGCGCCGTAGCCGCCGCGCTCGGCCCAGCCCACCACCGGAAACAGCTTAATACCCATTTGCTGCAGCCAGCTGCGCTTTTCGCCGGCGGCCCAGCCCACGTAAGCCTCGGCCCAGCGCCGGGGCCACAGGTCCTCGGGCCGGTCGAAGTCGGCGTTGCCCAGCCAGTCGGACAGGGCCAGCTCGTAGGAGTCGCGGATGCGCATGCGGCGCTGCTCGGGCGAGTCGACCAGAAACAGGCCGCCAAACGACCAGAAGGCCTGCCCACCCATGTTCTGCTCGGGTTCCTGGTCGAGCAGCAGCACACTTTTGCCCGCAGCGGCCAGCTCTGCCGCCGCCACCAGGCCAGCCAGGCCGGCCCCAATTATCAGTACATCGGCTTCGGTTTGCATACGCAGCTAGCTAAAACCGCCCCGGGCGGCACATGAACGTGGGAGAATTGCCTTCTGTAGCGAATATATCCATTCTGCGGCAGCCGCACCCTGGGCCACTAGCTACCCGGGTTTAGGTTTTCTGAATCAGCCGGAAGCCGTCCTTGGTCACCTGGTACTGCTGGCCCTGAATGGTAATAACCTGGCCGTCGAGGAGCTTGCTCAGATCCAGAATGTCGCCCTCAATGGTGTGGAGGGAAAAGCCGTGCTTGCGGGCCAGGGCCAGGTACTTGGGGTTGATGTAGTCGTGCACGCCGCAGAGGATGATGCGCACGTGGGCGGTGGTGTTCTTCAGCAGCTTGGTGTCGCGGGGGAAGGTGTAGTTGTCGGCAATCAGGATAACGTCGGTGGAGTCAGAGGTGAGCTGCCGGGCGTAGAGTACCGCCTCAATGTCGTTTTCGGGCGCGTCGCCGCCCCCGCCGCCCTTCATGGCCTCGATAAGCTTGTTCTTGGTGGCCTCGTAGCTGTCGGTGCGCACGTGGTAGAGGCCGCCGGTTTTGCCGACTTTTTTCTGCTTGTCGGGCGTGTCGTTGCCGTCGTTGAAGAACACGAAGGTTTTCTCGTCCTGCAGGGTGTTCAGCTGCAGCCAGGCCAGCAGGTCGTAGGTGTAGGGAAACATGCTGCCCGTTACGTCGGTCACCACTACTTCCTTGGTCCACTCGGGGTGGCGGCGCATCACCTGGTTTACCACGTTGGCGTCGGCGGGCAGGGGCGGCTCGGTGGCTGCGGTCGTATCGGTGGAAGCCAGCAGCTCGCCGGCCTTGGTCATGCGAGCCTCGCAGTAGTCGCGCTTGTTCTTTTTCTTCAGAAATACCCGGTAGAGGCGGGCGGCCGAGTCGGTCAGGGCAAAGTTGGTAATGGCCAGGTCGGGCTTGCCAAACACCTGAAACGGGCCCATGGGCAAACGCACGGCTCCTTTGACCTGGAAGGCAAACATGCGGCGGTTGATGGGAAAGCCCGAGGTAAAGGTCACGCTCTGGCGCAGGGCTTCCTCCAGCTCGGCCTGGCAGAAGGGCGCGCCGGTGGTGGGCTGCAAGCGCACCTGCTGGGTGTTGCCCTTGGCGTCCACGGTCAGCTGAAACCTGACAATCTGGGGCGCGCGCTGGGCGCACTGGTAGGTGCGGTGCAGGCGGCGGGCCATCTGCCGCACCGTAAAGCGGGAGAAAGGCAGGTTGCAGGGCACCTTCTTGCCCTGGGTCTTCTTGGCCGTTTTGGGCTTCTTCTTTTCCAGGATGCGCAGCTTGCGCGTCAGGCTGTCTACCTCGGCCCGGCTGCTGGCGGCGGTGTAGTGCTTGGCCACGTACACCACGAAGCCGTGAAAAAACGGTTGGCAGGCGCTGGGACTGTTGCAGCCGGTTTGCTCCACCAGCGTCCAGGTAACCGACTCATCCTGGAGCAAGCCGGGCAGGGAAGCGGCCAAATTGCGGATGCGGCTCAGGTTGAGCTGGCGTTGGTCGAAGGTCGGGTTCAGGCGAAAGGCGGTATACACCAAGTCAATGCGCACGATGTGGCGCTCGTTCAGGTGCAGGGCCCGCAGGTCGGCCCCGAGAAGCTGGAAGGCAGCCGCAAAGCTTCTAGGTCGGGCAGGGGCTGGTACTGAGTGGTGCGGTAGGCGTTGAGTTGGTCGTAAAAGGTGTTCAGCTCGGGCTCAGTCGGGGTAGTTTGGGCACGGGCCGTAGAAGAAAGGAGCAGCAGGAGCAACAGGTAGCCGAGAACAGCACGAGGCAATAAGGGCAGCATCAGGATAAGCTAAAGTCAGGATCAGGACCCAAAATACAGCTTTAACGCCAGGTGGCCGGCGGTATTTTAGCCGACCTGCTTACCCGCGCCCCCGGCAACTACGGCTGAGCCGGAGGCGGCAATGCCCGGCGCATGTTGTACCTATGCGGCGCGGGGCCCCGTTGGCTCCGCCTGTTGCTATGCTACGCTTTATTCTACGCCTGTTTTTCCTGGTCTTATTGGCTCTGCCCAACCCGCTTCGGGCCCAGCCAACGCCGCTCACCCCCGCCCAGTACCAGGAAGACTTCGACTATTTCTGGACCACCGTCGACGAGAACTACTGCTACTTCGACAAAAAGCAGACCGACTGGGCCAGGGTGCGCACGTTGTACGCGGCCCAGCTACCGGGCGTCAGCACCTGGGCGCAGTTTGTGCGCCTGCTCGAAAATGCCCTCAACGAGCTCTACGACAACCACGCCAGCCTCTGGACCAACCTGCCCGACTCGCGCCGGCTGCTGCCCTCGGGCGCCGACGCCTGGGTGCAGTTTCAGCAGGGCAAGGCCGTGGTGGTAGCCGTGCGCGCCGGCTTCGGGGCCGAGCGGGTGGGGCTGCGGCCGGGCATGGAGCTGCTGGCCGTCAACGACGTGCCAGTGGAACAGGCCCTGCGGCCGTTACTGGGGCGCAGTTTGAAGACCGTGGACGAAGCCGCCCGCGAAGTCGCCCTCAACCAAGTGCTGGCCGGCACCCACAACCAGACCCGCAAGCTGACGGTGCGGGCCCAGGGTAAAAAGCGGGACTTGTACCCCGATCAACCCACGGCTCAGCTGGAAAACATCCGCTACGCCGGCCTGCTGGAAAGCCGGCAGATCGGGACGGTGGGCTACATCCGTATCAATAACAGCCTGGGCAACAACGCGCTGATGGCAGCCTTCGACAGCGCCCTGACCCGCCTGAGCGCCACCACCGGCCTGGTGCTGGACCTGCGCGAGACTCCGGGCGGCGGCAACACCACCGTGGCCCGGGCTCTGATGGGCCGCCTCATTACCCGGGAGCAACCTTACCAGCGTCACGAGCAGCCGGCCGAGGTTCGGAATTTTGGCGTCCGGCGCAGTTGGGTGGAGCTGGTGTCGCCCCGCCCGGAGTCCTACACCCGGCCCGTGGTGGTGCTGGTGGGCCGCTGGACGAGTAGCATGGGGGAGGGCATCACCATCGGGCTGGAGTCGATGGGGCGGGCCACGATTGTCGGAACGGAAATGGCCCGGCTCAACGGGTCGATTATGTCGTATCGGCTGCCGCACTCGGGCTTCGGCTTCAATATTCCCACTGAGCGGCTTTACCGGGTAGACGGCCTGCCCCGGGAAGACTTCGTGCCCGCCGAGCGCCCCGAGCCGGCCGCCCCGGCCGGCACCGATGCGGCTCTGGAAAAAGCCCTGCGCCTGCTCCAAGCCCCGACCAAGCCCTAGCCTGAAGTACCCGGGCCAGCCAACAAAAAGCATGGCTGGCTACCAATTTTTACAAAGCCTAACTCCTATATTACCTGTATGGCCCGCCCCGATTCCTACGCTCAGCTGCACCCCGCCACCCGCGCCGAATGGCGGCAGTGGCTGACCGACAATCACACCAGCAGTCCGGGCGTGTGGCTGGTGTACTACAAGAAGGAATCCGGGCAGCCGCGCCTGAGCTACGCCGCGTCGGTGGAAGAAGCCCTGTGCTTCGGCTGGATCGACTCGCACCCGCGCCGCCTCGATGCCGACCGGAGCGCCTTGCTTTTTACGCCGCGTAAGCCCCGCAGCGGGTGGAGCAAAGTCAACAAGGAGCGGCTGGTAGAACTCGAACAGGCCGGCCTGCTGCAGCCCGCCGGCCTGGCTGCCATAGCCCGGGCCAAGGAAAACGGCTCCTGGGAAAGCCTCGACGCGGCCGAAGCCGGCACCGTACCCGCCGACCTGGCCGCAGCTCTGGCGGCCGAGCCCACCGCCGAGCAGCACTTTCGGGCCTTTTCGCCCTCGTCTCGGAAGATGATTCTGACCTGGGTACTGGCTGCCAAACGTCCCGAAACCCGGGCCCGGCGCATCGCCGAAACCGTGCGCCTGGCTGCCCTGAACAAGCGCGCCAACTTCGACCGGGAGTAAGCCGGCCAGTAGCTGCAAGTCATTTGTAAGAAGCGGGAAGCCGGAGGTGTTGCGCCTGCGCCGGAAGCCTGCAGGCGGCCAGTTGCGTAGAAAGTCTGAACAGCCATCCAGGCTGCTGCCCCGGCCCCATGTGTAGCTTCCCAACCCTTTCGCGGTACGTCGCGTTTCTCGGCGCCTTGCTGCTCTGGCCAGCGCTGGCCCAGGCCGGGGAGAAGGACGTAAAGGCGTCGTTTCTACTGGTGGGTGGCATTGGGGGCGTTTTTATCGGGGCCGGCATTTACGCCGGGCTGCTGGCACTGGCCGCCATGTGGGGAAAGCGGCCGGCAGTGCGGGCTGGTGTCTTCGGGCTGGCCATTGGCATTTACCTGTATATCGAGTACTGGTCGTGTTACTTTCTGGCCATTGCCACCCGGTTTTTGCGCACCCGGCGGATGCGCTACGAGTTCGGGGAGCTGACCCCGCTGCTGACCTGGACGCTAATAGGCCTTGCTGTCTGGGCTGCCGCCGGACTCGTACTAGCTCGGCGTCTGGCCCGCGGCCGGGGTCAGCTGCGCTAAACAGAAAGTGCCGGGCGCAAACTAAGCCGCAGCGGAAACCTTCCTGGCTTTCCCCTCGAATACCCTAGTTCATCCGTGGAGCTCTGGCGCTGGCCGGGGCGCTGCGGCTCTACCATCCTCGTTTTCGGCCCTGCTATACTCTGCGCTCCATGTCCAAGCACAAAAAGAAGCATTCCAAAAAAGATGGAGTGTCGGAAGACCTTCTCGATACCGCCGCGCTGTCCATCAAGAAATACCGGAAGGTGACCAACGAAATCAGCAAGCTGAGCCCGGGTCAGAAGCTGGTAGGCGGCGCCATGCTGCTGGCCGCTGGCTATTTCTACCTCGATAAAGTCCGCAACGACGGGCCCGACTCTTTGTTTTCCGGTCTGGGAGCCTTGCTGCCGGGCGGGCCCAAGCCGGGCCAGCTGTTTGCCTCTGCTGCCGACAAAGACGACGAGGACGATGAGGAACCTGCCAGCCCAAAGGCCGCCTTGCCCCGCAAAAGCCGCAAGCACCCCAAAGCCGGCAAGGCACCGGGTAGCTTCGGCCGCAAGCCCGCCGCCAGTCCCGATGATGACCTGTAGCACCCGTAGTGCCCGGCCCTGACTGCAGTTGTACGTCAGCCCCAGGCAATCTGCCTTTTCACTTCTAAGCCTTACTCATGAAAAAGAACAAGCAAACCAAAGTTAAAACCAAAGCCAAACCTGGTAAGAAAAAGTCCTTGTTGGGCGGGGCGGCCAAGTCGCTCAAAAAGCTGGGCCGCGGCAGTGTAGGCAAGCTGAGCACGACTCAGAAAGTGGTGGGTGGCACGGCCCTGGTGGCCCTGGGCCTGAGCTACCTGGCCAACCGGCGCAAGGCTGCTGCCGTTGGCGCGGCCGCTTCTACCTCCGCCGATACGGACGCCAACACCGGCGAAGTCCTGAACGGGACCGAGGGCGCTACCATTTAGTACCTACCGTTTCCTAACCGCGCGGCTGATGCTTCTTACGGAGCTTAGCCGCGCTTTTTTTGCCCTGTTACTCCCCAGGCTCAGGCCAGCCGACAGAGCCGCCATCTGCTTCAGTAACGCAGTAGTACTGCGCCGCCGCGCTGATGCTCCCAGCCTAACGCCAGAAAAAGCAGCCGGCCAGTCCCCAGTAAGTACACGTACAGCCAGGATGGTGGGGCCACCTTGAGCAGGGTAAAGGCAAGAAGGAATTCCGTGCTGGAAATCTGGCCCTGCCGAAGCACGTGAAGCACCGGTGGCCGCTGCTGCCCGGCAACCTTAGGAGCCGACCCTGCGAATACCGGCAGGAGCCGGTGCCGGTAGCGGCGGGCCTCTCCAACCTGATTCCACCTTTCCCCACGACTATGGCTAAAGACAAAAAGAAGTCCTCGAAAAAGGGCAAAGACAGCAAATCCGACAACGTGCTGGACGGCGCGTTTCAGGCCCTGCGCAAGTTTCGCAAGGCTACCCGCTCGGTGGGCAAGCTCACCACCGGCCAGAAGGTAGTGGGCGGGGTAGCCCTGCTGGCCGCGGGCCTGACGTACCTGGCCAAAAAGCATGCGGAAGACGAAGCCGCCAACAAGGCCCTGCCCGGTGCCGAAGCCGCCGAAGCGGCCCTGGCCAGCCTCTCGGAGCCTGCTGCACCTGAGGCTCCTGACGCTCCCAGCCCTAGCGCTGATGAGGTGGCCAATGAGCCCCAGGGCCAGATGCGGGTAGTAAGCAAATCCAAGAAGCGCCGGTAAAGCCTGTACACAAAAAAAGCGGCCAACCGGGAAAGGTTGGCCGCTTTTTTTGTGCGGAGTGGAGAGCGTATTGACTAGACAGCCACGGCGCTGCCTTTGGGGTCGGGGCCGTACTGGTTGGGCCCCTGGGTGCCCTCGGTGCAGGCCAGCACCAGCAGCCAAATCGCGCCCACAAGTGGGATGAACACGATCAGCCAAAACCAGCCGCTTTTGTTGACGTCGTGCAGGCGCCGCACGCCCAGGGCTAGGCCGGGCAGAAATAGGCCCAGAGTAACCAGCGCCGAAACCATGCCGCTGCCGTACTCGAAACCAGTGCCCAGTATGCCATCCACAATGGCAGCAGCAATACCAATTAAGACTTGGAACAGGACGAACATCCAGTATTCCTTGCGCCGGGCGCGGCCTGTGAAAACGGCGTATTTTCGCAGAGCTTGTAAGAAGTATTCCATGCGTACTAAAGGATAACAGTTCCTACTCGTAAGGCTTTTCGGCAACGCCCCGTTTTTGAAGTGGGTTCTGAACTCCACTGCCGCTGCGGCCCAAAAGTGCCTCCAAAGGCAGGAGACGCTGTTTTGAGCCGCAAGGCCCGGGCAAGATAAGCAGTACCGTCAAGCTAAATAGCAGAAAGGCTATTTATTTAACATGCCCGCTTTCGGGTACAGTTGGTACTGGCGCCGGACCTGCCTGCCAGCGCCGCTGCCGCCACTGCTGCTGTTGCTCTGGGTTCAGGAAGGTCCAAGCCACGATGCGGCTCACTTTCTGGCCCTGGCTCATGCCGATGGTGCGCACCTCAACGGCCCCGCGTTTCTCCAGGGTTTTGTAGAGGCCCGGCAGGGTTTCCTTCTTCGAAATCAGGGTCGAAAACCACAGGCAGTTGTGGCGCTGCAGGGCGCTTTCCTCGGCCATGCGCCAGGTGAAAGTGGCCTCGCCGCCCTCGTACCACAGTTCGTTCGACTGCCCCCCAAAGTTCGGAACTGGCTTGGTGCCCAGGTTTTGGGTTTTGCGCCGGTTGGCTGCCTCGGCCTCGGCCGCAGAGGCATGAAAGGGCGGGTTGCACATGGTCAGGTCGAACAGCTCGTTGGCCTTCACGATGCCGCTGAAAATGTCGGAAGCCCGGGGCTGCAGGCGGCAGTCGATGGCGCCAGAAAGGCCGGGGTTGCTGGCCACAATCTGCTTGGCTACCCGAATAGCTACCGGGTCGACGTCGGAGCCCACGAAGCGCCAGCCGTACTCCCGGTGCCCGATAATGGGGTAGATGCAGTTGGCACCTACGCCCACGTCGAGCACCCGCACGCGCTTGCCGGTGGGTACCTCGCCGCCGTTGGTTTTGGCCAGCAGGTCGGCCAAGTAGTGCACATAATCGGCCCGCCCTGGAATGGGCGGGGCCAGGTAGCCAGCCGGAATATCCCAGTGCGGCACGTGGTAAAACTGCCGCAGCAACGCCTTATTGAGCGTCTTGACGGCCTCGGGGTTGGCAAAGTCCAAGGACTCGTCGCCGAACGGATTGGGAGCCACAAACTGCGCTAGCTCGGGCGTGGCGCGCTGCAGGGCGGCAAAGTCGTAGCGGCCCCGGTGGCGGTTGCGCGGGTGCAGGCCGTCTTTTTCGGCGGGCGGGTTGGTGGGCGGTTGGGACATGAGAAACGGAAAAAGCCGGCGGCCCGGAATGGGTGCCGCCGCAAAGCTAGAAAGACCGGGCCGGACTGCCGGGCCGGGAAGCAGGCAAATAAAAAGGCTGAAGCCCGGGAGCTTCAGCCTCTGCAGCTATGATAAAGCGGCCCGCGGGCCGCGAAACATTAGGCGGTAGGAGCGGCAGGTGCCTCGGGAGCAGCGGGCTTCACGGCCAGCTTTACGCCCACGGCCGTAGGTCCTTTCTGGCCCATTTCGACCTCGAACGTTACCTTGTCGTTTTCCTTGATGGGGTTGAGCAGGCCATTGGCGTGCACAAAGATGCTTTCCTGGGTTTCCTGGTCCTTGATGAAACCGTAGCCCTTGGACTCGTTGAAGAAAGCCACCGTGCCCTTGCGAATTGGGTCGTCCTGCTCCATATCTTCCTGCTTGGCCACAGCAATGCGGATGTCCTCGACCTTGATTTCCTGCTTCTTGCGGTTCGGGTCCGGGGGCGTCGAGGAGATGTTGCCAAACTCATCTACGTAGGCCATCATGTCGTCCAGGCTCTGGCCTTTTTTGGCGCTTGCCTGCCGTTCTTCCTTGCGGTCGGCCTTATCGTTCTTCTTCTTTAAGCGTTTTTTTTCGTTTTCCTTTTTGCCAAAGGATGCTTGGGATTTCCCCATATTGGTTCTCGGGTTAGGTGATGACTGCGCTTGCGCCGGGTGAAGGTACACATACGTGGGCGGTGCGTCGGTGAATATAACATATCTGCCGCTATATAAATGCGAAAGTTGAGCACTATTTCCCGCTTAATTCCGTCAAACCCCGCCGTGAGTCATGCCAACCCCGGCCGGACCTCCACCGTACAGCGGCCAAGGGCCATCCAGTAGGCGGGCCCTTTCTCTCACCTATTGCGCTGAACAATGAAAAATACTCTGCTTCTGCTTTCCTGCGTGGCTGCCCTTTCCCTGTGCACCTCCTGCAACCCCGATAAAGCCGCCGCCGTGGATGCGGCCCAAACGCCCTCGGCCGATACAGCCGTGGTCGTAAACAACGACGTGCTCTACCAGGAAGACGGCAACCGGGTGGCCGACATGGTCACCACCGATCTGGGCATTACCGATACGGCCCAGGTGCGGCAGGTGCGCCGCGTGTATTACACCCGCGCCCAGCGTATGGGCGAGCTGAAGTCGCGCTACATCAGCGACACGACCGGGCAGTACGTGGCCATGCGCCAGCTTGATACCGACACGGACAACGAAATCAAGACCGTGTTCAACGATGACAACCGCTACAATACCTACCAGAGCAACCGCCCGCGCTACTACGGCTACGATGATGCCGGCACGGTAACGACGTCCACCGAAACCACCACGACCACCGAAACCGCCGCCCGCCCGGCCCGGCGCACTCCGCGCGGCTCACGCATAGTGGAATACGACCGGGACAAGAACGGGGAAACCAAGATTAAGTACGCCAACGGCAAAACCGTGAAAATCGACGCCGACGGCGACACCAAGGTGGAATACCCCAACGGCACCAAAGTAAAGCGCGACTCCGACGACGGAAAAGTGAAAATCAAGTAGGCCCTCTGGCTGTACTTGCCCGAAAGGCTTCTACCCAAAAGGTGGAAGCCTTTTTTGGGTTTGGGGATACGAAACGTTTATAGTTTAACGGGAAAAAGCGGCTTCATTGAGGTGGGCAAGCAGGCCGATTTGATGCTGGTGGAAGGCAACCCGCTGGAGCAGATTCAGAACCTGCGCCGGGTGAAGCTGGTGGTAAAAGACGGCCGCACCTACGACCCGGGCCAGATGCGCAGCTGGCCGGCTACCAGCCGTAGGCTGCCTCAGGCTTTCTGCTTTCCGTCGAGCCAGTTGAGGATAACGCGCATGAACTCGAAGTTCTTCTCCGGGTTGGCTTGCTCGTCCATGCGCATGGCTTCGGCCATGTCGTGGGCGCGGTTGAAGTGGTGGTCCGTGTCGGGTAGCAGCACGAAGGAGGCGTTGCCCGGGTGGGCGCGGTTTACCACGTCGGCAATCAGCTGGTGGTCGATGGAGTAGGAAATGTAGTCGGAGGCGCCGCGCAAAACCAGCACCGGGGCGTTGAGCTGCTGCCAGTAGGCGGGTAGGTTCAGGTCTTGCCACTGCTGCATGTAAGTGTAGTGCTGCGGAAACGTAAGCACGCGCCGGGCCGCCGGGTATTTGGCCAAGACCTGGGCGGGCGTCTGCTTGTCGGTGAGCAGTAGGTGCAGGGCCGCGCTGTAGGTGCGCAGCAGGCTGTTGATGGAGTCGGCGGGCAGGCCCTGGAGCTGGCTCTGGTTGCGCTTGTTTTCCAGCAGGTACTCGATGAACGTGCGGCTTACGGTGCCGAATACCACCACGCCCTTCAGATTTTCACCCTGGGCCACGAGCGGCGCCATTACCCCACCAATGCTGAAGCCGGTAATAAACACATTCTGCTGATCCACAAAGGGCAGCTGCCGGATGGCGGCCAGTCCCGCCTTGTAGCCGGCTGCCTCACTGAGCAGGTCCGATTCGGCGCAGGGCGTGCCTTTGCTGTCCCCCATGCCGGTTTTATCGACGCGCATAGTAGCGTAGCCGTGGCGGGAAAGGGAGTCGATGATGCGGTTGGTGACGTCGGCGCGGTTGAGCGGGTTGTCTACCGAAAAGCAGCCCACACCCTGAATAAAAAGCACCATCGGCACCTTGGCTTGAGCCGCGCCAGTGGGCCGGGTGATGATGCTGCGCAGCTGGTTGGCCCCGGCCGTGACGCTGGCATACTGCACCTCGTAAAACGGGCTGCTGTCCTTGGGAAAGGCTTTGAACGTAACCGTCTTGCGGATTTTGCGGCCGTTGCGCAGCACCACGAACGGGGCTTTGTCGCCGACTTTGTACTGCCTGAGCTGCCCGACAAACTCGCCCACGTTAGCCCCAACCTCGGTGCTGCCCATTTTCAGAATCACGTCGTTGGGCAGCAGGCCGGCCGCCTGGGCTGAGGACTGAGGCCGCACGCCCCGTACCAGGATGCCATTCTTGTTGGGCAGCTGGTAGCGCTGCTGAATACTGTCGGTGATGCCCTGCAGGTCGATGCCGACGAACACGCGGCGGGGCAGCTGCTGGGCCCGCAGATGGTGAGAGCCAAGAGAAAGAAGCAACAGGATAAGCCCGCGGAGTTTCATGGAAAAACGGTTTGGAAGTAGCTATACATGCCAAATGATGTATATAGCCCGGCCCGGTTGCACTTTCTCACCCGTTCATGTGATGCCGCGCCGGGCCTGAGTCACCGGCAACGTTGCCGACATCGTTTGCATAAAGAAATACCGCCTGGGCCTGCAGCTTGCCTTGACAATTGGGTAATATCAGGGTGCGGTAACGGCGGTCAGCCGGAGTTTTTTGCCGCCCTTCGTTCTGACAACTGCCCCACCATGTTCCCACACGTTTCGAAAAACCAGCTGAGCACCTTGCGGCCGGCCGCCGCTGCCACCTTCCTGCTTACAACTCTGCTGGCCGGTGCCGCGCCGGCCGGGGCGCAGCAGATAGCCTTCCCGGGGCCGAAGGCGCGGGCCGCTTCACCTCGGGCGGGCGGGGCACCACGCAGCAGCCCACCTCGGTTTTCGAAGTCACGAACCTGAACGACGACCAGCAGCCGGGCAGTTTGCGCTACGCCCTGAGTCAGCCCGCCGCGGCCCGCACGGTGGTGTTCCGGGTATCGGGCACCATTCACCTGACTTCCCCGCTCTCCATTGAGCAAAGCAACACCACCATTGCCGGCCAGACCGCGCCCGGAGCCGGCATTTGCCTGGCCGATTATCCGGTGAGCCTGAAAGCCAGCAACGTCATCGTGCGCTTCGTGCGCTTCCGCATGGGCGACAAAAATCAGAACCAAGGCATGGTGCCCGGGGGCGGGGGCGACGATGCCTTCGGGGGGGCTTTCGCCAGAAGCACCTCATTATCGACCATTGCTCGATGAGCTGGAGCACCGACGAGGCTTTTTCGGTGTACGAGTGCGACAGTACCACCCTGCAGTGGAACCTGATCAGCGAGCCGCTCAACTATTCCTACCACTTCGAGAAAGGGGATAAAGACTTCGAGCGTCACGGCTTCGGGGGCATCTGGGGCGGGCAGCACAGCACCATGCACCATAACCTGTTTGCCAGCTGCAACAACCGCACGCCCCGCTTCAACGGCAGCCGCTACACCCATCCGGCGGGCTACGAAAACTGCGACTTCCGCAACAACGTGCTCTACAACTGGGGCGAAAACAACGTGTACGCCGGTGAGGGCGGCAACTACAACATCGTTAATAACTACTACAAATACGGCCCCAGCACCAAGGAAAGCGTGAAAGCCCGGGTGCTCAATCCCTACAAGATCACCGAAGGCAAAAACCTGCTGCCCTATGGCAAGTTTTACCTCAGCGGCAACTACTCCGACGCCAGTGCCGAGGTGACGCGCCATAACTGGCGGGGCGTGACGATGAACAACGGTACCGCCGCCGACACTGTGCTGGCGCAGGCCGCCGCGCCCTTCGACCTGGGCCCCGTGACCACTCAAACCGCCCAGCAGGCCTACGAAGCCGTATTGCAGGGTGCCGGCGCCATCCGTCCCGAGCGCGACACCCTCGACCAGCGCATCATCCGCGACGTGCGCCGCCGCACCGGCCGCCTCATCGACGTGCAGGGCGGCTACGCCCACGGCACACCCTACAGCGTCTCGCAGAAAGCCTGGCCGGAATTGAAGTCTAAACCCGCGCCCACCGATACCGACCACGACGGGATGCCCGACGCCTGGGAAACCAAGCAGAAGCTCAACCCCAAGGACGCCGCCGACCGAAGCAAAACGGCGGCAAATGGCTACACCATGCTGGAAGTGTACCTCAACAGTTTGGTGGGGAAGTAAGGTCAAAGCAAAATGGGCTTTTCGGCTAGCCTGTCTTCTCCGTCTGTCATCCTGAGCAAAGCGAAGGACCTTCCTCCATGTGCTAACAACCATTCTTCAACGTGCAAAAGCTCTTTGACCAAAGCAATGGTAAAGGGCTTTTCATGTTGATACCAGCTGCGGTGGGGCAGGGAGGAAGGTCCTTCGCTTTGCTCAGGATGACAGACTAAATAATGCGGCCTTACTTCTTGAAAAAAGCCAGCAAGTCGGCTTTGTGGGAGTTGCCGATGGGAATGTAGGTGCCGTCGTTGAGAATCACGTTTTCGGGCTGCAGCAGCTTAATGTGGGCCACGGCCACGATAAAGGAGCGGTGCACCCGCAGAAACGCCGAGCCCAGAGTTTCGACCATTTCCTTCATGGTCTGGTGCAGGAGGTAGGTTTTGCTGCCCGTCACGATCTTGACGTAGTCCTTGCAGCCCTCCACGTACACGATTTCGCGGTGACTGACTTTGAGCAAGCCCTGCCGCTCTTTTACTAGTAAGAACTTCTCCTCGTCGGAGCTGGCCTGGGGCACGGGCTGCACGGCGGGCAGGCGGGAAATAGCCTTCATAAACCGCTCGTAGCTGAAGGGCTTGAGCAGGTAGTCGAGAATGTCCAGCTCGTAGCCCTCGTAGGCATACTCGCGGTAGGCCGTGGTCAATACCGTTTTGGGCGGATTCTTCATCGTTTTGAGGAAGTGCAGGCCCGTAATCAGCGGCATTTCGATGTCGAGAAACATCAGGTCGACGGGGTGCTGGAGCAGGTGGTCGTGGGCTTCCATGGCGTTGCGGCACTTGCCGCTGAGCGTGAGGCCGGGCGTCTGCTCAATAAACTGGGTGAGTACCTGGTGGGCCAGGGGCTCGTCGTCCACAATCAGGCAGCGGACGGGGGCGGGCGTATTGGTCATAGCGTAAGGGTTAGTTCGGCGCGGTAGCGGCCGTCGTGTTCAGTTAGCAGCAGCTCGTGGGCGCCGGGATAATACAGGTTCAGGCGCTGGCGGATATTGATCAGGCCGATGCCGCCGCTGCGCTTGGGCGAGGCCGGGGGCGGGGTCGGCAGCATATCATTCTCGATAACAAAGTGCAGCTGCCCGGGCCGGCTGCTGAGCGTGGCCTGCACCAGGGCCGCGTCGGAGAAGTGGTGGCGGCCGTGCTTGAAGCTGTTTTCGACCAGGGGCAAAAGCAGCAGCGGCGGCACCTGCAAGCCCTCGGGTAGGCCGTGAGTTTCAAAGCGGATGCTGGCCCCGGGATATTTGCGCTGCTCCATTTCGAAGTAGTTTTCCAGGAACGTGACTTCCTCAAGCAGGCCAATGTAGTCCTTGCCGCTGTCGTAGAGCACGTAGCGCATCAGCTCCGATAAGAGCAGGATGAAGCGGGGCGTTTCGGGTGAGCCCACCAGGCTCAAGCCGTAGATGCTGTTGAGCGTGTTGAACAGAAAGTGGGGCTGCAGCTGACTTTTAAGCTGTTCGAGCTGCAGGGCCAGATGGTCTTTTTCCAGGTGGCGGCGGCGGTACTCATTCTCGAAGGCCAGCCGCACGAAGGCCACGCAGCTAAAGGCAATCAAATCGGTAACGGTCAGCTCCAGGCTCCACCAGCCGGGCAGCTGGGCCCAGCTGCTCAAGCCATTCAGGTGTGCCAGCGACTTGAACAGCCCGCAAGTGAGCCGGAAGCTCCATGCCGAGCCCAGCCAGAAGTACGCCAGCGTGAGGCCGAGCAGGAGCAAGTGCTGGCGGCGGTGGAGCAGCCGGGGCATCAACCAGCGGTAGTAGGGCAGCACGTAGAGCGTGACCACCACGGCAAAGGCGCACAGGTGGGGAAAGGGAAAGTACAGGCGCACCCGCGGGTGGGGTGGCAGCAACTCCACGTAGGCTGAGTACTTATACAAGCCCACGTACACGGCCCACATCAGGAGTTCGAAAGCGAGGGGAAAGCGGCTGGGCCGGTCGGCGGCGTCTTGTTGCATGGGGGCAAGTTGGCGGTTTTTCGGCCCGCTTGCCGCCCCGGGCCGCCCGACTTTCGACCAATAGGGTGTTTTTTTCGACTAAAAAATGCGGGGTTGGAATTAGTCGGGGCGGGGCCGGAAATGGTCGAATAAGGCCAATAGAAGCGGATTGGAAGCAGTTGTTTTGTCCCATTCCCAGCCGGTTAGCGGCGGGAGTTTTCCTCAACTCTTCCTTTCAACCTCCGATATGAAAAACGCTTTCCACTCCCTGCTTCTCGTTGGTTCGCTGGCCGCTTCGCCCGCTCTGGTTTTGGCCCAAACCAGCCCCGCCGCTACCGCCCAAACCACCGGCGCCGTAACGGGCCAGGTGGCCGACAGCCTCTCGCGCCAGCCTCTGGCTTTTGCCACCGTGATTCTGCGGCCCGCCGGGGAGTCGAAAGCAGCGCTGAGCACGATGACCAACGAGCAGGGCGCCTTCCGCTTCGAGGCCGTGCCCGCCGGGCAATACTCCTTGCTGGTCAATTACATTGGCTACAAGACCTCGGCTCCGGCTGCGTTGACGATAGCGGCCGGCCTGAACCAGGCCCCCGCCGTAGTCCTGGCCGCCGACCGTAAGCTGCTGAAAGGCGTGACGGTGACGGGTACCAAAGCTTTTATCGAGCAGCAGGCCGGCAAGCTGGTGCTCAACGTGGCCGCCAGCCCCATTGCCGCCGGCGGCACCGCCTACGACGTAATTGGCCGGGCTCCGGGCGTGGTGGAGCAGGGCAACGGCTACGTGCTGCGCGGCAAAAGCGTAACGGTGCTGCTCGACGGCAAAACCACCAACCTGAGCGGGGAGGAGCTCAAGAACCTGCTCAGCGGCTTGCCCGGCAGCACCCTGGACAAAGTCGAGGTTATCAGCAACCCTTCGGCCAAGTACGACGCCCAGGGCGGGGCCGTGGTCAACATTATTACCACCAAAAGCCGCAAGCTGGGGACCAACGGCACCGCCACGCTGGGCGCCGGCGCCGGGCAGTACGGCCGCTACAACGCCGGCTTGAGCCTGAACCACCGCACGGCCAGCCTCAATGTGTACGGCGGCCTCGACCGGCTCGAAAACCAGACCTACAGCACCAACCATTCAGAGCGGGCCGCCGCCGACAGCCGCCTGACCGAAAACGGCCGCGAGGTGCGTCACAACCAAAACAACTCGGCCCGCCTCGGCCTCGACTACGACCTGAGCAAGACCAGCTCGGTGGGGGTGCTGGTAAAGGGCATGCTCAACTACCGGGACCGGGACGGCCGCAACAACGCCCTGCTGGCCGCCCAGAACGGTGCTGCCCTGGAGTCGTCGGAGCTGCGCACGGTGGGAGAGGCCCGGTTTCTGAGCCCTTCGGTAAACGTGTACTACAAAACCACGCTCGACACCACCGGCCGCACCCTGCGCCTGAATGCCGACTACTTCGGCTACCAGAAAAACTGGCAGAACGACTACACCACCACATTCGGTGACGAAGGTGCCCAGGCCGATCTGCGCCGCGACAAGTCGCCGGCCCGCAACTCGGTGAAGTCTGCCTCGGCCGACTACTCCCAGCCCTTTTACAAAGGCACGCTCGAAGCCGGCTTGAAAACCACCTTCACCACCACCGACAACGATATTCGCTGGGAGCAGGCCACCGCCGGCCAAGCTTGGACCACCGACCTGGGCAAAACCAACCACTTCATCTACCGCGAGAACATCAACGCGGCCTACGCCAGCTACCAGCGCACGGTGCAGAAGCTGGACCTGCAAGTAGGCCTGCGCGCCGAGCAAACCAACACCACCGGCACTTCCCTGACCCTCGAGCAAACTACCCGCCGCCACTACCTGAACCTGTTTCCCACCGTGTCGGCCCAGTACAACAAGTCGGAGAAGGTGCAGCTGGGCTTTGCCTACCGCCGCAAGATTGACCGGTTCCAGTTCGGCATCGTGAACCCCTTCGTGACCTACATCAGCCAGTACCGCTACGCCCAGGGCAACCCCAACATCCGCCCTTCCTTCTCCCACAACTTCGAGTTCACGCACTCCTACAACAACCTGCTGACTACCTCGCTCAGCTACGGCCACCACACCAGCGTGCTTATCGACAGCTACGAGCAGCAGCCCGGCAGCCAAGTAGTGGTCAACTCCTTCCGCAACTTCCGCAGCGCCGAGTCGCTCGACGGCAGCATGACCTTGATGAAGCCCTGGCTGAGCGGTAAGTGGATGACGGTTACGACGGTGGGTGTCTCGTTTGCCAAAGTCAACGCCAGCACCGTGGGTATCAGCAGCTCCCGGCCCTCGGGCATGCTTTCCTCCAACCACACCATTACCCTGGGCAAGGGCCTAAAGGCTGAAGTATCGGGTATGTACATGTCGCCAATGACCTTCGGGGGCTGGCCTTCCAGTCTCAGTTCTTCACGGGCTTCGGAATTTCCAAGTCGGTGCTCAAGGAGGCCGGCACGCTTACGCTCAACGTCACGGACATATTCAACACCCAGCAGCGCCGCTACGAAGTGCTGGCCGGTGGCCTCAACTCCCGCCACAACGACAAAGTAGAAAGCCGCTTCGTGAAGCTCAACTTCAGCTACAAGTTTGGCAAGAAGACCGTGAAAGCCAGCCAGCGCCGCGACACGGGCATCGAAGCCGAAAAGTCGCGCATGGACAACTAAGCCCGGCGGGCCCCAGCTGCCGACACTTTTATCTATGGCTCGTGAGGTGGCGCCTGAATACCACAGGCCGCCCAGATTGTAAGTGAATAAGTTATGGGAGGCCAGTGCTGCTGTAGCATTGGCCTCCTTTGGCGTGCGGCAGCATCGTAGTTCGGGTTTCGGCGGTGGCGGCAATTGGGAAGAAAGCCGTTATTTTGGCTGGCCCGGTCCCCGTCTTCCAAACCAAGCGGGTAGTAGCGCGTTATGTCATCCGAATGCCGAGCTCCAACCCTGGCCTTGTGGCTGGGCCCAGGCTCAGTTAATCCACGAAGTATATTCTATGCGGCAGTTACTGCTTATTCTGGGCCTGGTTTTTTGCTCGCTGCAGGTTGTTGCCCAGCGCCCTGATTCCACCAAAACGCCCCGGCCCATTCGCAAGATTGAGCTCGAAAACGTGGACATTGCCCCCGGCGCCCGCGACGGCAAAGGCTGGCTCATGCTCGACAAGGACATTCAGCTGGAGCTGGAAGGCGCCATTCAGAACCTCTACAACTTCAAGTACGACAAGGCCGAAAAGCAATTCCGCTCCCTGCGCCGCCGCTACCCCGAGCATCCCTTGCCCTACCTGCTCATGGGCCTGAGCCAGTGGTGGAAAATTCTGCCCACCAACCTGCAAACCAAGCAGTACGACAAGCTCCTGCTGGCCTACATGGACACCACCGTGCGCAAGGCCGAGGTGCTCTACGAGGCCGACAATAAAAACTACGAGGCCTGCTTTTTCCTCTCGGCCGCCTATGGCTTTGATGCCCACCTCAACGCTGAGCGCAAAAACTGGACGGCCGCCACGCTCAGCAGCCGCAAGGCCCTGCGCTACCTGCAGGAAAGCAAGGAAGCCAACGGCCTGAGCCCGGAGTTTCTGTTCGGGCAGGCCCTGTTCAACTACTACGCCGTCTGGATTTCGGAAAACTACCCGCTGCTGCGGCCCGTGCTGCTGCTGTTCCCGAAAGGCAACCGAGGTCTGGGCCTGCAGCAGCTCAAGAACGTGGCCAGCAACGGCTTCTACACCGGCGTAGAAGCCAAATACTACCTAATGCGGATTCTGTACGCGGAGGAAAACAACCTGACCGCGGCCCTGCCCACGGCCCGCTACCTGGCCAACAACTACCCTGACAATGCCTACTTCCAGCGCTTCTACGCCCTGCTCTGCTACCACCAGGGCGACATGATTGAGTGTGAGCGAATCAGCCGCGAAATCTTGGATAAAATTAACCGCGGCCTGCCCGGCTACGAAGGCATCAGTGGGCGCTACGCCACGTATTTTCTGGGCTCCATCGTGCAAAACAGCTACAAGGACGTGGTAAAGGCCAAGGACTACTTCCAGCGCTGCATCGTGTTTTCGGAACTGACTGGCGACACGGAAAGCGGCTTTTACCTCTCGGCCAACCTCAACCTGGGCCGCTTGGCCGACGATGAGAAGGACGTCAAGATGGCGCGGCGCTACTACGAGGTAGTGGCCGATAAGTCGGAGCATAAGTCACCCCAGTACCGCGAGGCTAAGCTGTACCTGAAGAACCACAAAAAGTAAAGGCGGCCTTGCGGGCCGCCTTCGGGGTTGTTAGTTAGTTTATGGTCTTGATTTCGTTGCTGTCCTTGAGGCGGGACTTGCCGTGCTTGGCTTTGCGCTTGCCGCCGTTGGCCAGCTGCAGCAGCGAAATTTCGGCGTAGCCATTAAAGCCGTAGGGGTTGCTGGAGGCAAAGTACGCCGACAAGTCGTTGGAGCCGATAACCAGCGGCCCGAGCCGTACCATCAGGCCGTAGTTGAAGGTCTGGTAGGCATTGGCCATGGTGATGGGCGTAGCGACTTCCAGCCACTTGCTTTCGATGCGGGGCGTGAGCGAGGCAAAGGAGAAGCTGCGCATGCCCACGGCGTACTTGCCGCGCAGGCTCTGGCTTACGGCGGCGTTGGCGTACAGCCACTTGTAGAGGTGGTAGTCCACGTCCACGTTCAGGGTGGTAGGCACGCCGGCTACAAACTGATTTTCCCGCTGCTGTTTCTGGGTGCGCAGAATTTTGTTGAGCCGCGCTTCGTAGTTGTCCAAGTCAATGCCTTCCAAGTCTGATTCGCTTACCCCGAGTTCTTGGTTTTGATGTTGTTGAAAGCTGTGGCGTTATCGGCGTAGCGGATGTAGCCGATGTCCGTTACCGATACGGCCACGCGGTACTTGTACTTGTTGCGGGAGTAGTCGAGCCGGTCCACGCCTTTTTTGTCGATGTAGCGGTACTGGCCCATGTTGGGGCGGTACTCGTACACAAAGCCCAGGTCCATGCCCCAGCCGCCGCCGCTGCCTCCGCCGCCCTTGAGCCACTGCAGGGCTTGGTTGGCATCCACGTTGTCAAAGGCATCGGGGTTGGAATAGCCGAAAGCGGCATCCAGGGCGTTGATGCGCACAATCGTGTCGCCGGTGGCAGCTGTCTTGTCCACAATCTGGTAGTCGGCCTGGCGGCTTTGCAGGTAGCCCGAGCCAAAGCCCACGTAGCGCTTGGCCGTCACGCCGGCCTTCACAAAATGCAGGCTGTTGTCGAGCACCACGCGGCCGTAGGTCAGGGCGTACTCGGAGTAGGCGTTCAGGTTCAGGTTGAAGGTATTGTCGCTGGCCCGGCCGCGGGTTTTGAAGCCGTCCACGGCATTCACAATCAAGGATTCCGACACGGAGTTGCCCTGCAGGGCTACCCGCGCCCGGGTGCTGAAGGCCACGCTCTGGGTGGGGCTCAGACGCAGCATGATGCCCGGGCCGCGCACGTTGAGGCCCGCACTAAAGGACTTGGCCTTGTCGCTGGGGCTGCGGGTCAGAAACTGCTTGTCCAGGTCCAGGTCTTCGTTCGGGGTCTGGGGGCTCCAGGCGCCGGTGTAGCGGTAGGCCGTGTTGGTGACGTGGGCATCGAAGCTGGCCAGCTGAAACTGGAAAAAGTAGCGGTTATCGGCAATAGAGGCCGGATTCCAGCTGGTTCCGGTCAGGCCGGAGTAGTTGCTGCGGGTGCTGTTGAACAGCTGCTGAGCCGCCACGCTGCTCGGGAGCAGCGCCAGCATCAGCCCGCACAGGCGGATAGTAGACATGTAAACGTGTTGCGTTAGGGTAAGTAGTGAGGAGCGGAGCGAGAAATTGAACCCTGGCCGGAGTCCGGCCGGCGGCGTGTAGCCGGCCATACAGGCTCTGGAAGTGCCAGGGGTAATCGGTAAGCAGGTTGGTATTTGCTTGACTTGCAAAATGTTGTGCAAGGTGGGCGCAGGGTTGTTAAAGCATGGGGCGCCCGTTCAAACCAGGTTGATAAACAGCAGCAGGCGGGCTGTTTTAGGACGTTTTAAGGACAAAATTAGGACTTCCACTAGCCGTGCGCAATACCTAGAAGTAGGTATTCTGCGGGAAAAACAAGGCCGGGAAGCAGGACAGTACACCACCTGAGCCATAACCCGACCGGCTGGTCTGCGTTTGGAAATGAACCCAACCTCATTATTCTCAACGCTATGGAAAACAAGCCGACCACCCTGCCCCCCAGCATCAGGACCAGCAGCCCGGCCTCGAATCGGAAATGACACCCCAGCCGGAATACATCCGGCCCGGCTACAAGAGCAGTGAAAAGCTCCAGGGCAAAGTAGCCCTGATTACGGGCGGCGACAGTGGCATTGGCCGCTCAATAGCCGTGCATTTTGCCCGCGAAGGCGCCGATGTGGCCTTTACCTACCTGCCCGAAGAAGAGCAGGATGCCTACGATACCCGCCAGCTGGTGGAGCAGGAAGGCCGCCGCTGCCTTACCCTGCCCGGCGACCTGCGCGACCCGGGATTTTGCCAGTCCATTGTGGATCAGACGGTGCAGGAACTGGGCCGGCTCAACATTCTGGTCAATAACGCGGCCGAGCAGTTTGTCAGCCAGGACGTAACCGAAATTACCGACGACCAGTGGCTTGACACCTTCCAGGTAAACTTTTTCTCCTTCGTGCGCGTCACGCGGGCGGCGCTGGCGCACATGCAGGAAGGCGACTCTATTATCAATACGTCGTCCATCAACGCTTACCGCGGCAACCAGCAGCTGGTAGACTACACCTCCACTAAAGGCGCCATTACGGCCTATACCCGCTCTATTGCCCAGCAGCTGGCCGAGAAGAAAATCCGCGTGAATGCCGTGGCGCCCGGCCCTATCTGGACGCCCCTGATTCCAGCCACTTTCCCGGCGGAAAAAGTAGCTTCCTTCGGCAAAGACACCACCATGAAGCGCCCCGGCCAGCCGTCGGAAGTAGGCCCCTGCTACGTGTTCTTGGCCTCCGAAGACGCTAGCTACATTACCGGCCAAGCCCTGCACCCTAACGGGGGCGAAGTGCTTAACACGTAAGTCGTAAACCTAAGGAGCCCATAAAAAAGGCCGCAGCAATAGGTGCTGCGGCCTTTTCGCGTTTTGACTGGCTTACCAGCGGTACTGCATGGTCAGACCGTAGCTGCCGGCCCCGCCGGTGGGGAGAGGCGAACCTGCTTATACCAGGGCCGGGGCAGCAGCAAGCCGGTTTCCTGGTCCCGTTTTACTTCCTGCCGGCCGTGCATCACGGCTATTTTGCCGAAGCCGTAGCCCAGGGCCAACGCCAGCGGATAGTCGCTGGCCCAGTGCACGCCGTTGTTGAGCATGGCGTAGCTTAGCAGGCCCATCAAAGAGTAGCCAACGGGCCGGATAAAGCGGTATTCGGGGTAGTTTTCGGCAATAACCGTCACCGTAGCCATAGCCGTGCTCAGGTGGCCCGAAGGGTAGGCGTCGTAGTTGGGTACGTGCTGGCTGTAGATTTTCTGGTTCGGAAACAGCCGGATTTTGCCTCGCGGGTAAGTTGTCGTGTACGGACTTTCCCGGCCCGTCAGGTGCTTGAGCACCTGTACTACCAGGCCGTTGGTGTAAGTAGCCTCCATCAGCTGGCTGGCGGTTTGCGAAGCCCTGTTGTCGCGCCCGATCAGGCCGTAAGCCCAGAAGCTGCCCGCAATGCTCAGGTGGGTCCAGCCGTCGCCCAGGAAGTACATGGCGCTGTTCAGGTTCGAGGGGTAGTTGAACTCCAGATCCAGCTGCTTGCCGTTGCCGTAGCGCACGGGCACGTCGAACAAGGTCGTCTGGGTGCTGGCCGACGACAGATTCAGGTGCCGCCCCAGCTGCTTGGCCCCGTCCAGAATCTGCTGGTCGAAGGCGTAGAGCAGCACCGTGCTGGCCACCACGCCCCCAATCATGGGCAGGTTTTTTTTCTGGAAGGCAAACTTGGGGTAGGCCACCACGTCCCGCGGAATATTTAGCAGAAACCGGAACGGCTTGGGCCGCTCATAATGATACACCGTGCCCGAGGGCATTACATAGTCGCTGCGGCGGGGCCGGCGGGCAGTGGTGTCGGCGGCCGCCGGGGTTACGGCTTCCACCCGGCCCGAGTCGGGAGCTGCCACGGCTGCTCGGGCAGCGGCCTCAGCGGAGGCACTTGGGGCAGCGTCAGGCTGCTGGCCAGCAGCAGGGGGCGGAGTACGGAATCGGGAAGCGTAAGCAAACTCATGGCTGGTAAAAAAACGGGCCCAAAAGTACGTTAAAACCCGCGAAGAAGGAATGCCTGAGTATGGATATTTACGCTGTAAATAATTGTGTATTAATGTATTCTGGTAATCGGTTAGAATGAATTTTAGATGAAGAAAACACCCTAAAAAAAAGTAAAAAATTACGCCAAACGGAATGGCTTAGGTGTCCCGAAAGCGCCTAGCCGAATCGGCGGCAGGACAGGGCAAGCAGCCGGGTTGGCACGGTCGTGAGAAGCGCGGGCCCTAGCGTGGCGGTGGACTTGGCCGGCAGCCCTTCCCGGGTGGTTTGCGTATCTTAGACGAACTGGCATTTCTTCCGCACCTATGACCGTTTCCTCCGCGCCGGCTGCTGCTCCGGCTTCTCCCGCGGCCGCCTTCCCGGCTTTTTTGTTCGAGCAGCAACAGCTGCGGGCCCCGGCCCTGCGCCGCGAGTCGGCCGAGGAGCGGGCCGGGCGCCTGCGCAAGCTCAGCCAGTGGATTGAGCAAAACCGCACCGCTATTGAGGAGGCCCTGTACGCGGATTTTCGCAAACCCCCGGCCGAAACCGACGTCACTGAAATCTGGTCTAGCCAGGTGGAAATCAAGCACACGCTCAGCCATCTTAAGCAGTGGATGAAGCCGCGCCGGGTGGGTACACCGCTTTCACTGATGGGCACCACCTCGTGGGTACACTACGAGCCCAAGGGCGTCTGCCTGATTGTTGCGCCCTGGAACTACCCGTTTTACCTGGCCATCGACCCGCTGGTATCGGCGCTGGCCGCCGGCAACTGCTGCATTATTAAGCCCTCCGAGATGACGCCGGCCGTGGCCGCCCTGCTCAGCCGCATGGCCCGGGAGCTGTTCGACCCCGCCGAGGTAGCCGTGGTAGAAGGCGACAAAGACGTGGCCACGGCCCTGCTGCAGCTGCCCTTCAACCATATCTTCTTCACGGGCAGCCCGGCCATTGGCAAAGTGGTGATGCGCGCCGCTGCCGAGCACCTGACCAGCGTCACGCTGGAGCTGGGCGGCAAGTCGCCGGTGCTGGTCGATGCCACGGCCGATTTGCGCGACGCAGCCGAGAAAATTGTGTGGGGCAAGTTTATCAACGCCGGGCAGACCTGCGTAGCCCCGACTACGTGCTGGTGCAGGACAGCGTGCAAAGCCAGTTTGTGGACGAAGTGCGCCGGGCCATCGGTCGGCTCTATGACCCCGCCGGTGAGGGCGTCATCAACTCCCAGTCCTACGCCCGCATCGTCAACAAGCATCATTTTGCCCGGGTTTCGGGCTTGCTGGAAGACGCCCAGCGTCAGGGCGCTCAGGTGGTATCGGGTGGCATTGTGGATGGTAGTCAATGCTTTATCGAGCCCACGCTGCTGCTCGACGCTGCCCCCGGCAGCCGGGTGATGCAGGAGGAAATCTTTGGGCCGCTGCTGCCGATTCAGCCCTTCACAACGCTGATGCAGGCCGCCGACTTTGTGAATGACCGGCCCAAGCCACTGGCTTTGTACCTGTTTACCCGAAGCAACGAAAATCAGCGCTACCTGCTGCAGAACGTGGCCGCCGGCGGGTGCTGCATCAACGAAACTATTCTACACCTGGCCCACCCCGAGCTGCCTTTTGGCGGCGTCGGCAACAGCGGCATGGGCAAGGCTCACGGGCACTACGGCTTCCTGGCCTTCTCTAATGAAAAAGCGGTGCTCAAGCAGCGCACCGGTCGCACCGGCATCAAGTTTATGTACCCGCCCTACACCCCGAAAGTGCAGAAAATGGTGGACTGGCTGATGCGGCTGTTTTAAGGCCGGGAAGTAGAAAGTACGAGGAACAGAACGCCATTCCGAGCCCCGCGAGGAATCTCGCGTGCTGATGTTGTTTATGCTGTCATCCTGAGCGAAGCGAAGGACCTTATCATGGTAGAACGAATTATTGTTACGCTTGTCGTTCGTATCCCATAAGGTCCTTCGCTTCGCTCAGGATGACAGATATGCAAGCTGCCAGCAGCGCAGGTTAAATTACGCGGCATGCCTACTATTCGGGAGAAAATACCGATATTTTCAGGGCCCCGGTTTCCCACACTTGCCCGGTGGCATCCGCCCTTTTTTGTCCTCCCATGAATCTCTCCGCTGTCCATCATCCCACGCTGCAGGCGCTGGCCGACACTTTTGTTCCGGCTTTGCCTGGCCGCTCCGATAAAACCGAGTTCTGGGCCCGAGCCGGCTCGGAAGGAGTTGATCTGCAGAAAGTAGCGGAAGTGCTGAGCGCCCAGCCGTTGGCCGCTCAGCAGGAATTTGAGAAGCTGCTGGGCCTGCTCAACAACCCAATGCTGGGCCTTACCTGGTTTGGGCCCTCAAGCCCTTCGTGCGCCTCGATGCCGAGCAGCGTCAGCAGATGCTGCGCAGCTGGGCCCAAAGCAACCTGCCCCAGCTGCGCAAAGGCTTTCACGCCCTGCGCAAGCTGCTGCTGTTCCTGTACTATGGCTCGTCGGTGGCTGAGCAGGGCAATGAAGCTTGGGGCCATATCGGCTACCCCGGTCCGCTGCCCGACGAAGTAGTAGACACGCCCAAGCCCATCTGGACCCTGCAGCCCACCACAGCCACTACCTACGACTGCGACGTGCTGGTCATTGGCAGCGGGGCCGGGGCGGGGTTATTGCCGGGGAAATGGCTGCTGCCGGCCACGACGTGCTGGTGATTGAAAAAGGACCCTACTGCCACGGTTGCGACTTTACCCAGCGCGAGGTCGACATGATGGGCAAGCTCTACGATGCCAAAGGCGCCCTCACCACCCAGGATGGCGGCGTAGCCCTGCTGGCCGGGAGCTGCCTGGGCGGGGGCACTACCGTCAACTGGGCCGGGGCCTTCCGCACGCCCGACTACGTGCTGCAGGAATGGGCCCGGGAGCATCAGGTGCCGCACTTTGCCTCCCTGGAGTTCAAGCGCAGCCTCGACGCCGTGTCCAGGGCCCTGAGTGTGAATATCGACTACACCCGCCACAACGGCCAGAACCAGGCGCTCTGGGACGGCTCGACCAAGCTGGGCCAGGAAGTAAAGCTGATTCCGCGCAACGAAAAGGGCCTTACCGCCTCCGATGAGCATTTTCGGGGCCTGGGCTACACTACTATGGGCGACCGGTACGGCATCAAGCAGGGTACGCTGAACACGTATCTGCTGCAGGCTTTCGGACACGGGGCCCGCATCCTGGCCGACACCCACATGGAGCGCGTGACGATAGAAGCCGGCGTGGCCAAAGGTGCCGAGGGCGTGCATACCACCGCCGACGGCCGCCGGGTGAGCATCACGGTGCGGGCTAAGCGGGTGGTGGTGGCCGGCGGCTCGGTACAGTCGCCGGCGCTGCTGCTGCGTAGCGGGCTGCGGCACCCGCATATCGGGCAGCACCTGCATCTGCACCCCACGGTGGCCGTTTCGGCCCTGTATCCGCACGCCATCAACCCCTGGCACGGCCCGAGCATGTCGGTGGTCAACGACTGCTTCACGATGCTGAACGGCACCAATTTCGGGGCCAAGCTCGAAACCCCGCCGGCCCACGCCGGGCTGATGGCCATGGTGCTGCCCTGGCTTAGCGGTGAGCAGCACAAGCAGACGATGCTCGAAGCAGCCCACCTGGGCAGCTTCATCGTGCTGACCCGGGACCGGGACGGCGGCCGCGTCAGCATCGACAAGCACGGCGCACCCCTGGTGGATTACGTGCTCAGCGACTTCGACCGGGCCAATATGCTGCAGGGCGTGCGGGCAGCGGCTGAGATTCACGTGGCGGCCGGGGCCCGGAAAGTGTATTTGCCCCACGGCTCTTTGCCCATTCTGGAAGCCGACGGTGGCACGCTGCGCAACCCCGAACTGCTCGACAAACTACCCCACCTAGGCTGGAAGCCCAACCAATTCAGCCTTTACAGCGCCCACCAGATGAGCACTTGCCGCATGGGCGGCACTGAGGCTACGCACCCGGTAAGGCCCAATGGCGAAACCTACGAGGTGCGTAACCTGTTCGTGGCCGATGCCTCGGCTTTTCCGGCCTGCAGCGGTGTCAATCCAATGCTCACTATTATGGCCCTGGCTCACTACACGGCCCAGGAAATGAAAGCCAGTAGCCCAACAGTGGCGTTTTCGAGCAGCCGGTCGGCCGCTGCGGCACAGTAGCGGGCAAAAGGCCTACAGGTCCGGTTTGGCAAGTGAGCATAACCGCCGGGTATAGTTTTCGCGTATGCAGGCGCAGTTTAGCCCCGCTCCCTATGCTCCTTTCTCGTTCCCTGCTGGTTATTGGCGTGCTTAGCACCGTTACGTTTGGTTGTGCCCGCCGCAAAAAGGCGGATATCCCGGAGGCTAAGTCGGTGACGGTGGCGCCGGCAGCGGTGCCCAAGGCCGCCGCCCGCGACCTGACGGACGTGATGACCGACGAGCTGAAGCTGCTGCCCGATCAGCAAGGCAAGGTGCGCTCTATTTTGAGCGGGACGGTGGAAAAGGTGAATGATGCCCGCCAGCGCAACGCCGGTAATCAGACGGCCCTGATGGCGGAGCTCAAGAAAATCAATGCCGACTCCGAAGGCCAGCTTAAGGGCGTGCTGACGGACGTGCAGTACAAGCAGTATCAGGCCAAAAAGCGCCAGATGCAGGCCCAGATGCAGGCCCGCCGCTCCAGCAAATAGCAGCCTTAGCGCACCTGAGCCCTGCGCAGCACCCGGCTGAAGAGGCTGGGTACCCAGCGTTTCAGATACACGCCCAGCGTTTCGCGGCCCCCGATGTATACTTCCTCCCGGCGCCGGGCTATGGCTCGCAGGGCCTGGCGGGCCAGCTCCTCGGGGGGCAACCCTTGCTCGGTAGCCGCGTCCATCGTGCGCTGCGGGCTGCCGTCGGCGGTAAGGGCGTTGATGGAAATCCCGGTGCGCACAAAACCCGGGCAGATGATGGTAACGCCCACGCCACTCTGCCAGATTTCAGCCCTCAACGAGTCGAAGAAGCCGTGCAGGGCGTGCTTCGAGGCCGCATAGGCACTGCGGTAGGGCGAGCCGAACTTGCCTACCAGGCTGCTCACCACCACGATTTGCCCACTTCCCTGGCTCAGCAGCTGAGGCAGCACGGCCTTGGTCAGGGCCACGGTCCCGAAGTAGTTCACTTCCATAAGTTGTCGGTGCACCTCCAGGCCAGTTTCCAGGGCCAAGGAGCGTTGGCTAATGCCGCCGTTGTTAATCAGCACGTCGAGGCGGCCGTAGTGGGCCAGTACTTTCTCTGCGCAAGCCGGTAGCGTATCGGCCTGAGCCAGGTCCAGGGGCAGGAGCAGCACCGGGGCCGGGGCGCAGGCGGCGCCCACCCGCTCCAACTCGGTCATGTTGCGGGCCGAGAGCACCAGCCGGGCACCGGCCCGGGCAAATTCCCGGGCCAGAGCTTCGCCAATACCGGCCGAAGCGCCCGTAATCCAAACGACTTGTTGCGAAAAATACATGCTCTAGGGTGGTGTATGCAGTGGGTTTACAGCAAGATAGGAGTTTGCAACACGCTTCTTGAGGCGTCTTTATACTTGATTTTCTCTATATTAATTATCGGCAGGCAACCTTTCGGGCCGGGCCCCCATCTATCCGCACAGCCCGGCCGGTTTGGCGGCCGATAACCAAAAAGTACGGCCCTGCGCTCTATGATTCAGCTACGCAACATTCGCAAGACCTACGAGGTGGGGAATAACCGGCTGGAGGTGCTCAAAGGCATCGACATGCACATCCGGGAAGGGGAGCTGGTCAGCATTATGGGCTCCTCGGGCTCGGGCAAAAGCACGCTGCTCAACATTCTGGGCATCCTCGACGACTTCGACCAGGGCGACTACACCCTGGCCGGCACCCGCATCGACCGGAACCTGTCGCAGGCCCGGGCCGCGCAGTACCGCAATCAGTTTCTGGGCTTCGTGTTCCAGTCCTTTAATCTGCTCAACTTCAAGAATGCCCTGGAAAACGTGGCTTTACCGCTGTATTACCAGAAAGTGAGCCGGCGGGAGCGTAACCGCCTAGCCCTGGAGTACCTCGACCGGGTAGGCCTGGCCGACCGCGCCGACCACCTGCCCAGTGAGCTTAGCGGCGGGCAGCGGCAGCGCGTGGCCATTGCCCGGGCCCTGATTAGCCAGCCCAAGCTGATTCTGGCCGACGAACCCACCGGTGCCCTCGATACCCAGACTACGCAGGAGGTAATGGACATCTTCAAGGCCGTGAATAAAGAGGGAATGACCGTGGTCATCGTAACTCACGAAACCGACATTGCCGACCAGACCCAGCGCCTGATTCGCATCCGGGACGGCCTGATTGTGAACGACTAAGTGGTGAAATAGTGCGATGGTGGAATGGTGAGTTTGATGTGCTGATTTCCTCTTATCTGAATTGACTTAGCTATGAAAACAACATCTTTTACCCTGACTCTGCTGGCCGCTCTGGCCGCCGCTACCCCCAGCCAGGCCCAGGCTCCGGCCGCTACTGAACAGCAAGCCCTGATGAAGGACCTGGACCGGCTGATGCGCAACCCGCAAAAGCCCAAGCAGGAGCTGCACCTGGCTTTGAAAGGCTGCCACGCCGAGCAGATTATCCGGGACCGGGAGGCCGACGTGGAGATGCCTAAACCCCTGGCCGTCAGCTACGGCGGCTCGAACTCGGGCTGGTCGATGAGCATGGACAAGGGGTACTTCGAGCTGAAAATGGCCTTCGAGTGGGCCGATGTCACCTCTATAACCTACGCCCTGGAGAAAGACGAAGACGAGCCCAAGCATTACGAAATCAAAATCGTGAAGCATAAAAAAGGCAGCAATATCAGCTTCGAGCTGCCGCTCTACACTACCAATGAGGCCACGGTGAAAGATGTGGTGCGCCGCCTGGAAAAAGTGCGCCAGAACTGTCTCCGCAACTAAGAATTGATGTGTGCTGCTGGGCACAGAAACCTTCACCTACTGCAATAGTACCTCAGCACATTTCCCACCTCAGCACAGCAAAAGATGTTTGACCTCGACAAATGGCAGGAAATCCTCGGGACGATGCGCCGCAACAAGCTGCGCACGTTCCTGACGGCCTTCGGGTGTTTTGGGGCATCTTCATGCTGGTGCTGCTGCTGGGCGCGGGCAAGGGCATGGAGAATGGCATCTGGAAGGAGTTTGGCGGCGGGGCCATGAACAGCCTGTTCGTTAGCGCCGGCAAAACATCCTTGCCCTGGCAGGGCCTGAAGCCGGGCCGGGAGCTGAAGTTTACCAACGACGACCTGGAAGCCATCCGGCAGCAGGTAGATGGGGTAGAGCTGCTGGCCTCGCGCAACCGGCTTTTTGGCGAGTACACCATTGTGAATAAAACCAAGAACGGGTCCTACCAGGTGTTTGGGGCCACCGCCGAGTTCTTCCAGCTCAACGGTGAAAAACTTGTTCAGGGCCGGATGCTGAGCCCCTTGGACGGGCTGGAGCGGCGCAAGGTGATAATTATGGGGGAGAAGGTGCGCAAGGTCTTGTTTGGCGACCAGCCCGCCATCGGCCAGTACGTGCAGATAAAGGGCGTGTTTTTCAAGGTGGTCGGCATCTTCACCCACACCGGCAACAACGGCCGCAATGAGGAGCGCGCCTTCGTGCCCTTCACCACTTTCCAAACGACTTTCAATCAGTACAACCAGGTGCAGCGCATCGGCATCAGCAGCACCAAGGGCACGCCCGTGAAGCAGCTCGAAGACCAGGTGCGCCTGCTGCTGGCCCGCCGCCACCAGTTCGACCCCGCCGACAAGCAGGCCCTGGACCTGGAAAACAACGAGGAGGAAGTTAAGCGCTTCGAAGGCCTCTTTACGGGTATCAAGCTGTTCGTCAGCGTTATCGGGGTGCTGACGTTGGTGGCCGGGGTGGTGGGCGTGAGCAACATCATGCTCATCATTGTGCAGGAGCGGACCCGGGAAATCGGGGTGCGCAAGGCCCTGGGTGCCACGCCCTGGAGCATTATCAGCATGATTGTGCAGGAGTCGGTGGTCATCACCAGCTTCTCGGGCTACCTGGGGCTGTTTTTCGGCGTGGCCCTGCTGGACTTGGTGCGCTACATGCTCGAAAAGGCCGGCGGCACCACGTCCTACTTCGACCACCCCGAAGTGAACCTGGGCGTGGCCGTCAGCGCTACCCTGCTGCTGGTCGTGTCTGGAGCCGTAGCCGGCCTGATTCCGGCCATGAAAGCGGCCAATGTGAAACCTATTGAAGCCTTGCGGGCCGACTAAGGGATAGAAAGCTGATTTCCTCTTATCGGAAGAGGGGAGTTGAAAAAGTAACCTGACTATCAATGTTTGACCTCGACAAATGGAGCGAAATATGGGGGACGGTGCGGCGGCATAAGCTGCGCACTGGGCTTACCGCATTTGGCGTGCTCTGGGGCATCTTTATGCTGGTTGTGCTGCTGGGCGCGGGCAAGGGCTTCCGCAACGGGGTGGAAAAGGAATTTGACGTGGCCAAAAACGCCGTATTCGTGTGGAGCCAGCGTACCAGCGTACCATTTGCCGGCCTAAAGGTTGGCCGCTTCATTCGCTTTACCAACGACGACGTGGCGGCCCTGCTGCGCGAAGTGCCTGAGGCGGCCGTGGTCTTGCCCGCAGCTCCCTCGACGGGACGTTTACGGTGCAGTACGGCACCAAAAGCTCGGCTTTTTCGGTGAACGGCGAATATCCCGGCTACCCCGCCATCAAGCCCCTGCACCTCACGGCCGGCCGTTTTATCAATGACGTCGACATCAACGAGCGGCGCAAAGTGGCCATCATCGGCGACCGGGTGGCGGAGGTGCTATTCGGTAGCGAGAATCCGCTGGGCCGGGAAATCCGCATCAAGGGCATCTTCTTCCGGGTCGTGGGCTTATTTAAGGCCGAGGGCAAGCCCGAAAACGCCCAGGAAGAAGCCCAGACCATCATGATTCCGCTCACGGCCCTGCAGGTGACTTTCAACCAGGTCAATCAGGTGGGCTACTTCGCCTTTATTCCCAAGCCCGGCGTGCCGGCGGCCGTAGTCGAAACCAAGGTGAAGCAGCTGCTGGCCCGGCAGCACAAAGTGGCCCCAACGACGACCGGGCTTTTGGTTCGGCCAACGTGGAAGAGGAATATGCCCGGGTGCAGGGCCTGTTTACCGGTATATCGGGCTTTAGCTGGCTCGTGAGCATCGGCACCATTCTGGCCGGCATCATCGGGGTGAGCAACATCATGCTCATCGTGGTGAAGGAACGCACCAAGGAAATCGGGATTCGTAAGGCCCTGGGCGCTACGCCCTGGAGCATTATCAGCCTGATTGTGCAGGAAAGCATTGTCATCACGGCCGCTGCGGGCCTGATCGGGCTGCTGCTGGGCACGGCCCTCATGGCCGGCATTGCCTCCCTGATTCAGGGTCAGGACGTGGGTTTCTTCGCCAACCCGCAGGTCGACCTGGGCGTGGCCCTTACGGCCGTGGTGCTGCTGGTCGTGGCCGGTGGGGTAGCTGGCCTGGTGCCCGCCGCCATTGCGGCTCGTGTGCAGCCGGTGGTAGCTCTTAAAGACGAATAAGCGGTGAGAGGGTGAGTTGCGGGTCCGCTCGCGCAGCCTGCCCGTCATGAACCCGAACTCACCATTTCACTATCTCACCATTTCACCAAACGCCCGGCTATGAACCACCAAGCACTGCCCGACGAAACCACCGTTGATGTAGAGCCCGCAGCGGCTTCTGCCCGTTCGTCCCACGCGTATCAGGCGGCCTACCAACCGCCGAAAACTCCGCTGATTACCATGAAACGAATTTTTCTGGGCATCCTCGTGCTCCTGCTGCTAGCCGGCTTCGGCTGGCTTGTCCGCTACTTCTGGAAGCAGGCCCACACCGACCCGGTGACCTACAAAACGGAAACCCCCTTTGTGGCCGACATCGTGAAGAAAACCGTGGCGACGGGCAGCATTGTGCCCCGGCGCGAGGTCCAGATCAAGCCCCAGGTGTCGGGCATCGTGGAGGAGCTGTTCGTGGAGGCCGGGGAGCCCATCAAAGAAGGCCAGCTTATTGCCCGCATCCGGACCGTCGCCAACGCGGCCAACGTCAATAACGCCCAAAACAACATCCAGGCGGCCCGCGTGGCTCTGGAAACCTCCCAGATTGAGCTGGACCGGCAGCGGCCCTTGTTTGAGCAGAAAGTCATTGCCGAGCAGGAATACAACCGCCTGCTGGCCGACGTGCGCGCCAAAAAGCAGGCCCTCGACGCGGCCCAGAACGATTTGCAGATTGCCCAGCGCGGGGCCTCCCGCAACACCGGCGGCGCCTCCAACACGGTTCGTTCCACCATTACCGGCCTGGTGCTGGATGTGCCCATCAAAGTCGGCTCATCGGTAGTGGAGCGCAACAACTTTAACGAGGGCACCACCATTGCCGCCATTGCCGATATGAAAAGCCTGGTGTTTGAGGGCAAGGTCGACGAGAGTGAGGTGGGCAAGGTGCGGGAAGGCATGGACCTGAACCTGACCGTGGGCGCCCTGGAAGGGGAAAATTTCCCGGCTACCCTCGAATACATTGCGCCCAAGGGCATCACCGAAGAAGGCGCCATCAAGTTTCAGGTGCGGGCCAACGTGCGCCTGCAGCCCGGGCAGTTCCTGCGGGCCGGCTACTCGGCCAACGGCGACATTGTGCTGGGCCGCCGCAAGCAGGTGCTGGCCATCCGGGAAAGCCTGCTGCAGTTCGGCAAAGTCAACAAGGACAGCGTGTTTGTGGAGGTCGAAACCGCGCCCCAGCAGTTTCAGAAGCGGCTTGTCAAGACGGGCCTATCGGACGGCATCAACGTGGAAGTACTGTCGGGCCTGACCAAGACCGACAAAGTAAAGGTGCTCGGCCCGCCGGCGGAAGGGGAGAAGAAAGGCTAATCGTACGCAACGCCAAGCTGCCACCGCCCCAACGGCCCAACCCTGCACGGGTTGGGCCGTTTGCTGTTTACCCCTTAATCTTTCTCTAATTATGCGCCCCCAAGCCTACACCCTGCAATTCAACCCTAAGCTGAGCTTAAACGCCGACGGCAAACACGTGCGCGACGGGCTTTCGGCAGTGCTGGGCACGGGCGACAACCTGTGGCTGAGCTGCGATGAGCGGACCACCATCGAGCGGCTTACCCGCACCGGGCCGCACGAGTACGGGCAGCACGTTTCTTACCAGCTCGCCGACCTGCTCGATTTGCCCGCCGACGAGGAAAGTGAAATCGACATCGAGGGCTTGGCCGAAGCCGACCATTACCTCTGGGTGATTGGCTCCCACAGCCTTAAGCGCAAGAAGCCCGACCACGAGCACGAGGACGTAGCCAAGCAGATTGCCAAGCTGGCCAAAGTGGAAAACGACCCCAACCGCTACCTGCTGGCCCGGATTCCGATGATCCGCAACGAGAAAACCGGCGACTTTGAACTGCACAAAACGGCGCCCCACCCCACCAAAGCCAATGAAACCCTGCAGGCCGCCCAGCTCCACGGCAGCACCGAAACCAACGAGCTGACCGACCTGCTGGCCGATGACCCCCACCTGAAACCCTTTCTCAAAATACCCGGCAAAGACAACGGCTTCGACATTGAAGGCTTGGCCGCGGCCACCGACGGCCGCCTGTTTGTGGGCTTGCGCGGGCCGGTGCTGCGGGGCTGGGCCGTAGTGCTGGAATTGCTGCCCGAGCTCGACAAGCACGGCCGCCTGCGCTTGGCCAAAGTGGGCGGGGAGCAGCAGTACTACAAGAAGCACTTTCTGGCTTTGGGTGGCATGGGCCTGCGGGAGTTGCGCCAGTCCGGCGACGACTTGTACCTGCTGGCCGGCCCCACCATGGACCTTGACGGCACTATTGCGGTGTACCACTGGCCCAACGGCATGAGTCAGGAAGGCGACAGCCTGATTGGCCCCGACAAAATTCACCGCCTCTTCGACGTGCCCCACGGCCACGGCCCCACAGCCGGGCAGGATAAAGCCGAGGGCATGGGCGTAATTGATAAAGACCACCTGCTTATCGTGTTCGACAGCCCCAGTGACGCGCGCAAGCCCGTGGCCCACCAGGTGCGGGCCGATGCCTACCGGCTGCCTGGGCTCTAGGCCCAGGTCTGAGTTGTTTCCGCTTACTTTGCTTTTCCACGCCTTTTTCCCCGACCACCACACCACACTATGGCTGTCAAGCTGCTGCAAACGCCCGAAACCACGTACCGCATTCATTTCCAGGACTGCGACATGCTGGGCCACCTCAACAACGCCCGCTACCTCGACTATTTTCTCAACGCCCGCGAAGACCACACCACCGAACACTACGCCCTGAATCTGGGGCAACTGGCTAAAGAGGAAGGTGCCGGCTGGGTGATTACCAAGCACCACATTGCCTACCTGCGCCCCGCCAACCACGGCGAAACCGTGCGCATCCGTACCCAGCTCATCCATTTCGACAACTCCAACTTGGTGGTCGAAATGCAGATGCTCAGCGAAGACGGCAGCCGCCTGAAGTCGGTGCTGTGGTCAGAAATGGCCTTTGTGCGCGTGGCATCCGCTACCCGCACCGACCACACTGACGAGCTCATGGACATGCTCGACCAGCTCGACGTCGAAGACGTGAGCTACGACCCCGACGGCTTCGATGAGCGGGTGAAAAGCCTGCGCAAAAAGCTCAAGCGCGACCGGGCCGGCCGCGACGATGAGTAACCCCACCCCACTGTTTGCGTACTATGAAAGCCGGTTCTGCCTAGCGCAGACCGGCTTTTTCATTCCTGTTCTACTACCCCAACCCTAACATCTATTTCCATGAGCATCTTTGGTAGTGATAAACTAAAAGGCAAGAAAATAGCCATTGTAGCCACCGACGGCTTCGAGCAGTCGGAACTGGAAGAACCCAAGAAATACCTCGAAGGCGAAGGCGCCGAAACCCACGTTATTTCCCTGAAAAGTGGCTCCATTAAGGGCTGGGACGAGAAAGACTGGGGTAATAAAGTCGATGTCGACAAGACCATCGACCAAGTGAGCGTGGCCGACTACGACGCCCTAGTGCTGCCCGGTGGGCAGATGAACCCCGACGTGCTGCGTACCGAGCAGAAAGTGGTGGCCTTTGCCGCCGAGTTTATGCGCTCGGGCAAAGTGGTGGCTGCCATCTGCCACGGCCCCTGGACGCTGATCGAAACCGGCTTGCTGCGCGGCCACAAAGTGACCAGCTGGCCCAGCCTAAAAACCGACCTCACCAATGCCGGCGCCCACTGGGAAGACAGCGAAGTGGTCGTCGATAAAGGCCTTATCACCAGCCGCAACCCCAGCGACCTGCCCGCTTTCAACAAGAAGATTGTGGAAGAAATTCTGGAAGGCAAGCACGCGCCCCGCTCATAAGCTTACCGATTTGAACAACGAAAAAGCCCCGGCCATGCATGGCCGGGGCTTTTTCGTTGGCGTGCAGACGCGTTTACAAATCCACGGCCATCCGGACGTTGCCGCGCTTGTACATAACCGTGCCCAGCGGAACTTCCACGAAGCCCAGCTTGCGGTACACGTGCAGGGCCGGCAGCAGAATGTGGTTCGACACCAGTTCAACCCGGGTTACGCCCATAGTCCGGGCCCGGTCCAGAATGGCTTTACACAGCGCATAGCCAATGCCACGGCCCTGCATCTGGTCGGTAACGGCCATCTTGGCCAGCTTCCAGCTGCCATCGGCGGGGTTGTGAAGCAAGGCCCCAGAACCTACAATGGCGCCCTGGTAGCGGGCCAGCAGGATAAAGCCGCCTGGGTCGAGCAAATGGGTTTGCGGGTCGCCCAGGGTTACGTGGTCGGCGGGCTCCAGTTCAAAGTAGCGCGTAATCCACTCGTGGTTGAGGCGCCGGAAATCGTCGTGGTATTGCGGCGCGTACTCAATGATTTCGAGGTCGGCAGCGGTATAGTTATCCATGCCTCAAATATGGCAAATGTAATCTAGGGCTGCACCAAGGCCAGCAGCGCGGCGGCATAGCGGTGGTACGTCAGGTAAAAGCCCAGGTCGAACAACAGCAGGAAGCCACCCTGCAGCCACAACGACCGGCCAAAGCCCAGCAGCCGTTCCGGGCGCTTGGCCGCTGTCAGGCCCCGGGCCCGCAGCCAGCTGCCCATTATCAGGTAAGCCACGTCGAGCCCCGCGTTGAAAAGCAGAATTTTCTCGAAGTCGAACTGGGCCTCCAGGCTGGCCGCCAGCGTAAGGCCGGCCACTTGGTTGGGGTGAGCCCTGAGCATGCCCACCACGGCCAGCACGGCATTCACGAAGTTCCAGCCCACGTTCATCTGGTGGAAGTAGTGGGTTTCGGTGCGGGTGTCGGTGTGGGCCACCAGGTAGCCGCTCACCAGCAGATTGAGCAGGGCCCAGGTAGCCAATATGGCCATGCCATGCTCGGCTAGCAACTCCCGGCCGTGGTTGAGGGCAGGCAAGGCCGTTGTGATATCAGCTCCCATTCGCAGTCGGAAAGAGTGGTGAAAGGGTCAAATGGCGCATAAAAAAAGGAAGCCCCGAAAGGCTTCCTTTAAAAGTCATTATCCAAGGTCGGCTATTGGGTGAAGCCAATGCCAACGTACACCTGGAAGTTGCTGTTCTTAATGTCGCTCAGCGCCTTATTACCCGTTGTGGCCAGGTTCTGATCCTTGATGATTTCGTTGAAGCCGGCGTTGTAGCGGGCTCCCACCCGGGCAGGCCCTACGCGGGCTTCAGCACCCACGGCTAAGCCATAGTCGAAGCTGGTGTAGCTGTAACCGTACGTATTGTTTTCGTCGGCAATCTTGCGCTCATTACCGTCTTCGGTTACCTTGGTCAGCAGCGAAACCTGAGGACCGGCGTGGATGCTCACGTTGTCGAGGATGTTGAACACCAGCAGCACGGGCACGTTCAGGTAGTCGAGACGACGCTCATTTACGGTCGTGGTGGTAGCGCCCGTACCGGTGCCGGTCGTTTTCACCGAGTTGCCTTCAAAACCCTGGCGGCTATAGAGCAGTTCGGGCTGAATAGAAAGGCGGTTATTGAAACCGTACTGACCATAAATGCCAGCGTGGAACGACTTGTAGTTGGAGCCGTTGGCGAAGTTTTTCTTGTCGTCACCGTACACGTCGGACAGGTTAAAGCCGCCCTTAATACCGAAACCGGTGTTGCGGGAGTCACTCGTGCCGGCCGAGTAGTCGGTGGAAGAGCGCAGGCCAACCGGACCGTTGGTGTCGTTCTTCTGAGCAAAGGCGGTAACGGTGGCGAGGGAGAGAGCGAGGAGTAAATTGAATTTTTTCATTGGAGAGTGAAGGTCTAGGGTGGTTGCAACGGCGGGCCTTGGTAAAGTACAGGCGAGCATTTGTAACCGACTATACTTGCCCGTCGGCAGAAGGTTACGCCCGAGGGCTGATCCGGAGAAAAATTTCTTGCCCCAGGAAGTAGGATGAATGAAAACTGCCCGTATCTTTGGCGCTTTCCGGCCGCCGCCAGAGTGTTTGATGGGATATTAGCTCAGTTGGTTCAGAGCACTACCTCGACAAGGTAGGGGTCACTGGTTCGAGCCCAGTATGTCCCACGTCACGCCTTCAATACCCGCCCTTATCCGGCGGGTATTGCTGTTTCTGGCCCTTCTGACTTTCTATGCTCCCCATTGCCTGGGCTCCGCTTTACGCCCACCCGCTGCCCGAGAATCACCGGTTTCCGATGCTTAAGTACGAGCTACTGCCCGAGCAGCTCTTGCGGGAAGGTACCGTGACGGAGGACAGCTTCTTTGCCCCCGTGCCGTCGCCCGAAGCCGAGATTCTGCGCACCCACAACGCGGAATATTACCGGCGACTCGTAGCCGGGCAACTCACGCGGCAGGAGGAGCGAGCCACGGGCTTTCCGTGGTCGGCGCAGCTTATTGAGCGGGAAATAACCATTCTGGGCGGCACAATTGAGTGTGCGCGACGGGCGTTGCAGTGCGGCATTGCCCTCAATATTGCCGGCGGAACCCACCACGCTTTTGCCAACCGGGGCGAAGGATTTTGCCTGCTCAATGACCAGGCCGCGGCGGCCAATTACTTGCTGGTCCATGAGCCGAGTATCCGTAAAATTCTGATTGTGGATCTGGATGTGCACCAGGGCAACGGCACGGCGGCCTTGTTTGGGCGGGAGCCGCGGGTGTTTACCTTCAGCATGCACGGGGCCCGCAACTACCCACACCGCAAGGAGCAGTCGGACCTGGACCTGCCCCTGGCCGACGGCACCGACGACGCGACCTACCTAGGGCTGCTGGCCGCCACGCTGCCCGCCTGCTCGACGAGGTGCAGCCTGATTTCGTGTTTTACCTGGCCGGCGTCGATGTGCTGGCCACCGACAAGCTGGGCCACCTGGGTTTGACCCGGGAAGGCTGCCGCCGGCGCGACGAACTGGTGCTGCGGCTGTGCCACCAAAACCAGGTGCCCGTGGTGGTATGTATGGGTGGCGGCTACTCGGTGCGCATTGCCGACATTGTGGAAGCTCACGCCAATACCTTCCGCCTGGCAGCCGAGCTGTACACGTAAGCCGCTGCCTAGCTAGAAGATAACCTGCCAGCGAAAGGCCCAGCACCAGCGCAGCGTGTACCGCTCGATGCCCGCGGCGGCCAAAATCTGCTGCCAGTCCCGGCGCGCGAAGGCCCGGGCTACCGACAGCGGAGCGTCATTCTGAACCAGGTACGAGCCCCGAAACAGACGCGTAAGCCACTTGATGCTATAATACGCTACCGGCTGCCGGTGCAAATCGTTGATGAGGACGCCTACCCGGGCCTGGGTTTTGAGCTGACGCAGCAGCTCAGCCAGGGCCTCACTGGAAAAGTGGTGGCAAAACAGGCTGCAGGTGATGATATCAAACTGCTGCTGCCGGAACTCGGCGCCGAAAATGTCCTGCTGCTGAAAGCTGATTTCAGGGAAGCTCGCAGCCTTGGCAGCTGCATAGTCAATCATGAAGGCGTTGGCATCAATACCCACCAGCTCCACGGGCACGCTCTGCCGCCGGGCCCAGCCAGCAATGTGGCGCAGCGTGTCGCCGCCGCCGCTGCCCAGGTCGGCCAGGCGTAGGGCGCGGCCAGTAGGGAACTGAGAGCGGAGCCGCTGCAGCCCGTCGAGCACTACGCGGTAGCCGCCCAGCCAGGTATTGATGGTTTCCAGCTCGTCTAGATTCTGCCGCAGCGCGTCGGAAGCCAGTGAGAGGTCGTCCATCAGCTCTTCCTCGGTGGCGCGGGTGCTCAGGTCGGGCATAGCAGACTAGGCAACGTGAACCTGCAGCAGCATAGCTTCCAGGGTCAGGCCCGGTCCGAAGGCGAAGCTCAGCACCGGTGCCCCAGCCTCAGCCGGCGTGAGCGACTTAAGCAGCTCGTGCAACACAAACAGCACCGTGGCCGACGACATATTGCCGTAGTCGCGCAGTACCTGGTAGGCAAAGCGGTTGTCGTGGGCACTCATACCGAGCTCCTGCTCAATGGTTTCCAGGATCTTGCGGCCGCCGGGATGAATGGCAAAGGCGTGAATATCCTTGAGCTTGACCGGCAGCTTGCGCAGCAGGCCTTCGGTGAGTTGCCGGATGCCCTTTTGAATCATCTTGGGCACGTACGACGACAAAGTCATTTCAAACCCGAAGTCGTTGATGTGCCAGGCCATGTCGGCGTGGCCGTCGGGCTCCAGCTCGCAGTGAAAAGCCTCGAGGCTCAGGCTGTAGCCGTGCTTGCCGGGCTGGGCTTGCACCAAAGCCGCCGCCGAGCCGTCACCGAACAGCGCGTTGGATACCAGGTGGTCTTCTTCCTTATTCTTCTGAAAGTGAATGGTGCAGAGCTCGGTGCACACCAGCAGTACTTTGGCACTAGGGTCGGCCAAGCAAAACGCCTGGGCCAGCTTCAAAGCATTAAATGCCGCGTAGCAACCCATGAAATTGACGCAGGTGCGGCGCACACTGGTACTCAGCCCCAACTGCGCGACCAGCTCAATATCCAGACCCGGGGCGTACATGCCCGTGCAGCTTACCGTTATTAGGTGGGTAATGTCGCTTAGGGCCACGTCGGGCTGCTGCTTGAGGCAGTTGCGCACCGCTTCCACTGAAAGCGGCAAAGCGTACTGCCGGTAGGCGGCCATGCGCTGGCCTACCGTGGGGAAAGGCTCCAGGTCGGGCGTGTTCGGGAAAAACTCGAAGTCCCCGTTGGTCCGGCTGTAGTCGGCCAGCACGGAGTAGCGCTGGGCAATGCCCGTAACGCGGTACAGGGCGCGCAGTTTGCGCGTGTCGGCGGCGTCCAGCTGTAAGCCTTCGGCCATAAAGGTGGCAATCTGCGGCTGAGGAATGCGGTGGGGCGGGGTAGCAGTGCCAATGGCACATAAGTAGCTCGTCATCGAAGGCAGTATACGGATTTGCCGTCGGTTCGGCTTAGGAGTGCAACAAACTAAATGACGGGCGGTTTTGGGGCCTCAAAACGCCGAGCCGTGGGTGCGCCGCATCAGGGCCCGCACCCCGCCGGGCCAGTGCCGCATGCCGCCCACCACGGCCTCGCTCAGCACCGGGCGTCCAAACAGACGCTGCACGGCCCGCCCCACCCACAGCCGGGGCCCGAAATGCTGCTGCCAGTCATGGCGGTAGGCAGACTCCAGCGCGGGGCGGGAGTAGCGGCTCTGCAAAAACTGGTCGATGTGAAAACTAGCCCGCTCGGCTCCGTGAATGGCCATGGCCATGCCGTTGCCGCACAGGGGCGTAATCAGGCCGGCCGCGTCGCCGCACATCAGCACGTGGTCTTCCACGCAGTTTTTGGGCGCAAAGGATATTTCGTTGATAACCTCGGGCTGATCATAAAGGAACTCCGCCTCGCGCAGAACAGCCCGCAGGTGTGGGTTCTGGGCCAGCACCTGCTCCTGCATGGCTCCAATGGTGCCGTGGGCTTTCAGGTTTTGGCGGGTGGTGAGGTAGCAAAAGCAGTACTTATCCTCCTCAATAGCCGACAACCCCGCGTAGCCGTCGGCAAAGTTGTGCAGGGCAATTACGTCACGCGGAAAGTCGAGCCGCACGTGGTATTTCACGCCCAGGTACGGGGAGCGTTGCTGAAAAAAGCTGCGCTGCAGCTGCCGGTCTAGGTTGGCGCGCTTGCCGTAGGCGCCCAGCACCACGCGGGCCGTCAGCTGCTGCCCGTCGGCTAGGGTCACGCGGTGCTGGTCCAGGGCCTCGTTGAAAACCACTTCCGTCACGGTAGCCGGCTGGTGAAATACCACGCCCCGGGCCGTGGCCTGCTCAAACAGAAAATAATCGAGGCGGTAGCGGCTGACGCCGAAGCCGCCCAGGTCGAGCGGGCTAGTCAGTATGCGGCCGGCCGGGGAACTGAGCAGAAACCGGGAAATGGTGGCCGGGCCCAGCGGGGCGGGGTCCACGCCGAGGCGGCGCAGGTAGGGCAGCACCTCATTAGAGACATACTCGCCGCACACCTTATGAAAGGGTAGCTTTTGCGCTCTATTAGGGTCACCTGGTAGCCGCGCTGCCGCAAATCCAGGGCGGCGGTCAGCCCGCCTAATCCGCCGCCAATAATGAGAACGTCCAACTTAATTTAGGTAGTAACAAGGTGAGAAAGAGAGTAGAAACAAATCTTTTATCAGCGCGTAGTTATATTTCGTAACTCTAATGCATATTCCGTATTATCTTTGCAAACCTAATTGAGCGCCGGCCGTTAATCTAGTCAATATACAACCTGCGCTTGTCCCACTCTACAGCATGCTATGATGCAACGCTTACGCTTTTTTTGTCTACTACTCGTGCTTGGCTTCGGTTTCGTCCGTAGCACACTGCCCGCAGCCTCGGCCCAGCCGGCTGTTCGTACGCCTGCCCCCACGCGGCCTGCCGACGAAAAATCCTTTTTAGTGTACCCCAACCCCAGCAGCGGTATTGTCCACATCGCCATCAACGGCTTTGAGGGACGGCGGCTGGAGCTCCGGATTCTCAACGTTATCGGCACCGTTATCTACCGTGAGTCTATCACGGAGCTGAGCGGCCCCAAGACTTTGGACTTAAGCAAGTTTGCCAGCGGGCTGTACTACGTGAAGCTGGAAGGCGAAAACGCCAGTGAGATGCGTAAGCTCGTGATTCGCTAATCATCTGCATTCTTGCTGAATAAATAGTAAAAAGCAGTCGTCCGCGGCTGCTTTTTTTGTGAGCTGGATTCCGGGTTGCAAAGTATTGCCCAGCAAAAAGGCCTCCGTCGGGAGGCCTTTTTGCTTTGAGAAGAAGAGGTTAGCGGCCGTTGCGCACTGGCACCCGCACGGGCTGCAGGCGCTTTTTCCGGTCGTTGTCATCAAAAGGATTGAAGACCAGCAGGGCGGCGGCCACGGCTAGTCCGCTGAGAAGGAGCAAGGACATAAGAAAAGTATTAGAGACAAGACAAATTACAACCTTAAGCGGTAACGAACAACTAGTATTTTGTTGATGACCTGCAATTGGTTACTGTTTACCTAACCCCAAAAACCGTGCTTCGGTTTCTATATAATTATGTCCTTTTCAGAAGGGCCTCCACCACGTAGCGGGCGTCGGGCCCGGCGCCACCCATCAGAGCCGAGCTGCGGGTGTGCAGCCACGGCAACCCCAGAAACGCCAGGCCCGGCGCCTCGGTCAGGCCGCGCTGGTGGCGGGGCTCCCCGGCCGCATCAAATACGGGCACTTGAATCCAGTCGAAGGCCGGGCCGTAGCCGGTGGCCCACACCACCGCCTGCAGGGGCGGGGTAGGAGCAACCGAGCCTTGTAGCCCACGGCCATCTTCCGTTACCCTCACTGCCTTGCCGATAAAGTGGACATTCGCAAAACTGCGCAGCCGGCTCAAGTCGGCGCTGACGACTGGCTCGGGCGGGCCAGCATGCGTCGGCCCAGCCAGGACTGTCGCGGCACCCGCATCAGCCCCGTCGACTTGAGGAAAAGCCACATGCCCGTGTTGTTGGGCAGAGCGGGCGTCAGTTCATTAAAGGCCGCATACACCGGCCGGCCGGTGGCAGCTAGGTCGGCGCCAATCTGCAGGGCCGAGTTGCCGCTGCCCACCACAGCCACCGGTCCGGTGCCCGGCAGCTGCCCGGGCGGCGGTATGCGCTGCTATGTACTTGCGGAATGGCTGGGTTAAGCTGCTGAGCAAAATCGGGCAGACGCGGCGCATTGTAAGGACCCGTGCACACAATAACGTTGCGGGCCGTATAGGTTGGCCCGGCCGCAGTGCTGACTTCGTACTCTGTCCCGGCCTGGATGGCGGCCACGCGCGTTACGCGTTGGCCCAGGCGTACGGGCAGGTTGAAATGCTCCGCGTAGCGTTGCAGATAAGCTGCCGCTTCGTCTTTGGTCGGGTAGCGGGTTGAGCTGCCGGGCCAGGGCAGACCGGGCAGGCCGCTGGCCCAGGCCGGCGAAAACAGGCGCAGGGAGTCGTAGCGGGTGGCCCACACGTGGCCGATGGCTGGCCGCTCATCCAGCACCACGAACGACTGGCCGTGGTGCTGCAGATAGTAGGCTGCCGCCAGCCCCGCCTGCCCCGCCCCAATAATCACAGTATCAATAAAAATAGGAGAGTCGGGCATAAGTGGGGAAATGGAGGGCGGCCGCAAAGGTAAGCGGCCTTAATCGGGAAGTTCCCGCCGAAGCTGGGCTATTACCTGGTCAGTAACGGTCCGCACTTGCTGCACGAGGCTGTTTATTTCGGCCAAGTCGTGGTCTGTACCGGGCTTTATGGATTCCAGCCGGCGCACAATGTCCAGCACAGGGTGCATGTGCAAGCCGGCGAAGGAGCTTTTCAGATGGTGGGCGGTGGCACTCAGAGCCGGCCAGTTTTGCTGCTGCAAGGCTGATTCCAGTTCCTGCACAATGGGCGGCGTGGTTTCAACGAATACCCGAATCAAACGACTAATGAATTCTTCGTTGCCGTGGGCCAGGCGACGAATACCCGCCAAGCTGTATACCGGAGCTGATTCCTCGGCCACAAGCGTGTTGGGTGGGGTCAGCAGCCGAACCAGGGTCTGGAACAGCTCTTCTTCCTGGAAAGGCTTGGAAACGTAGCCATCAAATCCGGCCGCCTGATACCGTTCGGCTTCGCCTGGCAAGGCATGGGCCGTCAGGGCAATAATGGGGGTGGCGGCCCGGGCCGCGTCGGGGTGCTCACGCAGCAGGCGGGCGGTGGCAACACCGTCGAGGCCGGGCATCTGAATATCCATCAGCACGGCATCGTAGCGGTGGTGGTGGAACAGCTGCAGGGCTTCGCGGCCGTTGCTGGCAATATCTACCTGGCAGCCCCAGGTGCCGAGCTGGGCGTTTACCAACACCTGATTGACAGCATTGTCTTCGGCCAACAGAATACGGCGCGGCCCTAAGCTGTAGTAGCCGACTGGTGCAGCAAGGGGCGTAGAGAGAGGCAGCGGAGCCTGCGCCTGCGCAAAGGGCAGCGTAACCCGGAAAGCGCTGCCCTCATGCAAGCGGCTTTCCACCGTAATGCTACCACCCATGAGTTCTACTAAGCCCCGCGAAATACTAAGCCCCAGGCCTGAGCCGCCATATTCGCGGGCCGTGCTGGCCGTGGCCTGGGTAAAGGAGTCGAACACGTACTCGAGCTGGTGGGCCGGAATGCCGATGCCCGAATCGAGAACGGCAAACTCAAACACCAGGGGCTCTTGGGGGTTGCTAAGCCGTCGGCAGGTTAGCAGCACCTGGCCTTGATCCGTGAACTTGACGGCATTGCTGAGCAGGTTGAGCAGCACCTGACGCAGCCGGTACGGGTCGCCGGATACCAGCGTGGACACTTCGGCCGGGGGCAACTCTAGCTCCAGGCAGATGCCTTTTTCGGCAGCTTTGGGCAGCAGCAGCTGCCGGCTGGCTACCAGTACTTGCCGCAAATCAAAGTTGGTAGTTTCCAGGCGGACCTTACCCGCACCCAGCTGGGCCATGGCCAGAATATCGTTGATAATCACCAGCAGCTGATCGGCGGAGTGCTGAATATGGTCCAGATACTGGCTTTGCCGCTCGTCGAGCGGCGTTTTTTGCAACAGCCCGGCCAAACCCAGAATGCCAGTCATGGGCGTGCGAATCTCGTGGCTCATGTTGGCCAGGAAGTCCTGTTTGGCCCGGGCATTTTCCTCGGCGGCCTCTTTGGCCTGACGTAGGGCCTGCTGGGTTTCCTTCAGGGCCGTGATGTTGCTGTCGACGCCCAGCACCCGGGTGGTGCCATCGGCTAGCTGGAAAGGGCGTTTGATGCTGTTGAACCATACCACCTCTCCGTTGGGACGGGTAAACGTTTCTTCCATGATCAACTCCCGCTGGGAGGTCATAACCTGCCGGTCGGCGCGCAGGTAGCGAGCCATGTCGTCGGGGGAAATAGGAAGCTGGCTTACGTTGGTTTGTACCACTTCCTCCACGCTCAAGCTATACAGGTCGGCCGTAGCCTGGTTGGCCAGCAGGTAATTGCCGTCGCCGTCCTTGAGGTAGACTAGGTGGGGCGTGGTGTCAATTACCTGGCGGAACAGGTCGTTCTGCTCGGCCAGGGTGCGGTTGGCGGCCCGGCGCTGCTCCTCGGCTAGCTTCCAGTGGGTAATATTCTCGGCCGTGCCCACCACCTGCTGCACTTCCCGGTGGCATTGCGCTCAAAGGGCGTATTGTTGAGCCGCAGCCACCGGATGCTGCCGTCGCGGTGGTACATAAATACTTCCAGGGAGCGTATCTCGCCTTCGGCACAGCGGGTTAGCTGGTCGATATGGTCCTGTAGCAGCAGTAGCTGGTCGGGGGCGGTTAGTTGGGCCAGCATGTTGGGGCCCATAGACTGCAAATCGGTTTCGGAGTAGCCCAGCAGCGTTTCGATGTACTGATTGCAGTACACGTTGCGGCCTTCCTGGATGTCAAGAATATAAATCAGGTTGGGGGCGGTGCTGGCCAGGCGCTCCACAAACAGCTGGCTCTGGCGCAGCTTGACTTCCATGCAGCGACGCGCCGTTACGTCTTCGGCACTGGCCACCATCTGGCTCACGCGCCCGTTGGGGTGGCGGCGAAACGGGGCACTTTTAATCTTCATCCAGCGCCAGCTGCCGTCCCGGTGCCGCACCTGGTACTCCGATTCCAGGGTTTGGCCCACCGCCGTCTGGGCCAACTCACCCCGACGCCGCTGCACGCTCCGATAGTCTTCGGGCTTTAGAATGGTGGGCAGCAGGCGGGCCCCCAGGCCCACCATTTCCACGTCGGAATAGCCCAGCAGCGGCAGGCTCTGACTATTGCAATACAGCAGTCGGCTTTCGTCCAGGTCCAGGAGGAATACCAGGTGCGGAATCGTGTCGGTGATGCGCCGAGCAAAGAGCTGACTGTGCTCAAGCTCCTGCTCGGCCACGTGCCGGGCCGTAATATCGGTCAGGTACACGTTTACGCCTTCTTCCTGCGGCAGGGGCGCAATGGTCCACACGTAGCGGATGGTGCTTAGGCTGTACTCATACACCCGCGGCTGGCGCGCCGCCAACGCCGCACTGATTTCGCTGCGCAGAAAACCCTGGCAGGCGGCCTCAGCCGGTTCCTGCAGCATGTGCAGCACGGGTTGAGCGGCTGAGTTGGCGTAGCGTGCCTGCCCGTCGTAGGTAAAACAGATAATCGGGTTCGGGCACTGCTCGGCCAGCCTGGACAGCTCCTGCACGTGCTGTAGTATCCGCTGCTGCTGGGTTACGTCTTCGTAGCTCCATAAGTGCAGCACGGTTTCGCCGTTTTGAACCACCGGTAGATAGTCGACCTGCAGAATGATGCCGTTGCTGAGGTGCTGAAGCAGGCCCTTTACCTGGGTCTGAGCCTCCCGTGCCGCATCCATCTGGGCTTTCACCCACGTAGGGTTAGTGAAGCCGCGCTGACCCCGCGTGAAAATAGCCTCGCTGGGTTGGCCGATGTACGTGGAAGTCTCGCCCGGCAACAGCAGCATTTCGGCCAGCCGGTGATTCAGCGTCACGACGCCCTGAGCATTTTCAATCAGCAGCCCGGTATGAATTGTTTGCAGCAAAGCGGCCGTCTGCTTGGCCGCCGCCAGGCGCTGCTGTTCCACCAAAGCCCGTAGTTGCTGCAATTCGAGTTGGGCGGCGGCCTGTGCCTGCTGCGCCTGCTGCAGGCGCCGCCGCAGTTGACGGTAAGCTAATAAAGTCATAGTACCGTAGCTATGGTTCAGATCAGGGTAGATGGATATCCTTGTTCTGAAGCATACGATAAATGGTAGACTTCCCGATTTGCAGTCGGGCGGCTACTTCTGAAATATTTCCGTTGTAGGTCTGCAGGTAGCGCTGCACAATGGCGGCCGTCTGCGCACGCAACGACTCGTCGGATCCGGGCACGATGAGGGGAGGCTGGTTGGGCCGCTCTCCCCGCAGCGACAAATCCTGGGGCCGGATTGTGTCGCTTTCGGCCAGCACGGCGGCCAGTTCCACCACCGCTTTCAGCTCGCGCACATTGCCGGGAAAGTGGTATTGCAGCAGCAGGTGCTGCGCCTCGGCCGAGATGCTGCAGGCTGCCATGCTGTTTTGTCGGCAAAAGTCCCGTAGAAAGGAGTTGGCCAGCAGAAGAATGTCATGGCCCCGGGCGCGCAGAGGCGGCAGCACAATGGGCAGCCCCAGCAAGCGGTAGTACAGATCCTCGCGAAACCGGCCCTCTTGCACCTCCTTGCTTAAGTCGCGGTGGGTGGCCACCATCAGGCGGGCATCGAAGGCAATGCGTTGGTTGCCGCCCACGCGAACAACCTCCCGCTCCTGTAGCACCCGCAGCAGCTTGGCCTGCAAGCTTAGGTCCAGCTCCGAAATCTCATCCAGGAACAGCGTGCCTTTGTTGGCCTCCTCAAAGCGGCCGATGCGGCGATTAATGGCCCCGGTGAACGCGCCTTTCTCATGTCCGAACAATTCGCTTTCCAGCAGCTCCCCAGGAATTGCGGCCACGTTGACGGCCACAAAGGGCCCGTCACGGCGGTCTGATCGGAAATGTATGGCTTTGGCCACGAGCTCCTTACCCGTGCCAGTTTCCCCACTCAACGACACCGAAATGTTAGCCCGGCCAGCCTTGTCGATTAACGTAAAGAGCTGCTTGATTTGGTCACTTTCCCCCAGAATAGCACGCTGTGGGTCGTATTTCTGGCCAATCTGTTCCCGCAGGCGCACATTCTCCCGCCGCAGCAGTAGCTGCTTCTGCAAGTTGCCCACGGAATTCCACAGCCGGTCCAGGGTTTCCTCATCTTTTACCAGATAATCGTAGGCTCCCTGGTGCAGCAGAGCAATGGCCGTGCGCACATCTTCCTGCCCGGAAATAACGATAACAGCTACTTCCGGCAGCCGTTCCTTGATTTGGCGCAGGGCCTGGTCGCCCCGCCCGTCGGGTAAAGAATAGTCCAGGGTAATTACGTCAGGCTTTTCGCCCAAATTATCCAGGCAGGCCTGCACAGTTGTAAAGCGCCGAAGCTGATAGTCAGGGTTTTGGGATAGACGATATTCTAGAATCTCGCCATACCAAGCGTTGTCCTCAACGATGAAAATAGTAACTACTGTAGAATTGGGCATAGGAACGGGGGCAGCTAAGGAAGAATATAGCCGGCTCATCAGGGGAGCTGAAACCTGTTAGCGCGGAATTATTCAATTGTTTAAGCGTAAGAGGACGGATAAGAAGGACATTTACTACTTGTAAACGCTAGTATATGCCTAAAAAACAGGGTTTGCCAGCCTTTCCCAAAATGGGAAGTGCAATCTATAATTGGGAAATCGTTATAGAATAAGTGCGCAAGTAAGCATATGATCCATAGCCAGTTAATTGCCCAGGTTAAAAATGGCGCTTTCCTTTAATACCTCTTGCGCCACGGAATGCCGCAGCCTGACCAGCCTTTTTCGTCGGCTACAGCTTTTCTAAAACCCGATTAGCTTATCCTCTGAACTCTCATTGGTGAGTCGGGTTAAGGGCCGTAAGTACGACCAGGGTCTTGCCCCGGTTTTGGGGTATGCTCCTGCCCGGCCTTGCTAGCTGAGGTGGAGTAGGCTCTGAATTGCAACTGATATAAGAGAAGGGGCAGGGCTAAAGGGCTAATTTGGTGAGAATCGGTCCGAGCAGGCTCCCTTCACTCGTGAAAAGGGCTATTACATATGGCAGAATATCTTTTTAAAAGTATGCGCTGTCGTTGGCCACCGGGACTGGCGACCCCGCAAAGTGCAGCATTCATAGATGTGTCAAAATGGGAAAACGGCCCTTCACAAGCTTCGAGTAGTGATTGTGAGCAGTTTTTTAAGTGGCGAATAGACTGAATTGTAGGTTTCTGGGTACTCTCCCGGCTCATTAGCCTTTCCCAGATCCAGAAAGCCTTTTCTTAAAATGGGAAAATATTAGGCTTTTATTATTTGTTTAAATCATTGAATATCAGTTGTTTATCTTTTTAAGTAGAGCTTGGTCATAGGCTTGTACTAAAGGGAACACCAGCCCCATACCAAGGCTGCTTACCCTCCACAGTTATGAAAAGCCTCTACTACTTCCGAATTCTAAGCTTGTGCTTAGTGGGGTTACTGCCGGGCCGCTACACCGTTGCCCAAACTGAGTCGGCCTATTACTCCACCTTTGCCACCCCGATTAGTCCGGCCAACTACCGCACCAGTGCCACCGGCGCCGGGTTGTGCCTGAGTTGTCTAGTTTCCAACCCGGAACGAGCCGCTGATACAGACCTGGAGAATTACGCTACCATCCAGAATACGCTTGGGTTGCTGGGCGGCGGGGTGGCGCTGTCGCTGAGCTTATCGGGCACGGCTCCGGCTACGTACCGAGCCGGGGTCGTAATTAGTAGCGGTAATGCGCTTAATGCCAATACTCTGGCCACGCTTACCTTGCGTACTTACCTCGGCGGCAATCAACAGCAGGAGCTTTTAGCTAATGATGCCTTGGTGAGTAGTACTGCGCTGTCCGACAGCCGGGTACGGTTGGAGTTTGTCTCCTCCAAGCCTTTTGACCAGTTGGAAATTGCCGTGGGCGGAATTCTTAACGGCATCAACACGGTGCGGGTGCTTTACGCCTACGGGGTGCCGGCTAATACCCAATTTACCAAGGCAGTGGGCTACCTTTCCCGGGCCACCGAGCCCAGCACCGATGACTACAAGGCAACAACCGGCGGCACCGGAATATCTGCTTGTGTGGGTACGGGCGTAGCTAACCCCCTCAATGCCGTGGACGCCGGGCTGAACAACTTTGCTACCCTAACTACTTTGGCCGGCGTAAACTGCTCGGCCGCGCTGCAGGTAAAGCTCGAAAGGCCTGCTCCGGCTGGCTACCAGGCTGGCTTTGTGGTCGGCAACGGCGGTGTGCTGGATGTGAATGCGCTAAACTCCCTGCAAATTACTACTTACCTCAACGGTGTGGCCCAGGAAGCGCGTAGCGGGGCTGAACTGCTGGAATTGACCCTGCTGCCCGACAACCGCTACCAGGTCAGCTTTAAATCTGGTCTGGCATTCGACCGGGTCGAAATCAAGCAGTCGGCGCTGGCTAGCGCCCTCAATACCCTGCAGGTTTACTACGGTTTTGGTATTGAGCCCCGGGCTTTCCAGGATGACGAGCCTGTGTTGTCGGACTTCACCGAGCCCAAGCGCGGTACTGAGTATCAGGAGTCGGGTTCGGCGCTGGCCTGTGTGGGCTGCAGTTCCACCAACCCCCAGAAAGCGGCCGACAATACCTTTTCCGAGTCTGATTACGCCGAGGTACGATTCCCCATAGCTGCCCTAGGTACCTACAAGCTGAAGCTGCGGCTGAATGGCGCGGGCCAGGCCGGTAACCGCGCCGGCATTGCGTTGCGCACCAACAATACACTGCTCAACAATACGCTGCTGCAGAATATCCGCATCAATACCTACGGCGGAACCAATGGCAGCCGCCTGCTGGAAAGCTCATCCGCCACAACCTTGCTGGATCTGGGTCTGGTAGGCGACAACCGCCACCAGCTGGGTTTTTTAACGACGCAAGACTTTGAATGGGTGGAAGTTGAAGTAACCGGAGGGGTGGGCTTGTTCTCTGCCGCCCAAATTTTCTACGCCTTTGCCGACGACCCCAACCCCGATTTCCCTGCCGAGGTAGGGCCACCCCAACGCCGCTGCCGGTGGAGCTACGCGCCTTTCAGGGCAGGAGCGTGGAAAGTGGGGTAGAGCTAACCTGGCAAACTGCGTCGGAACAAAAAAATGACTACTTCCAAGTGGAACGCTCCCTGGGCCCCGAAACGGGCTTCACCACGATAGGGCAAGTACGGGGCGCAGGCACCAGCACGCGTGGCGCCAATTACCTTTTCCGCGACGAAAACGCCGCCCGGCAAGGCCGCACTCTGCTCTATTACCGGCTGCGGCAAGTAGATCAGGATGGCAGTGAGCATCTGTCACCAGTAGTGGTCATAACCTGGAAAAGTCAGTTTACGGCGGCCCTGCAGGTTTATCCCAACCCAGCTGAGGAAGCGCAACGTATCAATGTGCGGATAGGCACGATGCCTGCTGAAGGAGCCCGTATTCAGGTATACGGCAACTTGGGAAGCGTTATTTGGCAAGGACCGGCTACAAGCCAAGCACTGGAGTTGCCACTCAGTACCCTCAGCAAAGGGCTTTACCACGTTGTGCTCACCGATGCTGCTGGTCAGCGGCTGTCTAGCCAGCGCTTGGTCGTTACGGGGCGTTAGCAGCCCACTTAAATGCCAAGGGTTCTTGCTTAGCTGGTAATACATCGTCGAGTTTCCTTTCGAAAGGCCTTGCTACGTGTGGTAGCAGGGCCTTTTTAGTTTTCCAAATTCGGCCAAAGGAAGAGCTAACCACGACAATGCGAAGAGCTATTATCTGGTAAAAGTCCGATTTGTGTAGGAAAGCGGTAGACTACAGTAAACAGGATATATACTAGATTAAGTATGTTCAAAATTATGGTATAGCTAGTAGGAGGGCCCAAAGCCCTAATGGCTTGGATGCTGCCTAAAGAGGGTTTTGTTGCGGTTTTTTCAAATTAATACGCAGTAATATGATAATATGATAGAACTGTATTTGTCAAAGACGAGTAGAATGGTAATATTTCGGTAACATCTTTCAATTTCACCCCGGTCATCTTTGCGGCCGAATTGCTATCCCTGTTTCGCTGTTTCCTTTCTCACTTTCTTTTCATCATCCAAAACTCTTTTCGAATGAAGCGTACCCTCTACCGCTTACTCAGCTGTGGCCTGCTCGGCATCCTCGCTGTTTCGTGTTCCAAAGACGAAAGTGTTGCTCCCGCCAGTGCTCCCACGACTGTTTCACAGAGTTTTGATGCCACGCGCGACAGTCACCTGACCATGGGTAACCCCAGTGGAGCTACCACTAGCGCCACGAACTACACCAATTATCTGATGTCGAAGTCGCAGTTCGCGCTTTCGTATCACCGCGACCGGGCCATTCCAAACTGGGTGAGCTGGCACCTGAGCAGCGCCTGGGTAGGCAGCACCCCGCGCCAGGACAACTTCGCCGCCGACGCAACTTTGCCCTCAGGCTGGTTTCGGGCTACTAGCAGCAGCTACACCGGCTCGGGCTTCGACCGGGGCCATAACTGTCCTTCTGCCGACCGCACCGGTTCGGTGGCCGATAACTCGGCTACTTTCCTGATGACCAATATGATGCCCCAGGCCTCAGTAAACAATCAGCAGACCTGGGCCGGCCTGGAAAACTACTGCCGCACCCTTATCAACCAGGGCAATGAGCTTTACATTATCTGCGGAAGCTACGGCAATGGCGGCACGGGCGTAAATGGCTACGCTACGACCATTGCCGGCGGCAAAATTGCGGTGCCCGCCCGCTGCTGGAAAGTGGTGGTAGTATTACCCGAAGGCTCCAACGATGCCAGCCGCGTGACGACCAGCACCCGCGTCATTGCCATCAACACCCCCAATACCACTTCTATCGGCACCAGCTGGGGCAGCTACCGCACCACCGTGGATGCCATCGAGTCTGCTACCGGCTACAACATCCTGTCGGCCGTGTCGAGCACGGTGCAGGCTACTATCGAAGCCCGGGTCGACAGCGGACCTACGAACTAAGGTATCGGCAGCTCATAACTGCACAAATGCCCTGGCTGCCACTTGGTTGCCAGGGCATTTTCGCTATATTGTAGCTGTACTATCCCGCTCAGCCTGATTGTGGTTTTGCCACAAACGCATCCTTCGGCGGGTCGTACTCTTTGGGCGTCGTGAAAAGAGTGAAAGGTGACGATTACCGAAAAGCCGCGCTGCAACGCGGCTTTTCGCGTTTCTTACGTAAAGCGCTGGTTGGTAACGGATTCATAATATCCCGATAACGCACACCCAATACTCGGTCGTGAAATTTGTAAATGCCGGTACCCTCTGGTGCCCGGCCGCTACCAGGTTTTGCCGATGGACTTTCTCTCTTCCTCCGTTTTTCCTTATCCCGCTGGGTTTGGCCGCCGCTCCCAGGAGCTGCTGCGGCCAGTGCTCAGCTACTTCAGCGGGGCCCGGGAGCTTCAGCGCTTGTACGAGCAAACGGCGCATCTGCGGGGGCGCGAGTTTATCGGCGCCTTGCTGCGCCGCCTCAACATTACGGTGACCTACGATGCCGCCGAGCTGCGGCAGCTGGCCCAGTCCGGAAGCTTCGTGGCCGTGGGCAACCATCCGTGCGGTCTGCTCGACGGGCTGGTGCTGCTCTACGCGCTGACAGAGGTCCGGCCCGATTTTAAGTTGGTAGCCAATGAGGTGCTGGCTCCCCTGCTGACCCAGCTCGGCAGTCACCTGATTCTGGTAAATCCCGAACGGGCCGCGGCGGGACAAAACGTGCCCGGAGTACGCCAGCTGCTGCATTACGTGCACAACGAGGTACCCATTGGCCTGTTTCCGGCTGGGGAGGTAGCCAGTCAGCTGCAGCCATTCCGCCCGGCCCTGGAAGCTGAATGGCACCCCACTGCCGGCCGCCTGCTCTCGGCTACCCGCGTGCCGGTGGTTCCGGTGTGGCTGAGCGGGCACAATAGCCGCTCCTTCAATCTGCTGGGCCTGCTGCACCCCTGGTTGCGCACGGCCCGCCTGCCCGCCGAGCTGCTCAATAAGCGTGGGCAAACAATTCGGTTGCGGCTCGGGCGGCCCATTGCGGCTGCGGAGCTGGCTCGCTTGGCTGCTCCTGAGCGTTTGGCTTACGTGCGGGCCCGGGTGTTTGCGCTGGCCGCCCCGGCGGCTTCCCGCCTGATGGCGCCCGCCGCGCCACCGGTAGTGGCCGAAACTGCTCCCGAACTGATAGCGCGCGACATCAACGCTCTGCGGGCTTCGCGCTGCCTGCTGCGCTCCGGGTCCTGGGAGGTGTACCTTGCTAGCAAAGCGGAATTGCCCCACGTACTGCGGGAATTGGGCCGGTTGCGGGAGCTTACGTTCCGCCGGGAAGGAGAAGGCACCCAGCAGCCTCTGGACCTAGACCGTTACGACGACTATTACCGCCACCTGTTTCTCTACGACCGGGCTGCCCAGCAGCTGGTAGGCGCTTACCGCATCGGGCGGGGGCGGGCCATACTGCGCCAACACGGGCGGCGGGGCTTTTATCTGCACTCCCTTTTTCGGCTGAAAAAAGAACTGGAGCCGTTTCTGGCCGAGTCGCTGGAGCTGGGCCGTTCCTTTGTCCGCGCCGAGTATCAGAAGCAGCCGCAGCCGCTGGCCCTGCTCTGGAAGGGCATTGCCGAATACCTCTGCCGCCACCCGAGTACCGCTACCTTATTGGCCCAGTCAGTATCAGCAACCGGTTTTCGAGCGTCTCGCGGGCGGTGATGGTGAACTTCCTGACCGAGCACTACTGGCGTGCCGACCTGGCCGCTCTGGTAAAGCCTCGCAAGCAGTTTCGCTACCGCCCGCTCGATGCCCAGGAACTGCCCACTACCCTGCAGCAGGGCCTGACCAGTGTGCAGGATCTGCACAAGCTCATTGCCACGTTTGAGGCCGGAGGAGCGGGCATCCCGGTGCTGCTGCGCCACTACCTCAAGCGCAACGCCCGGCTGCTGGGCTTCAACCTGGACCCCAACTTCTCCAATGCCCTCGACGGGTTTATTGTGCTCGACGCCCGGGAACTGCCCGCCCGCACCCTCGATTTGCTGGAGCGTTAGGCCCTACTGGTCACTTCTATGTGCACAAAAAAGCCCCGGACACGTAGTCAGGGGCTTTTTCGCCGTTGGCTGGTTTCTTAGTTAGCGCTGGGCACGCCCACTCCACCTTCCTCGGCGGCGGGCATGGTATTCATAAAGGAGCGGAAGCTCATGGCGGCTTCACTGGCTATGTTATTGGCCTGGGCCGTTACACGCCGGTCGTTAAAGGTCTTGCCATTGCTTTTCTCGGCGGCCAGGCGGGTGATATAGTCGCTGAGCATCTCGGTTTCGTCGGGCTTCTGGGGTCGGGCACCAGGCGGAACGAGCCCACACTGTACTCGTAGCCTTTGTCGCTAGCCCGGAACACGAAGTCGAAGCGAATGACATGCTCCTGCTCCTTACCAGCCGTAGTCACGGGCTTTACCTTGCCCGTGCCCGTAATGCGTACCGTCCCTGTGGCCGCGTCCGACTTAGCGCCCATCTTGGGAGCGTAGGGAAAGTGGTTTTGAGTCCAGTCGAGGGCCCGCTTGTAGAGCACATCCTTGCCTACCTCTTCTGCCAGCACGTTCTCCGAGTAGCTTACGGAAGCTCCTGAAGAAACCTGAGCCACAGCTGCTGGAGCACTAGCTAGCAGACCGGCGAACATCAAACCAAACAGCACTTTTTTCATGAGAGTAGTAAAGCGAAGTGTTAGTACAAATATGACAGAAGTCAAAGAGGTTAGGTGGAGTAGTAGAATTATGAGGCGCTCAGTTGTAGTCCGTTAAGATAAAAAGAATCGGTCGGAAAAGCTTGGCTTGAAAGCAAATGATGACGATGAATCTTTCCGTTGATTCCTGGCTTGTTCTCCCATTGCTAGCCCTTGGTAAGCAGCTAGCATTAAGAAGATCAATAAATTGGACTTTTGCAATGAAAGATGTTGATTTGCTAAATCACAAATTTTGAATTTTGCTGGGAACAGACAAAGATAAGCAACCCGGCTAAGATGAGCAGGTCATTTTTTTATGACTCAGTAAAAAATTGGGATTCAATGTTTTGTGTAGCCTATATAATAAGGTATAGCAGCAGGTAATATGAGTAGAAAAGAAGAGTAGGTAACATTATGGTAACATAAACTTAATGTTACCAAATGAGCAGGGTTGGTAACAAGTAGTACTTTTGCGACGTGCTTCACCTCAATCAACAGCATTTGATGGAGCGCGGAACCTTCCGCAAGAGCGTTCTGCGAGATGATCGAAAGGTCGTTGCCCCTGTTGATTCCTTCATTTTTCTGGTTTTTGCCCCGTTCACCGCTCCGGTTTCCGAAGCGGTTTTTTTATGGCCTGAAGGTTCGTCCGGTGGGCTAGAGCCGGTCTGCGCCTAAGGTTTTCCAACTCTTCTCTTCACGTCCACATACTGGTAAGCCCTCATGAACGACCCGACCTTCGCCCAGCAGATGGTAGCCGCCGCTCCTGCCGCCCCCGCAACGTGGGTCTGAGCACGGCCGCCATGTTCCGCGGCGCTCGTACGTACATGGAGTCGGAAGGCTTCGTGGCCCTTCACAACCTGCCTCACATTGGGAGCATAACCAGCGCCTGCCAAAATACCGACACGCTCTTCACGCTTATCAACCGTGACAACGTCATCTAGTTAACCTCTTTTCAGAGCGCCCGGCTACTACCGGGCGCTCTGCATTTAAGGCTGCTGATCCGTCAGAAGACCAGCAGCCTCAAGAAACGTATAACCTGCCGTCCTGAGCTGGCGGAGGAAGTTCTGAGTAAGGGCGCGGTGGGTTTTTGGTGAAAAAGGAGGCTGCCGTTCCCAGTTCAGAATCCTCCGTCAGTTCTGGACGGCAACTTTCTTTAACGAGCAAATCATGCAACTAGGAAACCTCACTCTGCAAAACCCCATCTGCCTGGCGGCGGCGCCGTGGCAACTGGATGGATCTGGCTACGAGCGGCTAGGCGCTATTTTTACCCGGACCGTCACGATGGAGCCCAAGCCCGGGCTTTACGAGGAAGGTATCTGGCAGGTAAATGAGCAAACCCTGCTCAACGCCACCAACATGCGGACCGAAAGCGCCGAAATCCTGGTGCAGGAGCACCTGCCTCACCTACTCAGCTACGGCGTTCCGGTCTTTGTCAGCATCACGGCGCCCGGCATTCCCGGGTTTCGCAAAATTGCCCGCTTCCTGGCCCGCGAAGTCGGCTCCCAGATTGCCGGCGTGGAAGTATACATTGCCCAGCCCGACACCGGCAAGGGAGCTGAGCTCAACGCCAAGTTTGTGCGCGAAGCCACCCAGGCCGTGCGCAATGAGCTGGGACCAACTGCCATAATTGTGGTAAAGCTGCCGCCGTGGCCCGAGCACATCCGCGGCCTGGCCCTAGGCGCGCAGGAAGGCGGGGCTACGGCCCTGGCCGCTACCAACGTGCTGAAAGCCCTGCACCTGCCCGACGATGCTACCGGGGAGCCCCTGGTCGGCGGCTTATCCGGGGAAGCCCTGCGGCCGGTGGCCCTGCGCTGCGTGTGGGAACTGGCCCACGATGCCCGCATTACCCTCCCGATTTTCGGTACCGGCGGCATCTTCACTCAGGGCCACGTCACGGATTATCTGCGCTGCGGTGCCAGTGCCGTGCAGATTGCCAGCGGCGAGTGGCTCGAACCGGGTTTGTCGGCCCGGCTGGCGGCCGAGTGCAGCCATCTGGTAACGGCCAACCTGCAGTAGCAAGCAGGAGTTTCAGCTGGCTGGCGCTTTTGTTTTCTCCCACCTATTTTTGGTTTTTCGCCTTCCCCACCCATCATGGAAAAGCTCATTCAACGCGTCCAGCAGGCCAACTCCTTGCTCTGCGTGGGCCTCGACCCCACCGGCGACGACCAGCAGGTAGCCCGCCGTCTGGCCGAAGTCATCGACCAGACCAGCCCGTACGCGGCAGCCTTCAAGCCTAACCTAGCCTTCTTTCTGAGCCGGGAAGACGGAGTGAAGCTCCTGCGCGAAACGGTGCAGCGCATTCCGGAAAGCATTCCGGTGATTCTGGACGGCAAGTTCGGCGACATTGCCAACACCGCCGACCACTACGCCCGCTTTGCTTACGACGTCATTGGAGCCGACGCCGTGACGGTAAACCCCTACATGGGCGACGACGCCATTGTGCCCTTCGCCCGGCCTGGCAAGATGGTATTTGTGCTGGCCAAAACGAGTAATAAGCCGGTGCATTCCCTGCAAGACGTGGCCCTCACCCGCGGCGGCTACCTTAGCGACTGTGCCGCCCAAGTAGCCCGCAAGCTTGACGAAGAGCACAGCGGTATTGGCTTGGTAGTAGGTGCCACCAACGCCTCGGCCGTGGCCCGCATGCGCAGCCTTAGCCCGCAGCAGTGGTTTCTGGTGCCCGGCGTAGGTGCCCAGGGCGGTGATTTGCAAGCCACGCTGCGGGCTGGTCTGCGGCCGGATGGCTCCGGAGTGCTTATCAATACGTCACGCGCCTTGTGGCAGGCCGCTGATGCTGGTGCCGCGGCGCGGGAACTGGTGGAGCAGATCAATACGTTCCGACCTACTGCCGTTCCTTCGTGGATATAAATGGAAAACAGTCCTGTTGATACTAATCGTGGCCTTTTTCAGGCAATAGACAGCTTCGCTATAAGGCGCCGAAACGAGTTCTATATCATTGGGCAGCTGATCGAAGGCGAAGTTCAGGAACAATGGTATGTTCAGATTCCCTTTAACCGGTCTACGTCGCTGAGTCTGCGAGTTACCCAGCTTGAAACGATTGACATAACCGGCAGTGCAGAATCATATCAGCTTTTGATTGTGGCAGCAGATGCGGAAGCAATGGACCTTCTGCTGGCATTAAGAGTAGGCTCAGAACGAATTGTAATTTCATCCGCAGGCCCCGAATAAGCATTAATGACTTCCTCCCAAACTTCCCTGACTTCTGAAACTCTGGAGCAACAGCTGCTCCAGGAAGACGCGCTATTGCGCGGCCACTTCCGCCTGTCCTCGGGTCTGCACTCCGATACCTACGTGCAATGCGCCCGGTTTCTGCGCCGGCCCGACCTGGCGGCCCGGCCGCGGCCGAGCTGGCCCGGCAGATTCAGCAGGCCGGTTTGCAACCTGATGTGGTAGTAGGTCCGGCCATGGGCGGGGTAGTCATTGGCTACGAGCTGGCCCGGCAGCTGGGCGTGCCCGGCATCTTTACCGAGCGGGATGATACCGGCCAGATGACCCTACGCCGGGGCTTTACGGTGGAGCCGGGCCAGAAAATTATTATTGCCGAAGACGTGGTAACTACCGGCAAGAGCACCAACGAGGTAGCCCGGGTGCTGGAAGGGCTGGGTGCAAAAGTTTTGGCAGTCGCCAGTTTAATTGACCGCACGGGTGGGCAAGCTTCACTTTCTTTTCCGAACTTTGCCCTGCTGCCGGTAACGGCGGCTACCTACGCACCCGATGATTGCCCGCTGTGCCGGGCAGGTATTCCGGTGGTAAAACCGGGCAGTCGGCCCGATAAAGCGTTTTCTTAAACCTACTGCGGCGCAACCGGCGCTGCGGCAAGGCATTTTCGGCGTACCCTGCGCGGGTATGCTTCCTCACGGCGGTGATTTTGCCGCGCGTGGGAAACCCGAAAAATAGACAAACCTCCCTCTTTTGGACTCTACCCAAAGAACCATTCAGCTTCTGCTCAAGCCCGGCCAACACGATGGCGAGGGCCAACGTGTAGCCGAAGCTGCCTCCCGCCACCTGGGCCTCACTACCGGCCGGGTGCAAAGCACCGCCCTCTACACGGTGCGCTACCCCGTGACGGATCAGCAACTGCGCGACTTCGCCACCCACTGCCTCCAGGACCCGGTGCTGCACGACGTGGCCCTCGACGAGTTCCGCCACGGCGCCGAATACAAGAGCTACATCTTGGTGGCCAAGCTGCCCGGTGTGACCGACGACGAAGGCATATCGGCCCAGAACGCCCTCGGCGACTTTCTCAACGAGCCGCTCGACACCCATACCCAGCACATTTTCAGCAAACGACTCTACTTCCTGGAGCAGGAGCTGCCCGAGAGTAGTCTGCGCCGCCTAGCCGAAGATCTGCTCGGCAACAAGATGATTAACCGCTTCGAGGTCGGCCCCATAGCCCAGATTCGCGACTATACGCCGCGGCCGGGCGGTGGGGCCGAATCCATTACGGACACCGTGCGCCTGATGGGCTTGTCAGACGAAGAGCTGGTGAAGCTTTCCAAGGACAATCTCTACGCCCTGAACCTGGAGGAAATGCGCGCCGTGCGCGACCATTACACCAGCATTCAGGCTGAGCGCCAGGCCGCCGGCCTGCCCCAGGACCCCACCGACTGCGAGCTGGAAATCATTGCCCAGACCTGGTCGGAGCACTGCAAGCACAAGGAGTTTTCGGCCGTCATTAAGTACCGGGATGCCGACACGGGCGAGGAGTTTGAAGTAGACTCCCTGTTTAAAACCTACATCAAAAACGCTACCTCGGAAGTTGACCGGCAGCTGCGGGCCAACGGCAACGACTGGCTAATTAAGGTGTTCAGCGACAACGCCGGGGCCGTGCGCATCAACCCCGAGTCGCTGTTCGTATGGAAAGTCGAAACCCACAACTCGCCCTCGGCCATTGACCCTTACGGCGGAGCTATTACCGGCATTCTGGGCAACAACCGCGACCCGCTGGCGACTGGCATCGGGGGCGCGAAGCTGCTCTTCAATACCAACGTGCTCTGCTTCGGCAACCCCGAGTTTAACGGCACCTTGCTGAGCAACCAACTGCACCCGCGCCGCATTTTTGAAGGCGTGCGCAAGGGCATTGAAGATGGCGGCAACAAGTCGGGCGTGCCGACCGTGAACGGGGCCATTGTGTTCGATGACCGCTACGCCGGCAAGCCGTTGGTGTACTGCGGTACTGGCGCCGTAATGCCCATGCAGCTGGCCGGCCTCGACTCCTGGGAAAAGAAAATCGACGCCCAGGACCGCATCATCATGGCTGGGGGCCGGGTGGGCAAGGACGGCATCCACGGCGCAACTTTCTCCAGTATTGAGCTCGACGAAACCTCGCCCGCCACGGCCGTGCAGATTGGCTCGCCCATCACCCAGAAGCTGGCCATGGACTTCCTGATCCTGGCCACGCGGCGCGGCCTGATTAAGTGCAGCACCGACAACGGCGCGGGCGGCTTGTCTTCGTCCATTGGTGAGCTGGCTACTATCAGCGGCGGCGCGGTAGTGGAATTGGAGAAAGTGCCGCTGAAATATCCTGGTCTGCGGCCCTGGGAAATCTTCGTGTCAGAGTCGCAGGAGCGTTTCTCTCTGGCCGTAGAGCCCGCAAAAATGGACGAGCTGCTGGCTCTGGGCCGGGAAATGGAAGTGGAGCTGACCGACATCGGTTACTTCACTGCCGATGGCAGCCTCGACGTGCGCTTTGATGGGGAGTCGGTGGCGCGCATCGACATGGAGTTCCTGCACAACGGCGTGCCCCGCAAAGTGCTGGAAGCCGAGTGGACCAAACCCACGGCTCAGGAACCCGCGTTGCCCGCCGACCTCGATTATACCGACGTGCTGAGTCGTTTGCTGGGCAGCCTCAACATCTGCTCCCGCGAATCAGTTATCCGGCAGTATGACCATGAGGTGAAGGGCCGCACGATTATCAAGCCGCTAATGGGCGCAACCGGGCAGGCCCCGCAGGATGCTGCCGTGGTGCGCTTTAACTTTGAGTCGTGGGAAGGCGTGGCCGTGAGCAACGGCATTCTGCCCCGCTTCGGCGACCTGGATGCCTATGATATGTCGGCCGGCGCCTTTGATGAAGCCGTGCGCCAGATAGTAGCGGTGGGAGGGAAGCTGCCTAACCTCACGTACGGCGACGGCAACTTCTGGTCGGTGAACGACAATTTCTGCGTACCCGACTCGGTCTACGACCCCGCCACCAACCCCGATGGCAAGCACAAGCTGGCCAAGCTGGTGCGCATGTGTCAGGCCCTGCGCGACGCCACGGCGGCCTACTGCATCCCGCTGACTTCGGGCAAGGACTCGATGAAGAACGACTTCAAGGCCGACGGCGTGAAGATTTCCGTTCCGCCCACGGTGCTGTACTCCATGACCGCCAAAATCGAGGACGTGCGCCGCACCATTACCTCCGACTTCAAGCAAGCCGACGACGTGGTGTATCTGCTGGGCGAAACCTACGACGAGTTGGGCGGCTCGGAGTTCTACCAGCTCTTCGGCGAGCTAGGCGCCAACGTGCCCAAAGTGCGTTTCGAGGAAGCTAAAACGTTGTACACCCTCATGGGCCAGGCCAACGACCAGGGCCTGATTCAGTCCTGCCACGACTTGTCGGATGGTGGCCTGGCCGTGGCCCTGGCCGAAGCCACGTTTGGCTACGGCTTTGGCGCTGCCATCGAGTTGCCGGAAGGTCTGCCCGTACACGTACAGCTGTTTTCCGAGTCGCACTCCCGCTTTGTAGCCACCGTGGCTCCGGAAGATGTAACGGCTTTCGAGCAGCACTTTGGCCCCCGCGCTACCCGCCTCGGCGTGGTGACGCCGGCCGGGCAGCTGACGGTGCGCCACAACGGACAAACCGTTTTATCGGCTGATACCGCGGCTTTGCGCCATGAGTGGACCAACGGGCCCGTGAACAGAATTATCGGCTTCGGCCAGCACGAAGCAGCGCACTAGAAATGAACGAGAAACCCCTGTTTCCTGATTTGAACGTGCCGCCCCAGCCGCAGCGCGACGAAACCGGCCCCGCGCACACCAACGCTGACGGGACCGTGACCGTGCTCGGCTACAAGAGTATCGACGGCGGCCACGAAAGCACCGAACCCCTGCACGGCAGCGCCCAAGCCCAGGCCAAGCAACCGGTACAGGCCCTGATTCTGACCGGCTTCGGCATTAACTGCGAGGAAGAGTACGCCGCCGCTTACCGCCTGGCCGGCGCCGAAGCGACCATTGTGCACCTCAACGAGGTAATGCACGGCCACGTCAGCATCCACGACTACGACATCCTCAACTTCCCCGGCGGCTTCTCGTTCGGCGACGACCTGGGCTCGGGCGTGGTGCTGGCCAACAAGCTGCGCCACCGCAAAAACGCCGAGGGCCGCACCCTACTCGACGAAATCCGGCAGTTTATTGCCAATGGCAAGTTCGTGATGGGCATCTGCAACGGCTTCCAGGTATTGGTTAAGCTGGGCCTGTTGCCCAACCTGGGCGGCGACGTGACGCCGGAAGTAACCCTGACCCACAACGCCTCGGGCCGCTACGAGGACCGCTGGGTGCGCCTCAAAGTCAACCCTGAGTCGAACTCGCCTTTCCTGAAGGGCATTGACTCGCTGGAAGTACCCGTGCGCCACGGCGAAGGCCGCCTCATTATCAAAGGCGAAGAAACCCTGGCCGAAATCGAAGCCCGGGCCTTGAACTGCTTGGCTTACACCGACTACGACGGCTCGCCCACCGACGTGTACCCGCACAACCCCAACGGTGCCGACCTGAACTGCGCCGGCCTGACCGACACCACCGGGCAGGTGTTCGGGCTGATGCCCCACCCGGAGGCGTTTCTGTCGCTCTACAACCACCCCGACTGGGCCCGGCGCAAGCGCCAAAACCCGAATCTGAGTGAGGAAGGCGACGGGCTCAAGCTGTTCCGCAACATCGTGGCGCACGTGCAAAGCCAGCGGCAGGCAGCCGTAGCTCAGCCCGAAACCAGCCAGCTTTCATCCTAAGACACCCCCGCATTCCGCCGGCCGTACCGGTTGACTACGCCACCATATGAACACCCTCAACCACTTCGATACTCCTCAGCTCGAGCTGCTGCACCGCGGCAAGGTTCGTGACTCGTACCGTGCTCCTTCCGGTGAGCGGCTCATCGTGGTAACGGACCGCCTCTCGGCGTTTGACTCGGTGCTGGAAACACCCGTGGCCCACAAAGGCGCGGTGCTCAACGGGCTGGCTGCTTTCTGGTTCGACAAAACCCAGCACATCATCCCCAACCACGTTATCAGCCTGCTCGACCCGAACGTGACGCTGGCCAAGGAAGCCGAGCCGATTCGGGTCGAGATGGTGGTGCGGAACTACCTCACGGGCTCGATGCTGCGCGGCTACCAGCAGGGCCAGCGCACCTTCTCGGGCGTAACCGTGCCCGACGGCCTGACCAAGCACCAGCAATTCCCCGAGCCCATCGTGACGCCGACGACCAAGGAGGAGTCGGACCGTGAGATTACGCCGGATAACCTCGTGTCGGAAGGCTGGGTGTCGGCGGAGCTCTACGCCAAGATGCGCATCAAGTCTTTGGAGCTGTTCAACTTCGCATCGGTCTGGATGGCGGAACGCGGCATTATCCTGGTGGACACTAAGTACGAGTTTGGTTTGCTGAACGGGGAGCTGATTCTGATTGACGAAATCCACACGCCCGACTCGTCGCGGTTCTGGAGCGCCGCGGACTACGCCCAGAACCCCGAGACGGCCGAGCAGATGGACAAGGAGTACGTGCGCCAGTGGCTGATTGCCAACAAGCAGGACGGCCAGTATCCCCGCGCCCTCACCCCCGAGGTTTCTGCCGAAGCCACCCGCCGCTACCTCGATATCTACGAGCGTATCACGGGCGCCCCGCTGCCCACCGGCGCCGAAACCGGTACCGGCGACGTGCAAACCCGTCTTGTAAGCAACCTGGTGCGTGCCGGCATTATGAAAGGTGCTTAATAAGACAAAGCCAATGGAAGCCACTCAGCAAAAGCAACTCGTGGAAAGCTACATCGAAGCCTACAACCGCCTCGATGTAGCCGGCATGCTTCAGCCCCTGCACGAAAACGTCGTGTTTCGCAACGTTTCCAACGGCGAAGTAGACCTGACCCTGACCGGCAAGGAAAATTTCCTGCAGCAGGCCGAGCAGGCGCTGCAGTACTTCTCCCAGCGCGAGCAGCGCGTCACCGATTGGCAGTTCAGCGCCGATAAGGTGGAAGTGCAACTCGACTATTCGGCCGTGGCCGCCATGGACTTCCCCAACGGCCTGAAGGGTGGGGATACGCTACAGCTGCAAGGCAAATCCGTTTTCGAGTTTGCCGATGGACAAATAACTTCCATAACCGATATTAGCTAAGCTGAACCTTTTCGCCTGATGCCGACTACCGCTACCCTAAAGCTCGATGTTTCCTCGCCCCAGGCGCCGGAAGCTCAGCCCCTGCTCGACGCCTTGTCGGGGCAGCTGGGTGCGCGCTTCGGCAGCGACGGGCGGGCTTCGTTTACGGAGTGGCAAGCCAGTGACCCGCGCTACATTTTCCTGCTGGCTCGCCAAGACGGGGAAGCGGTGGGCTGTGGGGCAGTGCGGCCCTTGGCTGCTAGCGTGGGGGAAGTGAAGCGCATGTTTGCCAAGTATTCCCGGCAGGGCATTGGCGAGGCCGTGCTTAAGCAGCTCGAAACCGAAGCCCGAAAGGCCGGTTATACGGAGCTGTGGCTCGAAACCCGGGTGGCCAATACCGAAGCCTGCCGCTTTTACCTGAAGAACGGCTACCAGCGCCGCGCCAACTACGGCCAGTACATCGGCCGCGACAATTCGGCTTGCTTCGGCAAGCTTCTGACCTTTTCTGACGCAGCCGAGCTCCTTTCTTATGACTAGTCCTTTGAACAAAACCATTGTACTCCTCGGCGGCGGGGCCCGTGAACACGCCATGGCCTGGAAGCTGACCCGCGACGGGGCCACGGTACACGTGCTGCCCGGCAACGGCGGCATCCCAAACAGCCACCCCGACATCAGCGCCACCGACTTCCCGGCCGTTCAGCAGTTCTGCGAAGCCCACGGCGCGAAGCTCATCGTGGTAGGACCCGAAGCGCCCCTGGCAGCCGGCGTGGTCGACTACTTTGCCGGTTCCGACATCCGCGTTTTTGGCCCCACTCGGGCCGGAGCGGTGCTGGAAAGCTCCAAGGTGTGGAGCAAGAACTTCATGCGGCGGCACGGTGTAGCTACGGCTATGTCGTGGCAGTACCGTAGCGACAAGCTGGCTGATGCTCGCACCAAAGCAACCGAACTGAACGGGCAGGTAGTAGTGAAGTACGACGGGCTGGCTGCCGGCAAGGGCGTGTACGTGTGCTCCTCCATTGAGGAAGCCCAGGCCGCCCTGGACGATTTGCAGCTGCAGCACACGGGCTGGTTTAGCTTCCTGCTGGAAGAAAAGCTCAGCGGTCCTGAAATCAGCATCATCGGCGTGACGGATGGCAACCGGGTGCGGCTGCTGGCTCCTTCTCAGGACCACAAACAGTTGCTGGCCGGCGACCAGGGTCCCAACACCGGCGGCATGGGCGCCTACTGCCCCGTGCCCTTCTGCGACGACAACGTGCTGGCCGCCATCCGCACCAGCATCGTGGACCCCACGCTGCGCGGTTTGCAAAACGAGCAGTTCGACTTCAAAGGCTTCCTGTACTTCGGCATCATGCTCACCGACCAGGGTCCCAAGCTGCTCGAATATAACGTCCGCCTCGGCGACCCGGAGGCCGAAGTGCTCTTGCCCGCCCTGGAAAGCTCCTTGCTGGAACTCATCGAAGCCACCCTGGACGGCAAGCTCCAGCAAACCGTGGTGCGGCAGCGGCGGGGCTGCTACGTGGGCGTGGTGCTGGCCTCGGGCGGCTACCCGGCCGCCCAGTTTCCCACCGGCTTCCCCATCACCGGCCTCGACCAGCTTCATCCCAGCATCCTGGCCTTTCACGGCGCTACCAAGCAGCAGGACGGTCAGCTGGTAACCACCGGCGGCCGGGTGATGGTGCTCGTCGGGCACGGCGAAGAGCTGGAAGATGCCGTGGCCCACGTGTACCGCGAAGCCGGGAAAGTTAAATTTCAGGATGTATACATCCGTACCGATATCGGCCAGCGGCCGGAACCGACCCTTGCAGCCAACTGGTAACCCTATCGTCCGCAAAGCGCGCCTGGCCATTCTGCTGTCGGGCCGGGGCTCCAATATGGTGGCCCTGGTAAACGCTGTGCAAAGTGGCGTGCTACAACACCTGGCCGAAGTAGCGGTGGTGTTCAGCAACAAGCCCGACGCGCCCGGCCTGGAAACGGCCGCCGCCCTGGGTTGCCCCACGGCCAGCCTTACGAGCCAAGGCCGCAAGCGCCAGGAGTTTGACGCCGAGGTAGTGCAGGTGCTGCAGCAGTTTCAGCCCGACTACATTGTGCTGGCCGGCTACATGCGGATTTTGTCGCCCACGTTCATTCGGGCCTTTGCCGGGCGCATTCTCAACATCCACCCCGCCGATACTCACCAGCACCAGGGCCTGCACGCCTACGAGTGGGCCTTCGAAAATCAGCTGAAGGAAACCAAAATCACCGTGCATCTGGTTGATGAGGGCCTGGACACTGGACCAATTCTGGCGCAGCATCCGGTTGACTTACAGGGCGCTGGTACCCTAGAGGAAGTAGAGCGCCGCGGCCTGGCCGTGGAGCACTTCCTGTACGCCGACACCCTGGCCCGCCTGATTCGAGGCGAGCTTTCCAATCTGAACTCCGACCCGGCAGCTACGACGGTAGCCGCCGGTGCTATCCCCACCTCCGAACCCCTGGTGCCTTGGTCGTCCGGCGCTGCTTCTGTCGAAGCAGGGCAGGGAGGTGAGGCGATTCGCTAGAACATTACCACCCACCCCAGAAAGCTGGCTCTCTTACGCCAGCAACTGACCATTTGAAACTGCCATGTGCGGAATAGTAGGTTTTTACGGCCCCGATGACGTCGCCCACGACATCGTATTCGGTCTGACGGCGCTCCAGCACCGTGGCCAGGACGCGGCCGGTATTGCCACCTTCGACGACAATTTTCACCTCTGCAAGGGCAACGGTCTGATTTCGGACGTGTTCAAGCCCAAGCAGCTCAAAAAGCTTAAGGGCAACATCGGCATCGGCCACGCCCGCTACACCACCCAGGGTTCCAACGACGCCGAGCTAGCCCAGCCCTTCACCACGAGCTACCCCTTCGGCCTCTCGATGGTGCACAATGGCAACGTCATCAACTTCCGGCAGGCTGCCAAGCGCCTGCACGAGAAGTACCACGTGCTGCCCAAGACGAGCAACGACCTGGAGCTCATCATGTACACCTTCGCCTCGGAGTTGCGCCTGAAAAACCTCGACAACCTCTCGGTTATCGATATTTTCGACGCGGTAGAGACAACCCAGGAGTTGGTCAAAGGTGCCTACGCTACCATCACCGTTATTGCCGGGCACGGGCTGTTGGCCTTCAACGACCCGCTGGGCATCCGGCCGCTAGTGCTGGGCCGCCGCGACACCGAGAACGGGCCCATCTACGCCTTTGCCTCCGAAAGCACCTGCTTCGACTACCTAGGCTTCGAGTTCATCAAGAACGTAGGTCCGGGACAGGCTGTGTTTATTGATAAGGACTTTAAGGTTCACTACAAGAACCCCTATAGCCTGCCCAAGGCGTTCTGTGTCTTCGAGCACATCTACTTTGCCCGCGAAGATTCCACGATTCACGGCCGCCTAGTGGCCCGGGAGCGGGTGCGCCTGGGCAAGATTCTGGCCCGTAAGGTTATCGAGTCAGGCATTCAGCCCGATATGGTTATCGACGTGCCTTCGTCGGGGTACTTTGCCGCATCGGGTCTGGCTGAGGCCATTGGCGTGCCCTACCGGCGGGCTATGGTGAAGAACAACCACATGGGCCGCTCCTTCATCGTGAGCAGCCAGGCCGGCCGGGAGGATATTGTCAAGAAGAAGCTGAACCCGATTCGGGAGTTTGTGGAGGGCAAGAAGATTGCCGTAGTCGACGACAGCATCGTGCGGGGCACTACCTCGCGTCGCATTGTGCGGATTCTGCGCGAAGCCGGCGCGGCCGAGGTGTACTTCATCAGCAGCGCCCCGCCCATCGTAGCGCCCTGCATCTACGGCATCGACATGGCCATGAGCACCGAGTTGATTGCGGCCAACTACACCGAGGAGGAAATCTGCCAGTACATCGGGGCCGATAAGGTTATCTACCAGTCCATTGAGGATTTGCAGGAGCTGTTTGCTGAGGATAAGGGGCACGGCGGGAACTGCTTTGCCTGCTTCACCGGCAACTACCCCACCGGCGACGTGACCAAGTACCTGCGCCACATTCAGGAGGAGCGCCAGAGCCACCGCAGCGACAAGAAAGCCAGCTCCGAGCCGGTGGCATCCGTAAGTGCCAAGGCGCCCGAGCCGACGGAGCACTAGTATCAACCAGAAAAACCATTTGTCATCCCGAACGCAGTGAAGGACCTTATTGCCGCAGAACGAGTCGTTGTTACGACGGTCGTCTAACGTGATAAGGTCCTTCGCTTTGCTCAGGATGACAGCATAAAATAACAGACTACATGTCCACTTCTTCCCAGAAACCTGCCGGCTACGACATTGACCTCGGCAACGAATGCTCCCGCAACGCCTACGCCTGGTCGAAAAAGACTTTCGCCAACCGGGCCGGCAAGCCGGGCGAGGCCGCACAGGATTTGGATGGCGGCTTCGCCAATGAAATCCGCTTTGGCAATGCCCGGCTGGGTATCAGCTCGGACGGCATCGGGACCAAGATTGAAGTGGCCGAGCGGGTAGGGAAGTTTGACACCCTGGGCTACGACCTGGTGGCCATGACGGCCGACGACCTGATTGTGGGTGGTTTCGTGCCCACGAACCTGTCGAACATCATCGACGTGAACACGCTCGACTACGGGGTGATTGACGAGATGATGCGCGGGCTGCACGACGCCTGCAACTTCGCGGAAGTGGCCATTACCGGCGGTGAAATTGCGGAGCTGGGCAACCGTATCGGGGCTGGCCGGGCGCAAAGATGAACTTCAACTGGTGCTCGACAGCCATTGGCAGCCTGCACCCGAGCCTGGAGCGGCCCTTGAGCGGCGCGGGCGTGCAGGCCGGTATGGCCGTGGTGGCGCTTCGCTCGCCCTCCTTCCGGTCGAATGGCTTCTCACTGGCGCGGCGCACCCTGCAGAACCTGTTTGGCGACAACTGGCACTCGGCCCCGTACGATGGTGCAGACGCTACGCCCCACGGCAGCGCGGGCCACACCTGGGGCGAAGTGCTGCTGACGCCTTCTTTGATTTATTCGCCCGGCGTGGCGCGGGTGCTGGATGCGGGACTGCCGCTCTATGCTGCCGCCCACATTACCGGCGGCGGCATTGCCGACAACTTCAAGCGGGTGCTCAAGAACGGCGTAGGTGCCGAGCTGACCAACCTGTTTGAGCCCCTGCCCGCCATGCAGAAGCTCACCGAGCTGGCCGGCATCACGCCCGCCGATGCCTACCTGTACTGGAACATGGGCAACGGCATGCTGCTTGTGACCGATGAAGCCCAGGCCGAGGCCGTAGCCGAGAGCCTGCGTGGCAACGGCTATGATGCCCAGGTAGCGGGCCGCATTACGGAGCAGTCCGGCATCCGGTTGACGGTAGGCGCCGGGGAGCTGAGCTACGAGTAGCTGATCCCTGACGCACATTAGCTGCTGGCTGCACTTAAGATAAATGAACAAGGCCCCGACTTCCTCAGGAAGCGGGCCTTGTTCGTTGCAGGTGTGCGGAGTTAGGCGGCCAGGGGCTCAATGTCGAAGCCGGCCTGGGCCACAGACTTCATGATGAGCTCGGGAATGGGGTTTTCACCTTCCACGGTAAGCACTTTATCGGGGCTGGTGGTGTCGACCTGCCATTTCTCAACGCTGGCTTCGGCGTCGAGGAAGGGAGTGACGGCGCGCAGGCAGTTGGCGCAGTTGATGCTGGTTTTGAATTTCAGGGTCGGCATGGAACACGGGTTAAGGCAAACGAAGACTGCGAATGGGCTAGCCTACGTGTACGGAACTCGGGCCGGAGCCGGCTAAAAGGACGTGAAGGTGTAGGTGGTGTAGTACGGCGCGCCGTCGATGGGCGAGAGGCCGTTGTCCTGCTTGAATTTGAGGGTAGAGGCGGTAAGCTCCAGCAGCTCGTAGGTGCGCGTCGTGCCGGCAATGACGGACAGGGTGCGGTTGGTGGCGTCGAGGTTCCACTGGGCGGGGTTCGACTGCGGGGCGCTGGGCTCACACTTGCTGGCGCCTTCGTCGATGACCATGGTTTTGTCGGGCGCAAACTTCCAGAAATCGTCATGGTCGCAGGCCGGGGAGGCGCTGTAGTTGTCCACGTCGCGGCGGGCGTTGCCGGCGGGGTACACGAAGGTGGTGACGTTGGCACTCATGCGCCAGTTTTTGGCCGTGAGCAGCTGCACGTCCTGGGGTACTTCCTCGTCCTTCTCACAGGCGGTGAAGCCGAGGGCGAGGCTGAGCAGCACGAGGAGGGAAGAGCGTTTCATGAGAACAGGAATTAGGGTTAGAGGAAGAACGAACCTGGCGGGCCATGGGCGCGGCGGGCAGGGGCTTGACCAGGCCCGGGCCCGGAAGGTTGCATGAGCTACCAGAGTGTCGACTTTTACCGTATTTCACGGCCTGATTCCTGTTCTTCGACTCGCAATGCACCCCGTAGTATGACTAACTCTGAATTCTGGCAGCTGCTGGATGCCTCGAAAGCTGCCGCCGCCGGCAGTCAAACCATCCAGGCGGATTTCTTGTCGGAGCAGCTTGCGGCCTTGGAGCCCGAGCAGATTATTGAATTTGAGCGACGCCTGCGCGAAAATCTGCGCGAAGCCGACGACTATAGCATCATGGCGGCTTTGAAGATTCTGGACGGCTACGTGATGGATGACTCTTATCTGTACTTCCGCTGCTGGCTGATAGGGCAGGGGCAAGCAGTGTTTCAAAACGCTCTGCGGGATGCCGACAGCCTGGCCCAGGTGGTCCAAGAGGCCTACCAGGAGTTTGAAAACCTGCTCTACGTGGCAACGGAGGCCTACGGGCGGCGCACCGGGCGCCGGGAAGAAGATGATACCTTTCCCAGAAGCGTGGCGGCCGAACAAGGCTTAGACTACGACCTTGGCTCCGAAACCAAGGGCCAAGACTGGCGGGAAGAGCAGCTGCCCAAGCTACTGCCGCGGCTGTGGAAGAAGTTTGGGGGTAATTAGACCAGCCTTTTACTTTTGATATACCGGACAGCTTACATTGCTCAAACCACCGTTTTCCTAGACAATTGCACGATGATCTATTAGGCATTTTGTGCCAAGATGTGAGCCGTGAGCCCGATAACTTGCTTTTCGAGGAAATCGCGCTGAACAGATACTTGGCTACGACTAATGACAAGCCCAATTCTACGCCCTTCTCTCGCCCTAAACACTTCTACGGACTTGATTAAAAGCGTAGTGCCTGCTGGAAAGACCAACTGATTCCCAGCTGCCACTTGCCCTGAGGGCTCTCCTGTCAGCACCCAACCCAAATTGTTGATCCAGAAGGAATCAACTACGACGAAAGAACCAACTGGCGTTTGCATAGAAATAAAAGTAATCCTCCTTTTCCTGAACGGCTATTCAATAAGCCTGCAAGTCCTGTAAACCCGCCCTACAGTCCGGATTGAGTACAGGAAACTAGTTCAGTTACCTAAGTACAGAAAATCTAGGACGAAGATGAGTTACCTGAACTCCTCAAATGAGGTGTTCACGCAGTTTATCCGGTACTCGAAGCAGGTTCTGCTAGACCTGCTGTGGTTCAGTGCAACGAATGTTTCCTACAGAACGGGGAAGGTTACCAAGCTAAGCCGCGCCTAGCTTGGTAACCTTCCCCATAACCACCTACGCCGGCCGCTGGGGTCGTTTCTCCAGAATCAGGTTGGTGCGGAAGGTGTTCAGGCTTTCTTCCAGGCCCACGGGGTAGACGTGGGGGTTGAGGAAGCGCCGGATGCTGGGGTCCAGGCTTTGCACTTCGCGCTGGGCCCGGGCCCGGCTTTCCTGCAGGGTGGGCAGCTCGGCCACCAGCTCGCCGTTGCGGAACACGGGCTCCAACAGCTCCCGGAACTGGGTGCTGCGGATGGGGCGGCGGCGCGTGGGGTCCACGGGGTCCACGATGGTGAGGTCCTCGGGCAGGGGCTCGGCCGAGTTGTAGAGCATGTCGGCGCGGGGCTGGCCTTTCTCGGTTTCGTAGCGCCGCACCTGCAGAATGCCCGGAATGCTGGTTTTGGCCAGTTGCTCGGAGATTTTGACGGTGTACTCCCATCCCGAATCATCCGGCTTGCGCAGGGCCGCCAGCTTGTAGACGCCGCCCAGGGCCGGCTGGTCGTAGGCCGTGACCAGCTTGGTGCCAATGCCCCAGGTGTCAATCTGGGCGCCTTGCTGCTTAAGGCTGACGATGAGGTTTTCGTCGAGGTCGTTGCTGGCCACGATGCGGGTTTTGGGAAAGCCGGCCTCGTTGAGCAAGGCCCGGGCCTCGCGGCTCAAGTAGGCTAGGTCACCGGAGTCGAGGCGGATGCCGCCCAGCTCGTGGCCTTTTTCGCGCATGCGCCGCGCCACGCTGATGGCCCGCCGCACGCCTTCCAGCGTGTCGTAGGTGTCTACCAGGAACACGGAGTCGTCGGGGAAAGCGGCGGCGTAGGCTTCAAACGCGGCTTCCTCTTCGTCGAACGACATGACCCAGCTGTGGGCGTGGGTGCCGCGCACCGGAATGCCGAAGCGCAGGCCGGCCAGCACGTTGGAAGTACCATCGACGCCGCCCAGGTAGGCCGCCCGGCTGGCTCCCAGGCCGCCGTCGAAGCCCTGGGCCCGGCGCAGGCCGAATTCCAGCACCTGGTCGTCGCCGGCTACTTCGCGGATGCGGGCGGCCTTGGTGGCAATCAGGGTCTGGAAGTTGACGAGGGTAAGCAGGGCCGTTTCCAGCAATTGTACTTGTAGAAGCGGGCCCTTGATGCGCATCAGCGGCTCGTTGGCAAACACCACGGTACCCTCGGCAATAGCGTCGACATCGCAGGTAAAACGCAGGTCGCGCAGGTAATCCAGGAACTCCTGGGGAAAAAGGGCCACGCCTTTGGAGCCGCGCAGGCCGGCCAGGTAGCCCAGGTCTTCGGCGGAAAAGCGCAGGTTTTGCAGCCAGTCGGCGGCGTAGGCCAGGCCGGCGCACACAGCGTAGCCGCCAGCGAAGGGCGGCTTGCGGAAATAGAGGTGGAATACGGCTTCCCGGTCTTGCAAACCTTGTTTCCAGTAGCCGTAGCTCATCGTGAGCTGGTAGAGGTCGGTGACGAGGCTGAGCGAGGAGGAGTAAAGGCCGGAAAGGGGCGTGTTTTCCTGGGAGTTAGGCATTGCAAACGGGGTTGATTTGGCAAGTACACAAGACGGCTGCAACTATACTACGGCCGCAACAGTCAGAGGGCTGTTTCCCGTATGAGGGCAACGGGCCGTCCACAAAGGTTAATTAAAATATATAATTCATACTTAATTGGACTTTGTGTAGAAAGATTTGTTACTTTCTATATCTTTACGGCCTCTATTACTCATACCTGTTCCTGTACCGCGCTTACCGCGTTTTTGCCTATTCCAACACGTTTACTTCTAACTTCATGCGTCTATTATTACCCGCCGTGGCCGTGGCCACGCTGGCCGGCAGCCTGAGTGCGTCGGCCCAAGCTCCGCAGCGCGTCACGCTGCCGGCCAACACCATCGGTTCAGGCTCGGGCGCGGCCGCCCGCAGTTCGGCGCTCAGCGCTTGGACGTCTCTGGCTAAAATGCCGCAAGAACAGTACAACGGTGGCAGTGCCTATCTAGATGGCAAAGTGTATGTGTTTGGTGGGTCCCTTCAAACCAGGACGGGAAGAGAGTACACCGATAAACTCCAGGTCTACGACATTGCTACCAATACCTGGAGCACCAAAGCCTCTATGCTACGGCCACTGGCCTCCAACGGCGGGGTAGCTAAGGATGGCCTGATTTACAACATCGGAGGCGTCTATCTGGGCTATAATAGTCCTATTCCGAGCTCTTCGATGACGTATAATCCAGCCACTGACACCTGGGCTGCTAGTACGCTACCTAACTATCCCAGGGCGACTTCCGGAAACCAGAGTATTATTTTGGGTGAATGGCTAGGGCCGGATGGTAAAATCTACGTCTACGAAGACCGGGCTGGTATCAGCGTCTTTGATCCGGCCACGAATGCGTGGCTTAATGACGTTATAATCCCACCAAACAGTGGTGGGCCTCTAAACGGATATTATTCGGATAGGAGCATGGCTGCCATTGCCTTTGATGCCAATGGGCTGTTGCATGCTTTTGGCGGCGGGAAGGAAGATATGGCCTATTACTATCGGGATGCGGTTACGACTCACTCCGTATATAACCCCGCCACGCGGGTGTGGACCAGCGCCGCACCCCTTCCCAAAGCTAAGCTGTATGCCTCCGTGGTGCTAGGCCCGGACGGCAATATGTACGTGCTAGGCGGTGGAGCTAGCTCGACAAATTTCGTCCCCGATGTGCAGATCTATAACCCGACTACCAATACCTGGACCGTCGGGCCTTCCCTGCCGGCCGGCAATGGGTATACCTTTGTACAAGGCAACGACATATATGTTGTGACTTCAACTGCCACGTACAAGGCTACCATTACCATTTCAGGCATTACGTGGACCGGCGCGGTGTCTTCTTCGTGGACCGATGCCGGCAACTGGTCGGGGGGCACGGTGCCCACGGCTACCGATGACGTGACCATTCCGGCGGGCCTGAGCCGCTACCCCAGCATCAGCACCAGCACGCCCACGGCCAAGCAGGTTACCCTGGCCAGCGGGGCCCAGCTGAGCATTGCCGAGGGCGGTACCCTGAGCCTGATGGGAAACTTTGTCAACAATGGCGCTTTCTCGGCTACGGGCTCAGGTACCCTGGCTTTCAGCGGCAGCACCGTCCAGGTTTTAGGCGGCACGGCTCCCACCACCCTGCAAAACCTGACCGTGGGCCCGGCCGGGGCCAGCCTGGCCGGCCCCGTGACAGTGCAGCGTCTGCTCACGCTGACCGGCAACCTGGCTACCAATGCGCAGCCCTTCGTGCTGGCTTCCTCCAGCGCCGGAACGGCTATGGTCGTCAACAGTGGCGGCGTCGTGACCGGTGCTACCACGGTGCAGCGCTATATTGACGCGGCTAGCAATGCTGGCTTTGGCTACCGGCACTATTCGCCCGCCGTACTTGGCGCTACACTGGCGAATCTGAACATAGGCACCACCCCACAGGCTACCACGGCGCCTGGTCCGCTGCAAATCAACGCCAGTTACAACTTCGCAGCTGAGCCCAGCCTAGTTACCCCTTTCCCCACAGTGCTGGCCTACGACCAGAGCCGGGTGGGCGCGGTGGCAGGCTCAGATGGCTTCAATCAGGGATGGGTGTCGCCTTCAGCCGCTAGCCAGAGCCTGGTGGCCGGCCGGGGTCTGACTATTAATGAGCCGGCCGGTAACTTTTTTGAAGTCACGGGTTCCACGCTGACCAGCGCTTCCGTGGGCGTAAGCGGCCTGACACGCAGTTCCCAGGCCGAGGCAGGCTGGCATCTGCTAGGCAATCCTTACCCCTCCCCAATCGACTGGAACCGGGTGAGCCGGACCAACATAGACGCGGCTGCCTACGTGTATCGCTCGCTCAGCCGCTACGAGGGCGGCTACACGGCTTATGTCAATGGAGTAGGCACCAATATCATTCCCCAGGGGCAGGCGTTCTTTGTGCGCGTAAGCTCAGTTGGGGCTTTCGGCAGCGTGGCTTTCTCGGATGCCTCCCGCGAAACCACGTATTCGGCCCCCGGCTACGCCCGCCCGGCCGGTACCGAAACCCGGCCGTTGGTCCAGCTTACGCTGCAGCGCCAAGGTGCCACAGGAACCGCCAGTCAGGACGAGTTCTACGTTTATGAGCAGGCCGGCGCCACGGCGGGCTTCGATGCGGCCTATGACGCGGTGAAAGTGCAGCTCAACGGCGGTCAACAGCCCAGCCTCTATCAGGTGGTGGGCAGCGAGGGACTGGCTATTCAGGGCCTGCCCACGGGCAGCGCGCCCCGCAGCTTATCGTTGGGTGTGCACGCCGCCGTAGCCGGCACGTACAGCTTCTCGGCTGCCCAGATACTGAACCTGTCGGCTACCGAGCCAGTCTGGTTAGAAGACAAGCTGAGCGGGACGTGGCACAATCTGCGTGAGGGTGCCTACTCGGTAGCCCTAAGCCAAGGACTGAGCACCACGCGCTTTGTGCTGCACCTGCACCAGGCCGCTATTCTGGCCAATGCCAAGGCCCGCACCTGGCAGGGCGAGTTGCAACTGTACCCCAATCCCGCCAGCGCCGCAGCACCTTTGACCCTGGTAGCCAACGGCGTGAGCGGCAGCTGGGTAGAGCTAGTGCTGCTCAACAACATCGGCCAGGCTGTGTGGCAGCAGCAGCTTCCCGTGGGAGGCCAGGAGTTGCGCACTACCGTGCCGGTAGCGGGCTTAACCCCGGGCGTATACACCGTGCAGGTGCGCAGCCAGGCTGGGGTGCTTACCCACAAACTGGTAATACAGTAAAATCAACCACTAAAAAATAAATTACCTGAAAGAATGACTAATGTTTTGATTCGTCGCATTGCCCTGACGGGGGTATTATTGGTAGGCATGAGCCAATTGCCAGCCTTGGCCCAGGGCCCTGGTAATGGCGGCCCCCAACCGGGCGCTACCACCGCTCCTATTGATGGGGGAGCCAGCCTACTGCTGGCTGGTGGCGTGGCTTTGGCTTTGCGACGCCTGCGCCGTAAGTAGCAATTGTTTGGCCGGAGCCTAGCCTGTCCAGCGTAATACCGTTTCCTCTGCCGCCCGTTGTGCTTGCACAGCGGGCGGCTTTGTTTTTTACTACTGCCAGTCGGGAAGCGGACAGTTGGGTTTCCACTTCCGAACACGCTGTCCATTTCCGGACAGAGTTTTAGGCGAAGCAAACAGCTGTGTGGCGTGTAAGTAAAAGATAATCAGTTTATTATTGAAATGGCACGCGGCTTGGCTCTATCCAGGGGAAACTACTACCTCCCTGCACGAAAATGGACAGAGCAATATCTCCCGCCACGCATACCCGCCGCCGCCGTCGGCAGTGGCTTATCGGCACCGCCGCGCTGCTACTGGTGGTAGCGGGCCTGCTGGCTTTTCGCTCGGTGCTGCAGCCCAGCATCCGGCGCGACCAAATCCTGACTACGAAAGTGGAAATCGGGGATGTGGAGGCTTCCCTCACAGCTGCCGGAGTGATTATCCCGGGCCGCGAGGCAGTTATTACCAGCCCCATTCAAAGTACCATCCGGCGCGTGGCCCTGCAGGTAGGGGAGAAGGTGCAGCCGGGCCAGACCATCCTGGAGCTCGACAAGGAGCTCACGACTACGGCCCTGGCCAAGCTGCAGGATGAGCAGCAGCAGAACCGCAACAAGGACGGCCAGCTGCAGCTCACCCTGGAAAAAGCCCTGAACGACCTGGAGTCCCAGGAAAAGGTACAGCAGGTGAAAGTCCGCAGCCTGCAGTCGACGCTACGCGACGAGCAGTACCTGCTCAAAATCGGGGGTGGTACGGCCGAGAGTGTGCGGCAGGCCGAACTGAACCTGAAAGTGGCCCAGCTGGAATTGCAGCGCCTCGGGGAGCAGATTCGCAACCAGCGCGCCGCCAACGCCGCCGATAAGCGTGAGCTGGGCTTTACCATGCAGATTCAGGACCGTAGCATCACGGAGCTGGCCGGTAAGCTGGCCCAGGCCAACATCAGCAGCCAGCAGCCCGGCGTGCTTACCTGGGTGAATGAGGACATTGGCACCACCGTCAACCAGGGCGATGCCCTGGCCCGGGTAGCCGATTTGAGCCGTTTCCGGGTACGGGCCTCCATTTCCGACACCTACGCCGATGCCCTGCACCTGGGCGACGCGGTGGTGGTGCGCGTAAACGACACCGATTTGCGCGGCACCGTCACCACCGTCAGCCCGGCCGTGGACAAGGGTGTGGTAACCTTCTACGCCAAGCTCACCGACGACCACCACCCCGCCTTGCGGGCCAACCTGCGCGCCGACGTATTTGTGGTAACCAAGGCCCAGCACAAGGTGGTGCGGGTCAAAAACGGACCGTTCTACCAGGGCGGCAAAGAGCAGGCGGTATTCGTGCTGCGCGACGGGAAAGCGGAGCAGCGCACCGTCCGCTTTGGCGACAGTAACTTCGACTACGTGCAGATAATCAGTGGATTGCAGCCCGGCGACGAAATCGTGCTCAGTGAGCTAAAGGAGTACAAGGATACGCCTTCCCTGACCATCAAAGACTAAGTAGCTGCGTGATGAAACGACTTTCTACCCTCCGCGCAAAAATGCTGGGCACTCTCGGCGGTCTGCTGCTGACTTTGCCCACCGTGGCCCAAACCGCCGCGCCCCTGAGCCTGCCCCAGGTTATTGAGCAGGCCCTGGCCCAGTCGTCGGTGGCCAAGCAGGCCGCTACCAACCGCGAAACCAGCTACTGGCAGTACCGCACCTATCTTTCCAACTACCGGCCGCAACTGGGCCTGCAGGGCACGGTACCCGGTTACCGGCGGGAGATTTCGCCGGTGGTGCAGCCCGATGGCACCACGGGCTTTCGGGCCATCCGGACCCACAACGCCAACTTGGGCGTCGCCCTGACCCAGAACATTGGTCCTACCGGGGGCCAGATTTACCTCAGCTCCTCGGTGCAGCGCTTCGACGACTTCAACCGCGACGACCGGACCTACCGCAACCAGCCCTTCGGTATCGGGCTCACCCAGCCTATCGGCGGGTACAACAACCTGCGCTGGGCCCGCAAGATCGAGCCGCTGCGCTACCAGGAATCGGGGCGGCAGTATGTGGAGGAGCGCGAGAATATTGCTCAGCGCATCACGGAGCTGTATTTTGACGTGCTGCTCCAGCAGGTAAATGCCGACGTGGCCCGCCAGAACGCCCAGGCCAACGCCGAAATGCTACGTTTGGGCAAGGAGCGGTTCCAGCTCGGCCGTCTTTCCCAGAGCGACCTGCTACTGCTCCAACTTAACCTGCTTAACTCCCGCAAAGCTCTCGGCCAGGCCCTGCTCGACGCTCAGACGGCCGCCGTCGACCTGCAAAGCTACACTGGCCTCTCGGCCGAAGCCCTGCAGCTGACCGTGCCCGAGCCCACGACCATACTTGCTATTGACCCCGCGCAGGCACTGGAGCAAGCCCGCCAGAACCGACGGGAAACCCTGGCGTTTCGCCGCCGCCTACTGCAGGCCGAAAGTGAGGTGGCTTTGGCCAAAGGCACCACCGGTTTGCAAGCCAGCCTGGTGGCCAACCTGGGCTACGTGAACAGCACCCAGAATTTCTGGTCGACCTATAACACCCTGCAAAGCCAGAATCAGCTGAGTCTGACGTTTTCCATGCCCATCGTGGACTGGGGCCGGCAAAAGTCCATCGTCAAAACGGCCGAGTTGACCCGTCAGCAGGTGCAGCAAACCGTGGCCCAGGAGCAGAGCACCTTCGAGCAGAGCGTGGTAACCCAGGCCGCCCAGCTCAGCAGCCTGCACGAGCAGCTGGAGCTGTCGGCCCAGGCCGATTCCCTGGCCCAGCAGCGCTACGACATTGCCCGCGCCACCTACCAGGTGGGCCGCATCAGCCTCACCGACCTGAACATTGCCCTGGCCGAAAAAGACCAGGCCAAGCGGGCCTACATTGCCGCCCTGCGCGCCTGCTGGGTGGCGCACTACCGCCTCCGCGCCCTCACTCTCTACGACTTCGCGCTACAGCAGCCACTGCATACTGAAGGGGTGAAATAGTGAGCTGGTGAGTTGATGTTTTGTCATTGCGAGGACGAAGGACGAAGCAATCCGTCCTCTGCGAAGCACGAAGTGACCTTTTACCAAAAAGCCCTGACGTTAGCGCAACGTCAGGGCTTTTCACTTAAGGACAACTCAGCACATAGCAGCGGACGGATTGACGCTGCTTGAGGCGCGGAACGTTCTGCGTCCTGGCAAGGGCAGGTGCTCCGCTTTACGCGGCTTTGCGGCCGGGAGCAGCCAGACTGGTGTTCCAGATATCCTGGTGAAGCTTCCAGTGGCCCTGCTGCTCTTTCCAGACGACTAGGTACTTGCCCTGGTCCATCGGCTGGTGGTTGCCGTCGAAAAGGGTGTAGGTACCCAGCTCAATGGCCGTGTCTTCCAGCTCCTCAATGTCGCGGGTTTGGAGGCGCACCTGCTTGACGCCCATTTCCATGGCACCTTGCCAGAATGCCTGAATGCCCGAAAGGCCTTCAATGGGCTCCATGCCCGCGGGCAGCAGCACGCCCGCCGTGGTAAACAGGTTGGCAATGGCGGCCGCGTCGCCCTGTTCGAAGCTGGTTTCGAAGGTGTCGTTGGCGCGCCGGATTTCGTCGCGGATACTCGTGGCTGTGGTGGGCATGGGAATTGGGTTAGGTCGGTGAATACTATGCAGGTAGAAGATAAAGCTTTTTAAGCCAATAAAAACCTGATGGTTAGTTGTTTCGAGCGGTTTTAGGCCGGGCACTGCCCTTCCCATCAGAAAAAATCACAAAACCGTACAGGGCGGCTTCCATAATCGAACACCGTGTCCGTTTTCGGACAATATTTTCAACGCGCTATTTTGTGTTTGTTGTTGTAATTATTTGAAATACAATGTTTTACAAACTTGGCACAGGGCTTGGCTATACATAGTCAAGCCAGCCACTTCGCCGCGCAAAAACGGACACGGACAGCTGGTTGCTCCCTCAGAACCTTCCATCGACTACCAACTGCTCCATCCTATGAACTCCACGACGGCACCCCACAATCTGCTCGACTCTGCCACGGCCCGCGTGGCTCCGGCCACGGCCATGCTCAAGCTCACCGACATCGAGAAGGTGTACCAGACCAAAACCATCGAAACGGTGGCCCTGAACCGGGTAAACCTGACCATCAACAAGGGCGAGTTTGTGTCGATTATGGGGCCTTCGGGCTGCGGCAAATCCACGCTGCTCAGCATTATGGGCCTGCTCGATGAGCCTTCCTCGGGCCAGGTAGAAATTGCAGGCCGGCCGGTTACGTCTTATTCCGACAAGGAGCTGGCCCACCTGCGCAACCAGAAACTCGGCTTCGTCTTCCAGAGCTACCACCTGATCAACGACCTCTCGGTGCTCGACAACGTGGAGCTGCCTTTGCTTTACCGCAGCAGCGTGAGCGGCAAGGAGCGCCGGCAGCGGGCCCACGCCGCCCTCGACAAAGTAGGCCTCAGTGCCCGCACCAACCACTTTCCCAGCCAGCTTTCGGGCGGGCAGCGCCAGCGCGTGGCCATTGCTAGGGCCCTGGCCGGCAACCCCGAGCTGATTCTGGCCGACGAACCCACCGGCAACCTCGACTCGGTGATGGGCGAGGAAATTATGGATCTGCTGCTGGGCCTCAACCGCCACGACGGCGTGACCATCGTGATGGTAACCCACGACGAGCAGCAGGCTCTCAAGACCGAGCGGGTCATCCGCTTCTTCGACGGCAGCCAAGTCAGCTAAACGGTGAACTGAAGAGGTGTGAACTGGGGAGTTGTCGTTCCGCTCCACTATTCCACTGTCTCCCGCAAACTCACCATTTCACCCCTTCACTATTTCGCCTTATGCGGCTCTCTTCCTTATCCGCTCTTTCCGAAACCGACCTGGTGGCCGAGTGCCGCCGCGGTAATCCCCGGGCCCAGAAGGTGCTCTACGACCGGCTGGCCCCCGGCATGCTGGCCGTGTGCCTGCGCTACCTGCGCCGCCAGGAAGAAGCCGAAGAAGCTCTGGTGCTCGGGTTTGTGAAAGTGTTTCGGGCCCTGGAGCAGTACCGCCACGAAGGCAGCTTCCGGGGCTGGGTGCGCCGCATCATGATCAACGAGGCCCTGGGCCAGCTGCGCCGCCGGCAACCCCTGCACCTCGACATCGACGAGTGCCACGACGGGGTAGCCACCATCGGAGCCGCGGCCGAAAGCAACCTGGAAACGGCCGACCTGCTGCGCCTGATTCAGGACCTGCCCGCCGGCTACCGCACCATATTCAACCTCTACGCGGTGGAGGGCTACAACCACCCCGAAATTGCCGCGCTGCTGGGCATTTCGGAGGGCACTTCCAAATCGCAGCTCAGCAAAGCCCGCGCCCTGCTGCAGCGGCGGCTGGCCACGCTTCACCACTACTCTTCTTTTCAGCCTCAGTCTTATGCTGCTTAGCTACCTCAAAATTGCCTGGAAGGTGCTGTTGCGCCGCAAGTTCTTCACCTTCATCAGCCTGTTCGGCATCAGCTTCACGCTGATGGTGCTGCTGGTCGTAGTGGCCATGTTCGACCACACCGTGGGGGCCCACGCCCCGGAGTCGCGCCTGGACCGGATGCTGTTTGCCAATTTCCTGCACATTAAGTATAAGAACGGCGGCAACCAGAACTCCCCACCCAGCTACTACCTGCTCGATAAGTACGTGCGCCCGCTGCGGACGCCGGAGAAAGTGGCCATCTACTCCAACTTCCACGCCACGCCCAGCTACGTGGGCAACAGCCGCATCGACCTGGATTTGAAGTACACCGACGAAGGCTTTTGGCAGGTACTGGATTTCACCTTCCACGATGGCAAGCCCTACACCCAGTCGGAGGTAAAGTCGGCTGCCCACGTGGCCGTCATCAACCGCACCACGGCCCGCAAGTACTTCGGCACCGACCAGGGCGTGGTGGGCCGCTCAATTGAAATCAACCAGTCCAACTTCCGCGTCATCGGGGTGGTGGAAGACGTGCCGGCCATGCGCCTGGCTTCCTACGCCGACGTGTGGGTGCCGCTGACCAACAGCCCCAGTGACCTGAAGCGCGTGAGCCTCGACGGCGACTTTTCGGCCATCGTGCTGGCCAAGTCCACCGGGGATATTGCCGCCGTGCAGGCCGAGTTCGATCAGGTGGTCAAGCGCATTCCGCTTACCGACCCCAAGGAAATGGACCACCTGGATTTGCACGCCGACCCGCTGCTGGCTTCTTATTCCCGCCAGATCATGAGCCCGCTGACCAACTACGAGTCCAACGGCCTGGGCATTCTGTACTCCATTCTGTCGGGCATTGCTCTGCTCTTTATGCTGCTGCCGGCCCTGAATCTGGTCAACATCAACGTGAGCCGCATTATGGAACGCTCCTCCGAAATCGGAGTGCGCAAGGCCTTTGGGGCCACCGGTGGTACGCTCATCGGGCAGTTCCTGGTCGAAAACATCTTCCTGACTACCATCGGGGGCCTGCTGGGGCTGCTGCTGGCGTACGTAGCCCTGCAGCTTATCGACGGAGCTCAGATTCTGGCCTACGCCCACTTCGAGCTGAACTGGCGCATCTTCAGCTGGGCTCTGCTCGTGACGTTGTTCTTCGGCGTGCTCTCGGGTGTGTATCCGGCCTTCAAGATGTCGCGCCTGCAGCCGGTACAGGCCCTGAAAGGAAAGTAAGGTGGTGAACGGGTGAAATAGCGAGCTGAGGTTCAATCTGCTCGAAGAACAACGGCTTTCTATTTCACCTCCCGCCGCGCCGCCTTCACTTACCATCTCACCATTTTACCATCTCACCTGATGATACGTCACCTGTTTACCCTAATCTGGAACCGGAAACGGTCCAACTTCCTGCTCATCGCCGAAATCCTGCTCTCGTTTTTCGTGCTCTTCGTGGTGAGCGTGCTGCTGGTGAGCAACTACTATAATTACCGGCAGCCCATGGGCTTCCGCCCCGACAACGTGTGGGAGTTTGACCTGACTCCCGGCCTGGACACAACGGACCGCAAGGGTACTTTGCGCATGGTGCTGCAGCAGCTCAAGGCCACGCCCGGCGTGGTGGCCGTAACGCACACCAGCCATAATTCGCCCTTCTCGTTCAGCAACATGAACACCGACGAGTACCGCTATAAGGGCAAGCAAGCCCCGCTGACCGAGTTCTATGATGCGGATGACGACATGGTGCAGGTGCTGGGTCTGAACGTGGTGGCTGGCCGCTGGTTTGACCGTCGCGACGATGGCGCCGCTCATCACCGGGTGGTTGTCAACCAGAAGTTTGCCGAGGCTATGTTCGGCTCGGAGCCAGCCGTGGGCAAGGTCATGACCAATGAGAAAGGCACCGAAAGATGGCAGATTGTCGGCGTAATTGACGCCTACCGCTCCGGCAGCGACTTTGCGGCCAATGAGCCCGCCCTTTTTCAGCGTCGGGTGTTGAACGGGACGACCAAAATCGGCAACCAGGAAGACCCACTGCTGCTGGTGCGGGTGCAGCCCGGTAGCGGCGCGGTGCTCGAGCAGCAGCTGGTGCGCAAGATCAAGGCCATGACTAAGGGCTGGGATGCTAACGTGAATACCCTGGCCGAGAACCGCCGCGACAAAATGAAGGTCATCGTGACGCCGCTGGCCGCGCTGGGCATGGTGGGCTTGTTCCTGATTATCAACGTGGCCCTGGGCTTGTTTGGGGTGCTCTGGTACAATATCAACCAGCGCAAGGCCGAAATCGGGCTGCGCCGGGCCCTGGGCGCCACCGGCAACGGCATCAGCGGGCAGTTTCTGGGCGAAATGATGGTCGTCACGACGCTCGGCGTGCTGGGCGGGCTGGCTCTGGCAGTGCAATTTCCGCTGCTGGGCGTGTTTGGGCTGGCTTCGGAGGTGTATTTGCAGGCTATGGGTCTGGCCACCTTGCTGATCTTCGTGCTTACGGCCGTTTGCGCGCTGCAGCCTAGCCGCATTGCCGCCGCCATCCAGCCTGCCGTGTCGTTGCGGGAGGAGTAGAGCCAGCTGCCGGGGCTGCCCCGGGCCAGGAGAAGTAGTGGCGCATGCAGACGCCGCGGAGCGCCGCTGGGCGAAACAGCTGCTCCAACTTCCTTGGCCCGGGGTAGCCCCGGCTTTCGGCTGTGCTTGGCCTTTCCTTGCCGATTTCCGTTCTTCGCGCTACTGCTATGATTCTTATTGTTGATGACGACCTGGCCGTCCGCATGTCGCTGGGGCTGCTACTGAAGCAGGCGGGCTATCCCACCAAGGGCGTAGCCACGCCGGAAGAGGCGCTGGCGCTGATCAGTGCCGCGCCCCCGGCCCTGGTGCTGATGGACATGAACTACTCCCTGGACACCTCCGGCCACGACGGGCTGCAGCTGCTGGCCCAGGTCAAAGCTCTTGCGCCCCAGGTTCCCGTCATTCTGATAACGGGCTGGGGCTCTATCACCTTGGCCGTGGAAGGTATCAAGGCCGGGGCTGCCGAATTCGTGACCAAGCCCTGGAACAACGACTCCCTACTCCAGACCATTCGCACGATTCTGAGTTTGCAAGAGCGGCCCGCCGAAACCGGCACCGCCCTAAGCCGCCGCGACCTGGACCGGCAGTTCAACTTCCGCAACATCATCGGAGCCGACGCCCAGCTGCTGCACGTGCTGCGCAACGTGGGCCAGGTGGCCGCCACCGACGCCTCGGTACTGATTGAGGGGGAAAGCGGGACGGGCAAGGAGCTCATTGCCGAAGCCATTCACCAGAACAGCCACCGTCGCGACAAAGCCTTCGTGAAAGTCAACCTGGGCGGTATTTCAGCCTCGCTGTTCGAGAGTGAGATGTTCGGGCACCGCCGCGGCGCTTACACCGATGCCAAAACCGACCGGGTGGGCCGCTTCGAGCTGGCCAATAAGGGTACCATTTTTCTCGACGAAATTGGGGAGCTGGATTTGGGCTCCCAGGTGAAGCTGCTGCGGGTGCTGCAGGACCGCACCTACGAGGTGCTCGGCGACAGCCGGGCCCGCAGCCTCGACATCCGGGTGATTTGCGCTACCAACCGCAACCTGGCCGAGATGGTGCGCGAAGGCCGTTTCCGCGAAGACCTTTACTACCGCATCAACCTGATAACCGTGCGCCTGCCCGCCCTCCGGGAGCGGCCCGACGACATTCCGCTGCTGGTAAACCATTTCGTAAACAACCTGCGCACGACCTATAACCGACCTTCGCTCAAAGTAGGTACCAAGGCCCTGCACTGGCTACGCGAGCTGCCGCTGTCGGGCAACATCCGGGAGCTGAAAAACCTGGTGGAGCGGGCCGTACTGGTGTCGGGCAAGGACGAGCTCAGCCCCGAGGATTTCCAGGCCCAGTTTACCAAAGCGACTGCCAAAGCCGCGGCGCCCGGCGAGCTGCCACCCGTGGGCTCCATGACCCTGGAAGAAGTAGAGGTGCAGATGATCCGCAAGTCGATGGAGTTTTACGCCGGCAATGTAAGCCGGGTAGCCAAAGCTCTGGGCCTCAGCCGCGGTGCCCTCTACCGCCGCCTGGAGAAGTACGACATTCCCTTTGATGCCGCGCAGTAAGGCTAAAGCTAGAAAGCTACACCTAGCTCCCCTTCAGATGAGAAAAGGACAAGGGGCGTTTAAACGGCAGAACGCACCCCTGTACCGTCATGCTGAGTTTGTCAAAGCATCTCTACCACAGTAGTAATCAAAATTACTTTGGCGGTAGAGATGCTTCGACAAGCTCAGCATGACGTTTTTCTCTGGTAACATCAACAAATAGCTTTGTAGCTCTGGCTTCCTAGTTTTACTCCATGACCCTGCGCGTCAAGTTTCTGCTGTTTGTTGTCATTATTCACGGCGTGCTCATTGCGCTGGCAGTGCAGATTATGCGCACCAACGCGCCGCTGTTCATTGGCACGGAAGTGCTGCTGCTGATTTCCATTGTCCTCACCGTGCAGCTGTACCGCGGCTTTGTGCGGCCGTTTCAGCTCATTGCGGCCGGTACTGAGGCCATCCGGGCCAAGGACTTCTCCATGAAGTTTGTGCCCGTGGGGCAGAAGGAAATGGACCAGCTCATTGACGTCTACAACCACATGATTGACGAGCTGCGGCAGGAGCGCGTTACCCAGCACGAGAAAAGCTTCCTGCTGGAGCGCCTGATTCAGGCCTCGCCGGCCGGCATTCTGCTCCTCGACTTCGATGGACGGGTAGAGGCGGCCAACCCCGCTGCCGAGCGGTGTCTGCTCTTGCCCCAGCAAGAGTTGCTGGGCCAGCTGCCGGCCCAGCTGCCGGGCGAGTGGGGGCCGGTACTGAGCAGCCTGCAGGCCGGGCAGCCCCAGGTAATTCAGCTCTCGGGCATCCGGACGTACCGGGCGCACTGTTCCCACTTTCTGGACCGGGGCTTCACCCGCAACTTCATCATGCTGGAGGAGCTGACCCAGGAGCTGATTCGCCAGGAAAAGCAGGCCTACGAGAAGCTGATCCGGATGATGTCGCACGAAATCAACAACTCCATCGGGGCCATCAACTCCATTCTGCAAAGCTTCAGCTACTACACCGGGCAACTCCACCCCGACGACCAAACCGACTTCTCGGAGGCCCTGGAGGTTTCCATCAACCGCAATACCCACCTGGCCAACTTCATTGCCAACTTTGCCAACCTGGTGCGCCTGCCCGCCCCAAGCGTCGCCCCTGCGACGTGCACGATTTGGTACGCTCCATTCACCGCCTCATGCAGGTGCAGAGCGAAAAGCGCCGCATTGCCTGGCACTGGCACCTGGCCCCGAGCCACTGTGGGTAGAGCTGGATTGTCAGCAGATTGAGCAGGCGGTGCTCAACATCGTAAAAAACGCCCTCGAATCCATCGGCGAAGACGGCAACCTGACGATTCACACCAGCCTGCGCCCAGCCATGCTGCGCATCGAGGACGACGGGGCGGGTATAGCGCCCGAGGTGCAGCGGCAGCTGTTTACCCCGTTTTTCAGCACCAAGCGCGACGGGCAGGGCATTGGCCTCACCATGATTCGCGACATTCTCCTGCAGCACGGCTTCACCTTCAGCCTCGAAACCACCCCGGCCGGCACTACGGCCTTTACTATCTGGTTTGCGGCTAGTACAGAGGCCGCGGCCAACGCGTAGGATTCGAGCTTCGGACAGGCTTTAATCCTCTGCTTCCAGGGTGAAAAGCTGCTCGACAGGCTTGCCGAACACCTGGGCCAGCTTGAGGGCCAGCACCGTGGAGGGTACGTACTTGCCGGCTTCCATGGCGTTAATCGTTTGGCGGCTGACGCCGATGCGCTGGGCCAGCTCTTCCTGGGTGAGCCGCAGCACGGCCCGTTCTACGCGCAGATTATTCTTCATGCAAAGCGGCCTGGGCACTGCGAAGCAGCACAAGGTGAAACCGCGCCAGAAACAACAGCAGCGGCGTAAACATGGCGTACATCATCACCGTGAAAAAGGGCATGCCGCTAACCAGCAGAAAAGCCAGCAGCAGCAGGGCGTAGTAAGCATACATGGCCCACAGTAGCGACTCCAGCCGAATCCGGCCGATGTATTCATCCTCCTGTTTTTCGCGGGAGCAGGCCGACAGCAGCCCGCCGCAAATCAGCAGCACGGCGTACAAATCGTGGTTGGCCCGCACCTTCTCGCCGTTCAGCACGTCAGGCAGCTCCGCGTTGCCGATGGGGGAAGGCAGCCAGGCCAGCAGGTGGGGCAGCTGCACCACGTCGTACATTTCCAGTAGGCCCAGTACCAGGGCCACGGCAGCCAGAATCAGGCCCAGCCGCTTGTAGCGGTGGGGAAATAAGTAGCGGGTGAGCATAAGAATCAGGTTAAAAGTGGAACATGGTCAAATGTATATTTTGCTTTACTAATTGTAAAGTATTCTTTACATAAAATTATGTTCTTAGCTCTAGCTGCCCTAGAAAAAGGCTTTCCTGCCCGAAACAGCTTTCGTGAAATCAGCAACCGTAAGGCAACGGGGAGGCCGTTGGGGCTAGTCTGCGGCGCCTCGTGCGTAGTCCGGCTTTATTGCGCACTTTTGGGCACTAGCTACTGCCTATGCCGTCCGCCGCTTTCCGCCTTATTCACCGTATTGGCCAGCTTTCGGCCCTTACCCGCCTGCTGGTTGCCTTGGTTTTGGGCGCTGGCGCCTGGGCATTGCTGTCAACTGATTTCTTGCCTGCCGCCCGCGCCGTAGCGGCTTGGGATGCTTTCGGCCTCTCGACGCTGCTGCTGATCTGGGCCGCCATTGCCACCGCCGATGTAAAGCACATCCGGGAAACGGCCCAGCAGGAAGACGCGAGTCGCACGTTGTCGTTTGCCTTCGTGCTGGTAGCCGCCCTGAGCAGCCTGCTGGCCGTCGTGCTGCTGCTTAGCTCCGTGCACGAAACGAGCAGCCCCGCCGGGCACCTGCACGTGGGTTTGGCCATTGCGGCCGTAACCCTGGCCTGGCTGCTGGTACACACGGTGTTTACCCTGCGCTACGCCCACCTGTACTACGACGCGACGCCCACCGGTGACGCCGGCGGCCTGGAGTTTCCCGGCCAGCACCCCCCGGATTATCTGGACTTTGCCTACTTCTCCTTCGTGGTGGGCATGACGGCCCAAACGGCCGACGTCAGCATCAGCGGGCGGTATATGCGCCGCCTGGCGCTGTTGCACGGCCTGGTATCGTTTGGCTTTAACACGGCGGTGGTAGCTTTGAGTATCAGTGGCCTGGCCAGCGTATTATAGACAGTGGCTAGCGCAGAATAGGGTAGGGCCCTTTGTAGGCCTCCGAGGGAAGGGCGGAAACCAAAGTGTTGAGTCCCGAGTCTTCAAACTGCCGCTGCACCGCAGGCTGCAAGCCGCATAGGGTCAGCTTAATACGGGCATCCTGTAGAAAAGGCAGGTGCCGGAGCAACGCCTGTTGGGCCCTAAAATCAACCGAGGTAAGCTCCTGACACAGCAACCACAAGGTATTGGCCTTCTTTTGAGTGGCCTCGCGCAGTAAGTCCACGAGTTGCTGAGCGCCCTGCTCCCCCTCACACTTGCCCCGTAAGCTCACGACAAAGGCGTTAGGCTGCGACAATTTCAGAATATCCATGCCCACGTAATTGGTTGACTACGTTATCCTTGCTAGTAGCAATTCCTACTTCATAGTAGGAAGCTTACGCAAAGATAGAGGGGGTAGGCAAGCCGGAACCGAGGGTAAATACCCTTTCGAGGCCGGGGTTTATACGGAAAATACCGCCGTTGCCCCGGCCCCGCAAAAGGTTATTCTGCAGCTTGGTCTACGGCGGCCAAGTCGCTGTTGGCGGGGCCAATGAGGAGCTTGCCCAGGGCATCGAAGCGGGAGCCGTGGCAGGGGCAGTCCCAGCTTTTCTCCAGCCCGTTCCAGTGCACTACGCAGCCTAGGTGGGGGCAGATGGCCGAGCACTTGTGGGTCTGGCCCTGCTCGTCGCGGTACACGGCCACTTTGGTAATTCCCTCCCGCAGTACGGCTCCGCTGCCGGGCTGTATTTCTTCTTCCTTCGATACGTCGCCGCCGGTAAGCAACTCGGTGTACTCCAGGGCCACGTTCAGGTTTTCGCGCACAAACTCGTAGGCCGAAGCCGGCTTCAGCGTCACGCGGCCCGGGTCGTAGAGCTCCGCCCAGGGATTTTGCCGGCCCTTGATCAGGTCGGTAATAATCATGGCGCCCAGCGTGCTGTGGGTCATGCCGTGGCCCGAGTCGCCGGTGATGATGTACACGTTTTGCTGGTCCAGCGGGTTAGGGCCGGCGTAGCCCAGACTGTCGCTGGGTTCCTGCACCTGCCCCGACCAGCGGTATTCCACGCTTTGCACCATCGGGAAATGCTCACGGGTCCATTCTTCCAGGCAGCGCAGGCTTTCCTCGGGGTTGCCCTGGCCTACCTTATGGTCTTCCCCACCCACGATAAGTAGGTCGTAATTCGGGGTACCGCCCCGGGGGCCTTCCTTTACTTCCTGCAGGCGAATGTAGTGGTAGGGGTCGGGCGTGTCCCAGTACAAGGCCAGGGTCACGGAGCCCTTCGGAATCCGGGCCCCGATGACGTAAGTACGATACGGATGCTGCTTGGTGTGCATTACCACCCGGTCGTTGACGGGTGTGTTGGTCGCCATAACCACCGCCTTAGCCGTAACGGTAGCCCCGGTGACCACCGTAACGGAAGCCTCGCTGCCACCTTTCACATCCGTGACGTGGGAGTTGGTGAAAATCTGACCCTTGCGCCGCACAATGGCCTCGACAAGGCCGTTCAGGTATTTCGTAATGTGAAACTGGCCCTGGTTGGGAAACACCAGGCACTCGCCGGTCTGAAAGCCCTTGGTGGGGGAGTCGGCCAGGCGCTGCACGCCGGTCAGGCCGGCGCGGTGAGCTGCTTCCAACTCTTCGTCGAGTTCCTTGGGCTTACCGTCCTTGGGCAAAAACAGGTAGCCGTCGAGGCGGGTGAAGTCGCAGTCGATTTTCTCTTCCAGCACAATCTTCTCGATCTGGTCGATGGCGCTGCCGTGGCTTTCGGCCGCGAGGCGGGCCCCTTTCTCCCCAAACAAATGTTCGAGGCGGGTGTACCGGTCATCCAGGGCATTGGAGAGGTGGGCCGTGGTGCGGCCGGTTTCGCCACTGCCCAGCTCGCCGCTTTCCAGCACTATCACCTTTTTCCCTTCGCGCAGCAGCAGGTAGGCCGTAGTCAGGCCGGCAATACCACCGCCTACCACTACCACGTCGGTCTGAGCGTTTTTAGTGAGCGGCGAGAAGGTGGGCAATGCCGGGCCGGTGCCCAGCCACGACGAGAGAGTAGAGGCAGAAGATTGTTGCATAACGAGCTGGTTAGTGGGTACCGGTAGTACGCACTAACCAGCCGCGCAGGTTACGGTCGAGCTTGGGGGCAAGCCGGGTTGCTACAGGTGCAATTCGGGAGGCATGGGCAGCTCATACTCTTCGCCGGCCCCGAGAAAGTGCAATACCAGGTCCCGAATGGAGAAGGGCGTATTAGGCGAAATGTCGTAGATGTTGGTAGCTGTGCAGCTGTTGCCTTCCAGAATAGTGACCAGGCCGCTGCCAATAACTTCGAGTTTGTAGCCTTCCCGCACTACTACGCCCGTGTCTTCCTCCAGGCCCAGGCCCAGGCAGGTAGGGTTGGTGGCAATAATCTGGGCCATGCGGGCAATGCGGCCCCGGGCAATAAAGTGAGTGTCGATGGCCACGTCGTGCATAAACTGCAGGCCGGTGGTAATGGCAATTTCGCCCTTGCGCATGCCCGCGTCGTTGCGACCTTCATAAATCATGGGCGTCGACATGGCCGAAGCCCCGGCGCTGGTGCCCCCGATAACGATTCGCTCGAAGGTGTAGCGCTCTTTCAGGCGCTGCAGCAGCTGCGTACCGCCCAGCAAGGCCGTCAGGCGCAGCTGGTCGCCGCCCGTAAACCAGAAGCCGGCGGCTTCATTGATGAGTTCCAGGGCTTTCTCATCGTTGGCATGGCCTCGCTCCCGAATGTCGAGAGTTTCAACGCGCTTTACTCCGAGGCGGCCAAATACTTCGTGGTAGTCGCCGGCGGCCTCCTCGGGCACCGACGAGGCGGTGGGAATAACGACAATCAGCGGGTCGTTGCCGGAGAGCTCCTCCACGAAGCGGGTGAGAATACCATCGGGCACAAAATTGCGGTTCTGGTCCTGGTTTGACCCTTTTTCGGGTGCTTCGCCCTTGTTTTCGTGGCCGCCCACGGCAATCAGGATGCCTTGGGGAACGGGGCAGCTTTGACGGTTGGAGTCATGCGAAGGAGTGGGTTTTTTCTTACGACTAGGCATGAGAGCAGTAGCAGAGTGGAAGTGGAAAGTGCTACTACATGCGAGAATTTCCTTCTCTGGGTTGCCTCTCCCCGCCAACAGTGCTTCCCCGCTGCCCGCTGCGTCTGATACGCCCGCCAGCCCCAGTTCCCGGTCTCCAGCTTGATAACAAGTTAATTACTGCGGGCCGGCTGGGGGTAAGCCCGAGCCGGAGTACCCGTGAACTGAAGACGCGGAACTAAAAATTACGTAGTGCCGCGATTTAAAATCCGTATCTATCTCCGGGTTAGCCAAGTTGCCCAGAATGACACCCCAATTATTTCACCAAGCCCTGATTTACGGCGAATTTGATAAGGGCGGCGGTGTTTTTGGCCTGGGTTTTCTCGATGATGTTCTGGCGGTGGGTTTCGATGGTGCGCTTGCTGGTGAAGAGCTTGTCGGCAATTTCGGCGTTGGTCAGCCCTTCGGCAATGAGCTGCAGCACTTCCAGCTCCCGGGCCGAGAGGTCGGCCGAATGGGATTCCGCACTGGTTTCCCACTGCTTTTCCATATTCAGGGTAAGCTTGCGCAGCAGCTCTAGGCCTATTTCCGTGCACAAAAACGAGTGCCCCACGGCTACGGTCCGGATAGCGTGCAGGATTTCGGTAATGGCGGCATTCTTGAGAATATATCCCGAAGCTCCTGCTTCCAGGGCCTGAGCCACGTAGCGCTCGTGCTCCAGCATGGAAAGAATCAGCAGGCGGGTTTCGGGGTGCTGGGCCCGCACCAGGGGCAGTACCGCAAAGCCATCCAGCTCGGGCATGGTCAGATCCAGCAGCACTACATCGGCCGGAGTGGTAGCCAGCAAATCCAGCAGCTCTCGGCCATTGCTGGCTTCACCTACCACTTCAAAATCGGGTTCAGCCACTAACAACGCGCGAATACCATCCCGGAGAATGGTATGGTCGTCGGCCAAAATAATACGAGTCATACGTTAGAACCCTAAAAATGAAGTAAGGAGAGAGTCCGAAAAGGACGAGCTTTTAAAAACCTGCCTAGCCGTAAAAAGTTAAGCTAAGCTTCTGATTTTATTGGTAGTTGCAGCATCGATTGTGCCGGTTAGCAGTTGGCTAACAAGCACCTTGCCAGCTTAAGAGCTTAAGTAATGCCCGAATTTTCTGGTCACTCGAGGTATTACAACATAAAGGTAGACTATGATAGGTATTTATACGTATACCGGGCAGCAGGTTAGGGTCCTGTAGCGGTAAGTACTGCTTTTCCCCCGGCCTGGTGCTTCCCGGAGCGGCCTCGTGTAATATTGCAGTCCATTGGTTATTCATTACCGCTAGGTGGCGGTCGGCGAATGGAAGTGGGGCCGGAGCGGGAAGTAGAGGCAGCGGAAAGGGATGAGCAACATCATTTTTTGAAAGCAAGGGCCACCCTTTTTCGCAGGACCTATACAGCCTGTTTTAACGTTGATTCCACTATGATTCGGATTATTCTCACCGACGACCACGCCATCATCCGGGATGGTATTCGCAGCCTGTTGCGCGACGAGCCAGGCTTGGAGGTGGTAGGCGAAGCCAGCAATGGAGAGGAGCTCCTGGCCATGCTGCCTGAAACGCCCACCGATGTTATTCTGCTCGACCTGAACATGCCTGGCATGGACGGCTTTGCCACGCTGGCCGCCCTGCGCGAGCAGCATCCGCATACCCGCGTGCTGGTGCTGTCCATGCTCGACCATGAACGGTATGTAGTTCAGGCCCTGGACGTCGGTGCCCTGGGCTATGCCCTGAAAAACACGGGCCGTACCGAGCTGATCTATGCCCTGTACGCCGTGGCCGGCGGGCAGCCGTTTCTGTGCACTGCTATTGGTATGGCTTTGCTGCGCAAGTTTCAGAGCCCCGAAATCAACACGTATGATGCGCCCAAGGTGGGTAGCAGCCTTTCGAAGCGGGAGCTGGAAGTGCTGCAACTCATTGCCGAAGGGCTGACCAACGCCGAAATTGCCGACAAGCTCTTCACCAGCAAGCGCACCATCGAAACCCACCGCCAGAACATCATCGAGAAAACCCAGGCTAAAAACACCGCCGCCCTTATCAAATTCGCCGTAAGCAGCGGCCTGCTGCCAGAATAAGCAGCTGCGGCAATGGTCAATAAAAAAGCCCCCGGAATGTCCGGGGGCTTTTTTGTGGGGTATAGGTACCAGCGCTTATTTGATAATAAGGCGCTTGGTAACCATGCCTGCTTCCGTGCTTAGGCGCAGTGAGTACACGCCCACGGGCAGCTCGTCCAACGACAGGGCGTGAGCCTTGTCACCATTGGCGGGCAGCTGCTGGGTGCGTACCACTCGGCCCAGGGCGTCGAGCAGCGCAGCCGTTACGGGCTTGCGGCCCAGCGCGGTGGGCAGCTCTACCCAAGCCATTTTCTGGGCCGGGTTGGGGTACAGCGCTACGCTGGAAGCCAGGGCGCTGCTGTTGGTGGCCAGGGGCCGCAGGGCGCCGAAGCTCAGTGAGAAGCGACCCGTAATCAGGGCGGCGTTGCTGGCCGAGAAGCGGTAGGTGCTCTGCTGCTTCAGATCCACTTGCTGGCCGGTTTCGGCGTCGAGCAGGTATACCGACGTGCTGCCGAAGTTGGCCAGCGAAGCGGCCTGCAGCGTGTAGGAGCCCGTTACGGGCACGCCCACGGTCAGCGGCACGATGGTCGTGGCTTGCAGCACGGGCAGGCCATTCACGGCCAAGCCCTTGCCCACGGCTACCGAAGCCAGGTTCAAGCCCGTAGGGTTGGGCAGCTTCTCGGCGTCGTAGTGGTCGTCCAGGCCGGCGGTGGCGCCTTCCTCGAAGTACACATAGGCCGGGTCGTGCGGACCAGCGGCACTCACCAGATCCAGCTGCAGGGCGGGCCGGTTATCAGCCGCGGGGCGGTTGAATACCGGAGCCTCGTAGCTCGTCGAGCGCCAGGTGTCCTGGAAGTTGAAAGCCGGAACCGTCTGGTTTACCCGGATGAAGAAGCCCTGCATGGAGCTAACAATACCGCCGGGCAGGTTACCAAAGCCGTTCTGGTAGAACTGGTACGTGCCCGTGTACAGGCTGCTGGACTTATACACGTAGATGGCGTCACTAATACCATCGGGCAGGCCCAGGCGGGCTTTTTTCCAATCCAGCGGAGCAGGGTAGGGGTTGCCCAGCAAGTGCCAGCCCGAGTTGACTTCGGCGCCGCGGGTGAGGGAGCCCACCGGAATAGTGCCGGTGTTGAGCGTGCCTACCAGGTCTACTTTCTGGTCACCGTTGATGTGCACGGTGTAGCCGCGGCCCCGCAGGAGACCCGCGCTCAGGTTTTCGGGCGAGAAGTAGCCGTATTCGAACTCCTGAGCGGTAGGGGCGCTACCCGTGATGCGGGCTTCATTGTAGCCGTACACCGTTGGGAAGGGGTTTACCGTGTTGCCTACCGTGTTGTAATCGGGGTTCACCACCGGCAAGAAGCCGCTGGTAGCCAGGTCCGCTACCGTGGTGCTCACCACTGGCGAGCTGTAGTGGCGGTAGCCTGTGCCCGGATTGATGCTCGGGTCGATGTAGCGCTGCACCGTGGCAATGCCGTTCACTACCCCGCCGCTGTTGACGACCATGGCCGTAGCCGTGGAATTCGACAGCAAGGTCATTGGTTGGCTATTGGTGTTCAGGTTACCGTTCAGGGTCAGGACGCGCTGGACATCAACCGGGCCATCGAGGCGGGCGCCGGAAGCACCCACCGTCAAATCCCAGAATGCCGTGCGCACGCCACCCAGGCGTTGCTCACTTGTGCCGACCAGGCTTACCTGCCCGCCGGTGGCGGTGAAGGTGCCAGCCGTAGCGAAGTTACCGGTCAGGGCAATAATGCCGCCGCTTTGCGTGAGCGAAGCATTCGAGGCCACGGTCAGGTTCTTCGTGTTGGCCGTACCAGTTGCTACTACCGGGTAGCGGGGGGCACCGTTGGCAACGGTAGCATCCACGGTGCTGGTTGGCACACCGGAAGTCCAGTTGCCAGCCGTAAACCAATCAGTGCTGACAGCACCCGTCCAGGAGGTAGCTACCACCAGAGCGCTGTACTCAACTGAGAAGGGCGTAGCGGCCGAGTTGCCGTTGCCGGCCACATCCTGGGCTACGTTGGCGGCGATGTTCACCGTTACCTGGCCATTGGCCGTTGGCGTTACGCTGAAGGAGTAGGCCGAGCCCGATCCGGAGAAGCCGGTCAGGGTGCCGTTGCTCACCGTTACATCACCAGCGGAGAAGCCCGTTACGCTTTCCGAGAACGTGACCGTTACCGGGATGGGCGTGGTGCTCGTGGGGTTGGTAGCTGTGGAGCTGATAGCTACCGTCGGCGAGGTCGAATCTACCGAGAAGGTATTCGTGCTGGAGTTGGCGCTGGCCGCTGAACCCGAAACCTGAGCCGTGGCATATACCGTGTGGCTGCCCTGGGCCAAGGCCGAAGGCTGAGTCAGCGTGAAGTTGCCTGCGCTGGTCGCCGTGGTCGTGCCGATGGCCGCGCCATCCACGTACACTGTTACCGTCGAGTTGGCTACGGCTGTGCCGCTGTAGGTCGGCGTGGTGGTGCTTATCAGGCTGCCGTTGGCGGGTGCAATTACCACTGGGGCCGGCGTAACTGCCTGGTTGTAGAAAATCAGGAACTGAGGAGCCGCCGCATTGGGGTTACCTGCTGCGTCTTGGGCCACGTTGGCGGCGATGTTTGCCGTTACCTGGCCGTTAGCTGCTGGCGTGATGGTGAACGAGTACGAAGCTCCGCTGCCGGAGAAGTTGGCCAGCGTACCGTTGCGCACCGTCACATCAGTTGCCGAGAAGCCGGTTACACTTTCCGAGAAAGTCACGGTCACCGGAATCGGTGAGGTGCTGGTGGGGCTGGTCGCCGTTGAGCTGAAGGCTACCGTCGGCTGTACCGAATCTACCGTGAAGGTGTTGGTGAGGCTGTTGGCACTCACTACTGCTCCACTGCTTTGCGCGGTGGCATACACCGTGTGGCTGCCCTGGGCCAAAGCCGCGGGCTGGGTAATAGTCCAGTTGCCCGAGCCCGTAGCGATGGTTGTACCGATGGATAAGCCATCCACATACACGGTCACCGTGCTGTTAACTGGCGCCGTGCCTCCATAGGTGGGCGTGGTGGTGCTCACCAAGCTGCCATTAGTTGGCACAATTACCATTGGGGCAGCCGTCACCGTCTGCTGGTAGTTGATGCTAAACTGGGTAGCGGCGGTGTTAAAGTTAGCAGCTGCATCCTGGGCCACGTTAGCGGGCACGTTCACCGTTACCGTGCCATTGCTGGCGGGTGTTACGTTGAGCGAGTAGGAAGTGCCCGAGCCCGAGAAGCCCGAAATCGTACCGTTGCCTACCGTTACGTCCCCGGCTACGAAACCCGTTACGGATTCGGAGAAGGTCACCGTCACCGGGATGGGTGAGGTGCTGGTCGGGTTGCTGGCCGAGGAGCTGATGACGACCGTGGGGCGTACCGAGTCGACAATGAAGGTGTTGGTGCTAGAGTTGGCACTGACGGCCTGGCCGCTAAGCTGAGCTGTAGCGTAGACCGTGTGCGAGCCCTGGGGCAGACCCGTGGGCTGAGTGATGGCCCAGTTGCCGGCGCTGTTGGCCGTGACCGTATTTGGTAGCGCCGTGCCATCGACATAAAGGCGTACTACCGAGCCCGCTGGTGCCGTACCCTCATAAGTAGGCGTGGTGGTAGCCACCCGGCTGCCGTTGGCCGGCATAATTACCACTGGGGCCGCCGTCACCGCCTGGTTGTAGGTAAAGCTGAAGGGGCTGGCGGCTATGTTACCGTTGCCGGCCGCATCCTGGGCTACGTTGGTGGGCACATTCACCGTTACCGTGCCAGCGGCAGTGGGCGTTACGTTGAAGGTGTAGCCCGAGCCCGAGCCGACGAAGTCCGAGATGGTGCCATTAGTGATGGTCACGTCTCCAGCTACGAAGCCCGTCACGCTTTCTGAGAAGCTCACAGCAAACAGAATAGGCGAGCTGCTCGTGTTGCCGCCGCTGCCGAAACCCGAGGCGCTAACCAGTACCGTGGGCGGGAAGGTGTCGACGATAAAGGTGTTGGTATTCGAGTTGGCACTCACAGACAGGCCATTGAGCTGAGCCGTGACATACACGGTGTGGCTGCCTTGAGCCAACGCTGCCGGCTGAATCAGGTTAAATCGACCATCAGTGGCGGTGGTAGCCGTCCCAACGCTGGTGCCATCTACATACACGGTTACCGTCGAGCCGGCTACAGCCGTGCCGCCGTATACCGGCCGGTTGTTGTTTACCAAGCTCCCGTTGGCGGGCTCAATTACTACAGGTGCAGGCGTTACCGGCTGCGAGTAGATAACAGTGAACGGGTTAGCAGCGGTGTTGACGTTGTTAGCGGCATCCTGAGCCACGTTGGCCGGCACGTTCACCGTCACCGAGCCACTGCTGGCGGGCGTTACGTTGAACGAGTAGGAAGCGCCCGAGCCGGAGAAGGCCGAGATAGTGCCGTTCGTTACCGTCACATCCGTTTGCACAAAGCCCGTTACGCTTTCTGAGAAGGTCACCGTGAAGGGAATGGGCGAGGTGCTGGTCGAGTTGCCGGTCGTCGAGCTGATAACTACCGTCGGAGCGGTAACATCTACAGTGAAGACGTTGGTATTGGAGTTGACGCTGGCCGCCTGGCCGCTAAGCTGAGCCGTGGCGTACACTTTATACATGCCGTTGCCCAGAGCCGAGGGCTGGGTTAGCGTGAAGTTGCCCGAGCCGGTAGCCGTCGTCGTGCCGATGGCCGTGGCCGTGCCCGCGTTGGGACCCACGTACACCGTCACCGTCGAGCCGGCCGTGGCCGTACCCGCGTAAACGGGGAAGGGGTTATTGGTCAGGCTGCCGTTGGCTGGCGCCGTCACCGTTGGGGCAGCCGTCACTGGCTGAGCCGAGATGGTCAGCGAGTAAGAACGGGCACCGTTGTAGGGACCCGGCGCGGCTGAGGCGTCGGTGGCGCGCACCGTGAAGTTAAACGTGCCGCTCGTCGTGGGCGTACCCGCCAGCGTGCCGCCAGCCGATAACGTTAGGCCCGTAGGTAAGGCGCCCGCCGATATGGCAAAGCTATAGGGAGCTGTACCACCCGAAGCCGTCAGGGTTTGGCTGTAGGCGGCGGCTACCGTGCCGTTGGGCAGCGTGGCCGGAGCTACCACGATGGTGGGGGCCACCAAGGTGAGCGAGTAAGCCGGGGCCGCGGTGTTGAAGTTGCGGGCGGCATCCTGGGCCACGTTGGCGGGTACGCTCACCGTGGTAGCCGTGCCGGCCGTGGTCGGCGTCACGTTGAAGGTGAAGGTGGTGCCGGGGCTGGTGCCGTTCACGATGCCGCCCGTGATGGTGCCGTTGGTCACGGTCACGTCACCGGCCACGAAGCCCGTCACGTTTTCCGAGAAGGTTACCGTGAAGGGAATGGGCGAGGTGCTTGTCGAGCTGCTCGAAGCCCCAGCCGTGCTGCTGATGGTTACCGCCGGCCGAGTGATATCAACTGTGAAGGTGTTCGTGTTCGAGTTGGCACTTACCGCTGCGCCGGGGCTTTGGGCCGTGGCGTAGATCTGGTAAGTAGCGCTGGGGAAGGGGAAGGCCGGCGTGGTGAAGGTGCCGCCGGCCGTGGCCGTGTAGATGTCGAGTTCCTGGAAGGCGCCGTTGTTCTGGTTTATGTACACAGTGACCGCGCTGCCGGCCGGGGCCGTGCCGCTGATGGTCACCGCCTGGTTGGTGAGGCTGCCGTTGGCCGGCGAAGTGATAACCGGAGCAGCCGTCACTGGCTGCGCGTACTGCACGCTCACCGTGTTGCTGGCCGAGTTGCCAGTGTTGTTGGCGTCTAGGGCCACGTTGGCGGCCAGGTTTACCGATATGGTACCCGATGCGCTGGGCGTTACGGTGAAGGTATAGGGGCCACTGCCGCTACCACTAAAGCTGCCGCTGGTCAGCGTGCCGCCCGCTACCGTCACGTCCGAAGCCGTGAAGGTGGAGCCCACGCTCTGCGAGAAACTCACCGAGAACGGGATGGGAGCCGTGCCGGTGGGGCTGGCCGAGGTCGTGCTCACGGTGGCCGTCAGGGCCGGGGCCGTCACGGCAAACGTAGCAGAGGTAAAGGTGGTGTAGGCGTTAGAATTCGGCTGAATACTGCCGAGGAACACGCCGTTGAGGAACACGTTCAGGGTCTGGTCAAGCGTGGTGCAGCAGATGCGCTGGGCAGCCTGGAAGCTTACCTGATAGTTGCTACCCGTGGGCACCGCCAGATTTTGCTGGATCTGCCCGTTGTTACCGTTGTTGCTTTGCACAAAGGCCACGGCAATTCCGTTGGGAACGGGCGTAATCGGCGTAAACAGGCTGCCCGCCTCGGCAATGCCGGCTTGGGCGTTGAACGTCCAGCTGGCGCCCGTGGGCTGATAGCCATAGTCACCGTTGGCCAGGATGTCGTGGGTTTCGAAGCTGCTATTCTGCAAGCCGTTGGCAAACGGCGAGCCGCCGCTCAGTACCTGCGCCACGTCCACGAAGGCCGTCACGTCGGAGCCGGTACCACCGGTTCCCTGAATAGTCAGCTGGGGATTGGCGGCAAAGCTTTTGGTGATGGTGTACACCTCGCCAGCCGTGTAGGGTACGTTCGAAAGTGTCGGCGTGGTGCCAGTGCTGTTGGCCACGTTCAGGCGCAGGGTACCGTCGCCGGTGCCCGTATTCACCGTCACGGTGTAGGTAGTGCCCGAGCCGCTCACGCTGCTCACGGAAGCCCCGGTGACACCGCCGGTAGTCGTCACATTGAAGTTGCTGGTCGTTACGCCCGTCACGCTGCCCGAGAAAACTACCCGGTAGCTTACCTGGGTTGTAGTCGTGGGCGAAGGAGTCAGGCGCGTAACCGATACTACCGTGGCCGTCGGGGGAGTGTAGGTGATAGAGAACTGGGTAGCGGTGGTGTTGAAGTTGCCAGCTGCGTCCTGCGCTACGTTGGCCGGCACGTTCACCGTGATGGCGCCGCCAGCAGCCGGCGTCACAGTAAACGAGTACGCAGCGCCACTGCCGGCGAAGCTCGAGATGGTCCCGTTGGTCACTGTCACGTCGCCGGCCGCAAAGCCCGTCATGCTTTCTGAGAAAGTGACGTTGAAGGGAATGGGCGAAGTGCCAGTCGTGCTGCCCGAGGCACCCGCTGAAGAGCTGATGACTACCGTAGGCCGCACCGAGTCGACGGTGAAGGTGTTGGTGTTCGAGCTGGCGCTCTGGCCCGAGCCGTTGATAGAGGCCGTGGCACGCACTGTATGGCTGCCTTGGGCCAGGGCTGCGGGCTGGGTGAGGGCCCAGTTGCCGGCGCTGGTCGTTGTCGTCGTGCCAATGGCCGTGCCATCCACGATAACCGTCACCGTTGAGTTAGCTACAGCTGTGCCCGCGTAGGTCGGATTGGTGTTGTTCACGATGCTGCCGTTGGCCAGCACAACCACTACCGGCGCATTGGGCGGGGTGGTAAAGCTCACCACGCTGCCGTAGCTGGTGCCGACCGAGTTGGTGGCGTAAGCCCGCACGTAGTAGGTAGTGCCCGTCGTCAGGCCGCTGATGGTTTCGGAAAAAGTGCCCGTGCCCGTACCATTGGTGTCTTTCGTGTCGCTGGTAGTCGGCGTCTGGTTGGTAGTGCTGTACACTACGCCGCGCTCCGTTACGGTGGCGCCGCCATTGGCTGTTACTTCGCCGCCTAACACAGCGCCGTTGGAGGTAACAGTGGTGGCCGCGGCCGTTGTTACCGTGGGGGCAGCAGCCTGCTGCGCAAACTCGATTGCCGCAAACTGCGTCGCCTGGGCAAGCGTCGTCACCGCGTTTGTGGCGGTATTTATTATCCGGAAGCCCCGAGTGCTCGCAAAGTTATCGGCTACGTAAATCCGGCTGTTAGTCAGGTCCAGCGCCAGATAAGCAGGCGAGTTGGTCAAGCTGGTGATAAGGGCCGTGGGCGTGGGCGGGGTGTCGGAATCGTTGGGCTGCACCCGGTAAAGCGCATCGGTGGCAGCGGGGCACCCGTAGTACCGACGCCATCCGAGGTCAGGAAGTAGAGGAAACCGTTTGAGCGGGCATACTCAAGGGCCGACACCGCGGCGGCCACCGGAATGGTCCCACCGATAACGGTGTTAGTAGCCAGGTTAATGGTTTTGATACCGCGGCTGGCTGTTAGTCCTTCGTACACGTAGGCCCGGTTGGCGGCAGTGTTGAGCGCCAGGTAGACGGGCGAGTTGGTCACTGACGACACCAGTACCTGGTTAGCGCCGGTGCCGTCGGCCTTGATGCGGTTCAGCGCGTCGGTGGCCGTAAGCGTAGTCGCAACGGCATCAGTGGTCAGAAAGTACACGTAGTCGCTGGCCGCGTCGTACTCAAGGGCCGACACCTGCGCCGGCACCGGCAGGGTGCGCAGCAGCGTGGGGGTGGTACTCAGGTCGTACACCTTGATGCCCCGGGAGGCCGTCAGCGCTTCATACACGAAGGCGCGGTTGTTGGCCGGGTCCAGCGCCAACAGATTGGGGCTGGTAGCTATCGACGACACCACCGTGCTAGTGGCGTTGGTTGTGGTGTTCAGGAAGTTCAGCGCATCAGTCGCCGACTGGCTGGCGGCAGTGCCGTCCGTAGTCAGGTAATACAGCTGGGCGGAGCTAGGGCCAGCAAGGCCTAGAACCAGTACCGCCAGCAGGACTACCAAACGAAGCCACCGTGTGAGTAAAGATTTTTGTTGCATTAATACAGAAAATAGAGTTTCAAAAACAAGTAGAGGGCTCAGGTAAGCAGACAGCCTCAAAATCAGGAGTAGCAGGGCAGCGGATGTGATGGTCGCATCCATTGCCCTGCTACCAAAAGAAAGACTGCTGGTCGGCAGTCGCCGGCAGACTTCATTCTCAGCAGAACTCTGCTATGCCCGTCGCCAGCTCCAATTGCTCAAGCTTAGCTACGGGAGGGATAGATCCCGTACAGGCAGATGATGTAGTTCAACCCCAGGTAAGGCTGCATCACGCTGAAAGGCTGGCTACCGCCGGCTGCGCTGATGGTCTGGGGGTTGGCGACGCCATTGGGCGTGGGGGCGTAGCTATTGACCACCACTTGGTTACCGGTGCCTGGGTCTTCAAAATTACTGACGGCAGGAACTGCGCCCGCAGGGCTGCTGGTCGTTCCATTACCAGTGTTTACCGCTAAGGTGTGCGTGTGAGCGGGCATCTGTGTGGCAAGCAGAGTCACGTTGCGAGTGCCAGCGACTTCGCCTAGCTGCACGGGCTGTTGGCCGGGGCCGGGTTGGCCGTTGTTGGCGTGCACAGGCGTGCGGCCGCGCAGGTCGGGCAGGGCGAACGTGGTTGTGCCATTGCCGCCGTAAGTAGTGCCTAGAATTGAATACAGGGCCGAGTTTTGCGCGATGCTCAGCAAGGAGCCGTCGCAGAAAGCCCAGTTTCTGGGCGCAAAATTACCGGCAAACAGTACAATAGAACCAATGTAAGCTTCGTCCATAAGAGAGAGAATAAAAGAGAAGAAGGAAAAAAGTTAGTGACAATACCGAAGCCCGGCAGAACCCGGGCTCACATTAGCTGAGACGGCGGCTCTGGTGCGGCATGCGTAGCTCGGCCAGAGCGGCAACAGCAGGCGCAGCGGCTATTTTTACCGCGGGCAACCACGTTGTTAGCTGCGTTTCCGCAGCGGTGGGCAGCAGTTTAGGCAAGGCAAACGAGCTTCGACCTTTGCTACCATACAGGGTGCCGAGGGCCTTGTGCAAAGCAGGATACTCGTCAACGCGCAACAGGCGCCCATCGCACACAACCCAGCCTGAAGGGAGTTCGGGACCCGCGAAGAGCTTAACGGTTCCGATGGGTTCAGTTCCCGGGGCCGGAGTTGCGGCCATCTTTGCGGCGGGGGCCGCTACAGCATAGGCAGGCCCACCCAGAACGGTAGTACCTAGCAAGGCTCCCAGGCCCTTGAGCCAGCGGCGCCGCGAAGATTGTGGGGATAAGAAGGGGGTAATGAGAGTAGCGGTGTGCTCCATGCAGGAAGAAATGAGGCTGGAAATAAAAAAAGAGGATCAAACAGTCTTTAACTGTTCAGACTTTCAGGTTATACAAGGAGTAGATAGTTAGTATCTGAAACAGATAAGTCTATTGGCTATGAAGGCAATAAGCACGCTAAGGGCAGGCAGTAGGCTGAATTAAATCAGACAAATTTAGACACAGGTAATAAGACAGAAGATAGAGCAGGCAGAAGCACCCATAGCAAAGCGCAGGGCAAATTTGCGGAAATAAATCTAGTTTTTATAGCACTCTGGTTATATTTATATATTTAGCCTTGTTCCGCTTTCGAATGGATTAAGCTGGGCAAGAGCAGCGAAGCAAAAAGCTGTATTGTGTCCAAAAAAGACACGCCAAAATCCCCTGACTGTGAGGCAAACAGCAGGGGTTAGAGAAAGAAAGGAAAGTTGCTTAGCGGGCTGCTTTTGCTAGGGCGTGCATGGCCGCGCGGGCCCGGGTTTTGACGGTACCCAGCGGCACTTGCAGCTCATCGGCTACTTCGGCCTGGGTGAAGCCGCCGAAATAGAGCAAATCAATGATTTTTCGGTCATTAGGCTTGAGGCACATAACCAGCTCACGCAGGCCCACGTGCTCGGGCTGAAAGCCGGTGGCGGCCACCTGGTAGCAGGCCATGCTACTTTCGAGAGCCTGCGTTTGCTGTCCTTCGTGGTACTGGCGGGTACGGAGCTGGTCGATGGCGGCGTTGCGGCATACATTCAGAGCCCAGGTAAACAGCCGGCCGCGCGAAGCCGTGTAGGAGGCAAAGGAATACCAGATCTTGACCATGCTCTCCTGCAGCACGTCTTCGGCCATTACCTCATTGCGCACGATGCGCAGGATGACATTGTAAAGCACCCGGCCGTACTTGTCGTAAAACAGGGTCATAGCCGATTCGTCCCTAGCGTAGAGCCGCTGCACCAATACATCTTCGCTAATGGGTAACATTAAATCGATATGGCTATGTTAATGTGGAGTATAGGCTGCCTACTGCTGTCAGGGAGCAGGTTATAAGTTACCGATGGCTGGTAGGATGAAGTGACCTGGACTCGAGTGTATACTTACTAACCTATAAGAAGTTCTGTGACGAGAATGCGAGTCGTTGTAAAGGTTTATTCGCACGTTTAACCCTTATTTGCGCTCTTTGAAAGCTCGGCAGTTTTCCAGCCCCGCTATTGCTGATGATTTAGTTCTGGGCTAACCAGTAAACAGAATCAGTCTGAGTTCAAACATCCCGCCCTGATCCTGGCAGCGTGCAGAACCTTCCGGACAAAAAAAGCCCCGCCATCAGACGGAGCTTTCTTGATTCTGCCCAGGGCTGATAGAGCCAGGGATTACTGATGATAGTTTTCACCGGCAATCCAAACGCCGTCATCAGACGAATCATAGTAGCCATACTCTATAAATTGGCCATTGCTGTAAATACGAAAGTCAGTCTGGCTGTCCTTTTGAAAGGTGAGGTTAGTTAAGCCAGTAGCCTCGCCGTAGTTGTAAAGCGCAACTTTAATCTTGGTGTCAATAATATTGGTAGGGCTTACTACCACAGTTGCCGCCTGTGACAATTGAGAGACAACACCATTGCCTACGACGAGCAGGCCGGTCAGAGAAAGAACACGCAGGATTGTTTTCATAAGGGCTGAGTAAGGGTTTAGAGATAAGTAATACTACCGGGAAGGCCGCTTATGCGCAAGGTCGCTGTAGTGCCGCCTGTGACACAGTACAGATACCCTGGTATGCTAGTCGCCGGCTTAATGATAGAAGGTGTATGAGGGGTATGTGGCTTTAGCGTATTGTAAAACACCTAGTTGGGTGGATTATTGGCTGGCGCTAGGAATGGGGCGTTTGTGACGGAGAAAGCTGAGACCCGGAGTAAAGTGTAAAAAAAGCAAGGCCCACTCCACTTTACCGGGAATGGGCCTTATCTGTTTTTACGCAAGCCAAGCTTTTCAACTAAGCGTACTTACTTTGTCAACCAACTCGAATCAGAGCTTTAACCCTGTAGTGAGGTCAGGCAGCAGTAGCACGTAAATAGTAGCCGCGACGGGAATCGAACCCATATCAAGCGTTTAGGAAACGCCTATTCTATCCGTTGAACTACGCAGCCATAGTCTAACACTACGACAAAGGTAACGCGAAAGCAACCTACAGCCCAAACCCGGCACTCCAAGGCTTGCGTATAGGCCGCTAGCTTCACTTCTGACTTCTTTTCTGGTTGCACTATGGGTTTATTGGATGACATGCGCGCCGCCCGCCGGGCCGCCGGCCGCCGACCCACCGCTGCGGCCACCGTGGCGGCCGATGATGGAATGGTGCCCGCCCTGCTGTTCATTCCCGACATCAGTGGCTTCACCCGCTTTATCCAGGAATCGGGGAGCGTGCTGGCACCCCAGCTTATTGCCGACCTGCTCGAAATTCTGGTGGAAGCCAACACGCTGGATATGGAGGTAAGCGAAATTCAGGGCGACGCCATCCTGTTTTACCGCCTGGGCCCGCCGCCTACTATTCAGGAGGTCGTGACCCAGTGCCGCCGCATCTTTCTGGATTTTCAGAACTACGTGCGGCTGGTGGAGCGCGACCTGGACTCGGAACTGAGCACGGCCCTGCGGGCCCACGATCTGACCATCAAGATCATCGTGCACTTTGGCAAAGTCAGCGTGGCCCAGATCCGGCAGTTTACCAAGCTGATGGGGCGTGACGTCATCGTGGTGCACCGCCTGCTCAAGAACAACGTAACCGGCAACGAGTACATCCTGCTTTCCGACGGCTACCTCGAAACCCAGCCCGCCGCCGACGTGGCCCGCAGCTTTTCCTGGACCCGCCTGCTGCGCGGCACCTGCATGTACGACTACCTGGGCGAAATATGCTACCGCTACGCCTACCTTTCGCCCCTGCGCCTGCTGCTCAGCGAAAACGGGGAAAGCAGCGGCACCCGCGAGGGCAACGCGCTCAAAGTGATTAGCACCGTGCATGTGCCGGCGGCCTACGCCCTGCGGGTGCTGAGCAACTTCCGGCTGCGGGCCCGCTGGATGCCCGGCGTGAGTGAGGTAACCTACGACCTGACCAAGGCCGGCCGCCTAGGCACCAGCTACAAAGTAAAGCTCAACCGCGGCCAGATTGATTTCCAGGCGGTGCAGCACTTCGAGGATGCCGACCGGATTGAGTACGTGGAGAAAATTTCGCTATTCCGGCTTTTTCCCAACTCGTTCCTGTTTTGCTTTATTGAGGCCGCTGATGCCCAGTCCTGCCTCGTGACGCTGGAGTTCCGCTACGGCTACATTGCCAGTCCCAACCCGCTTATCCGGTTTGGGCAGCGCCAGCGAATGCGCCGCTTCATGGGCCAGTCCATCCGGCAGCTGGCCGAACTCTGCGAACAGCTGAAGCGCGAGGGCCGGGAAAGCTAAGCAAGGCCCACGTAACATAAAAAAAGCCCCGCCGAGTGATTCGGCGGGGCTTTTTATAACAGAGCAGTTCGTTATTACGACTTGTACAGCAGCACAATGCCGAAGGACAACGCCGTCAGAATCAGGCCTACCATGAAGATGGTGTAGCTGATGCGCAGCAGCCGGTACTTACGCGACAAAACCTCCCCCAGGTAGTAAATGTCAGTTACCATGTTGGTGTAGAGGTTGTCCTTGTTGCGCATCAGGCCCGTCATGCCGTTCTGGAAGTCGTCGAGGCTGAGCTTGGTGAAGTTGCCGAAGAAGAGCAGGTTCACCCGGCGGTTGGTGGCCACCTGGGGCTTTTCTTGAGCCACTTAAAGCTCGTCACGTCGGGCTGGGCCGACAGGATGGCCGACACCACCGAGCCCAGGGCCGTAGCCAGCAGAATGCTCATGGGCACCGTCAGGATGGGGTTGCGGGTAAAAGACGGGCCCACGGCCGTAGTTTTGGCGCCCAGATACGTAATGAGCACCGACATAATCACCGCGTTGAGGCTAATCATCATGCTGGCCTTCTTATCGGCCATATCCGAGAGCTTGATGTGGTTGCTGTAGGTGGTCCGGAACATCGTTTCGACGCCCCGCTTGCCCTCGGCAAAGTTGCCCTGCTCTTCCTGCTCGCGCTTTTTCTGCTTTTTTTCGGTTTTCTTCAGCAGCTTGCGCTGGTCCTTGATGTTCTCCTTGTACTGGTCTTTGTAGCGGTCCTTGGCCGCGTCGGTCAGGTACTTGGAGGAAAGCAGGAAGTCGAGCTGGGTTTCGGCCCACTCCACGCTGTCGTAGCTTTTGCCCAATACAGTTTCCCACTCGGCCCGCAGTAGCTCGCCGTTGGCAAAGAATTCCTCCTTGCCCATGCTGCTCATATCGGCGTCCACCAAGAGCTGCTGCAGCTCGGTCTTGGCCGTTTCGTTGCGGTGGGTGGCCCGGATAATGTCTTTGACCAGCGCAATCCGGTCGGCCGGGTAGCCCTGCTCGCGCAGCCACTGCTCGGCCAGCTCCATGCTGCGGTACTCGTGGCCGTCGTACACCTCGGTGTAGCCCGCGTCGTGAAACCAGGCCGCCAGCACCAGGGCTTCCAGATCTTCCGGGCTCAGCTCGGTGGCTTCGCCTAGGGCCTTGGCCTCCTTTACGGTGGTAGCTGTGTGCTTGAAGGAATGATAGACGAGGGACTTGGGCAGTTTTTCCTCGAAGAGGGCCGTAATATGTGCCTTGGCCTTCTTCAGAATTTCAGCTTTGGCCGGTTTTAAAGTCTCGATGGTTTCCATGCGGGGGAAGTAGAATAGAGTGGCGTACAGTGGGCCGCCGGCTCCCAACTCGCTTACAACGCGAATTGGGGAGCGAAGTTTTTGCCAGCCCCGAGCCCAACCGTGGGCCGGCAGATTGCGTAGGGCAGCGCACCGCCTCTCAACGCCCGATGCGCGGTGCCGTATGCAGTAGTTTACGACTTTTTTCGGGCTTTAAGGCGGGACTGCTGCCCCAATTTCTATACCTCCCGCGCCGCTTTTACGTTCATTGCTTCTATATGAGAAGACCTTTTCTGCTCAGCTGCTTACTGCTTTTGTGCGGCAGCCTGACTACTGCCCTTGCCCAAAAAACGCAAACCGCCCATCCCGAGCGCCCCAACTACAATCATGGGGGCGAAAACTGGGAAAGCAAAACCCCGCCCGACAGCAGCCACATCCGCTACTCCATCTTTCTGATTGGCGACGTAGGCAAGCCTATTAAGAAAGAGGCCGGAGGCGAGCCGTCCCTGAACTTTTTGAACCAGCAGATAACCAAGGCTGGCTCCAAGAGCACCACGATTTTTCTGGGCGACAACATCTATGAATACGGCATGCCCCGCGAAGGCGCCTACGACCGCAAGGAGTCGGAGGAGCGCATGATTGGGCAGCTGGAGTCGCTGCGTGGCTACGCCGGCGAGAAGTACATGATTCCCGGCAACCACGACTGGAAGCAGGGCCTGACCGGTGCCGTGGAGCAAGTGAACCGGCAGCAGGCCTTCGTGGAAAACTACCTGACCAGCGACTCGGCCGCCTTCCCCTTCACCGGCGACTTCTTCATTCCGCGTAATGCCTGCCCCGGTCCGTTTGAGGTGCGCCTGCAGGACGACATCCTGATGATTGCCATCAACTCGCAGTGGTTTCTGCAAACCAGCGGCGAGCGGCCCTACGGCGGCAACAGCGGCTGCGGTGTGGCCAACGAAACCGACTTTTTCACCCAGCTCGAAGACATTATCCAGCGGAATCAGAACCGCAACATCATGGTCATTGCCCACCACCCGATTTTCTCGGATGGTATTCACGGGGGCTACTTCACCCTGGCCGACCATTTCTTCCCGCTTTCCATCGTCTATAAGTACGCCTTCCTGCCCTTGCCCATCATTGGCTCGGTGTACCCCTTTGCCCGCAAGTACGGCGGGGTCAGCCAGGATATTCCTCATCCCTTGTACCAGGCCTACAAGAAGGGTCTGATGGAGATTTTCGACAAATACCCCAACATCATCTACGCCTCGGGCCACGAGCACAACCTGCAGTACTTCAAGGTGGGCTCCATGCACCAGATTGTGAGCGGCTCGGGCTGCAAAACCCAGCACGTGCGCCCCGGCAAGAGCGGCGAAGCCATTTTCTCGGATAAGGAGAAAGGCTGGTCGCGGGTGAACTACTACGACAACGGCGAGGTCTGGACCGAGTTCTGGATTCCTAACGACAAAGGCGAAACGGGCCGGCTGGTGTTCCGCACCCCGCTCTACGCCAAGGAAACCAAGGTGGTGGCTGAAATCAAGGAGGTCAACAACATGAAGCGGCCCAACTTCCAAGACAGCACCGTGACTTTGGCCGTGAATACCGACTATGACCAGCGCGGCAAGTTCCACCGCTTCCTCTTCGGCGAGCATTACCGCAAGGAGTGGGCTACGCCGGTGAAATTTCCGGTGCTGGATATGGCCACCGAGCGGGGCGGCCTGGAGCCCTACAAAATTGGCGGCGGCAAGCAGACGGCCTCGCTGAAAGTGCGCAACGAGGAAGGCCGCAACTATACCCTGCGCGGCCTCAACAAAGACCCTGCGGCCGTGCTGCCCGAGGCGTTGCGCGAAGGCGCGGCCAAGGACATTCTGCAGGACCAGATTTCGGCCCAGCACCCGTTTGGCGCCTTCCCGGTGGCTTATTTGGGCACTACGGCTGGCATTCTGCACACCAACCCCAAGCCGGTTTATATTCCTCAAGACCCGCTGCTGGGCCAGTACTACGAGCGGTTTTCGAACACGCCGGCCATGATTGAGGAAGATGCCAAGGACGACCAAAGCAACGTGGCTTCCCTGGGCAACGCCGAAAACCTGGTGGGCACCGACAAGGTGATGGAGCGCCTCATCGACGACAACGACAACCGCGTCAACGAAAAAGCCTTTGCCCGCTCCCGCCTCTTCGACATGTGGATCGGCGACTGGGACCGGCACGAAGACCAGTGGCGCTGGGCCGAAACCAAGGACAAGGACGGGGACCGTAAATTCACGGCTGTGCCCGAAGACCGCGACATTGCCTTCTTCAAGGGCGACGGGGTGCTGCCTTACCTGGCTTCGCGCAAGTGGGCCATCCGCAACTTCCAGAACTTTGGCTACGACTACGCCGACTTCAAAGGCCTCAACCTGACGGCCCTGGCCAACGACCGGGTGTTCCTGGCTTCGGTCAGCAAAGAGGACTGGGTGAAACTGGCCGAGAAAATGAAGGCTGACCTTACGGATGCCGAAATCGAAAAGGCCTTCCGCTCGCAGTGGCCCAAGGAAATCTACGACCTGCACGGGGCTGAAATCGTGGCTAAGCTCAAGAGCCGCCGCGACCTGCTGCCGAAGCTGGCCGCCGACTACTACGGTACGCTCAACGACATCGTGGAAGTGAAAGGCAGCTCCAAGCGGGAGCGGTTTGACGTGGAGCGCCTCGACGGCGACAAAACCCGCGTGAAGGTGACCAAGATTAACAAGGAAGGCCAACTGACCAAGACCTTGTTCGAGAAGACCTTCGACAAAGAAACCGACGAAATTCGCCTCTACGGCTTCTCCGGCAACGACGTCTACAACGTGACGGGTCAGTCGAAAGGTGGGGCCCTGCTGCGCATCATTGGCGGCACCGACCGGGACTCGATTACCGACAACTCCCGCGTGGGTGGCCTGGGGCACAAAACCCAGATTTACGACGCCGACACCGGCAACGTCATCAACGCGGGCAAGGAAGTGCGCCTGCGCTTGCAGCCTGGCATCGAGGTGAGCCAGTACGACACCCACCCCCGCACCGACCGCAAAGACTACAGCCTGAACTACTTTGGTCCGGCCCTGTACTTTGGCTACAACATCGACGACCGGCTGTTTCTGGGCGGGGGCGTGACCTACCGTACCTACGGCTTCCGCAAGGCGCCTTTCGCCACCGAGCAGACGCTGGCCGCCAACTATTCGCCTTCCCAGAAGGCCTATAATGTGCGCTACACCGGGCAGTTTGTGGATGTCATCAGCAAGTTTGACCTGCGCATCAACGCCCAACTGTATGGTCCGCAGCTGCTCTACAACTACTTCGGCGAAGGCAACAACTCCCGCAACGAGCTGCTGGGCTCCGATGACCGGGTGCGCAACCGCGACATCAACGACACCTACCGGGTGCGCTTCTCCCGCCTCTACGTGAGCCCGGTGCTGGAGCGTGACATCTTCAGCTTCCTCAAAGTGGGTATCGGTCCGCAGTACGACCAGTTCAGAGTGGAGCGGGAGCCCATCGGTAGCGAAATTGCCCGGGGCCTCGACGCCAACAATAACGGAGTAAGCGGCGCGGGCTTGGGCATTCGCTCGTCTGACTTCCAGCTCAACCGCTACCTTGGCGGCCGGGCGTATCTGAACATTGATGCGGCCAGCTCGCCCAAGAACCCCCGCATTGGCCTGCGCTGGTACAACGAGGTGCAGCAGAACTACCAGATGAACGCCGAGCAGCTCAACTTCGGCCGTATCACCTCGGAGTTCCGCTTCTACCTGAGCCCCAACTTCCCCTTCCAGCTCACCTGGGCTGGGCGCGTGGGAGCTGCCCGCAACTGGGGCGACTACCGCTTCTACCAGGCTAATACGCTGGGCGGAACCACTAACCTGCGCGGCTACCGCCGCACGCGCTACGCCGGCCGCTCGTCGGTGTATGCCAACGCCGAAGCCCGCCTGCAGCTCTTCAGCTTCAACGCCTACCTGGTGCCTGGCAAGTTCGGCATCCTGGGCCTAGCCGATGCCGGCCGCGTGTACTCCGAGTACGACACCCGCGGCGGCATCGACGCCTTCCACACCGGTTTCGGGGCGGCGTGTGGGTGGATGTGCTCAAGCAGGCCGTTATCAACGCCACATATTCCGTGGGCGAAGAGAAGCTGATTTTCGTCGGGTTCGACTTCCTGTTCTAGCGTTTTCCAGCGCCGTTTCCAACGCCCCAGGCGGCTTGCTTCTGGCAGGTTGCTTGGGGCGTTTTCGTGGCGGCTGCTCCCGCTGTCAATGTTGAGGTTTTGACCTATCCTTTTCCGCCAATACACGTTTAGAACCGAGTGTTCCTTTTTCGCGCGTATTGCGCGCTTTTCCGCTCTTCATGAAGACTCGCTACGTCCCGCCAGTTGCCCCTGCCTTTCGCCGTTTCCTGCTTTCGGCCGGTTTGGGCAGCCTCGCTCTTACTGCTCAGGGCCAAGTCACGCCGACTACGCCCGTCTACCCATTGCCCGCACCCACTGCCGCCGACACGGCCGGCACCGGCGCCACCGACCCCCAGCAGTTTGCCACGCCCTCCGTGGTGGGGATGGGGCCCAGCAAAGGTTTGATTTTCCACTACGAGCGGGTGCCACGCTTTAAGGTTTCCTCCGACGGGCAGAGCGTGGGGCTGAGCGACTACAACACCGAGGCGACCAAAAATGCCCGGCTGGTTATCAAGGGCTACATTCCGATGCTCAACCACCCCCACCTCAAGCTGATTCTGGGCGTGAACTATGAGCGGGAGGAATTTCAGTTCAGCAGCCAGCCCACCGGCTATGAGCTTTACGACAACATCGAGAATAAAGGACTTAAAACTCTGGGCACGCAGTTGGCCGTTATCCGGCCGGTAAACGATGTGAACTGGTACATCTTCCGCATCAAAGGGGAGCTCAGCGGCGACTATACCTCCTCAGAGCTGAACGTGTCGGACTATCTGCGCGTGTCGTCGGAGTTTCTGTACGGCTGGAAGCGCAGCCCTACTTTTTCCTGGGGTGTGGGTGTGCAGCTTGGCTACACGTTTGGGCGCTTTAGTCCGTATCCGGCCCTGCTCTACAACCGCACGTTCAACAAGCGCTGGGGTATTGAGGCTCTGTTTCCGGCCCGCGTTACGGCCCGCTACAACGCTTCGCCCCGGTCGTTGTTTTTTGCCGGCTACTCCGTTGATGGCCTCAACTACATCGTGAAGCTGCGCACCCCGCTACGGCACGAGAATGCCACGCTCAACTCCCTGGAGCTGCGCGAAACCGAAGTGAAGTTCCGGGCCCGGTGGGAGCGGGAAATCTACGACTTCCTGTGGTTTGGGGCGGAAGGCGGCTACCGCTACAACTACGCCTTCGACGCTTTCGACCGGACCAACAACAGCCGGGTCAAAATCATTGACAGCAAGCTGGCCAGTGCACCCTACGCCAGCCTGGAGCTGTTCATTGTGCCGCCCCGCAAGTTCCTGAAGCGGCAGTAGCGGCCCGCAAACCGGTAAGCAAAAAGCCCCGCCTCTGGAAAGAAGCGGGCTTTTTAGTGTGGTGGCAGTAGCCGAAAGGCTAAGCTTTAGCCGACGCTTTGCGGCGTTTGCCCAGCTTGCGCAGGTATTCGTAGGTTTCGAACTGGGAGCGTATCTGCGGGCCTTAGGGTCATCCTGGCCCAGGAAGTTGTTGTGGTAGTCGCGTGACTTCACGTTGTCCTGGCGCTGCAAGTCGAGCAGGTGGCGCACCTCGGCCCGCAGCTCGTCGTTGTAAATCGGGAAGGCCACTTCCACGCGCCGGTCCAGGTTGCGGGCCATCCAGTCGGAAGAAGCCACGTACACCTTTTCCTGGCCGTTGTTGCCAAACACGTACACCCGGGCGTGCTCCAAATACCGGTCGACCATGCCGCGCTGCTGAATGTTGGTGCTCTGGCCTTCAAGCTGGGGCACCAGGCAGGAAATGCCCCGAATGAGCAGTTCAACCCGGACGCCGGCTTCACTGGCCTCGTAGAGCTTTTTGATCATCCGGTCGTCCTGCAGGGCGTTCAGCTTCAGAATGATGTAGGCATCTTTGCCGGCTTGGGCCAGCTTGATTTCCTTGTCGATCAGCGCATTCAGCTTTTCCCGCAGCTCAAAGGGAGCCACCAGCAGGTGCTCAAAGCCAGTTTTGGGCTGACGGTCGTGGAAGTAGCGGAACACCTCGGCGGCTTCGCGGGTCAGGCGCGGGTCGGAAGTAAACAGGCCGTGGTCGGCGTAGATGCGGCTGGTAACCTCGTTGAAGTTGCCGGTGCTGAAGTAAGCGTACAGGCGGTTCTGGTCTTCCTCGGTGCGTGTGATGAGCAGCAGCTTGCTGTGCACTTTCAGGTCCGGAATACCAAAAATAACGTTGGCGCCGGCCTTCTGCAGCTTCTCGGCCCAGTACATGTTCGATTCCTCATCGAAGCGGGCTTTCAGCTCGACCACCACGGTTACCTGCTTGCCATTCTTCACGGCTTTGAGCAGGGCCTTGGCCACTTCGCTTTTGCTCGACACCCGGTAGAGCGTGATGTTGATGCTGGTCACCTTGGGGTCGGCGCCGGCTTCCAGGATAAAGCGCGTCACGTAGTCGAACGACTGGTAGGGTAGGTGCAGCAGGTGGTCCCGCTCGGCAATGGCGGCCAGCATCTTGCCCGCCGTGCGTGGCAGCGTGGGGTGGGGCAGGGGTGGCTGCTCCTGGTACTTGAGCTGCTCCAAACCCAGGTCGGGGAAGCCGAAAAAGTCGCGGAAGTTGTGGTAGCGGCTGCCTTCCACCAGTTCGTCCTTGCCGATGCCAGTTTTCTGCATTACGGCCCGCAACACGGCTTTGGGCATCTCCGGGTCGTAGAGCAGGCGGGCCGGGTAGCCGGTTTCGCGCTTCTGCAGGCTGCTCTTAATCTTGGCCATCAGGTTGCCCGAGACTTCCTCCTGAATGTCCAGCTCGGCGTCGCGCGAAATCTTAATGGCGTGCATTTCCACTTTCTGGTACTTGGGAAACAGCTCGGCCGCGCAGCAGCGGATTACGTCGTCCAGGAACATGACGTAGCGCTCCTCACCGTCGGCGGGCAGCTCCACAAACCGGCCGCCGTGGCGCTTGGTGGGCAGCTCGATGACCAGTACCCGCTCTTCTTCCAGCCGCTTTTTCTCCTTCACCGGCTGGGTCAGCAAAAACGTGAGGTACACGGTCTGGTCCTTCAGAAACAGGTGGTGCAGGTTGTCGTCCAGGATAACCGGCGACAACAGATCCTGCACTTTGTCCCGGAAGTACTGGTGCACCCATTCCCGCTGGGGCTGGCTCAACTCATGCTCCGACACGAGGTGAATGTGCTGGCGACCCAACTCCGGCAGAATCTCGTTGCGGAAAGCGTCGCCAAACTCCTGCTGCTGGCGCTTTACCTCGTCTAGCACATCCTTGAGTTGTTCGCCGGGGTCTTCGCCCAGCTTGGCGCGGGTTTTCTTCTTGAGCTTTACCAGGCGGCGCAGCGTGGCCACCCGCACCTTGAAGTACTCGTCGAGGTTGGAGGAAAAAATGGCCAGAAACTTCAGGCGCTCCAGCAGCGGCACGTCCGGGTTCTGGGCTTCCTGCAACACGCGGCGGTTAAAGGAAAGCCAGCTCAATTCGCGGTTCAACAGAACGGGCGCGCTTTTTTTTGATGATTCCATACAGGGGAAAAGGCAGGACTACACAGCGAAAAAACCAGGGCTTTTCCGTTTACGAATTCCAGGTGAGGCCAGCCGCTACTCCGGCTGATTGCGGGGGTAGTCGAAGAAATAAAAGTCGGCGTTGCTACGGTCTATTTCCGCCCAGCTGGCGCAGTCAAACTTGATGCACACAATGGCCGCGGTAGGCAGCTCATTGAGCGGGCTTGGGGAAATCACGTTGGCAAAGTCGGTGATGGTCGGGTTGTGGCCCACCAGCAGCACCGAGTCGGCCGCGTCGGGCAGCTGCCGCACGATGTCCACCAGGTCGGGCACCTCGGCCCGGTAAATTCGGTCGTTTACCTGAATTTGGTTGTGCGCGTATTCCAGCTCTTTGGCCACCAGCGCCGCCGTGCTCAGGGCCCGAACCGCCGGTGAGCTAACCAGCAGATCGAGGCGAATGTTGCGTTTGGCCAGGGCCTGGCCCATGCGGGGCGCATCGGTGCGGCCCCGGTCGTTGAGGGGGCGTTCCTGGTCAGTCAAATCGTCGAAATTCCAGCTCGATTTGGCATGACGCATCAGGTACAGGGTCTTCATAAGGTGCGCTTCAAATGGGTGGGCAGGCCTCTTTACTGTTGGCCTTGCGAAATGGTTATGAAGATTGAATTACGGCCCGCGGCGGCCACAAAACAAACAAGGCCCGCCGATGCCGGCGGGCCTTGTCAGGGAAGTAGCGCAGAGCTGCCGCACGTAAGGTTTAGCGGCAGCTCCGGCTACATATTTATTGCTTCACGAAGCGCTGGTGCGACACCTGCTGCCCGTCGGCAATGGTGAGCATGTACACGCCCTTAGCCAGCTGCGACACATTCAGCTGCCCGTTGTCGAAGCGGGCCTGCTTCATTTCGGCGCCGCGTACGTCGTACACCTTCACCGATACGGCCGAGGCCTCACGGCCTGACGGGATTACCACGTTCAGCACGTCGGTAGCTGGGTTTGGATACACCGAGTACTCAGTAGCCGAACCACCCAGACGGGCCGCCGATTCTGCACGGGCCGAGCCGCCGGTGATGTTCACCGTGTAGTCTTCGGTTTCGCCGTAGCTGTAGGAGCCGCAGCTGCTGGTGGCCGAGTTGTCGCTCATCACGATGCGGGCCCGGGTAGGACCGGTCTTGGCCGTGGCTGGTACCGTGAAGGTCGACGAGCGGATGGTGGCCACGTTGCTGGCGGCAGCGTTTACGACCAGTTCACCCGCATCGGTGAAGACGCCGTTCTGGTTGTAGTCGATGTAAACCTTGAAGTACTCCGAGTAAGCCGAGCCCGTGAAACCGGCGCTGTAGCTAACGGTCTGCGAAGAGCCGGCGGCCAATGACGTGCTGCTAGCGGTGCCGTTGTAGTAGCCCGCGTCAGCACCCGAGGCGCGGTCAATGGTGCCCAGCTTTACGTAGTCGATAAACTCGTAGGAGACGCTGGTGCCCTTCGAAGAGCAGTACGTAACGGGAGTAGGCGTGGTGCCACCGCCACCGGTGCCGGGAGCCGTGCCTCCCACCGAAGTCAGCAGGCCGGCGCGGGCCCCGCCGGAGGCAAACAGCGCGTTCATGCGCGAAGCCTGACCCGTGGAGAACATATACATGGCGGCATCGTCCACATAGTCCATGTAGTTCATGAACATGTCGCTCGTGTTCGAGCACGAAGCCTGCGGATAGGCGGGCGTGCCGTAGTTTTCGTCGGCCTGGTTGGGCGTGTCGGCTACGTTGTCGGTGCCGGAGCACGAGGTTCCGTCGTCACCCCAGATGTGATTCAGATTCAACCAGTGGCCAACTTCGTGGGTGCCGGTACGACCCAAGTTGAAGGGGCCTGGGCCGAGCCGCCTTTGCCGAAAGCCGTGGTCAGGATAACCACGCCGTCGGTAGCGGCGGGGCCGCCGGGAAACTGTGCGTAACCCAGTACGCCGCCCGACAGGTTGCACACCCACAGGTTCAGGTATTTGGCCGAGTTCCAGGCGTCGAGGCCGCCGGTGCTGGCTTTTTTCATCTGGTCGTCGGTGCCCCAGGAGGTTTTCGTGGTCTGCTTCCGCTCAATGCCCGTGGTGGCCGTGCCGGTTGGCGTCTGCTTGGCCAGTACGAACTGAATGTTGGCGTTGGCAACCAGCCCGGCAAAGGCCGACGGCGTCTTGGTATAGTCGGGGTTGGTTTTGCTGAAGTCCAGATTCAGTACGTCAATCTGCGACTGAATCTGGGCGTCCGTAATGTTCTGGGCGGTGGTGTTATAGAGCACGTGTACTACCACCGGAATGGTAACGGCGGCGGTGGTGCGCTGCGCTATTGGGTCCGACTCAAACTGCCGGGTCTGATCTTCAATGGCGGCCAGCCGCTGCGACATGGCCGGGTCGGCCGCCATCTGCGCCTTCAGCACGTCGACGGCGGCGCACTGCCGCTTGTTGAGGCGTTTCAACTCCTGCGCCTGAGCCTCCGAAGCCAAGCCCAGGCCAAGACAAGCCAGGGCTACTGCGTAAAAAGTTTTTTTCATGTGAGTGAAAGGAAGTGGTTGTGGAAAGAGGGAACGAGGGTTCCAATTTATTGAATATTTCCACAGGAATAATTGAATTAGGTATAATAATTTTAATTTTTTGCCCGTAACATTATTGGATGCGCAACGTAGCGGCCTCTTTTGGGGAATATATTCCAAACCTTATAAATTGGTTTGTCAAGACTCCTGGTTAGATAGAAGAGACACCGGGCCAGGACCGGGCCCAAAAAGAAAAGCCCACCGGTATCGGTGGGCTTTTCTGGTGAGTGAAGTTTGGCTCTTAGATCAGAAAGCCAGCAACTGCTGCAACAACTGCCAGCGCTGCTAAGATAGAAGATTATTGCTTTTCGAAGCGCTGACGCAGCGTCTGCTGTCCATCCGATACCGTCATCTGGTACAAGCCCTTGGGCAGCTGAGCTACCTGCACCTGGCCCTGACCGTTGTAAGTAGCCTGCTTCATTTCGCGGCCGCGCAGGTCGTATACCGTTACGGTCCAGCCTTTATCGGCCTTAGTGGCGGGCAGCGTCAGGTTCAGCACGTTGTTGGCAGGGTTCGGGTACATGGCTACGTCGGTAGTAGTGCCCAGCGTGGCAGCCATGCGGGGAGCTACGCCGCCCTGCGAGGTAACCAGACCAGCGCGGGCTCCACCGGCGGCAAACAGCGCGTTCATGCGCGAAGCCTGACCCGTGGAGAACATGTACATGCAAGCGTCGTCGGTGTAGTCCATGTAGTTCATCGACATGTCACCCTGGTTGTTGCAGGTTACGTGCGGGAAGGCAGGGCAGCCATAGTTGGCCGTCTGCTGGGTAGGCGTGTCCGACACCAGGTCGTTGCCGCAGCTGGCATCACCCCAAATGTGGCGCAGGTTCAGCCAGTGGCCCACTTCGTGGGTGGCGGTGCGGCCTTTGTCATACGGCTTAGCAGTGCCACCGGGCAGGGAGGAGTACAGTACTACTACGCCGTCGGTAGCGGGCGAGCCGCCGGGAAACTGCGCGTAGCCCAGCAGGCCCTGGCCCAGGTTACACACCCACAGATTGAGGTATTTGGTGGCATCCCAGGCGTCGTCGCCGCCGCGCTTCGAGCTTTTTACGGCGTCGTTGGTGCTCCACGAGCTTACTTTCGTTTGCTTGCGCACAATGCCGGTGGTAGCAGCACCGGTGGGAGTCCGCTTGGCCAGCACAAATTGCACGTTGGTATTGGCGGCCAGGCCGGCAAACATAGCCGGGTCAGGCTGGCGTCCGCGTTGGTTTTGCTGAAGTCCTTGTTCAGCACGTCCAGTTGGGCCGTAATCATGGCGTCCGACACGTTCTGGGCGCTGGTGTTGTACAGCACGTGTACCACTACCGGAATAGTTACAACTCCGGCGGTAGCGCGGTTGGCAATAGGATTGGCCAGCACTTCGGCCGTCTGCCGCTCTACATTAGCCATGCGCTGGGCCAGCGAGGGGTCGGCAGCCATCTGAGCTTCCAGTACTTCCATGGTAGCGCACGAGCGGCCGGCAGGAGCCAGGTCCTTGTCAGCTTTGATGAGCCGCTGATCTTGTGCCTGAGCCGAAAAGGAACCTAGGCCTAGGAAAGCCAGGGCAATAGCGTAAACGTTTTTTTTCATGGGAAAAGGGTTGGTTTGGTTATGGAGAGGAGGACAGGAAAGGCAAGCTAAGAAAAAAGACAATTAGAACAATGGGTAATTATTCGGTGCAATCATTGCGAATACCGCAATACAGAGCCGTATAAATTAGAAATGATTGAACAATTGGTGCCATTTGTCCAATAGAGCCGTTGGTACGGAAGCCGGTTGGTTTGGTTTTTCGCCGGGTTGTCATTACCGCCTTAGGTTACTATTGTATCATATATTAATTATAAATTATATAATCCCTTTCCGGAGTCAGAAGCCAGTAATGGCGCAAAAAAAGCGGCCCGAATTTTTTTCGGGCCGCTTCAAAAAATTATAAAAAGGCGAGGCTTTACTCCTCGCTTTCGAAGGTTTGATACGGGTAGCGCTGCTCTTGCAGCACGGCCACGTGCCGCACGAGCAGGGCCCGCAGCTCATCAATATTTTGCCGCTCCTGGGCCGAAATAAAAATGACCGGGTCGTGCATTTTGGCCATGTAACTGGCCTGTAGCTGCTCGAGCGTGGGCCGGGGCTCCACGTCTTCGTCGGCGTTCATGCCCTCGAAGCCGCCGTGGTGCTGTTCCTGCTCGGTGTCGTAGCGGTCAATCTTGTTGAAGACCAGCAGCATGGGCTTATCGGCGGCCTCAATGTCCTTGAGCGTGTCGTTGACAACGGCAATCTGGTCCTCAAACGAGGGGTGGGAAATATCCACCACGTGCACCAGCAGGTCGGCTTCCCGGATTTCGTCGAGGGTACTCTTAAAGCTCTCAATCAGGCGGGTGGGCAGCTTACGGATGAACCCAACGGTGTCGGAGAGCAGGAAGGGCGTGTTTTCGAGCACCACCTTGCGCACCGTAGAGTCGACGGTGGCGAAAAGCTTGTTCTCGGCAAAAACGTCGGAGCGGCTCAGCAGGTTCATAATCGTGCTTTTGCCCACGTTGGTGTAGCCTACCAAAGCCACGCGCACCAGACCCGCCCGCGACTTGCGCTGGGTGTTGCTTTGCTTGTCGAGTTCCTTGAGCTTGTCTTTAAGCAGGGCTATCCGGTCGCGCACCACGCGCCGGTCAGTTTCAATTTCGGTTTCGCCTGGTCCGCGCTGACTTACGCCCCCTCCACGCTGCCGGCTCAAGTGAGTCCAGAGGCCGGTGAGACGGGGCAGCAGGTACTGGTACTGGGCCAGCTCCACCTGGGTGCGGGCCGTAGCCGACTTGGCCCGGCTGGCGAAAATATCAATGATAAGCAGGCTGCGGTCCACGATTTTGACTTGCAGCTCGGCTTCGAGGTTGCGCAGCTGGGAAGGGGAGAGGTCATCGTCGAAAATGACCATGCTGGCGTTGCTGTGGCGCACGTAAGCCTTGATTTCCTCGAGCTTGCCCTCGCCCACGAAGGTGCGGATGTCGGGCTTTTCGAGGCGCTGCACAAAGCGTTTGGTGACTTTGGCCCCGGCCGTTTCGGCCAGAAAAGCCAGCTCGTCGAGGTATTCCTGGGTTTGCAGGTCGGGCTGGCGCTTGTCGGGCACGGCTACCAGCACGGCAGTTTCCTGCTCCAGGGCTGTGTCGTAGGTGCCTTCGTTATTGGCTTTGGCCAGGATGCGGCCCACCCGGCCCGACACGCCGTCGACGGCGCCGGGGTGGCGGGTGCTGTTGCCGGGCTTACGGCCTTTGGAGGAAGGTTTATTAGCCATAGAGAGCAAGGGGTGGGGAAGTAAAACAGGCTGCGGCGCTACTGGGCCGCGGCTTATTTCAGGGTAAGAGAATAGTCAACAACCTGTTGAATCTGCTCGGGGCTGAGCTGGTTTTTGAAGGAAGGCATCTTGCCCAGGCCCTGCGTTACCATATACACGCGGCCGGTTGCATTCAGGTTGCTTTTCGTCAGGTCGTGGGCCCCGTTGAGGCCGAGCTTGCCGTCGGGACCGTGGCATACGGCGCAGTTCTGCACGTACAGCGCCTGCCCGGGCAGCTCGGCCGCTACGGCGGGCTCAGCGGCCATGTCTGCGGGAGCCGAATTACTATTGGAGTTGCAGGCCGCAGCCAGGGTGAGCAGCAGGAAAGCGGAAAGAGCAGAGGCAAAGCGAATCATGGGGCGAAGGTACGCAACGGGCTTTAGGCAGCTGGCCGCTACTTTTTTGCGGATACCGAAACCTGACCTGCTACCTTTGCCGGCCGAATCCCGAATCTGCTGTATGCGCGTTGCCATCGTTATTAATACCTCCTGGAATATCTGGAATTTTCGCCGGAGCCTGGTAAAAGCCCTGCAGGCCGCCGGCCACGAGGTGCTGGCCATTGCTCCGCCCGACGCGTATTCCGAACGGCTGGAAACCGAGCTGGGCTGCCGCTACGTGCCGATTCTGATGGAAAACAAAGGCACCAACCCCGTGAAGGATGCCCAGCTTACGCGCCGTTTCTACAGCATCTACCGCCGCGAAAAGCCCGACGTGGTGCTGCAGTATACTATCAAGCCTAACATCTACGGGACGCTGGCCGCCAAGCTGGCCGGCATTCCGAGCGTAAACAACGTCTCGGGCCTGGGCACGGTGTTTATCGTGCAAAACTTCGTGAGCCGCATTGCGCTCAGCCTCTACCGTTTTGCTTTCCGCTTCCCCAAGCGGGTGTTTTTCCAGAACGACGACGACCGGCAGCTTTTCCTGCAGCACGGCCTGGTTAGCCCCGACATTACCGACCTGCTGCCCGGTTCCGGCGTGGACACCAACCGGTTTCAGCCCGCCGCCGAGTTTGTGCGCCACGAGCCTTTCACTTTCCTGATGATAGCGCGAGTGCTCTACGAAAAAGGGGTGGAGGAATACTTCGAAGCGGCCCGGGTGGTGCGCGAGGCCATGCCCGGCACCCGGGTGCAGCTGCTGGGTGGCGTCGATGAGTCGGGCAATATCGGGGTGAAGCGGGCCGTGTTTGAGGAGTGGCTCAAGGCCGGCAATATTGAGTATCTGGGCACTTCCGACAACGTGGCCGAGCACATTCAGCGGGCCGACTGCGTGGTGCTGCCCTCGTACCGGGAAGGCACGCCCAAAACCCTGCTCGAAGCCGCCGCCATGGGTAAGCCCATCGTGACGACCGACGTGCCCGGCTGCCGCGAAACGGTGGTCGACGGGGTGAATGGCCTGCTGTGCGAAGTGCGCAGCGCCACCGATCTGGCCGCCAAGATGCTGCAGGTGCAGCGCCTGCCCGGCGCCGAGCTGCAGGCCATGGGCCGGGCCGGCCGGCAGCTGGCTGAGCAAAAATTTGATGAGCAAATCGTTCTGAACAAGTATCTACGCATCGTGGAGGCCGTTGGCCCCAAGACCCGCTAGAGGCTAAAACTCCCTACCTTGCCACGCGTACGTTCGTGGCGTCGTACCCTAATATCTCTCCAACATCTCTCCTGAATGGAAATTAAGCATCACGCTCTGGCCGGTGTAATCGAGTTTACGCCCCGGGTATTCGGTGACCCCCGCGGCGCCTTCTTTGAGTCTTTCAGTGCCCGCGTAATGGAAGAGGCCGGGGCCGTGGGCAACTGGGTGCAGGATAACCAATCGAGTTCGGGAGTGGGGGTGCTGCGCGGCCTGCACTTTCAGCGGCCGCCCTTTAGCCAGGCCAAGCTGGTGCGCGTGGCCACGGGTCGGGTAATAGATGTAGTAGTAGACCTGCGCAGCTCCTCACCCACGTACGGGCAACACGTGCAAGTTGAGCTGGACTCGCAGCGCTGCAATATGCTCTACGTGCCCACCGGCTTTGCCCACGGCTTTATGGCTTTGGAAGACCACACGCTGTTTCTCTACAAGTGCACCGACTACTACAACCCGGGCTCGGAAGGCGGGCTGCGCTGGGACGACCCACGCTGGGCATCGACTGGGGCATCGACGCGCCGCTGGTGTCGGACAAAGACCGCGCCCTGCCGCTATTCGCCGACTTCGACACGCCTTTCGAGTAAGCCACCTTGCCTAGTGATAGACGACAGGGGCCGCGGCTTTACGCGTAGCCACCGTACCCTCGAAATCAGTTGATTCTACCACAAAAAAGCCTCCGACCGTCTTGGTTGGGGCTTTTTTGTGGCCGGGAAGCTAATCAGTTCCACGAGCCAAGGGCCTGCTGACTGGTGAGCAGGCTGGCGCGGTCGAAGCAGGCGGCCCGGGTGGTGCTACGGCTGTATACGTGTTCAGCCTTTTATTTCACTGGTTACCTGCTATTTTGGGAGCATACTATCTGCTACCTATTACCTTGACTATGGAAGAGTTGAATTCTCCGGCGGCCGAACCCGGGCTGCCTACTACGCCCGATGCCCGGGCTGCCTATATCAAAGCGGCCCAAACCAAACCCGACCTGGCCGCCCTCAGCCGTCTGTTTGCCGCCGAGCTACGTGCCCACCCCGCCCTGCAGGAGGCCTTGGCTCCCTACTTCGCCCAGAGTGAGGCGTCCGTTGTGAGCCTGTATGCCAACGCCAAAGCTGCCGCCTTCATCAAGGGCCGTTTCTGGCGAAGCAGGCCGGGGCGCGCTTTATCGAGGTTCGCGAGGAAGCGGCCCACGACCTGTGGGAAATTCAGCAGAAGAAGTTGTTCGATTTGCAGTGCCGCTGGCGGGCCGAGCAGATTACCCTCCCCGGTGTGCGCCACACCGAAGAATTCCGGCAGTGGGAAAAGTACATCGACTATTGCCCGTGGCTGCCGCCCATCACCGCCGACGAGGTGGCCCTCTACGAGTCGTATCTGCGCTCCGACCAGTATGTCCCCAACCAGAACTGGTCCTGGCAGAACTACAACCGGTTTCGGCGCGCAGCCGAAGGGACGACCCGGCCCCCGACGAGGCGGATGACCCCAACGATGATGGCTACGAGGCCGCCTCCAAACGGGCCTACCGCAGCCTGCCCGCCTGGTATCAGTACCACAACGAGGCCACCGGCCAAAACCTGCTGCTGACTCTGCCCGACGTGCGCGGCGAAAAAGAAGCCTACTACATTGGGCTTACCGAAGCTGATAAAGAGGAGAAATTGGCTGCCCAGCGGGCCCGCGGCGACGTGGCTGCCTCGCTGCCCTGGCACCCCCTGCTCCTGCACCACGACGACTTAACGCCGTATTTCCGGCAGTTTGAGGACGCCGCCGACCTGCCCCGCCTGCTGCGCTGGTACGAGGCCAGCCGCCAGGATGACCGTCGCCGCCACGGCTACCTTTTTGAGGCTACCCATTGGATTGAGCAGGCGCTGGAACACCAGACGACCCCCTGGCCCATTGGCGCCCACGCCGACTGGCGGCAAGCGGTTATTGTGGCCGGGATGCGGGCCTGGGGCCACCAGCTGGTCGAAGTGCTAACCGACGTGTGGCAGGAGGAGGAGCAAAACCGTGCCTTGGGCCTGCCCGTGACAGGCCCGAAAGAATACGGCGACCGTATTCCTTTTGCCGAGGTGAACTGGACCGAGGAAGAAAGCTACCAGCCCAAGTTTATCCTGCGCGGCCGGGAACTGGCCGGTGAGCCCCGCGACTTCAACTTCTGAGGAGGCCCGGCGTGGCCTCTACCGGGTGAGTCCTACCCGACCGCCCGGGCCTTACCCACGTTTTCCGTGAAGCTAGAGGTTCACGAAACGCATCGCAGATCGAAGTTTCGTGAACGTTGAAAGATGAACCAGTTTTCTGAACTCAATCTGATCCGTAGGACCACTTAGCCATGCCAGTGGACTTGCATGGGCAGCAGTTTAGCAAAAGTAGGCATTAAAGTTACCTGACGCGTCGAAGCGGGATATTTAGCCTGGCAACTGGCTGGCAGGCCGATGGCTAGCAGTCCTATGTACGCTCAAGTATGTGTAGGAAAGGTGTTCACGGCAAATTGAAGTTGGAGGGATTAGGTTGAGCAGTCTGGGGCTTCCGCTTGTCGCGGTGTACAAGGTAAGTGATGAGTAAAAGCGAGAAATAAGGCAGCGCGAAACCGATGCCAAACCAGCGCCAAAAGGAGCGTCCATTTCCGTAAGCCATATAGCCCGTAACCATGGGCATGAACAGGATGGGGGTCAGCAGGACAATGACAAATTCCATAGGTCAAAGAGGGATTATTGCACCCCTACTGGGATGGCTTGGGTCAAGGAACAATCGGGCTGGACCTGCAGTAGCACGCTGTACAACTGCTCGTTGAGCCTGGCCAGCGCCAAGGAAAGGGCGGCGGGCGGCCCCAGCGCCGCATGCTCACCCAACCACAGCAGCAAGGCGGCCCATTTCTCTTTCTTATCCATGTGATTTAACTACTTGGTTAATGAACGTGCAAAAAAATATCAGGCTCGAATGGCCCGGATAACAAATTCGGCCACTTCGGTTCGCCGGTGGGCCATCTCGCGTTTGAAGTCCTCGTCGCTTAGTCCCAACCCTACCTGAATAATAGGCTTGCCCAGGAAAGGAAAGATGACCAGTGACATGACGTTCATGAACAGTTGCGCGGGGCTGATGGGGTGAATGCGTCCCTGCGCCACGGCTTCTTCCACCTGGCGGCGAAACTTGTCGAGGTGGGTGCGCTCCTTCTCCACCACAGTCCGGAAGAAAAACTGCGGGTTGCGGTTCACTTCGTTGATGATGAATAGGGGCAGGAAGCTGTTGCGGCTCACGAAGGTGAGGTAGGTATCTACCACGAGCCGGATTTTGTCAAACAACTCCAGGTCGGTGTCCAGTACAGCCATCACGCGCGGCAGTATCACACCGATGGCCCGCTCAATAATTAGCGCCGAGAGCTTCTCCTTGCTGCGAAAGTAGTAGTGTAGCAGGGCTTTGTTGATGCCGGCGCGGTCGGCAATTTCCTGCATGCGTGCTCCGGCCAAGCCCTTTTCCAGAAACACAGCTTGCGCAGCTTCCAAAATCAGTTCTTCAGTGGAGCGTTTTTGCAGGTCCATTCTACAGTCGGTTTAACTGTTTGGTTAAATTTAAGTAAAGGTGCATGAAAGTTTACTACGACCAGCTATTCCGCCAAAATTTCCTAACACTCATACAAGGATTTAAGGGAAGGTGAACTCGAAATAAGTGCCAGGAAAGCTGTGCTGGATGATACTCCGGGCCACGTCGACGGGGGTTACCAACAACGGAGGTAGACGACACATCCAAGCTGTGCCGCCTCAAAGGCTGAACCATCTTGGAGCCCAGCCGATAAGCATCTAGCCCAAGAAGAAAGTTTGGGCTTCCTGGAAGACGTGGTTTGGTCGTACAGAAGTAAACCGCCTGGCAATTCGCACGTCTGGTGAAGGCTTGTTCTAGTGGGGTCATACTTCAGCCAAACAGTCAGGAATCTAAACGAGCAATATTCTACAAGACAGCACGTTGCTCGGTATATATTTGATCCTGCTACTTACCCGACCTAGTTATGACAAATTCTTTCCTCGCCTTATTACTGCTGGTACCAGGCTTGTCTCTGGCCCAAAAGCCTTTTACCTATCACATCAGCGGCAAAATTGGCGCGCTGAATGCGCCCAACAAAGTCTACTTAAGAAGCGGCGAACTGCTCGACTCGGCCACGCTCAACAATGGAGTATTCGAGCTAAAAGGAAGCGCCGTACTGCCCACACGCGCCGACTTGGTGGTGCAGGCCAACGGGTATCATCCGAACGGCGCCTCGACCAACGCCACCAGCGTTTTCTTGGAGCCAACCCCGGTCGTTGTCATCAGCAAAGGCAGCTTGAGAGATGCGACGACGACTATTACCGGTGGCCCCCTCACCACCGAACACCAGCAGCTCTACGCAGCGGTACCGCCCAACGCCACCCCCCAACAGTACGCTCAGGCCTACACCGCCTTTATCAAAACCCACCCCACTTCCTGGGTGAGCCTGATGGCCTTGTGGGACATGGGAGATTTGCCCAGCGCCGATACGAGGAAGTGGGCCCCCTCTACGCCGCCCTCAGTCCCGAACTGAAGAGCAGCCGCCCCGGCCGCATCTACGGCGACTTGGTGCAGGGCCTAAAAGCAACGACTGTGGGCCAGCTTGCACCCAACTTCACCAAGAAAACACCCGCTGGCAAGGCGGTTTCGTTGGCCGATTACCGGGGCAAGTACGTGCTGCTGGCCTTCTGGAACTCGTGCGCCTCCTGCCGTACGGAAAACACGGATCTGGTCAACGCCTACCAAGCTTTCAAAGGCCCCAAATTCGACATGCTGGGTGTGTCGCTCGACACCGAGAACAATCGCGACAGGTGGATTAAAGCCATTGCCGATGACCACTTGACTTGGACCCAGGTAGCGGACCTGGATGGCCCGGACCGGGAAGTGCAACAACTCTACGGCTACCCGGACACGCCGCAGAACCTGCTCATTGACCCCACGGGTAAAATCGTGGCGGCCAATCTGCACGGCGCCGAATTGCACGCCACCCTCGCCCGGTTTATCAAGTGAGCAAGCCACGTGTGGGGGCCAACGCGCAGCAGGTGTGCGACGGTGGCGTCGGGCTTGGACCGTGTGCTTGCGGGCTGCCGGTGAAGCTACTGCGCCGCGAAAGGGTAAGCATTGACTAGTTCACGAAAACGGTAGGAAAACCAAACGAGGATTTACCTAGACAGGCCCGCGCCGTGGTTTACCACGACTTGGCCCTGGAAACCAGCGCCACCATGCCCCGGACGCGCGTAGTACGGCTCACGCCCGTTCCGCTACCAGCCGGTACAGGTCTTGGGCATTTTCAAAAGCGGCGCCCATGGTATTGTTGAAGTAGGCATACACGTCTTTCCCATCCTGGAGGTAGTCGTGTATCTGCTCAGCCTGGTCATGCAGAAAGTCGCGCTCGTAGGACTCTCGGTAGTTGCCCTTAGGGCCGTGGAAGCGCATATAGACAAAGTCTGCCCCTCGTTGAGCTGGGCGTTTCGGGCGGGACCTTTGTCGTGTAGCACGAGGCTGGCGCCGTGCTGGTCCAGCATATCAAACGTATCATCGGTATACCAGCTTGGGTGACGAAACTCCACCGCTTTGCGCCACTCGTGAGCGGGGTCTGCCGCGGCAAGCGCAGTCAATAGGGCACTGACCGCGTTTAGCTGACGAATGGTGTTGCTGGGCGGGAATTGGATGAGCAGGCACCCCTTTTTGGGGCCCAACTCCCGGGCTGCATCCATAAAGCGGACAATGCCGGAGAGGTTATCGGCCAGAGCGGTGGTGTGCGTAATATCGCGCCACAGCTTGATGGTAAAGTCAAACTCTGGACCGGTTTCAGCGGCCCAGGCCGCAAACGTTTTGGGTTGAGGGATGCGGTAGAAGGTGCTGTTAATCTCCACCGAGTTAAACAGGGTGGCATAGTAGGTGAGGCGGCTCGTCGACTGGTAGGCCTCCGGAAAGGTGGCCTTAGGGCCAGGCACGACGATGCCGCTGGTACCAGTGCGCAGGGTGCCAAGGAAGGCAGGCATGGGAAGGAGTTAGATGGGAGTTTCGAGGTATAACGTGCCACGCTGCCTCGGCGTTTTACCCCAGGCGCCTCTTCACGGGGTCCCACCGTATCATTTGCTTGTCATCGTAGCACTGCAGGCTGGGCAGGGGCTGCCGCTCTACGCCCTGCACGCCGCCGAAGCCAACGAGCTACGCTTCTACGCCGGGTTGCTGCTGCGCCCGCCCGACCAGCGCCCCACGCCGCATTCCCGCAGCCGGTCGACCTGCCCGTTTGCTACGAATGATGCCCGCTCGAACGCGGCGTGCTCGGCACACAAGATTACGAGTTGTTCAAAGTCGGCTGGCTCCACCGGGCGCAACACCAGATTGGTGGGCGCAGGGGCTCAGAACTGAATTTCCTGGGCCAGAAATTGAATGAAGCTTTCGTAATACAGGGGGTAGTCATGATTGCGCAGCCGAGCGGCATACTGCTGGCGCCACAACCCCTCGGGCGTGATGCGCACGGTTCGCAAGTCCGGCGAGGCGAGGTAGGGCTTCAGGGCCCATTGCGCCATGACGACCACCCCCATGTCGGCCTTTACCAGTTCAATGGAGGCTTCCGTGAGCGGCAGCACGGTGAGTTTGGCGGGTGAGACGACGGCCGGCGTCAGCAGCTTTTGGAACACGGTTACGGTTTCCAACGGCAGGGAGTGAATAATGAGATTCACCAACGCAAAGTCCTGCGCCGTCACGTAGGGCTTCTCGGTCCAGGGGTGACCCGCTGGCACCACGGCCACCAACTCGTCCCGAAACAGCTCCACGAACTCCAGGGCCGTTTCCGGTACCGGGTCGCTGGTAATGGCCAGGTCGATGTGGCCGCTGAGCAGCTTGGGCAGGGGCTGGTGCGTCGCCTCAAAGTTGATGCTGACTTCCACGTGCGGGAAATCGGCGTTGAAGCGCCGCAGCATGGCCGGCAGCCAATGGTAGCTGGTGTAGCACTCGGTGCTCAGGCGAATGCGGCCTACCTCGCCGCCGATGAGCTCTTTCACTTCCTTCTGCAGCGTGTCCAGCTCGCCCAGGATGGCGTAGGCCCTACTCAGCACCCTTTCGCCCACCGGCGTGAGCACGAGCTTCTTGTTGATGCGGAAAAAGATGGGCGCGCCAACCTGGTTCTCGGCTTCCCGCAACTGGTGGCTTAGCGCACTCGGGGTCAGGTGTAGCTTATCAATGGCCCTGACGATGCTGCCTTCCTCCACAATGGCTTTCACGACCCGCAAATGACGAATTTCCACGGCTGTTTTTCAGGCAAAGGTAGTTGAAGACCCGAGGCGTGAGCTCGTCGGTTCAGCTGAAAAGAATTCAGGCTTACCCTGAAAAACTTTCGCTTTTCTGGCGAGGGAGCGGCCCACACCTTTGGGCTCATTCTTTCTCCCATAAACCTTAGCTACCATGGAAGCACAAGTGCAACACTACCAGCACAAGCTGGCTTACGAACTGGACTCGGCCGATTTGTACGATGCCGTGAACAGCGGTGAACCAATTGTCATCATCGACGCCCGCAAAAAAGAAGCCTATGACGCAGAGCACATTCCCGGCGCCGTAAGCTTCGGGCATCGGCTGATGAACGAGGAGTCTACCCGGGGGCTGGACAAAAGCAAGCTGTACGTGACGTACTGCGACGGTATTGGCTGCAACGGCTCCACGAAGGGCGCGTTGAAGCTCAGTCAGTTGGGTTTTCAAGTAAAGGAGCTCATGGGCGGGCTCGATTGGTGGAAACGCGACGGCTACGCGACCGAAGGGACCTCGGTTGAGCGGCCACTTTCAGTCGCAGGAGAGATTACCTGCACTTGCTAAGATGGACTTGCCGATCAGCCTGACCGGACTATACTAAAAAGGCCATGAATAACTTTGACGGAACTGATTCGGTCAAGTAAGGGGCACCAGACATTGCGCGCGGCCCCGGGTGTCTGGTTGGTTTGTGGCGTAGAACACCGGATTTGCTTAGTAGATTAGCCCTGTCTACTTCATACCACCTCTGCTTATTCCCTCGAATGACGTTCAGCTTTTTTGCGACGCCCGATTTCGACTTTCTCACCCAGTTTGCGCAGTATCTGCAGGTGCCCGTGCAAGATAGCCAGGTGACTTTACCCGAGCACCTGGGCCAGGGCTACGTCCGCAAGCTGCAGTTTGGAGTCGATTTTAGGCTCACCATACACCACTATGAATTGCGCGAAGACCTAGTCGTCAGGCGACAGACAGCCGGTGGGAGCAGTGACCAGATTACCCTCTTCTTCTACAGCAACGAGCAGCCGCTGGACATTGCCTTCACTGACCACCCGCAGGTGCGGTTTTCTCAACGTGACGAGTCGGCCATCCAGCTTACGTCCAACGACCTGAGCTCGACCATCCGCTTTCCCGCGCACCATGCCGTGCGGTACTTGGTAGTAGCCCTCAAAACGCCCCGCCTGAAGGCGCTGCTGGCCGGCAATGAGCCCCATCCCCTGCTAAGCACCCTAACGGCCGATGACGGTTCCTTTCTGTTTTTTGAAAGCATGTCGGCCGAAGTCAAGCTGTTGCTCAAGCACATCACGGAGGCAAACCAGCACGATGGCCTGAATCATTTCTACACCCAGGTAAAGGTGCAGGAGTTGCTCTACCTGGTGTTTCGCCAGCTGTTGCTGCGCGACGCGGCTCCGCACCAGCCCATTAACAGCGCCGACGCCGAGCGGCTGCTGCAGGTGCGCAACCAGTTGCTCACCGACCTGGGCACACCGCCCGTGCTGCGCGAGTTGGCTCAGCAGGCGGCCATGAGCGAAACCAAGCTCAAGCAGCTCTTCAAGCAGACCTTCGGCAGTTCGGTGTATACCTACTACCAGCAGGCCCGCATGAAGGAAGCGGCTTTCCTGCTCAAGCAGGGCCAGCACTCGGTGGCTGAGGTGGGCTACGAGCTAGGCTTCTCCAACCTGAGTCACTTCAGCCGACTATTTGAGAAGCATTACGGCCTCAACCCCAAGCGCTACGCCCAGTCGTAGCGGGCGCGCTAGCCGAGGTAGCTGGGCGGAAACACCTGCTGGCCATACTGCTGGGCCAGTGCCTGAATGCGCTGAATGGCTGCTGGGTCGAGCGGGGGCGGGGGCAAAAACTCGCCGGGCGCTACGGGCTGGCCGATTTGCTGGAAGAACTCCTCCAGGCCCGCCGGTACCACCGTGCACAGCAGCCGGGCCGGGTGCGCACTCCTGTTTTTGAAGCCGTGCACGACGCCACCCTTGGGAATGCGGATAAACGAGCCGGCGGCGGCCACGGTGGTGCCGTACTCGGATTTGACTTCCACTTCGCCTTCTACCACGAAGAAGGTTTCCTCGATGTCGGCGTGGGCGTGGGGGCCAGGGCCGCCGCCGGGCGGCACCAGCATGTCGATGGTGGCGTAGGCGCCAGCCGTGTCCTGGCCGCTGGCCAGGATGCGGTAGTTGCTACCCATCACGGCTAGGGTTTGGCCTTGTTGGGGTCCCAGAATGACAGGGGCTTGTTTGGGCGTGTCCATGTTGTTTATCAAAAAATGTGAAGCAAAGGTGGGCCGCTAACCGCCCCATGCCACTCCAAAAAGGCGCAAAAACAGTCCGATACGGCGGCTCGGTGTGGCTGTCTGATCGGACTGTTTTTGCGCCTTTTTGCGCTAGTACCCGGGGTGGTTTGGGGCTCACCTTTGCAAGGCAATACCCACCCCACGGCCACTAACAATGGGCAGTGCCACTACGGGCGAAAAGCGGGCTTGGCGACTTGCTACTTACACTAAAACCAACAACCCCATGCGTAAAGTACTATACGACCGGTTCGGCGACGAGCAGGTGCTGGCGGTGCGCGAGCAGCCCACCCCCACGATTGTAGCTAATCAACTGCTGATTCAAGTGAAAGCCGCTTCCCTTAACCCGCTGGACTGGAAGATTTACCGCGGCGAGATGAAGCTCCTGTCGGGCTCCAAATTTCCGAAGAGCGTCGGTATCGACTTTGCGGGCATTGTGTCTCAGGTGGGGGCCAGCGTTACGCGCTACCAGCCGGGTGACGCCGTATTCGGCTTTCTGGATGTGTTCAAGGGCGGCGCCCTAGCCGAGTATGTAGTAGCTACGGAGGCAGATATTGCCCCAAGCCGGCCAACATTTCCTTTGACCAGGCAGCGGCCCTGCCGGTTACTGGCCTGGCCGCCCTGCAGATTGTCGACCAGCTGGCGGCCATCGCCAAGGGCCAGGAGGTGCTCATCAACGGAGCCAGTGGCGGCGTGGGTTTGTTTGCCATTCAGCTGGCCAAGCAGCGCGGTGCCCGCGTAACGGCCGTAACGGGCCCAGCGGGGAGGCAACGCGCCACCCAAATGGGCGCCGATTCGGTAGTAGACTACACCCAGCAGCACATCAGCCAGCTGCCGCAGCGGTTTGACGCCATCATCGACCTATCCGACAAGCTGGTCTTTAAGGCGGCCAAGGCGTTATTGAAGCCCCGGGCCACGTTTGTCAGCATGCTGCCCTCGCCGCTGGGGCTGGTCGGGTCTTTTTTTCATAACCTGTTCTCGGCCAAAAAGCGCAGGATTCTCATCTTAAAGCCCACAGCAGCCGGCCTCAATACCCTGGCCCGCCTAACCCAGAATGGGCTGCAAATTCCCGTGGAAAAGGTGTATGACCTGGCGAACGTCCGGCAAGCCTACCAGGAAACCAGCCAGGGCAAAGTGAAAGGAAAAGCCGTGGTAGTGGTCGATTAAAGTGCTGCTAATCTAAACCGAGTTCAGGAGTATGGTTTGCGTCATGCTTCGACAAACTCGGCATGACGCAAACCGCGTTGGTAGAGAATCCCAAGCGCACTCTAAGAAACGGGTTTCCCTTTCAACGGGTGCCAAACGCCGATTGGCGTTGCGTGCAGTGCACTCCTTGCCTTTCAGAAGATGTGGGGCAGGACACTCCCGATTGCCCAAGCCGCTACCAAACGCGCCCGGCAGCTCCTGTACTGGGGCCACCGGGCGCGTTTGGCCGTTGTGGAGAGGTAGTCCAGGCGCAGACACCGAGCCGGCTGGTCTGGCGCACCACGTGCCCGCCGGCTCGGCGCTATACCAGCGGTAGCAGGGTTTCGAGGCCCATGCCGCGGGAGCCTTTAATCAGGATTTGCTTGTCACTAAGCGGGTGTTCGGTAAGCCAGGCGGCGGCTTCGGCTTTGGTGAGAAAGTGGTGAAACTCGGACTGCAGGGCCGCGTGCTGCATGTCGAGGCCGCAGAGCAGCACGGTAGCAAACGGCAGCGTGGCCAGCAGCTCGCCCAGGGCGCGGTGCTCAGCCACGCTGGCTTCGCCCAGCTCAAACATGTCGCCCAGAATGACCACCTTCTCGCCGGTAGCGGGCCGGGCGGCAAAGCTGGTCAGGGCCGCGGCCATCGACGAGGGGTTGGCATTGTAGGCGTCCAGCACCACTTCGTTGCGGCTGGTGCGTACCAGCTGGGAGCGGTTGTTGGTGGGCGCGTAGCCGGCCAGGGCGGCGGCAATGTCGGCCGTGGGCACCTGAAAATGGGCCCCCACGGCGGCGGCGGCAGCCAGGTTCAGGAAGTTGTAGCCGCCCGTAATCTGGGCTTCTACCACGGTGCCGTCATACAGGCGCAGTACCACGTTGGGCGCCGCCGTCAGCAGCTCGGCCGGGTAGGAGTCGGTCGGGTTGGGGTAGCTGACTTGCTCGTTCACGCTGGTGGCTAGGCCGGGCAGCTTGGCGTCGGCAGTATTTACGAAAGCCGTGCCGCCGGTAGCGGCCAGAAAGCGGAACAGCTCACTTTTACCCTTGGCAATGCCTTCTTCACCCCCGAAGCCTTCGAGGTGGGCCTTGCCGATGTTGGTAATCAGCCCGTGGGTGGGCTCGGCTAGGCGGCTAAGCAAGTCGATTTCGCCCTGGTGGTTGGCGCCCATTTCCACAATGGCCAGCTCGTGCTGCTTATTGATGCTGAGCAGGGTGAGGGGCACGCCGATGTGGTTGTTGAGGTTGCCGCGGGTGTACTGCACGGCGTAGCGACGGCTGAGCACGGCGTGGAGCAGCTCCTTGGTCGTGGTTTTGCCGTTGGAGCCGGTGATGCCGATTACCGGGATGGACAGCTGGCGGCGGTGGTGGTGGGCCAGCTGCTGCAAGGCCAGCAGCGGGTCGGGGGCGAAGGTGTAGCGCTCCGGGTCAGTAGCGGCCAGCTCCTCGTCGTCGACCACGGCGTAGCGGGCGCCTTTGGCCAGGGCCTGAGGGGCAAAGTCGCGCCCCCGAAACGAGGGACCGTTCAGGGCAAAAAACAACGTGTTGGTCTGGTCCTGGCGCGAGTCGGTGCTGACGGCCGCGCACTGGGTAAAACGGGCGTATAAAGCCGTGCTGTCTTCCATGCTGATTCTGCGTAACTTGGGGCTACTTTGTTCTGCTCTACTTTACTGCGTTACCGATGCGACAATCCCTTAGTATCCTGTTATTTCTAAGTGCGTTCGGCGGCCTGGCCGAACAAGCCGCCGCCCAGACGCCCTTCGGGTTTGAATATCGGTCGGTGGCAAATGTAGTACACGGCACCGAGACGCTGGGCACGCCCTGGGTAGGGGGGCTGAACACGGCTCAGTTTTCGAGCATCGACCTCAACGGCGACGGGCAGAACGACCTTTACATCTTCGACCGGCAGACGCGCCGCTCCTATACCTACCTCAGCGCGGCCAACCCCGGCGGCGGCCGGATGTGGGAATACGCCCCCGATTACCAGTCGCTATTTCCCAAGGACCTCAACAACTGGGTGCAGCTGCGCGACTACGACTGCGACGGCCGGCCCGATATCTTCACGATGGGCGTCATCAGCGGCAGCATCCGCGTGTTTCGCAATGTGCCCAACGGCAGCGGCCGCCCCATCTTCCAGCAGGTCACCGACGAGCTGAACTATGTCTCCAACGGCAGCCAGATCAACATCAACACGGGCGGCTACAACACGCCCGCCATTGAGGACGTGAACGGCGACGGCCGCCTGGATATCACCACGTTCAACTACATCAACAGCAGCACGATTCACTACTTTGTGAATACCAGCACGGCGGCCTGCGGGGGTCTCACCTTTGCCCTGAACACCCAGCGCTGGGGCGGGCTGCAGGTGTGCTACTCCACGTGTTCCTCCTTTGTGTTTGGCTCCGATGCGTGCCGCACCCCGCTCAAGCCCAATCATACCAGCGGCCAGAACCTGCTCCCGCTGGACCTCGACGGCGACGGCGACAAAGACCTGCTGACCGCGCGCGACAACTGCCCGGAGCTGGTGCGCCTCACCAACGACGGAACCCCGGCCACGGCCCGCTTCACGAGTAGCGGCCAGAGCGCCGACTTCCCGGCCGTGACGCCCCTGCGCCTGCCCAACTTCCCGGCGCCCTACTCCCTGGATGTGACCTTCGACGGCCGGCCCGACCTGGTGGTAACGCCCAACGTCTTCGACCACCTCGACACCATCGATACGCACAAAAACGTGTGGTTCTATGAGAATACCAGCGCCACGGCCGTGCCCAACTTCGCTTTCCGCCAGAACGACTTCCTGCAAAAAGACATGCTGGACACCGGCGACAAAGCCGCCCTTACGTTTGGCGACCTGACCGGCGACGGGCTCAAGGACATGCTGGTAGCCGGACTGAGCCGGGCCACTACCAAGGGCTTTTACCGCGCCTCGCTCTGGTTTTATCAGAACGTGGGCACGGCTACCAAGCCCGTCTTCAAGCTCATTACCAACGATTACCTGAACCTGACCGACAAGAAGTACGGCTCCCTGCGCCCCGTGCTGGTCGATTTGAACCGGGACGGAGCCCTGGATCTGGCTTTCTCGGCTTTCACGCTGAGCAATACGTCCTTTAACTTCATTGGCTACTACCTCAACACGGCCAGTGCCACCCAGGCAGCGGCCTTCAACACCAGCACGCCCACGCTGCTCAGCAACGTGCCCAACCGCAGCTACGACACGCCTACGTTTACCGATATCGACGGCGACGGCTACGTAGACATGCTGCTGAGCACCAACACGAGTTCCACAGCGTATCCCGGGCAGGCGTTGCGCTACTACCGCAACAACGGTACCCAGCCGGTGAATCAGGCGTTTGTGGTGATGAACAACGACTACGGCCAGCTGCGGACGCCCACCGACGAGCGGCCCAACAACCTGACCACCGCCGTTGCCGATTTCGACGGCGACAACCAACTCGACCTAGCCACGATGGATGAGCTCGGGCAGCTGCACTTCTACGCCAACTTCCGCAGCCAGAGCGGCCTGTTCATGGACCGCACCGACGTGCTCTTCAACAAAACCCTGAGCCGCTACGAAACCCTGGAGCTGGGCTCCCGCATTGAAAACCTCTACACGCTGGCCGCCGTCGACGTGGACAACGACGGCAAGGCGGAGCTGTTTGTGGGTACCCAGGATGGTGGAGTCGTGGCCTTGGGCGCCCGCAGCACCGTGCTCAGCACCAAAACGGCCGTGGCGGCGCTGCCCTTGAGCGTGTATCCTAACCCGGCCACCGCTACCGCCACCGTGCAGACGCCCCAGCCTACGCGCCTTACCGTGCTGGACGTGCTGGGCCGCCCCGTGCGGACCGCAGCTTCCCTGCTGACCCAGCACACCCTGGAACTGCGCGGCCTGGCCCCGGGCGTGTATCTGTTGCGGGCCGAAGCCGCTTCCGGGCAGACCGGGGTGCAGCGGCTGGTGGTGCAGTAAGCAAGTCGCTGTCTGAAGTGCATTCTAGTCGCTTCGTGTAAGCTCCTGCCAAACATCAAGGACAAGAAAAGCCGGATTTGCGCTAGGCAAATCCGGCTTTTCTTGTCCTTGATGTTTGGGTTACTCCTGGTGCGTCAGGGCCGACACCGGCTCGCCGAGGTAGAACGTATCCCCGTCGTTCAGGGCTGGGAACCGCTCCCGGAAGGCTTCCAGGTCGGCGCGGCGCAGGGTGCGGGTGATGCTGGTTTCGTGGTTGCCGACTTCCACCAGATACTCGCCGCGCATGTCCAGCAGGGCCGAGTCGCCGGCGTAGGCCAGGCTGTTGCCGTCGATGCCCACCACGTTGACGCCGATGGTGTAGGCCAGGTTTTCGATGGCCCGGGCCCGCAGCAGCGTAATCCAGGCGGTGCGGCGTGAGGCGGGCCAGTTGGCCACGTACAGCAGCAGGTCGTAGGGGGCAGTGGCCGAGTTGCGGCTCCACACCGGGAAGCGCAGGTCGTAGCATACCAGCGGGCAGACGCGCCAGCCCCGCCACTCTTCTATCAGCCGCTCGGTGCCGCCCGTGTACACTTCTTTCTCCCCGGCCACCCCAAACAGGTGGCGCTTGTTGTAGTAGCTCAGCGTGCCGTCGGGCCGCACCCACAGCAGGCGGTTGTAGTACTGATCCTGGTCGCGGATGATGATGCTGCCCGTTACTACCGCGTCGCGGGTAGCGGCCAGCTGCTTCATCCAGGCCACGGTGGGGCCGTCCATGGGTTCGGCCAGGCGGGCGGCGTCCATACTGAAGCCGGTGGTAAACATTTCCGGCAGCACGATCAGGTCAGTCGGAATCGAAATCTCCTCAATATGATGACCTAATTCGGCCCAGTTGGCGGCCGGGTCGTGCCATTGCAGGGAGGACTGGACGAAGGAAACGGTTAAGTCAGACACAGCGCAGTAGGTTGAGGTATGAGAAAAGCCCGGGCATTCTACTGAGAAATATACTGCTTCTCGAAAGAATAATGCAAGCTATTTCCCAATGGTTCCGGGCTTTCTCCAAGCCGGTTCTCCGGCAATATCACGGATTATTTTCAGCTCCCGGTATGGCCCGCTAGATTTTCCGCAGCCGCTCGGCGGCCAGGGCCAGGGTATCGTCGAGCTTGGCAAAGCAGAAGCGGATCAAGCCGTGGTCGAGGGCGTCGTGGTAAAAGGCCGACACTGGGATGACGGCCACCCCAAACTCGCGGGTGAGGCGTTGAGCAAAGGCCTGGTCGCCTTCGGCTGAAATCTGGTTGTAGCGGGCCAGCTGGAAGTAGGAGCCGGGCGTGGGCAGCAGCTCAAACCGCGAACCGTGCATAAGCTCCCCAAACAGGTCGCGTTTGTGCTGGTAGAAGTCGGGCAGAGTGCTGTACTGCTCGGCATCGGTTAGCACGTCGGCCAGGGCGTGCTGGGCGGGCGTACTCACGGCAAAAGTCAGAAACTGGTGCACCCGGCGCACTTCGGCCGTGAGCAGGGGCGGAGCAATGCAGTAGCCCACTTTCCAGCCCGTAGCGTGGTAGGTTTTACCAAACGAGGACAAGACAAAGCTCCGCTCGGCCAGGCTAGGGTGTTGCAGGGCGCTGGCGTGCTGCTTTCCATCGAACACCATGTGCTCGTACACCTCGTCGCTAAGCAAAAAGGCGTCGGTATCGGCTAGCAGTTCGGCCAGCGTGGCCAGGTCCTGGGCCGTAAGCACCGCCCCGAGGGGTTGTGAGGCGTGTTAATCATCACCAGACGGGTGCGAGGCGTCAGGGCGGCTTTTACCCGGTCCCAGTCGGGCGTAAACTCCGGCACCCGCAGCGGCACGTACACTGGCACGCCGCCCTGCAGCCGAATGGCCGGACCGTAAAGGTCGTAGGCGGGCTCCAGCACCAGCACTTCGTCGCCGGGGCGCACCACGGCGGCCAGCACGGCGTACAGGGCCTCGGTGGCGCCGCTGGTAACGGTAATTTCGGTGTTCGGGTCGGGGGCGGGCACGCCGTACACGGTGGCCGTTTTCAGGCTGATGGCCTCGCGCAGCCGGGGCAGGCCGGGCATGGGCGCGTACTGGTGGTGGCCGGCGGTGCGGGCGTGGCGGGCCAGGGCTTCGGTCAGGGCCTGGGGCGGGTCGTAGTCGGGAAAACCCTGGGCCAGGTTGATGGCGCTACACTCGGCCGCCAACTGCGACATAACCGAGAAAATACTAGTGCCGACATCCGGCAGTTTCGACGAAAGAAGCGGTAAGGGCATACGCAGGCATAAGGACCAACGGCAAGAAACGAAAGTCCGCCGGGCAATTAGGCCAGCTGCTGCAATTTAAATCACGAATACGTGCTCTTCCGGCTCCGGAGCCAGCGGGTGGCCCGTCAGCGGAATATGAATCCGGAATGTGGAGCCCTTGCCCAGCTCGCTAATCACCTCAATGCGCCCCCCATAGCTCTGCACGATGCGGTTGACCAGGTATAAGCCCATGCCTGAGCCCGCCACGTGGTCGTGGAAGCGCCGGAACATCTGAAACAGCTGGCTGCCGTAGCGCTCCATGTCGATGCCCAGGCCATTGTCGCGCACGGAAATGACAATGTGGTCATCTTCGCGGGCGCTGTTGATGTGAATGCGGGGCGTGCGTTTGGGCGCAGCATATTTTAGAGCGTTGCTGATCAGGTTATACAGCACGCTCTGCAGGTTGGGCCGCACAAATTCCACCCCGGGGGCCAGGTCGAAGTCGGTGGTGACAATGGCACGCACGTTGGCCAGCTGCTCGCCGATGCTGCTGAGCACTTCACGGGCCAGGGGCTCCAGCAACACGGTTTCGGTGGGCAGCTCGTGCCGCATCTTCTGCACCTGTACCAGTTCGGAGAGGTTATAAATCGTGTCGTAAATCTGGTGCAGGGCGCGCTCAAACATGGCAATGAGCTTGATGGCGTCCGGGTCGCGGAAGTAGGCCGTGCGGGTCAGCTCCTCGAAGATGCCCGCCATGTTGTTGATGGGCTGCTTCAAATCGTGGGAGGCCGTGTACACGAAGTTGTCCAGGTCCTCATTGATGCGGCGCAGCTCACTGTTCTGCTGCTTGAGCTGCTGCTGTACCCGCTGGGTTTCGGTCACGTCGGTGTTGGTTCCAATCCAGCGCACGATTTCGCCTTGCGCGTTGCGGATGGGTTGGGCCCGGGTCAAAAACCAGCGGTATTCGCCGTCGCGCCCCCGCAGCGGAAATGTTTCTTTCCAGGGCTCACCCGAAGCCAGGGCCAGGCGCCAGCTCTCAATGACGCCCGCCAGATGGTCGGGGTGGTGCACTGTTGACCAGCCCCAGCCCTGCATTTCTTCCAGCGTGGTGCCGGTATACGCGTACCAGCGCTCGTTGTACCAAAACAGGTTGCCGTCGGGACCCGCCATCCAGGCCAGCTGGGGCATGGAGTTGGCCAGGGCCGCAAATTCCTGCTCGCGCTGGCTAAGCGCGGTAGCGGCTTGGCGCTGCTGGGTTACGTCCTGCATAGCCCCGATCATGCGGGTGGCTCGGCCCTGGGCGTCGCGGGCCACGTGGCCCCGGTCGAATACCTGGGCGTAGGTACCATCGGCGCGCCGGAACCGGTACTCGTCTTGCCAGTCGGCAAGACCGTGGTCGATGGCGTGGTGAATACTGGTCTGGATGCGTTCCACATCATCGGGGTGGATATGCGCTTTCCACCAGGCCGCGGTGCTGTGCATGGCGGCCGCCTCGTAGCCCAGCACCCGCTCGATGGCCGGGTTCCAGGTCACGTCGTTGGTAAGCAAGTCCCAGTCCCAGATAGCGTCGTCGGTGGCCAGGGCGGCCAGCTCGTAGCGTTCCTGGTTCCAGCGCAGGCGGTCCTGAATCTGCTTTTGCTCGTGAATATCGGTAGACGAGCCGTACCAGCGCAGCACATTGCCCTGCTCATCGAGGGCGGGCACGGCCCGGCTCAGGTGCCAGCGGTACATGCCATCGTGGCGGCGCAGGCGCAGCTCCTGATACCAGATGGTTTTCTCGGCCACGGCTTCCAGGAAGGACGGCCGTACAATATCTTCCGGATGAATGGCTTGCTCCCAGGCATGGTCGAGGCCGGCGGCGGGGTCGTGGCCGGTGTAGGCAAACCACTGCGGGCTTAGGTACAGAGGACCGCCCTGCTGGTCGCTGATGTAGGTGATCAGCGGCAGCGCCTCGGTCATGATGCGCGTTTCCTCGTCGCGCTGCCGTACGGTGGCATCCAAGGCCAGGGCCCGGCGCCGGGCCAGTACCCGCTCGGTGGCGTCCACGGCAAAAATCAGGATGCCCTGCACCGCGCCATTCTCATCCCGCAGGGGCTGGTAAGTGAAGTCGAGGTAATACGTTTCGGGCTGACCGGTCAGCTCGTTTTCAATCAGCGTGACCTGCTCGATGCCGTAATAGGGCTGGCCGCTGTGGTACACCTGGTTCATCAGGGCCACGAAGCCCTGCTCTTCCACCTCGGGGAAGGCGTCGGCTATCTTCAGGCCCGATACAGACCGGCTGCCGTACAGCCGCCGCATGCCGTCGTTGACGAAGTCGATGACGTGGTCGGGGCTCAGCAGGGTGGCAATATTAGCCGGAATCTGACCCAGGATGCGGCGCAGCACTTGGTCTTCCCGCTGCATCTGGTCGCGCATCTGCCGGCTTTCCTCGATGTCAGTATTGGTGCCGATCCAGAGAATGATGTTGCCGGCCTCGTCGCGAATGGGCTCGGCTCGGGCCAGAAACCAGCGGTACTCGCCCAGCAGGTTGCGCCAGCGGTGCTCGGCCTCAAAGCGGGTTCCTGTCGCCAGAGCCGCTTTCCAGTTGGCCGTGGTTGTCGATAGGTCCTCGGGATGAATAAACCGCTCCCAGCCCCATTCCTGCATCTCGGCCATGGTGCTGCCGGTAAAGTCGAACCAGCGCTGGTTGTAGTACGTCACACCGCCTTCGGGGCGGGAGGTCCAGGCCATTTGCGGCAGCGACTCCAGCAGGGTGGAGAATTGGGAAATGCTGCGCTGCAGGTCCTGCTCGGTGCGCTTCTGGTGGTTGATGTCGGTAGCCGAGCCCACCCAGTGCAGCACTTGGCCTTGGGCGTCTCGGGCGGGCACGGCGCGGGCCAGAAACCAGCGGTACTCGCCGCTGCCTGCCTCGCGCAGCCGCACCTCCGACTCGAAGGGCTCATTGGTGGCGGCGCAGTGCAAGTGCAGGGTCCGTACGGCGGGCAAATCGTCGGGGTGGGCCTGGGTCTGCCAGCCCTGCCCCTGGGCTTCGGCCAGCGAAGTGCCCAAGTACTGCTCCCAGTACGGGTTTACATAGTCGATGGTGCCGAGGGCGTCGGTGGTCCAGATGAGCTGCTGCTGCACCTCGGCCAGCACCCGGAAGCGGGTCGCGCTCTGCTGGGCCTGGCGCTCGGCCTGGCGCTGCTGGGTTACGTCCTGCATGGCGCCCAGCAGGCGCACGGCCCGGCCCTGCTCGTCGCGCACTATGTAGGCCCGGTCCAGCACTTCGGCCCAGGTGCCGTCGGCGCGGCGGAAGCGGTAGTCGTTGATAATTACCGTGTCGGTGCCGGCAAAGGCGGCGGCCCGCTGGGCTTCCACCACGGGCTGATCCTCGGGGTGCAGGTGGTCGAGCCAGAGGCGGGAGTTGCCGGGCGCCTGCACCGGGTGGCCAAACAAGGCGGTGAACATCTCATTGCGCCACACCACGTCGGTGCGCAGGTCGGCGTCCCAGATGGCGTCGTGGGTGGCCTGGGTGAGCAGGCTGAAGCTTTCCTGGCTGAAGTTGCCCTGCTCCCGGGCCAGCACCTCTTCGGTCACGTCGAGCACCCGGCACACGATGTGACGCAGCTGGCCCGCCTGCAGAATGGGCCGCAGCGTGGCCTGCCAGTAGCAGGTAGTGAGCGGACCGGCCCCGTGCCGCACGTCGTAGCGCTGCACGGCCATGGTGTGAATGTGATGGTGCTCCAGTACGCCGAGCAGGGCCGTGCGCCAGAGGGTAGCGGTTGGCTCGGGCCCGGCCGCCGAAGGCGGCAAAACGGCGAGGATGTCCTGGCCTACCAGCGTTGCCGCCGACTGGTGCAGCACCCGGCACAGAGCTTCATTTACGGCTTCCACGGCCAGCGTTGGCCCCAGAATCAGGTGGGGCGTGGGCAGGGAGTCAAAGATGAGGTGGAAGTCGACGGCTTCGGCGGGCATAGAATCTCGCAAAGGAAATGAGACGGAGAGTTCTTCGGCCCAGGTGGTGCAAGGGGAAGCATCCAGAGCAAAGATAAGCTGCTGAACAGACAACTAAGCTCGACGCTACGGAATAATGCGGCAGTGCTGGAGTTACCAAAGCAGAGCCCAATAAAAATCCCGGCTGGCGTCTGCCAACCGGGATTCAGGGTTATTCTACGACCAGTTTATCTTTGAAAGCCTTGCGGAATTTCTCAATTTTCGGGGTCGAAACTGACTGGATATACGGGTCGTCGGGGTGGAGGCGGTAGTAACCCTGGTGGTAGCCCTCGGCGGGCCAGAACGCCGTGAAGGGCAGCACCTGGGTTACGATGGGCGAGCTGTAGTGCTTGGAGGCATCCACCCGCTTGATGGTGGCCTCAATCAGCTGCTTTTCCTGGGGCGTGCGGTAAAAAGCTACCGAGCGGTACTGGGTGCCCGCGTCGGGACCCTGGCGGTTGAGGGTAGTCGGGTCGTGGCCGGCCAGGAAAAATACGTCGAGCAGGGTCTGGTAGCTAATGACTTTGGGGTCATAGTACACCTGAATAGACTCGGCGTGGCCGGTTCGGCCGCTGCCCACTTGTTCGTAGGTCGGGTTCTTTTCGGGGCCGCCGGCGTAGCCCGACACGACCTGCTTGACGCCGCGCAACTCCTCGAAGATTTCCTCGGTACACCAGAAGCAGCCGCCCGCCAGGGTAGCTACGGCCAGGCCGTCGAGGTTTTTGGGCGCGCCGCCGGTGGTGGCGCGGCGGAAGGTTTGGGCGTCGGAACGGTTCTGGGTGCAGGCGGTCAGCACCAGCACCAGGCCCAGGAGGTAAATTCTTAGTTGATTCATCGGGGACTATCTACGAAAAGCAGGGGTGGTTGGACGTAGCTCAACCGGGGTGAGGGTATGGTCTGCAAACGCGGTTGGCACCTCGTCCGTTCCGGGCCGGTAAGTGTCAGGTTTGCCGTTAAATTTGTCAGACCAGTTTTGCCCCCGTTTTGTTTGGGCCGGGTTTCCGCGTTGCACTTTGGGTAACGTGTAGAGCCAGGCCGTCAGCGCGCCTTTTTCCGTCGAATTAATGCACAAGTTTCTTTTGGCGGCTACGGCCGCGACGCTGAGCTCTTTGCCCGGCTGGGCCCAGCCCACGCTGCCGGTGCTGCCCCAAAACCCCACGGCGCTGAAGTGGTACCAAGTGCGCACCCCGCATTTTCAGGTGGTGTTTCCCGAAGGCTTCGGTCCCCAGGCCCAGCGCACGGCCCTGCGTCTGGAGCAGGTGTACGGCCCGGTAAGTGCCTCCCTGCAAAAGGAGCCCCGGCCCATTTCGGTGGTCATGCAAAACCAGACCACCGTCAGCAATGGCTTCGTGACCATTATTCCGCGCCATTCCGAGTTCTTTACCACCGCGCCCCAGGACCCGTTTCTGGCCGGCACCCTGGGCTGGCTCGACCTGCTCTCGGTGCACGAGTACCGCCACGTGGTGCAATACGAAAAAGCCCAGCAGGGCCTGGGCCGCTTGGCGTATTCGCTCTTCGGCTACGGCGGCTTGGGCGTGGTCACGCTGGGCATTCCCGACTGGTTCTGGGAGGGCGACGCGGTAGGCACCGAAACCCTGCTGACCCGCAGCGGCCGGGGCCGGATTCCGTACTTCAACGTGGGGCTGCGGGCCAACCTGCTGGCCGGGCGGCGCTTCAGCTACAGCAAGGCCGTGGCCGGCTCCTTCCGCGACAATGTGCCCAACCACTACGTGCTGGGCTATTTCATGACCACCAACTATAAGCGGCGCCAGGGCCCCACGGCCTGGAGCGAGGTGCTGAACCGCTACTACCGTTTTCCGCTCTACCCCTTCTCGTTTTCCGACAAGCTGCGGCTGAGCTCGGGCCGGCAGCTGCGCACCGATGACCTCTACGAGCAAACCATGACCGAGCTTGACTCGACGTGGCGGGCCCAGCAACAGGCATTGCAATTGACGCCCGTTACCGGGTTTCAGACGAGCGTGGAGCCGGGCGTTTTCACCGAGTACCAGTACCCGCAGTACGTGGACGACAACACCGTGCTGGCCGTGAAAGCCGGGCTGGGCGACATTTCTCAGCTGGTGCTGCTGCGCCGGAATGCGCCCGAGCAGCGCGTCTTTGTGCAGGGCTTGTTCAATAATCCGGAGATGCTGTCGGTGGGCGGGGGCAAGGCCTGCTGGCCCGAGTTTCGGCCCGATTCGCGCTGGGGCCAACAAGTATATTCCGACATCCGGGTGCTGGATTTAGCTAACGGGCAGCTCACCAAGCTTACCACCAAGCAGCGCTACACCAACGCGGCCCTCTCGCCCGATGGCCGCCTGATTCTGGCCGTACGGGCCGATTCGGACTACCAAAACCAGCTGGTGGTGCTGGACGCCCGCACTGGGCAGGAAAAACGGGTGCTGCCCAACCCCACGAACGACTTTTACCTGCAACCCCGCTGGCGGGCCGATAACCGCTCCATCGTGGTCGTGACGCTTAAGCCCGGCGGCAAGCTGCTGGAAAGCATCGACACCGAAACCGGCCAGCACCAGACGCTCGTGCCGGTCAGCAACACCAACCTGAGCCACCCCCAGCCCTGGGGCGACTACGTGCTCTACAACTCCCCGCAGTCGGGCATCGACAACGTGTATGCCGTGGACACCCGCTCGGGGCAAATCCGGCAGGTGACCTCGCGGCCCTTGGGCGCCTACCACGCCACCGTAGCTCCCGACGGCCGCCACCTGGCCTTCCACGATTTCCGGGCTGAAGGCGCGCAGGTAGTCGAAATGCCGTTGCAGCCAGAGCAGTGGCCCGTGGCTGCGGCAGCTGCGGCGCTGCCCCCGGCCTACACCGCCCCGCTGCTAACCCAGGAGCCCGGTACCCGCACGGTGGGCACCATCCGCCCCGATTCGAGCGTGAGTGTCGCCACGCCGCTGGCCGTGACGCCCTACCACCGGCTGAGCCACGCCTTCAACGCCTTTAGCTGGGGCATTATCCAGTCTCCTTCCGGGCAAGCCTTCAGCGTGGGTATTCGGTCCCAGGATATCCTAAGCACCACCCAGGCCGTGCTGGCCGCCGGCTACGACGGCGTGGAGCGCACCGCCAACGTGGCGGCCAACGTGAGCTACCAGGGCCTGTATCCGGTGCTGGATCTGGGCTTTCAGCGCGGCGGCCGCCACCTGACCGTATACTCGCGCAACGTGGCGTATACCGACTCCTGGACCTACAACCGCATGACGGCCGGGGTGCGCCTGCCCTTCAACCTGACCCGCTCTAAGTATCAGCAGGCCCTGACGGTGGGCGCTTACTACAGCGGCGAAACTATCCAGGACTATGACTTACCGGGCCGATTCTCGTTTACCGAAGTAGCCGGTGCCAATAGCCTGCACGCCCTCAACGGTACGCTGGCCTATTCCCGGACGCTGCGCCAGAGCAAGCGGGACGTGGCCCCGCGCTGGGGGCAGACGCTGACGGCCTCGTGGCGCAACACGCCCTTCAGCACCGGCCTGCAGGCCCGGCAGTGGGCTGCGTTTGGCAGTTTGTATTTCCCCGGCCTGGGCAAGCACCACTCCCTGCGGCTGCGGGGCGGCTACCAAAGCCAGGACCAGCGCCAGAACTACTACTTCAGCCCGGCCGTGTTTTACCCCCGCGGCCAAGGCTACGTGAGCTTTGATCAGCTGCAGGTGGGCAGCGTGGAATACCGCCTGCCCCTGGCCGACACGAACTGGGAGCTGGGCCGGCTGCTGTACATCCAGCGCATCAAGGCCATGGGCTTTTATGACGCCGCCCTGGGCCGCAACGCCGTGGGGCGCAACCCCGGCGACATCCGCTACCAAACGACCGGCCTCGACGTGAGCTTTGTGTTCAACCCGTTGCGTCTGCGCACCTCCCTGGAAGCCGGCGTACGGACTATCTACAACGTGCGCACCGGCCAGTTGCAAGTCCAGCCCCTGGTATTGAATATCGGTTTTTGATTTTTTGTTGGGAGGTAAAATACTGGCGTATAGATGCTTTTTGTAAGATTTGGGCTAAGCTGAGCAGGGCAAAAAGCCAAGCTCGACAAAGAAATATCCTGGTTCCGAAATCCGGTGGGGAAAGGGCGTGCGTAAGTGCCCGCAGTTCCGACCCCAACCTTTTTCTGCAAAACGAACCATGAAAAAAAATCTGTTTTCCCTCGCCTTCGTGGCCCTGTTGGGCGCCGCTAGTGTTCAGTCGGCTTCGGCCCAGGCCAAGATGACGCCCGCCGGTACGGTAATGGTAGGCGGCGAAGCCATGTACGCCAACAAGAACATCGTGGAAAACGCGGTGAACTCAAAGGACCACACCACGCTGGTAGCTGCCGTGAAGGCCGCCGGCCTCGTCGAAACCCTGCAGGGCAAAGGTCCCTTCACCGTCTTTGCGCCCACCAACGCGGCATTCAACGCCCTGCCCGCCGGCACCGTTGAAACCCTGGTGAAGCCCGAAAGCAAGGCAACGCTCACCAAAATCCTGACCTACCACGTGGTAGCCGGCAACATGACGGCCGACAAGATTATGGCCGCCATCAAAGCCGGTAAAGGCACGGCTACGCTCAAAACCGTGAGCGGCGGCACCCTGTACGCTACCATGAACGGCCCCAAGAACGTGGTCCTGACCGACGAGAAAGGCAACGTGTCCTGCATTTCGACCTACGACGTGATTCAAAGCAACGGCGTGATTCACGTAATCGACAAAGTTCTGATGCCGAAGGGCTAAGCTCGTAAGGAAGGAAGTTTCCCTTACATCTGGTAGATTTCCTCTTTGGAAAAGCCCGGCTCTTTGAGCCGGGCTTTTTTGTTGCCCACCGCGCAGCGCCGGACTCAGATTTCCAGTTCGGCGTCGCCGCCCACGGGGTAGCCGGTGCAGGTCAGAACGAGGCCGCGGGCAGTTTCCCGGTCGGTCAGCACTTCGTTGTTGGCCATCCAGACGGTGCCGGCCGTGCAGCGGGCGGCGCAGTTTCCGCACTGCCCGGCTTCGCAGCTGTAGGGCAGCACCACTCCCTGCTTTTTGGCCGCCTGCAGAATGGTTTGCGGGTACTGCACCCGCAGCGTGTGCTCCTGCCCGCGCACCCGGATGCGGACTTGGTGCTCCTCGGTGTCGGGCGGCACGCTGTGGGGCACGGTGGCCGTAGCCGTGTTGAACAGCTCCCGCCGGATGTGGCTCAGCGGCAGCCCGGCTTCGTGCAGGCCGTAGGTGCCCATGCGCATGTAGTTGAGCGGCCCGCAGAGGTAGGCCAGGGTCTGTTCGGGTAGGGCCGGGGCGTACTGGGCTACCAGCTGCTCCAGCAAATCCTTGTGCAAGTGGGCCCGGGCCAGGTTGGGGTCGGTGCTGTAGAGCAGCTCCAGGTGCAGCTGGGCCGGAAAGCGCCGGGCCAGCTCCCGTAGCTCCGCTCCAAAGATGGTAGTGGCCTCATTGCGGTTGCTGTAAATAAGCAGTACCCGCAAGCCGGGCTGCTCGTGCAGCACCGTTTTGAGCAATGCAAACAGCGGGGTAATGCCGCTGCCCGCCGCCAATAAAATCAGTTGCTGATACTCGGCAATATTGTCGGGTAGGGTGAAAAAGCCGGCGGCTCCCAGCGTCTGCAGCTCGTGGTCCACTTCGGCCTGGTCAATGAGGTAGCGCGACACCACGCCGTTATCCACCCGCTTCACGGTGATGGTCAGCGGCTCCTGCAGGGCCGGAGCCGAGCTGATGGAGTAGGAACGCCGCGTTTCGTGTCCGTGCCGGGTATGAACCAGGGTCAGATACTGGCCGGGCTGGTAGGGCAGGTCGGTACCGGCCGGCGGGGTCAGCACGAAGCTTTTGGTATCGGGAGCCTCCGTCCGGATGGCGCGGATGGTGAGGGGAATGTAAGGAGAAGCCATGCCGGGTTACAGCCAAAAAATAAGGTCGGGAAGCGCGCTTCCCGACCTTATTCTACAAACAAATCAACAACTACCTACGCCTTGGCGGGCTGCAGTTGGTCCAGCTCCTTGCTGATGAAGTCCAGCTCTTCGCTGGAAAGCTTCACCTCAATGGCCTTGGCGTTTTGCACGGCTTGCTCGGCGTTGCGGGCGCCTACCAGGGCCACCGTAATGCCGGGCTGGGCCAGCGTCCAGCGCAACACCACCTGGGAAAGGGTGGCGTTTTTGCTTTCTGCCATCGGCCGCAGCTTGTCCAGGAAGGCGTTGACGCGGGTCACGAACTCAGCCTTAAACAGCGGGTGGGTGGCGCGTAGGTCGCTAGCGTCGAAGTGCTGGCCGGGCTTGATTTTGCCGGTCAGCAAACCCAGCTGCAGCGGGCTGTAGGCCAGAATAGCCTTGTTGTGCGCAATGGAGTACGGCACGACTTCTTTCTCAATGTCGCGGCGCACCATGCTGTAGGGCACTTGGTTGGAGGCCAGCTTTACCGTTTTTTCGGCCTCGGCCATCTGCTCGGCCGAGTAGTTGCTCACGCCCACGGCCCGCACCTTGCCCTGCTCTACCAGCCGGCTCACTGCTTCCATCGTGGCATCGATGGGCGTGGTCACGTCGGGCCAGTGAATCTGGTAGAGGTCAATGTAGTCGGTGCCGAGGCGGCGCAGGCTGTCCTCGCACTCCTTAATGATGCTTTCCGGAGCAGCATACTTGTACACGTCCAGGTCCTGGCCGTTGTTGTCCTTGGTTTTGAAGCCAAAGTCGCCCTTGGGCTCGGGCAGGTCCCAGCGCATGCCAAACTTGGTCAAAATCTGCACCTTGTCCCGGGCAGGCCCTTGATGGCTTCGCCCACGATTTCCTCGCTCAGGCCCATGCCGTAGATGGGAGCCGTGTCGATGGAGGTCACACCCAAGTCGTAAGAGGCCCGGATGGCGCCCACCGCGTCGTTTTGCTCGGTGCCGCCCCACATCCAGCCGCCGGCTGCCCAGCTGCCGAAGGTAATGACCGAAGCGCGCACGCCAGAGTCGCCTAGCTCTTTGTATTCCATAGTGCTTTCGAAAAAATGATTCGGGAAAAGCCGGCCTCACTCGGCCAGCACATAGGCTGACTAACCGCCAGCCCGCCCCGAAGGTTACGCCCAGGGCCGCCCCGCGGCGCGTACGGCGCCGGTTGGGGCCGCCGTTGGGTGCCAAAAAGCCGAGGCCACAGGGGCCAAACTGTCCGCCCAGCTTCGTATATGGGCAGAAGTATTTCCGGGGCAGCGGCCTGATTTTCTTAACTTTGCCCGTCGAATCCGGCCCGCGGCTGTAGCTGCTACGTATCCTATCCGTCTTTTTGCCCCGAATATGCCGCTACGCACCCTGCAGGAGCTGTCCTTTCTCGATATCTGCTACGATTACCGCAATGAGTGGCTGCAGGCCGAGTGGCGCGGCGACATCAGCTTCGAGCAGGCCCGGCAAGGCGGTGAGGCTATTCTGCACTACGTGGAGGCCGAACACTGCCGCAAGCTGTTCAACGACAACCAGCTGGTAACCGAAATGTGGCTGGAAGCCGACCAGTGGCGCGAAATGAACATATTTCCCCGCCTCCACGCGGCTGGCCTGCAGTACGTGGCCTGGGTGTATTCGCCCAACGTGTACAGCCGCTTTTCCGTCGACCGGTCGGTGACGGACCTGACCCACCCGGTGGCCCTGACCTTCGACGAGCCCGAGCTGGCCCGCAACTGGCTGCGCCTGGTGTAGCCTGCTAGCGGCGGTAAGGAAACGTACGGGCCGAGTTGCGGACCAGCACCCGGGCCAGCGTGGCCGGACTAGAGCTCAGCTCACCTACTTGCTGGTGGTCGAATTTCCAGACCAGCTCCCCGCTCTGGCAGTCGTGAATGGTCACGTTGGTCAGTACCTCGCTTTGCGGAATGCCCGCGTTGGTGAGGACCAGCAGGGCCACGGCCACCCCGTTGGGCAGGGGCTGAAACAAGGACGTTTCCCCCGACAGCACCGCGTCTACGCCCAGGGCGGCCTTGAGCTCGGCCATGCTGTGGTCGTTAAGGTTGGCGTAGGTAATGCCGGCCCGCTCCAGGCGGCTGTTGGTTTCGGCCACGTTCTGAAACTGCACCGAGTACGGGCGCTTGGCCTGGCGCAGCACCAACTGCTTCAGCAGTTCCTGCTGCAGCTGGTAGGCCACTACTTTGCGCTGCTCCTGCTGCTTTTCCTCCCAGCGCTGCCGGCGCTTGTCGATTTCCTCCGGGCTTACATCACTGCCTATGTAGGTGATGGGCTCCAGATTCAGCTTGTCAATCTGCACGTCGAAGGGCAGAATGGCTACCAGCTTGTGCTGACTTAGGGCCTGAGGTACCAGCTCCCGGGTGCTGTAGCTGCGCTGACTACAGGCGGTGGCACCAACGAGCAACAGGGCGAAAAAGCAGGAGCGGAACATGGTAGCAATCAATACGGGTGGAACACAAATATCTGGTTTTGCTCCCAGGTAACGAACTCCCGCGGCAGCTTATTCGCCCGGCAGGGCCCGAAACGGGTGCGCCCCTACGGCCAGGCGCTGCAGCATCTGCACGGTGCGCTTGAGGCGGGTTTCACTTTGCTTGGCGCTGCTCACGTGGTAGGCCACGGCCCGCTTCATGGCGGTTTTTAGTTGCTCGTAGCCGGCCTGGGCCTCGGGCCATTCGGCCAGGCCCTCGGCCAGTTCGGCGGGCAGGTCTACGGCGTCCGGGGTGGGGTCGGGGGCCAGGCGCACGGCTACCACCTGGCCCAGCCGCAGCCCGGCCGCCTTGCAGATATCCTTGTTGACCATAATACCCTTTTCACCCTGGCCCAGGGCCAGCAAACCCAGCCGGATGGGGTGGCCGTTGATGGTGCCCGTCAGGCGCTTGGCTTTGGGGCCCAGCTCGGCCAGCACCAGCGGGGCACCCGCACAATCTGGGTGGGCATAAAGCTGGGGCCACCAGCTTCTAGCGGGGCCTCAAATGCGCAGAAAGAGTCAGGGGTGGAGAGCATAGGGTAGCAGTAGGGCGGGGTGAACCCCGCGGGGCGCCGCAATGTTAGCAGCAAGTAAGCAGCCGCCAAACATTTAAGCGGCTTCCGGCTTATTAGGCCTGCAAAATCCTTTGAGACATGAAAATAGAAATCTGGTCTGATATCATGTGCCCGTTCTGCTACGTAGGCAAGCGCCGGCTCGAAACCGCTCTGGCGCAGTTTGCCCACCGCGACGACCTGAATATCGTGTGGCGCAGCTTCGAGCTGGACCCCACCATGCAAACCAAGCCCGGCCAAAGTATCCACGAGCTGCTGGCCGAGCGCAAGGGCATGTCGGTGGAGCAGGGCCGGCAAATGAATTCCCGTATGGGAGAAATTGCCAAAGAAGTGGGCCTGGAGTTCGACTTCGACCGTATGCAGCCGGTCAATACTTTCCTGGGCCACCGCTTTATCCACCTGGCCGCTCACCACGGCAAGCAGGATGAGGCCAAGGAGCGGGTGCTGGCCGCCTACTTCACCGAGGGCCGCAACGTGGACGACCTCGACACGCTGGCCGAGCTGGGTTCCGACATCGGACTGGACGCGGCCGAGGTGCGGGCCACCCTGCAAACCGACGCCTACACCCAGGACGTGCGCCACGACGAGTACCAGGCCCGGCAAATCGGGGTGCGCGGCGTGCCCTACTTCGTCTTCGACGACAAGTACGCCGTATCGGGCGCCCAGCCCAGTGAGCTGTTTTTGGAAGTGCTGGACAAAGTGTGGGAGGAAAAGCACCCCGCCCCACGGTGCTGGCTGCCGGCGACGCCTGCGGTATCGACGGCAGCAACTGCTAACCGTTCCTCTTCGCCTGGGTCTTATACACAACGGCCACTTCCCGCCCGGGAAGTGGCCGTTGTGGTAGCAGGGTTCCTGAAAAAGGGTCCGGGACAAGTCCCGCCGGGCTTCAGTACTTCCAAAAATGCCTCACGAGTAGAAGCGGAGCATTTCCAGAGTTGTGGAAGCTCCTTGCGAGTAGAAGCGAAGCCCTTTTAGTATTGTGAAAACGCCTCACGAGTAGAAGAGCCCTGCTTAGCAGACTGTAAAAGGGTTCCGCTTCCAGAAGCGGAACCCTTTTGACTCTTCAAAAATGCCTCGCGAGTAGAAGCGGGACCCTGCGGGTATTCCGTAAGGCCGCCGCTTCCACCCGTGGCGCGTTTCGTGAAATACCGCCTGTCATCCTGAGCTTGCGAAGGACCTTATCACGTCAGAACAAGTCGTTGTGACGCTTGTCGTTCGTATCCCATAAGGTCCTTCACTTCGTTCAGGATGACACGTGTTATGCCTTCTCCAGCACGCCCCGCTCCCGTAGTTCCTCGCGCAGCTGCTCGGCCGAGAGGAAGTGGATGGTTTGCATACCCACGGCCTGGGCGGCCAGGATGTTCCGCTCATTGTCGTCGATGAATAGGGCCTGACCCGGCTCAATGCTGTAGCGGGTGAACATCGTGTGGTAGAAGTCGGGGAAGGGCTTGCGCGACTTTTCCGTGCCCGATACCACGATGCCCTCAAACCAGTGCAGAAACTCGAACTGCTCCAGGGCCACCGGAAACGTCTCGGCCGACCAGTTGGTCAGGGCATACAGGTGGTAGCGGCCACTGGCGCGCAGCTCGGTCAGCACGTCCACAGTGCCCTGAATGGGGCCGCCCAGCATTTCGGGCCACCGGCCGTAGAAGTGCTCAATCAGCTCCTTGTGCTCGGGGTGCTGCTGCACCAGCAGGGCCGTGCCCTCGGCAATGCTGCGGCCCGCGTCCTGCTCCTCGTTCCAGTCGGGAGTCGTGACGGTGCTCAGAAAGTGCGTCATCTGCTGCTCATCCGCAATCAGCTTCTGGTAGAGGTAGCGCGGGTTCCAGTCGATAAGCACGCCGCCCAGGTCGAAAACGATGGTGGTAATGGGGGAAGAAGTCATAGGGAAAAAGGAAAAAGAATCAGCCTAAACCCGGGTTCGGCACTATTGCCGGCCGCGCCGGAAGTTTTACATTTGGCCGCGTAAGCGCCTAGCGTCCTACGTTATTACGAGTCTGCAAAGTTCTTTATTCCTGCTTAATCCCCGATACTACCTTATTAGCTATGCCGCATCTGCTGTTCCCTTTTTCGCCTTCTCGCTTGCTGCTGGCCCCACTGCTGATTCTGCCGCTGCTCAGCTTCGGGCAGGAAACCCGCAAAGTCAGCAAGGCCGACGGCCAGCTTGCCCGGGAAGTATTCTACGTGCTGAAGTCCGATAAAAACGTGCGCCACGGCCGCTACGAGGTGCACCAGGGCTCCAGCCGACAGCCCGCCGCCGTGGGCTACTACCGCCAGGGCCGCCGCGACAGTACCTGGACCGAGTACGCCGAAACCGGCCGTGTCCTGGTGAATGGCGCCTTCCGCAACGACCAGCCCGTGGGCGTCTGGAGCTTCTACAACGGTAACGGCGGCCTGGAACAGCAATACGACTACACCACTCACCAGGTGCTGCTTAGCCGCCCGAGGGCCACCCCGGCCTACTGCCCGTGCGCCTGCTCACGCCCGGCCCGACGGCAAACCCCAACGGCCCGACATGGACCCGCAGTACCTGGGCGGCATGGCGGCTTTTCAGGGGCACCAAAGCACCCTGCAGTTTCCCCGCATCGGGGTAGTGGGCCGCATGAATGGTCAGGCTCAAATCGTGGGCACCATCGGGGCCGATGGCAAAATCTCGAACTGGCGCGTAATACCCAGCACCTGCAGCGGCTGCGACGCGGCCATGCTGGAAATGCTTAAAAAGCTGCCCAACGACTGGATTCCAGCCGAAGCCGGCGGGCAGCCGGTTGCTTCGGAGGTGCTGTTCTCGGTGAAGTTTTTGAGTATACAGCCCCGCCCGTAAGCTGGCTGAAAGACGTGGCGCGCTGGGCGGAGTGGGGGTAGATGGGTATCTTTGAAGAGCGTGGGGCCGGTTGGCTTTGCGCGGTTACTTCGTATTACTGCTTCCTTTTTATTCCCTCCATGCGTCTGCGTTTATCCCACCTAGCTGCTTCGTCCTTTTTCCTGCTGCCTTTGCTGACCGTTCCGCGGCTCAGCTTTGGGCAGGAAACCAAGAAAGTCACCAACTACAGCACCACGCCCATTTCCAACGAGGTGTATTACGTGCTCAAATCCGACAAATCGGTCAAGCACGGCCCCTACACCCTGTACCGGGGCCGGCAGCTGGCTTTGTCTACCCAGGGATACTACACCCAGGGCCGCAAGGACAGCATCTGGACCAGCTACGACCTGAGCGGAGCCACCGTGGTAGCCAAAGGAGCTTACCAGAACGACCAGCGTACGGGCCTCTGGGAGTTCTACACCACCAAGGGCGAGCTGGAGCAGAAGTACGACTACGATGCCCGCCAGCTGGTATACGCGCGGCCCGGCAAGAGCAAGAGCCTGTCGGTGACCCTGCGGGAGCCCACCGCCAGCGGCCAGACCTGGCCCGATGTGGCACCGGTCTACATTGGAGGCTCCTCGGCCATTTCCAGCCAACTGATGCTCCTGAAATATCCGCCCCAGGCCATGCGCAGCGGCGTGAGCGGCAGCGTACAGGTGGCTTTCACCATCGGCAAGGACGGCACCTGCTCCGATTACCACGTCACGCAGGGCATTGGCGCCGGCTGCGACGAGGAAGCCCTGCGCGTGGTGCAGAGCATGGCCAACGGCTGGATACCGGCCCAGGTGGCCGGCCAGCCCGTGGCCGTGGAATGCATCTTCCCGGTCAAGTTTCTGCTGGGCGCCCCCACGGTTACCCCCGCCCGCAGGTAGGCGGCAACACCCGCAAAAAGCAACGGCCGGCTTTCCCGCGGGAAAGCCGGCCGTTGGCGTAAAACGGCGTGGTCAGCAGGCGCTACTTCTTCACGACCAGGCTACGGGCCTTGTCTACGGCCTTCATCACCCGAAACAGGTTGCCACTCCAGATTTTAAAGATGTCCTTTTCCGAGTAGCCACGCTTTACCAGCTCCAGGGTCAGGGCGGGCAGCTCACTCACGTCGGCCAGGCCGTTGAGGCGGGTGCCCCGTCGAAGTCGGTGCCGATGCCGACGTGGTCAATGCCAGCCACTTTCACCATGTGGTCAATCAGGTTGGCCGCGTCCTGCACCGTGGCCAGGGCCACCGGAAACTGCTCTTCCAGCTTGAGGCGCTCGGCCTGGGCCTGCTGCTGGTCGGCGGCGGGCAGGCCGTACACGTTCAGGAAGTTCTTGATATTCCACTTAGTGAAGAAAGCCTGCTCGGCGGCCAGGCGCTCGGGCGTCTTGGCTTCGGTCTTCACGTAGGCGCTGTAGAGGTTCACCTGCACCACCCCGTCGTTTTTGGCCAGGGCCCGGAGCATATCGTCGCTCAGGTTGCGGGGCACGTTGCTCAGGGTACGACTGCTAGAATGCGAGGCAATGATGGGTGCCTTGGTCAGGCGCAGCACGTCATAAAATGTCGAGTCGGAGGCGTGCGACACATCGATCATCATGCCCAGGCGGTTCATTTCCACCACGGCCTGCTTGCCAAAGGCGCTCAAGCCCTGGTGCTCGGGCCCGTTGGGGTCGGTGGCGGAGTCGCAGACGTCGTTGTTGGAACCGTGGCACAGGGTAATGTAGCGCACGCCCAAATCGTAGAACGACTTCAGGGAACTCAGGTCCTGCCCGATGGGGTAGGCATTTTCCATCCCGATAAAAATGGCCCGCTTGCCTACGCGCCGGATCTGCAGGGCCTGCTCCTCGGTCGTAGCCAAGTCCAGCTGGCTGGAGTTGGCCTGAATGGTAGAGCGAATAGCGTTGAAAATGGTCAGGGCTTCCTGCTTAGCCGCCGCGTTGCCCTCGGGAGTGCGCGGCCCCTGGCCCATATACACCGCCCAGAAAGCACCGTCGAGGCCGCCGCGCTGCATCTTGGGCAGGTCTACCTGAGCTTCTTTCGCGTCGTGCTCCTTGGCTAGGTCGAAGCCCGGCTTCATCAGGTTGATAGGGGTATCCTGGTGAGAATCCAGCACGAAAGCCTGGTTATGAATACCATTTGCCTTGGCTACCAGAGCCGGATCGGCTTTCTGTGCCTGGCTGAGGAGAGGGCCATGCAGCGCCAGCAGAACCGGCAGCAAGCGTAGGTAAGAATTTTGCATAAAATCAGGGCGTAAGAAATTTTAGCCGCCCAAAATTACTTAATCCCGCGCAGCTTAGCATGGCGTAGAACTTCTTGTGAAATCGGCACTTTAATTTAAGATACTGTATGATAGAATGTTATGTTGTATAAATAATTATGCATAACGACTATTTTTTGCTCGTTCATAAAGATTATTCCATCTCTCAACTTAGCCAGTTGCCAGATTGATATAATTTTTCTTAGTAAACCCTGGGGTAAAATTCAGGGCTTGTGTCCGACTCTGCCTCGTGCAGCTTCCCGGGCTGCCTGGGTTCCGATGAGCAGGCAGGTTATCCTTTCTAACTCCGCCATTCGGCGTAGCTTTGCGCCCTTTGCTTACTGTATAAGTGTTGAATTCATGAAAAAACAAGTACTTTTTCTAGCCTTGATGGCCAGCAGTACGGCTGTATTGGCCCAAGCTAATTTCCGGCCCGGTTATATCGTATCATTAGCCGGCGACACTGCACGTGGCACGGTAGACTACCGGGGTGAAGAGCGTAACGCCCTGCTTTGCCGCTTCAAAACTACCGCAGATGCGGTAGTAGCAGAATATCAGCCTGGTCAGATTCGTGGCTACGGCTTTACCAACGGCCGCGACCTGCAAAGCTGGGCGTTGCCCGGGGCAGGCTCCAAAGCAGTGTTTGTGCAAACCTTGGTGCTGGGCAAAGCGTCGCTGTATCACTCCGTTAATGAGCACGGCAAGGACGTCTACTACGCTGGTGGCAATTCCGCTGCCGCGCTCGAAGCCCTGATTCAGCAGGATACTATCCAATCGGTATACGACCAGCAGCAACGCCGTACTACGACCATGCAGCAGCGCACGTATCCTTTCCGCAGTGTGCTGTGGCGCATCATGGCCGATTGTCCGTCGGTGCAGACCACGGTAGCTCGTCTGGAGTTAAAAGAAGGACCACTGGTTAAAACCTTTTCCGCTTATAATACCTGCGTAATGGGCAGCCAGCAGCAATATGTGGCCAAGCAGCAAACTTCCAAAACGCACTTTATGGTGCTGGGCGGGGTGAAGCAGGCCACTATTTCTTATGGAAATCACACAGATAAGAAACTGGAATCTGGATTTGGACCTTCCTTAGGAATAGGAATAATGTTTCAGCCGGGGCGCTTCAATCCTCGATTTTTACTGCATCTACAGGCGCTGTACCAGAAGCAAGAGTACCAGCAGGAGTTTAATAATGGTGACGAATTAGTACACGTAAACTTAACTTCGATACAGGTGCCATTATTTTTACGGTACACCTTGCCAACTAAAAAAGTCCAGCCCTATGTGCAAGCAGGTGTGCTTAGTGCCATAAACCCCAGACGGGAAGCCGCCCGGGAAAGTGGACCTAGCCGTCCGGGACTTAATGCATACTCTGCTATAGATGTGCGCTCGTACAACCTTGGTCTAATGGGTGGGGCAGGGCTTTCCATGGGGTTAGGAAAAGGTAGTATGCAACTGGAAGTGCGGACCGAACGGCTCGACGGCACCTCCGAAGTAATAACTGGTGACCACACCCTGGCCGGAGCGCAGGGATTTTCCTTGCTTTTGGGGTATACCTTTGGCCAATAACACCTGTCTCCCGTGTGCCCGGCGCAAATCGAGCTGGCAGGCTTCCTGAACAAACAAGAAAAAGCGCCCGACACTGCTGTCAGGCGCTTTTTCTTGTATTGGCGCTAAAAAAGCTACCGGTATTGCTTAATAGCCGGTCGTGCTGCCCGACGTGCTGCCACTGGTCGTGCTGCCCGAAGTGCTGGACGAGCGGGTACGCTTGGTGCGGGTGGCTTTACGGCTAGAGCCGGAAGAGCCTTGCGAACCGCTGGTTACCGAACCCGAGCCAGAGCCCGAACCACTGGTCATCGAACCCGAGCCGCTGGTCATGGAGCCTGAGCCGCTGCTACCGGAAGTAGTGGCGCCCGAAGTGGAACCAGTGCCCGAAGTAGAGCTAGAGCCGGACGTGCTGCCGTAGGTAGTGGTGCCTACAGTCGTAGCCCCGCTGGTGGTGCTGCCAGTAGAGCCCGTGATAGAGCCGGAAGTGGTGCCCGACGTAGTGCCGGAGGTGCTGCCCGAAGTGCTAGTACCCGAAGTGCTGGTACCCGAAGTCGTCTGAGCTTTGGCGGCAGTCATGGAGGCGGCCACAACGGCGGCCAGTATCAATACCTTTTTCATAAGAACAGTTGTTTGGGTTGTGTGGAAGCCTAAAGCCGTGCTTTAAGCAGTGTAAGTCAGATGATTACGCGCACAACGTGGCCAGTGTTCGAAATAAATTGTGGCTGATGTAGTAAGTTCTTCAGAGTCAGTTGCTTGTTTTTGCTACCCGGTTGAGCTTCGCTAGGCATGGGCAGGGCTGCCTAGGTAGCAAGCTCAACAGCTGCTTTCGAAATATGATACCAGGTCGGAGCTCAACCCTTAACACTGGCTGCCGGCCCCGCGTACAATGAGGCATCCTTTCCGTTAACGTATAAGTATCATGGCTCAAAATCAGAATGACCCCTCGTCGGGCTGGGTAGCGCCCGGCGGCCTGTCCCCGATTCCCAAAGAAGAACTGTTTCGTCTGCTGGACGAGGAAAATATTCAGGAGAAAGACCTGCCGAAAAAGACCAAGCACCTGGCCGATAAGCTCCGGGAAACCTACGAGAAGTCGTCGGGTGAAAAGCTGAAAGCTGCCGATATGGATGCCTTCCAGGCCCTGGTAGGCCGGGAAGCCGCCGAGTGGTTGTCGCGTCGGCCCCACGTGTAAGCCCCGCCTTCGAGCGTAAAACAACGCCGGCTCCCTTGCTTCCATCCCGTGGGAAAGAAGTAAGGGAGCCGGCGTTTTGCTGGGCAGAGCCCTGGCTCGGGTTATTGCCCGGTGGTAGCAGGCTTCTTAGCAGCTCCGGTGCCTTGCTTACCGCGGCTGTTCTTGCCTACGGATTCGCTGTTGGTGCTGCCCGTGGCGCCACCCTGGCGCGCCGATTTCATGGTCGAGCTGGACCGCGAAGCCCGCGTGGGCCCGGTGGCCGGAGTCGTGTTCATGGGCTTACGCATGCTGGCTTCGGTTTTGGCGCCGGCCTGCGTTGTCTGGGGAGTCGTGGTGTTGGGCGTCGAATTGCCCGACTGGGCAGCAGCCGTGCCCATGGAGCCGGCCAGCAGGGCCGCAAAAACAAGCGTGAGTTTCATAGCAGTGGTGATTGGGTGGAGAGGCCCCGACGTGTTAGCCGGGCCACACGCAGTAGTACGGAGAAGTAGCGGCCTGCGTTGGTAAACCGCCTCACTGCCCATGGTCCGGCACCCAATCAACCTGTACTACTGCGCAGCGGGTTTGTCGTAGTTAAACATCCAGTCGATGCCGAACTGGTCGGTGAGCATGCCGAACCGGGCGCCCCAGAAAGTATCTTCCAGAGGCATGATAATGGTGCCGCCTTCGGCAAACTGCCGGAACAGCGCGGCAATTTCCTCCTCACTCTGGCAGTTCACCGACAAGGAAATCATGTTGCCCTTCGTGATTTGGTGCATACCCGCATCCGAGGCCATCAGCACCAGGTCCTCGGTAGTCAGTATGGCGTGCAGCACGCTCTCCTGGCCTTCGGGCCCGACTTGCTCGGCGGCGGGCGTGCCGGCAAAGGGCTGAATCATCAGGTCGCCGCCCAGGCACTGCTGGTAGAAGGTCATGGCGGCGCGGCAGGTGCCGTTAAAGGTGAGGTAGGGAGTCAGGCGGGGCGTTTTCATGGAGTGAAGAAAGAAAGTGAGAAATGAAGTTGAGGCAGGCAATAATTTTTACTAATATATATAGTATTATTGGCCTGCTGATTACCTTGTGGCGCCAACAAAATTAGTAATGCCGGGGCGCTATATAGGGGGCGATTCCGACGAATTCAGGGTTGATTGCGACACCCGCTTTCCTTAACTTTTCTCTTATGAAGCACATTGCCATCCTCGTTCCGCAAGGAGCCGTTCTGGGCAGCATCGAGGGGCCCCGCCTGGTTTTCTCGGAAGTGAATGCCTTACTGCGCCGCCTGGATAAGCCCCCGCTGTTCGACATTCAGCTGGTAGGCCTGACGTCCGAGACGCCGGTGTGCGGCGGGCTGTACTCAGTGTACACCCCCACCTGACTACTGACGTACCTAAAACCGACCTGGTCATTATCCCGGCCGTGGATGGGGACCCGGCCGTGGCCCTGGCCCGCAACCGCGACTTTCTGCCCTGGATAATCGAGCAGTACCGGGGCGGGGCCGAAGTGGCTTCGCTGTGCCTGGGCGCATTTCTGCTGGCTGCCACCGGCCTGATTGACGGGCGGCAGTGCACTACGCACTGGGCCGCCGCCCACGACTTCCGCCGCATGTTTCCGCAAGTCGAGCTGGTGGAAGACCGGGTGGTGACTGATGAGCACGGCATTTATTCCAGCGGTGGGGCCTTTTCCTACCTCAATCTGGTCTTGTACCTGGTGGAAAAGTACGCCGGCCGCGAAATTGCGCTGGTGTGCGCCAAGGTGTTCCAGATTGACATTGAACGGGTCAGCCAGTCGGCCTTCATCATGTTCAACGGGCAGAAGGAGCACGGCGACGAGCCCATCAAAAAGGCCCAGACGTACATTGAGGACAACTATCAAGAGAAGATAACCGTGGAGCAGCTGGCCGATATGCTAGCTTTGGGGCGGCGTAATCTGGAGCGGCGCTTCAAGAAAGCCACTTCCAACTCTGTAGTCGAATACATTCAGCGGGTGAAAATCGAGGCGGCCAAAAACAGCCTGGAATCGTCGTTGGAAAACGTGAACGAGGTGATGTACCAGGTAGGCTACTCCGACCCCAAGGCGTTTCGTAGTACTTTTAAGCGCCTGACGGGCCTCTCGCCGAAACAGTACCGCAACAAGTACAACCGGACGCTGGCCCCGGCTTCTTAGGTGGCCGGCCCGGCGGAGTGGGGCGGCGACTTCACTTTAGTTATTCCTTTACGGCACGTATGAGTTGGTTGAGCGTTTCGGGAATATCCTTGCAGGAAAGGGGAAACACGGTTTTAGAAGACATTAGCTTTAGTCAGCGGCAGTTTCAGAAGCTGGCCATAGCCGGGGAAACCGGGGCCGGCAAAAGCACTTTGCTGCAAATCATTGCCGGCCTGACTCAGCCCACGGCCGGCACCGTGCGCTTCGAGGACCGCCGGGTGAAAGGCCCAGTGGAAGTCCTGATTCCGGGCCACGCGGGCATTGCTTTTCTCTCGCAGCACTTCGAGCTTCCGCCTTCCCTGCGGGTAGAGCAGGTGCTGCGCTACGCCAATAAGCAGGCCACCGTGACGGCCGAGCAGCTGTATGGGCTCTGCCGCATCGGGCACCTGGCCACCCGCCGCACCGACCAGTTGTCGGGCGGGGAGCGGCAGCGCATTGCCCTGGCCCGCCTGCTGCTTGGCTCGCCGCGCCTGCTGCTGCTCGACGAGCCGTTTTCCAACCTGGACCGGGCCCACCGGCAGATTCTTAAGGCTGTGATTCACGACATCGGGGCGCAGCTGGGCATCACCTGCCTGCTGATTTCCCACGACCCGGCCGATACCTTGTCGTGGGCCGAGGAAATCCTAGTGATTCAGAACGGCCGGCTGGTGCAGCAAGGCCCGCCCGAGCAGATTTACCGGCGGCCGGTAAACGAGTACACGGCCGGCCTGTTTGGCGACTACAACCTGCTGCAGGGCTCCGTAGCGGCGGCCCTAGCGGCGGGTGCCGACCTGCCCCGCAAGCGGAAGCCCCTGCTGGTACGTCCGGAAAACGTGCGGCTGTCCGCCTCCTCTGAAATGGGCCTGGCGGCCACAGTGCAGGCGGTGCGGTTTTTCGGCAGTTACCGGGAAGTAGATGTGCTGTTGCAGAACACCAGCATCCGGGTTAAAACAACGGCTGCCTACCGGAGTGGAGATTCAGTAGCCGTAGCCATAGCGCCGGAAGACTTCTGGTATTTGCCAAGTAAGTAAAAGTCTGGCTCGTAGCCGTTTGATTGTTGGGGGTAAGAGCTGGAATGCACCTGTTCCTGCTCAGACGGTTTATTCGAACCAGTACACGGTGAACGTGGTGCCCTCGCCCAAGGTGCTGCTTACTTCTAGGTGGCCGCCGTGGCTGTCCAGAATGCGTTGCACCAGATAAAGACCTACGCCGGCACCGGGTACGCGCGGGTGCTGGCGCTCAAAGAGGTGAAAGGCCGGAGTGGTACCGTTGGGCAGCTTCATACCTACGCCATTATCCTGCAAGGTAAGCTGGGGCTGGCCGCTGGGCGAAAGGCTACTGACCAGCACAATGTGTGGGGCCCGCTCGGGGTGCGCAAACTTCAGGGCGTTGCTGAGCAGATTGTGCAGCACGCTGCGTAGGTTGGCCCGGCCATATACCAGCGCCGGCGCCGCCTCGGTCTGAATGTCGATGGTGGCCTCGGTTTCCTGGACCTGGGTGCGCAGGCCCAGCAGGATTTCCTCTACTATGCTGCTTAGGTCCAGGGCCTCGGTGGGCGCGCTCAACTCGCGCTGGTCCTGCACGGTGGCTGCCAGCTCCTGCAGGGTACCGTCGAGCTGGCCCAGGGCCTCATCCACCATATCCAGGATGACTTTCTGCTCGGGGTCGTCGAAGGTGGCTGAGCGGCGCAATTCGTCGAACAGCCCCCGCAGGTTGAACAGCGGCTGTTTCAGGTCGTGGGAAGCCGTGTAGACGAAGGTATCCAGGTCGCGGTTGGTGCGGGCCAGCTCGTCGTACTGGCTTTGCAGCACTTCGCGCAGGCGGTGCTGGTCGTCTACGTCGGTGCAGGTGCCAAACCAGCGCAGACCCCGGGTATCGGTCAGGCGGCGGGCCCGGATGATGTGCCAGCGGTACACCCCGTCGTGGCGGCGCATGCGGTACAGGCCCTCGTAGTCGGCGCCGCTGGCTACGCACTGCACCCAGCGCCGGGCGGCCGTAGCCTGCTCACTGGTGTCGAGCAGGCCTACCCAGCCGGTCGGGCCCAGCTCTTCGGGTGTGCGCCCGGTGTACTCAGCCGTGTGGCGGTTGTAATAGTCGATAAAGCCCTCGGCCGAAGCCGTCCAGATCAGCTGGGCAATGCTGTCAGCCAGAAAGCGCAGCTCGGCCTCGCCGCGGCGCAGAGCCTCGGCCAGTTCCCGCTGGTCGTGGATTTCCGTCACGGCTCCGTGCCAGAATACGGGCTTGTCGGGGGCGTGCAACTCGGGCAGGGCGCGGCTCAGCAGCCAGCGGTACTGCCCGTCGTGGCGGCGCAGGCGGTACTCGAAGCTCCAGCCGATGCCCTGGGTCCGGGCCGCCTCCGACTGGTAGAGCACCCGCAGCCGGTCGTCGGGATGAATCAGCAGGGGCCAGATGGCGTTCAGATCGGTGGTGGGCGGCTGGCCGGTGAAGTAGTACCACTGCGGGCTCACGTACTCAAACCGCCCTTCGGAGTCGATGCTGAAGGTAATCTGCGGGGCCGTTTCGGTGAGCACCCGCAAGCGGGCGTCGAGGCGGCGGGTTTCCAGGGCCAGCTCGTGGGCCCGCTGCCGGGCTTCCTCCTGCCCCGTTACATCCACGGCAAACAGTAGCAGACCCAGGGGCTGCTCATCCTCATCCTGCAGGGGCTCCATGCTTAGGTCAAAGTAGCGAGGCGTGGCCGGGCCCCGGCGGCATCGAGCAGGGGCAGGGCATAGGCCTTGGCTACGTACGGCCGCCCCGACTTGTACACCTGCTGCATTACTTCCAGCAAGTCGGCGGCCAGCACGCCCAGGTGGTTGGCCAAAGGCTGCCCCTCGGGCGTGTCGCCGCCGAGCAGGGCCTGCATGGCCTCGTTTACAAACCCGTAGCGCAGCTCCGGCCCCAGCAGGGTGGCAATGCCCGCGGGCATGTGCCGGAGAATACTCTGAAGCTGCTGTTCGCGCATGAGCTAGTGGGCGGAGAAGAAGAAAAGAAGCTGCAAATATCAGAAACCTAACCTGATCTGTAGAGCGGGGTAGGGGTGGTAGGCTGAAGCTGAAGCGGTACGGAAAAGGGCGGCAGGCTGGCTAAACGGTCGTGGGCGCGTCGGGGCCGAACACGGCCTGCCGCACCAGGTCCACAATCAGGGCATCGGCAATGGTGAGGGTTTCGGGCGTGGCCGGCAGCTGGTGGGGCAGGAAAAAGCCTTCCAGGGTGTGAAAGCCTTCCGTTTCAATCGGGTGGAAGGCCATGGACCAGTCGGGGAAGCTACGCTCCGTAATAGCCTTGTTGGCCAGCTGCTGCACGTTGGAATGGCGCCCGTCGCGGGAAATTTTCTCGTACAACGGCTCAATAACGGCAGGGTCGCCTTCGATAAGCTGGGCAATGTTGCCGTGGCTGTAAAACAGGATGCCCGTCACGTTATGCCGGGCGTTGTCGCGGCGGCACTGAGCCAACAGTTCCTGCAGGTCTTGGTCGGACAATGGCCGGACCGCCCGGCTCATGTACACAATGTGGTTCATGCTAGATACGACGGAGGCCCTACCCGCAGGCTCCGGATGATAGACAGTAAAATCCGGCGGGGCAGGGCAAAAGCACCAGACGAGTTTGCAAGATACGGCTGGAGCGGGGATGAGGATGAGCTACCGTTGAGCTTATTCACTATTTGACGGCCGGCTTGGCTCTCCGGGCGGGGCTGCGCAAGCATAACATTGGCATAACTTCAGCCCCAGCTGCAATGGCGTACTTTGTTTTTCCTTCCTCCTTTCTCTCCTCTATTTCCTTTTCCAATGAGCAAAATCTTCTCTGCGGCCGCCCTGCTGCTGGCCGGCTCGGCCCTGCCCGTGCTGCTGGCCTGCGACAAAAATGACGACGCGCCCGATGCCAACGCCGCGCCTACCTCGGTAGCCTCCCTGCGCTATATCGGAGAAGCCAAAGTGCCCTTCAAGCAGGAGTACAACGGCACCACGCTGGGCGGCTTCTCAGGCCTGGACTACCGCCCCGACAACAACTCGTACTACCTGATGAGCGACGACCCGTCGGACTTGCAGCCCGTGCGCTACTACACTGCCGCACTGAACTTCGATGAGAAAAGCTTCTCGGGCGTCACCTTTACCGGCGTCACGACGCTGAAGCGGCCCGATGGCACTGTGTTTCCCAAAACCGGCTCCGACGCCACGGCCATCTACGCCCGCATCGACCCGGAAGGAATTCGCTACGATGCCGCCACGGGCCACGTTATCTGGTCCAGTGAAGGCGTGCGTAATCTGACCACAACCCCGGCGGTGCTGAACCATCCTTTCCTGCGCGAAGCCAACCTGGACGGCTCCCACGTGGCCGAGTTTGGCTTGCCGCAGCTGTTCCAGATCAAAGCCACCGACAACGGCACCCGCTCCAACGGCTCCTACGAGGGCCTGTCCATCTCGCCCGGCGGCCGGTTTGTGTTTACGGCCCAGGAAGAGCCGATTTACGAGGATGGCCCACGGGCCGCGTTTGGCGTCGCGGCCACCACGCGTATCGTGAAGTACGACAAGGCGACCCGGCAGGTGGTGGGGCAGTATGCCTACAAGCTCGACGCGGTGCACAAGGAGCCCGTGCCCGCCACGCAATTTCAGCTCAACGGGGTCGTGGAGGTGCTCGCCCTGTCGGAAACCAAGCTGCTGGTCATGGAGCGTTCCTTCGCCGTGGGGCCACGCCCGATTACGTGGTGAAAATCTACGAAGTGGACCTGAGCGCCGCTACCGACGTCAACAGCCTGGGCGGCCTGCAGGGCGCTACTTACACGCCCGTGGCCAAGCGCCTGGTGCTGGATGTGGCCTCTACCGGCGTAGCCCGCATCGACAACCTGGAAGGCATGACTTTTGGGCCCAAGCTGGCCAACGGGCATTTTTCCCTGATTCTGGTGTCGGACGACAACTTCGGCTCGACCCAGGTTACCCAGTTCTTGGCCTTCGAAGTAATGCCCTAACCAGCACGACGAAGTCAAGTAAACCAAGAAGCGGAAGCTGGGAACATCCCGGCTTCCGCTTCCTACGTTTAGGGGCTTGCCGCCGGGCGAAGATCAACGGGCCGCCTGCTTTTGCGTATTCTGCAATCAGGGTGCTACCTTCTGGCGGCCTTATCGGGTTGTTTCCGAAAGGCGGGGAGCAGGGTACCGGTTACTTCCAGGTATCATGACTGTAAAGAAAAAGGGTGCTTCTGCCAAGCATGACATTGTCGTTATTGGTGCCTCCTCCGGGGGCGTCATGGCGCTGCTGGATTTGGCCAAAACGCTGCCCCACGACTTTCCTGCCCCTATTCTGGTGGTGCAGCACATGGCCCCCTACGCCCAGAGCCTGCTGCCACAGCTGATCAGCGACGTGTCGGCGCTGGAGGCCCGGCACCCGCGCGACGGCGAGGCCCTCAAGCCCGGCGTTATCTACGTGGCTCCGCCCGACCATCATGTGCTGGTAGAAAACGACCGGGTGCTGGTGAAGCGCGGGCCCAAGGAAAACCGGTTCCGACCCTCGATAGATGCCCTGTTTCGCTCGGCCGCCTACGGATATGGGCCCCGGGTTATCGGGTGGTACTCACCGGCTACCTCGACGACGGCACCTCGGGGCTGTGGTGCATTCAGCGCCTGGGCGGCGTCACGGTGGTGCAGGACCCCGACGATGCCGATTCGCCGGCCATGCCCACCAATGCCCTGGAGTTTGTGCAGGCCGACCACATCGTGCCGCTGGCTGAACTGGGAGCCTTGCTGGTGCGCCTCACGGCCGAGCCGGCGGCGGCCCGGCCCAAAGTGCCCAAGGTGTATAATGAGCTGTTGGGCATTGAGGTAAGTATTGCCAAAAACGCCAGTGCCTTCGAAATGGGCATTATCGACCAGGGCCAGCTTACGGCCTTTACCTGCCCCGACTGCCACGGCGCGCTTACCCAGCTCATTGAAGGTAAAATAATCCGCTTCCGCTGCCACACCGGCCACGCCTACACCATCAGCGCCCTGCTGTCGGAAGTGTCGGAGTCGGTGGAAAGTTTGCTGTATCAGTCGATGCGCGGCCTGGAGGAAAGCAAGATGCTGCTTCAACACCTGGGCGAGCATTTTGCCAAGGACGGGCAGCCCAGCGTAGCCGACGTGTTTATGAGCAAGGCCGCGCACACCGAAAAGCAGGCCCGGGCCCTGCGCAAGTCCATTTTCCGGCACCAGGCTTTCAGCGGCGACCTGGCCCCGAGAAGCGCACGGAATAGACCGTCGGGGCCGAAATGGGAACGTATTTGGGGGGCTTAAGGAGCGTCAAAAGGGAGCAAGCTGAACGCTAAAACCGCGTTTGCAGCAAGCTGGGCTATATCCCGGCGGGAAAGTGGACCGTATGGGTAGGGTAGTTTACCTAATTACTCTCGACCCAATCTCGTATGCATTCGTCTACTTCGGCTCCCGGATTTTTCTTTCCCCCAACTCCCACTCCCCGCCTGATGTCCTGGGCCATGGGCTTGCTTCTGCTGCTGGCCTGGGTGCTGAGCAGCTGCGCCACGTCCAAGCCGGGCTCGGCAATACAAAAGCAGGTACAGGGCAAAACCTACGTCATTATCGGGGCCTCCAGCGGCTTTGGCCGGGGCATGGCCGAGCAGCTGGGCACGATGAAAGCCAACGTGGTGCTGGCCGCCCGTCGCACCGAACTGCTGGAAGAAGTCGCCACCAAGATTCGGGCTAGCGGCGGACAGGCCCTAGTCGTAACCACCGACATCAGCAAGCCCGAGCAGGTGCAGAATTTGGCTGATGCCGCTATGAAGCAGTTTGGCCGCGTGGATGTATGGGTCAACGACGTGGGTGTGGGCGGCATCGGCCGCTTCTGGGAAATTCCGCTCAACGACTACTCCCAGATGATTGACGTCAACCTCAAGGGCATCATCTACGGCAGCCAGGCGGCCATCAAGATCTTCCAGACCCAGGGCAGCGGCACACTCATGAACCTGGGCTCGGTGGAAAGCGAAGTGCCGCTGGCCTACCACGCCGTGTACGCCTCCACCAAAGGGGCCATCCGCAACCTCGACCAGGCCCTGAACAACGAGCTGCGCCTCAACGGCTACAAGAACATCAAGGTCGTGACCATTGAGCCCTGGGCCGTGGACACGCCTTTCTGGGGCCACGCGGCCAACTACAGCGGCGGCACGCCCCGCATGGCCGCCATGGACCCGCCCAGCAAGGTCGTCAACGCCATGGTGCGCTCCTCGGTGCGGCCCCGGCAGGAACTGCCCGTAGGCTGGAAGGCCCGGGGCGCGTTTTTCTCGCACAATATCATGCCTCACTTCACGGAGCGGCTCTCGGCCAACATCATTCACCGCTACCAAGTTAAAACGGCCCCGCCGGCCCCGACTACCACGGCTTCCCTATACCAGCCCGTGCCCACCGGCCGCGGCGTGGACGATGGGGTGAAGCCCCGCATCAAGGCCGAAAACCGGCAGCGGAAGCAGAAAAAGCAATAAGGTAACGGGGCCGGGCCAACTATCGGGCCTGGGGCTGGTTGTGTGGTAGCCTCCGCGCCAACGGTGTGGAGGCTACTGCGCTTTCTACCTACTACCACAACCACAATTACCACGACTATGAAGTACAACCTCTTGGGCAATACCGGCCTGAAAGTATCGGAGCTGTGCCTGGGCACCATGACCTTCGGCGGCAAGGGCTGGGCCAAGGCCATTGGGGAGCTGCCCCAACCTGCCGTCGACGCCCTGGTAAAACGCTCCGTGGAAGCGGGCATCAACTTTTTGGACACGGCCAACGTGTACTCAGAGGGCGTATCGGAGGAAATGACCGGGCAGGCCATCCGCAACCTGGGTTTGCAGCGCGACGACCTGGTGGTGGCCACCAAGGTGCGGGGCAAAATGGGCGAAGGTCCTAACGAGGTGGGCCTTACCCGTAAGCACATCGTGCAGCAGGCCGAGGCCAGCCTGCGCCGCCTGGGCACCGACTACATCGACCTCTACCAGATTCACTCCTACGACCCGCTCACGCCCCTGGACGAAACCCTGCGCGCCCTCGACGACCTGGTGCGCAGCGGCAAGGTGCGCTATATCGGAGCCAGCAACCTGGCGGCCTGGCAGCTGATGAAGGCCCTGGCGTATTCGCAGTACACCCACAAGGAAAAGTTCGTGTCGTTGCAGGCCTACTACACCATTGCCGGCCGCGACCTGGAGCGGGAGCTGGTGCCCTTGCTGCAGGATCAAAAGCTGGGCCTGCTGGTGTGGAGCCCCCTTGCCGGCGGCCTGCTCAGTGGCAAGTACAGCCGCGAAGACGAGCAAAACCAAGACTCGGGCCGCCGGGGCCGCTTCGACTTTCCGCCCGTCGACAAGGACCGCGCCTTTACCATCGTGGATGCGCTACGGCCCATGGCTGAGGCAAAGGGTGCCACAGTAGCGCAGTTGGCTTTGGCCTGGCTACTGCACCAGCCCGTGGTGAGCAGCGTCATTATTGGGGCCAATAAGCCCGAGCAGCTCGAAGATAACCTCAAGGCCGTGGACGTGCAGTTCAGCCCCGAAGAACTGCAGCAACTCGATGAGGTAAGCAAGCTGGCTCCGGAATATCCCGGCTGGATGCTCGACTTCACCGGCGGCGACCGGCAGCCTGAGTAAGCTGGCTTTCGAGTAAACCACAACGCCCGGCTTCCTGCGAAAGGAAGCCGGGCGTTTTAGCTAGTAGGAAGAAGGAGCTAGTAGCGCAAGCTTACAGCGTAATCACCACTTTGCCCTGGGTGCTGCCGGTCAGAATTTGCTCCAGCGCCCGGGGCAGCTCGGCAAAGGGCACCGTGAGCGACACGTGGGAGCGAAGCGCGCCGCTGGCCAGCAAGTCGGCTACTTCCTGCATGCCGGGCTGGTTGGAATCCACCAGCATAGCCTTGGCCGTTACGCCGCGCTGCTCGGCCCGGGTGGGCGTGTCGGGCGTGAGGCCCAGAATGCTGACCAGCGTGCCACCGGGCTTGAGTACTTCCAGGGAGCGAAGCTGGGTTTCGCCCGAGAGGCAGTCAAGCACTACATCCACCGGCTCCAGTACCTGCTCGAAAGCCTGCTGCTGGTAGTCAATTACCTCGTCGGCACCCAGGCTGAGGGCAAAGTCGCGCTTGGCGGCCGAGGCCGTGCCGATGACGTAGGCGCCCAGGTGCTTGGCCAGCTGCACCGCGTAGTGGCCCACGCCACCGGCCGCGGCATGAATCAGGACCCGCTGCCCGGCCTGCAAATTGGCCTGGGTTACCAGAGCCTGCCAGGCAGTGAGGGCGGCCAGGGTGGCAGCGGCGGCTTCGGCGGTGCTGGTAGTGGCGGGCTTGCGCACGAGGTGGGCGGCCGGGGCGGCCACGTACTCGGCGTAGGCGCGGGCGTGGCCGGGAAAGTTAATCATGCCGAAAACCTCGTCGCCGGGCTGCAGGGTGGTTACCTCGGCGCCCACGGCCTCCACGGTGCCGGCCACGTCCCAGCCCAGAATCAGCGGCTGCTCGTCTTTGAAGTGGCCGTACATAGCCTTGCCCTCGGTGGATTTGGCGTCCACGGGGTTTACGCTCAGGGCCTGAACGCGCAGCAGCACGTCGGTGGCGGCGGGAGTAGGCGTGGGCAGCTCGGTCAGGCGCAGGCCGCTGGGGCCAGTAGGCTCATGGAGGATATAGGCTTTCATGGAAAAGAGTAGAATGGTTAAAGAACAAGGCAAAGGTGAACTACTGCCCGACAGGAGCTGTGGTATGAATCGGGGATAATACGGAACGCAGCCGCTAAGGGAAGGCGTATCTGGCCGGAAATTGCCCGGTGGTGGCTACTATTGCGGCAGTATCGGTCGGTTTTTCCCTGAATCATGCAAGCAGAACTTTCCCACGCCCCGTTCGAAATCCTGGTGGAGGAAACCACGAAGTGGCGCAAGCGGCCTGAGAAGCACAATTTCTTTGAGCTGGTGCTGGTAGAGCAAGGCCAGGGGCGGCAGTGCATCAACTACCAGTTTGTGCCCTACCAACAGCACAGCATCTTTCTGCTGCCCCCGCTCAACTGCCACTCCTTTGAGGTGCTCACGCCCACCCGGTTTCTATTCGTGCGCTTCACCAACCAGGTATTCGACAAAAGCCGGGCGGGGAAATTGACTTCGAGGACTGGTTTCGCAAGATGTCCTACATCTTGGTCAACTACAACCGGGTACCCGGCGACATCATCCGCTCCGGCCCCGACAAGGAGCACCTGCTTCACCTGCTGCAGCTGGTGCGCCACGAGCACGCCCGGCACGACCGGTTCTCGGCCGGCATGATTCAGTCCTGCCTGGTTACCATTCTCAACATTCTGGCCCGCAACATCGAGGCGGCCTTTATGGCAGCCGGGGCCGGGCGGCTGCCGCCCCGCGCTTTCAGCAGGTGCTCAACCACGTGCAGCACCACCTCTTCGACAACGAGCAGCTGCGCGTGGCCCGGCTGGCCGAGGAGTTCCACGTCTCGGCCACGTACTTCGGGGAGTATTTCCGCCGCAACGCCGGCGAGTCGCTGCAGGAATACGTGCTCAAGTCGCGGCTGAAAGTAGCCGAGGCCCGGCTGCTGTACTCGGGCAACTCGGTCAAGGAAATTGCCTACGAGTTGGGCTTCAGCGACGCGAGTCACCTCTCGCGCCTGTTCAAGAAGTACCACGGCTACACCATTCAGGCCTTCAAGCAGCGCGGCGCCTTCGATTTGCTGACGGCCGGGGCCACGGCCTGCGCGGTCTGAGGGCTCATTTTCCGGCTTGCGCTTTATCAGGCGGGCAATGGTGCCGCCGCCAGCTCAATCCGGTGCTGCAAATCATCCAGCTGCTCAAAGCCGGGCTCATTGCTGCCAATAGTTGAGGCTTGCTGCAACTGCCGGCGGGCGGCTTGCAGCCAGCGGGTAGCCTCCGCCAGCTGGCCTTCGGCGTAGGCTACCGCGGCCTGGGCAAACAGGCCTTCTTCCGCAGCAAAGGGTTTGGCGGCCTGGGCCTGCTCAAGCCACTGGCGGGCGTACTCGGCGTTCTGGTCGTAGAGGGCGGCTACTACGGCGGCTTCGGTCAGCACGTACTGCTGCAGACCTACGGGACCGGTGTGGCGGCGCTCCAGGGCGGCGGCCAGGTGCTCTTCCATCAAGGTATGGTCGTCGCGGTCCTGGTAGTAGGCATAGGCGTAGAGGTGGGCGTAGAAATCCAGAACGGTGTGGCTGCGGTAAGCCAGGAAGGCCTCGAGCTGGGTTAGGTTCCAGTCGCGGGGACGGGTGCCGGCGTAGGCTACGCTCTGGAAGTAAAGCAGGCCCAGGTGCTGGTGCATGGCCGTGCCGCCCCGGACCAGGTGCCACAGCTTTTTGCCATCTATTGTGTAGCCCGACTTCAGCGTGAGTGGCAGTAGGTTGAAGACGCCGATAAGCAGGGAGGCCCAGCCAAAGTAAAACAGCGCATTCTCGAGCAGGTATTCCGTCCGCGAAAGGCTGAAGCCCACTTCTGGGGAGAATAGCACCGCCTGCCGCAGGTAGAGGGCCAGGCTGCCGGTCAGCAGGTTAGCCAGGGGGCCGCCGGCAATGTAGATAGCGTAGCGGCGGCGCAGGTGGCGGGCATGGGTAGGAAAGGCCTGCACCATACCTCCGAGTGATTCAATGGGCTTCTGAAGCCGCACCTGCCACCCGTTGGCGCGGCGGGTGATGCGCAGCCAGCTGGCGGCAAACGTCAGAAGGTGAAATCGGGCCAGCCAAGCCCCCAGCACGTGGCCGCCCTCGTGCACGACAATCAGCAGGAAGTAAAGCAGAAACAGCCCCACCACCCAACCCAGCAGCAGCAGGGGCCAGGCAATATCCAGCACGGCGGCCTGGTAAAGCAGCGTGTTTAGCCAGCGGCGACCATTAAACAGGAGGATAACGCCCCACAGAAAGCTCAGGGTAAACAGCCGACTGTGCCGCTGTTCTTTTTGCGCTTGCTGGGGAGTAGGTTTATCGGGCTTAGAGAAATCGAGCATACTGCAAGGGCAAGCGAAAAGGCGGTGCCGTGGATCTGAAACAGAAGGCACTAAAAATAGGTGCTGTGGTTGAGCAAACCGCGGGTGCCGGCCCACGCCCTGGAAGAAGGGTTGAGGGAAGTGCCAGAGTTTTTGGTATATTCACTATATACAATATTTGGTTGGAGCTAATGACCCAAGTGTCTATGAAGAAGCTACTGTGGAGCATACTAAGCAGCTGGCTGTTCAGCACCGGGGTTCAGGCTCAGCAGCAGCCGGCCGACATTGTCCTGCTGAACGGGCAGCTGTTTACGGCCGACCCGGGCCAGCCCGCCGCCCAGGCCCTGGCAATTCGGGGGGAGCGAATTGTCGCCGTGGGCACCACCGCCGCCATTACCAAGCTGGCCGGACCCAAGACGCGGCGCATCGATTTGCAGGGCCATACCGTCACGCCGGGCTTCAATGATGCTCACAACCACTTCAGCCCCAACCCCCGCGGCGTAACCTTGGCCTTTCGCAGCATGGAGCCCACCTGGGAAGAAACCACCCAGCTTCTGGCGGCTGCTGTGCAGCAGGCTCCAGCCGGAACCTGGGTCTTTGGCTCAGTGGGTGCCACGGTGGTGCTCAATGACCAGGTAAACCGCGCTACGCTCGACCAGCTGGCGCCCAATCACCCGGTATTGCTGCGGGCTTACTACGGGCACGGCTACATTGCCAACTCCCGGGCCCTGCAGCAGCTCGGCATCGGGGAGCAGGAGCCCGATCCGCTGGGCGGCTCCTTCGAGCGGCAGGCGGGCCGGCTCAACGGCCGGTTTTGGGAATACGCACAGTGGCAGCCCAGCCGCCGCCTCACTGCCCAGGCCTCCGATTCCCTGGCCCTGGCCGGGCTGCGGCAGCTCTCCGACGAAGCCGTGCGCTTTGGCATCACCTCGGTGCAGCTGTTTTCCTTTCTGCCTTTCGAGCGGTTTGTGCGCCTGCTAGCCCAGGCCCGATTACCAATTCGGGTGCGGGCTATTCCGTTTTCTCCCACTACTGCCCAGCAGCGCGACCTGAGCGAAGTTCGGCAGCTGGGTTCCCTGCAAAGTAAGCTGCCGGCCACTGTGAAAGCCAGCGGCATGAAGTGGGTGCTCGACGGGACGCCCTACGAGCGGGGTGCCGCTCTGCGCCAGCCTTACCAGGACCGGGCCGGCTGGAGCGGGCAGCTCAACTTCAGCCCCGCCGAAGTGGGGCGCATGGTGCAGGAATCGGTGACGCTGAAGCAGCAGCTGCTGGTGCACTGCGCCGGCGACCGGAGCGCCGAAGTGGTACTGCAGGCCATGGAAGCCAGCGGCCCGGCAACCAGCTGGCCGGCCCGGCGCCTGCGCATCGAACACGGCGACGGGCTGCTGCCCGACCTGCTGCCCCGGGCCCGCACGCTGGGCGTGGTGGTGGTGCAAAACCCGAGTCACTTCACCGAGCCCGGCCTGTTTCACCAGCGCTGGGACCCGGCCATGCAGCCGCTGGGCTCCCTGCTAAAGGCGGGCATTCCGGTGGCCCTGGGCTCCGACGGACCTCTGAATCCTTTTCTGAACATCATGTTGGCCGGCATTACACCCAGCCACCCTCGGAGGCTATTACCCGGCAGCAGGCCGTACAGGCCTATACTTACGGTTCGGCTTTTGCCGAGTTTGAGGAGAAAAGCAAAGGCCGGCTGGCGGTGGGACAGCTGGCCGACCTGGTGGTTTTGTCCCAGGATATCTTCACGGTGCCGCCCCGGAGCTGCCCAAAACCAGCAGTCTGCTGACGCTGGTAGGCGGGCGGGTGGTGTACGACGCGAAGGTGCTGAAATAAGCAAGTCAAGCGCTGAACCTTCAAGTAGTGCCTGCTGCTGGCCGCGCTAAAAAAGAACGCCCCGGCTGGTAGGCTAGGGCGTTGATAATAAGGACCGAAATTCTGGCGGGACTGGTATTCTCTGGCCTGAGCTGCCAGTCTCCCAGAAGCCCGAAGCTACTGGCTACTGCACGGCGAGTGAGCGTTGAATATAGTAGCTGCCGGCCTGGAGCTGTAAGTGGTATAGGCCAGTTGATAAACCCTGAAGTGGCAGCTTAATGCTCGTACTCGTGCCCGTTAGCCCCACGCGCTGGCTATACACTATAGTGCCGAGCGAGTTGGTAAGCGTCAGCCGGGCTTCAGTGGCGCTTGGAACTGCTGGTAAGCGTACGGTAGCAGCCGTGCGGGCCGGATTAGGGTACACGGCTACGCTTTCCAGAGGACTCATCGTGTTGGTGGCCAAGGAGGTGCTTTCTGTAAGCAAGGCCAGGAACCCCACTTCAGCATCTACCGAGCCGGGCAGCGTCTGAGTACCGAAGGTCGCTGATTGTATCACGCCGCCGGCTACGTAGAGGTTGCTGCCGTCCAGAATAAGAGAGGTAGCCTCATCATCCCGCGCAGAGCTTCCGCCGGCTTTTTGCGCCCAGTTAAAGCTGGCAGTGGTACCCTGTTCCGTGAGTTTACTTACGAATATGTCGCCGCTGCTGCCACTGGCATCGGTATTCGTGAGGGTGGTGTTACCAAAGACAGCGGTTGCGCTGCGAAACAGGCCCGCCACGTATATCCCGCTCGCATTGGCGGTCAGAGCCTGGGCAAAGTCCTGACCACTGCCGCCAGCTTGCTGGGCCCAGACGAAGCTGCCGGCAGTGTTGGTATCAGTGAGCTTAGCAACGTAGATGTCGCCGCCGCCGGTGGAAAGCAGAGTGGTGCCGCCAAAGTTGGCCGTGCCCTGAAAAAAGCCGGTAACGTACACACTGGAGCCCTGTAGGGCCAGGGCAGTAGCCCGTTTGAAAAACGGAACGTTCGTTCCGCCTGACTGCTGGGCCCAGACGAAGCTGCCGGTTGAGCCAGTATCAACGAGCTTGGCTACATATACTTCCTGGCTGCCATTGGCGGGCACCGTCAGCGTGCTGCTGCCGAAGGTTGCGGTTGTGCTGGCCACATCCCCGGTGATGTATACATTGCTGCCGCTTACGGCCAGGCCGGCGAGCGTTTCATTCCGCTGGCCGCCCGCTCTTTGGGCCCAGCTAAAGCTGCCCGTGCTGCCTGCATCCGCAATCTTAGCAACAAATACGTCGCTGCCGGAGCCGGCTTTATCGAGCTGGGTGGAGCCAATGGTGAGGGAGGTGCTTGAGAATTGTCCACCTATATACACGTTGCGGTTGCTGACGGCCAAGGCGTTGATTTCCTCGCTAAGGTTGGCGCCAACGGACAGCGCCCACGTAAAGGAGGCGCTGGAACCTGCATCGGTGAGCTTGGCGACAAAGCCATCCGAATACCTGGGACCGGTAGTGCTGGTACTACCGGCATTCTGTAAAAGAATGCCTCCCATAGCTACGTCGAAGGTAAAGGACCCGGCTACATAAACATCAGAGCCGGATACGGCTATGGCGGTAGCCCGTGAATCTGGGCCTCCAGCCTGCTTGACCCAGATGAAGCTCTTCGTGCTCGTATTCCATTTTGCAACGAACATGCTTCCCACGCCACCGCTTGTCAGAGCAATCGTGCCGAAAGTGACGGGCCCCAGAGCCTGACCGGCCAGGTAGATGTTGCCGTTGGTATCGGTGGCAGTGGCCTGAACATCCACAAAACAGGCGCTGCTTTGCCCGGGCTGCATGCCAATCACAGACTTCCATTCGGGCACCTGGGCGCAAACGGGCTTGACCAGCACCACGAGCAGCAGTGCCGGCAAATACCGAAGAATTGTAAATAGCTTCATAGGCTAGCGCCAGAATCGCGCTTAAAATTGAAAGGTATAGTCGAAGGTAGAAATGTAAGCTTATTAGGGCATAGCTTCTACCGGGAGTACTTTAAACAATTACTATATTTTCAACGTGTTCCTGCCGCATCAGCTTTTGTTGTAACCTCGGCTCCGGGTCTTGGCCGTTGCTAGGCCGCCCGGTACGTTACCTTCGCTTAAAATAGCGCTATGATTAAGCTTGCTCCCTTGCACTGGGAAAACGTGCGGCCTTTCTACAAGTGGATCAACGACCCGGAGGTTATTGAATATTCCATGTCGGCTTTCCAGAGCATGAGCACGGAAGCCGAGATTGATAAGTGGTTTGCCAAGACCTTACAGGATGAAGCCAGCCTCAACCTGGGAATCTTCATCGAGGCGACGAATGAGCTGGTTGGGTACGCGGGCATCTCGGGTATTTCCCGCCTCAACCAGTCCGGCGAATACTTCATCCTGATTGGCGAAAAGGCCTACTGGGGCCAGGGCGTAGGCACGGAAGTCACCCGGCAGGTGCTGGCCCTGGGCTTTGGCACGCAGCACCTCCAGCGGATTATGCTCACGGTTTCGGAGCCGAATGTGGGCGGGCTGAAAGCTTACCAGAGAGCGGGTTTCCAGGTGGAAGGCCGCCTGCGCAAAGCCTGCTTACGCCAGGGCCGGTTCCATGATAAAATCGTCATGTCGGTATTGAAAGACGAGTGGCCGCCGCTCGCATACTAGTGAAGGCCGGTAACTTTTGCTGCCGGGGTGTGGGCCTACTGCTCGACCGGCAGGTTGGTAAACGAGCCGGTTAGCTGGAGCTTGAAATAGGCGTAGCCCGTTGTTAGTGGGCTCAGAGCTAGGGTCCCATCGCTGCCGGTGCTAAAATTGCCGCTGATTAGGTGGCGCTTAGCGTCGTAGGCGGTGATGCGCAGGACGCCGGGCGTAGCGAGGGTACCATTCGCATCCAGAATAGCTACTTGTTTGGGGTAGTAGCGCAGGTACAAGCTACCCTTGACGTCACCGACGGGGGTATAGGTGGTGCCGTTGAGTTGGGTGTGGGAAAATTCGTAATCACCTACTACTCCCGGGCGTAGCTTGCTCAGGGGAATGCTGATAGCCACGAAGTCTTTATTGGGGAAGCTGCTGAAATTGAGCAGAGTGCCAAAGTATAGCGAGAAGTATCCCTGCTGCGCGTTCAGCGTTTTCATGCTGGCCGTGGCCGGAATCTGCTGGGTGGTGTAGGCCGTATCCAGCCGGATGCCTTCGCCAGGAAACAGAAAGGAGCGGGTTAGGGTGTGTTCAGCGGTTCCGGGCTCGGGGTCCGGGGTATGCTCTTTCTTACAGGAAAACAGGGTAGCGAACAGGCTAAGAATGAGTAGCGGGTGTTTCATGGGCACAAGATACTCGCGGCCTGGGGATCTTACGGCTGCGCCCGGGCCTCCCGCAAGGGGATGCCGGGCGCAGCCTTTGACATAGATAGTGCGCAAAGGACCACTTCAAACCCTTCTGGCCTTGCGTCACTATTTTCTCCAGATGCTCCCGTAATTGTTGCTGCATGTGAGAGGGGAATACCACCAGCTGCAAAATCAGAATGGCGGTAAAGGTCTTGGTCATGGAAGCCACCAGGAAGCGGGTGTGGCCAGTGACGGGCACCGCAAACTGGAAGTTGGCGTAGCCGTGCTGCACGAGCAGGGCGGCGCCGTTGAAGTGGCCAGCCTGGTATTCGGCCTTTAGAATCTTTCTTGCTCCGCGCTGGGCAAAGGCCGCGGGAGAGGTTAGTAACAGAGTAGCCAGTAGAAAGCGGGAAGAGGCATCGGGTAGCAGGCTCGGGAGTACGTTAGCCCCGCCCAAGGTAGAATGATTTCCAGGTGGGCTGTCTGGCGCTGTCGGGCAGTTGTGTGCGCACCCAGCTTTATGGTGCGCAGAGCCGTCAGAGTAGCATTTGAGCGCGGGGCTTCGTTTCGACCAAAAGCCTCTCGTCGGGCAAGTGGCTTGGCTCCGGATAGTTTGGATGGGTGCAGTAGGGCCGCACGCCTTCGGTTAGGAGCTAAGGCGACTGGGGAAGGAGCTTTTTTAGTAGTATAAATAACTGATTCACATCTATATGTGATTGTGTTAATATAAGACCCAGCGTATCTTCAAGTTATTCTTTCGGGCTTGCGTCAGGATGGCGCCGTGCTGGGGCAGGGACGAAAGATTTGACCTACTCAGTGTTTTTCATCCTCGTTTCCCGCCCGGTGGGAAGCGGCTTTCTTGCTATGATCATGAACATCAAATCAGTTGCTTTATTTTCCAAGATTCACCTCATCGGATCCATCAATCCGAAGGCCTGGGACGCGCTTATTCCGCACACTCCCTTTGTATTCAGTGATGCCCACGTAAACCTGCTGGCGGCCGACCTAGTGCGGCAAATCAGTGCGGAGCTACCCGACCAGAGGCTGCAGGAGCGGGTGTTTGACTTGTCGCAGAAGATGGCGCGCTCGGCTTCGGAAGGCCTGGCCAGCAGCTGGGAGCCCGGCGACGAGCTGTGTCCGCCGTGGCGCTGGCCTTTTCCCTTCCCGCACGTTACCGACTTGCTGGAAGAGCTGGAAAAGGGCATGGGACCCCATGTCGAACCCTGGCAGCCGATACCCTCGGCCGGAATGCTGCAGTCGGCCTACCAACTCACCCAGGTAGCGGCCCTGACCAGCGACGCCGACTTCAGCCGGGAGTTGCTGCGCGTAGCTACCACCGTGGTCAGCGTGGCCAGCCGCACGCTGGTAGACGACTTTGAGCGCTGCGGCACCCTGCCCCGGCCGAAGTTTCCGAAGAAAATCCTGACCCACGCGCCGGAGCTGGTGTAGCTTTATCCTCGGGCAACCCGCTGCAACGGGCCCGCTACGCAAAAGCCCCCGACCACTAGGCCGGGGGCTTTTTACATTGCCAACCCTGCCGTGGGGCAAAGCGGGAAGGTCTTGCGCGCTGCTCAGGTGGACAATACCGTAGCCGGCAGGGTGGCCAAGGCTAGTTCTCGGCCCGTTTGTTTTCCCGCTCGCCAAAAAGCTGATCGGACATAAAGGGTGTTACGTGGAAGGGTTGTTGCTGGCTCGTTGAACTAGTAGAGTAAGGTAGTACTCGTTGGCCCGCAGACTGCCTCGGGGTATACTTCAAATCAAGCGCCCGGCCTCCCCAGGTGGGAAGCCGGGCGCGGCTGTTGCAATAGATAGTGCGAGTAGGATGGGAGCAAAGCGGCGACGGGCCAGGAAAGTAGGGGGCGCAAAGTCCGGCGAAGAAGCCGCGTGGCCCGACCGTCAGGCGGCCGTGGGTTGTAGCAAGCCGAATTCTTGCTGCAGGGCGCTGGTCATGGCGCTGCTGGCCCCGGCAAACAGCTGCGCCACGATGAGCAGCGCTGCGCTATCCTGGAAGGCAAAGCGGATCTGCCAGGTAAGCCGCGCCGTATCGGGGCCCGTGGGAGTCAGCGCGAACGAGCCGAAGTAAGAGTCGATTTGAGGTAGGCCCGTCATGGTGTACTCGTTGCTGCTGGGCGTTTGGGCCTGCAGGGTTTCGGTAATCGTGACTGAGCCGGCAAAGGGGGGCAGGGCTACTGTGCGGGTATTGCCCTGAAAGGTAAAGGGGGCTCCCCAGAAGGGTTTCGAAAACTGACAGGCGTAAGCGGCCACCTGCTCGGACAGGGCGGTGGGAAAATCCCAGCTTTGCTCGAAAGTCGCGGTTGGTTCAAGGGGCTCGATACGCGGGGAATAGCCATGTACGGGTTGAGAAAAAGATGGAAGTTCGGACGCCGGTACGCTTAGCGGCACCGCCCGTAAAGCAACTGTACCGGCTCGGCACTACTACGCGTAGAACTACGCATTTACTAGTACACGTATTTCTACCTGATGCCGCCGGCCGGGACGCGGGGGCGAATGGCCGCCGGGCGGTAGATGAAGTGCATTGGAGGTTGAGGTGCCAGGCGCCGCACGGGACCTGCAGCCCGCCACGCTCCAGACGTTTCTGAACCCACAGCCGGGCATGCCCGGCAACTCCACGCTTCAGCAGGCCCTGATATAGCTGCGCGGCGAGAAGCCAACGGGGCCCAGCTGGCCAGCCACAGTGGCGGGGCCCTGAGCGCCGCTACCGTCGGGTGCCTTGACCTGGCCAAGGGCAGGGGCGTCCTCATATTTGCCAATGTCTCCGGGTTGTTTGAGCTCCTGGCGTTTCAGAAAGAAGTACTCCTGCGCCGGCTGGATCGGCCGACTACGGCTTAAGGCTGCTTCCTGCTGCCCGTTTGCTGGAAGGTTGGCCCTTTGGCGCTTTTCCGATAAAGCTGGAGTCGGCTGTTCCAGGATAGGAACCGAAGTAGAAAAGGATATCCTCAGTAGAGGTCCTTACGCCCTTAAGGATGCCTGGAAGGTAGTTACGCCACGGTGGGACATTCTGTATGCTCTGTCAGGTGAAGCAAATACGAGAAGTAAAACAGGATGTCCTCGTTGGAGGTCGTCACTCTGATAAGGATTTTCTGGAAGTCGTAGGTGGGGTTCTGCAGGGCCCATTGCAGCTGGGTACGCATGGTCAGGCGGGTTTCCGCGTCGTAGCGGCAGTACCAGCGCAGCATGCAGAGGCCAAACTCGGTATCAGCTTGTTCGATGCGCTGCCGGATGTTGGGGGCATCCCACAGATTGGATAGCGGAATGCGCAGAAAATTGAGCGGGCCTAGATTTTCCATTAAGGGCAATAGGTAGCAGCAGGCAAGATAAAGGATTCGCCTTTGGTGCAGTGCTGGCTTGCGGATGGGCCCGGGCTGCCGCAAGCCAGCACTGCACCCAGCGCCGAATCGGTTGGCTGGCTTCCAGCACTGCTGGGCAGGAACTGGGGATGTTGCAGATACGGCTTCTTACCTTTAGCCGCTAGCAGGTAGCTAGAGCACATTCTATTTATTCCCATGCGGAAATCTTACTCGCTGTATGTGGCGGCGCTACTAACTGTTCTTCCTCTCCTGAGCTTTGGGCAGGAAACCAAGAAGGTAAACCTCAAATACCAGAACCCCTGGTACCGGGAAGAATACTCGGTGCTGAAGTCAGACCCCAAAACCAGGCAGGGCTTGTACCGCAAGTATGTGGGGGAGCCCGCGAAAATCTGGTGGAAGAGGGCTATTATACCAGTGGGCAAAAAGACAGTCTGTGGACGATATACAGCCAGTGGGAGCGAAATGCGGTGCGGGGCAAGGGCCGCTACCGGCAGGATCAGAAGGTAGGCGTGTGGGAATACTACGCCGGCAAAGGGGAGCTGGAGCAGCGCTATGACCACACCCGGAACCAGCTGCTACTCGACAAACCCGGTGAGGCAGCCTCCAAGCTTACGTTTACGCCCACAGGCACTGGCGCTGCTTTCGAAACGGCCCCGGTATACATAGGAGGCGCCTCGGCCATCCTCACCTTTATCGGGGAAAACGTGAAGTATCCTCCTTCCGCTTTACGCAACCAGTTGTCGGGCACGGTGCGTATCGGCTTTACCATTGCCAGCGACGGGACGGTTTCCAACTACCGCGTTGCGCACCCGGTAGCGGCTAGTCTGGATGAAGAGTCTTTGCGGGTGATAAAGCTGCTGCCGGCTACCTGGGTGCCGGCGCAGGCAGCGGGCCAGCCCGTAGCCACCGAGTGTGAAGTGCCGGTGTCCTTCTCCATTAGATAAATCCGAATAAAAAGCCTGCTCTGTTCCAGAGCAGGCTTTTTATTCGGATTTTCTGGACCAACCGTAACCTGACCCGGCTGGCCGTGCAGGAGCTGGAAGCGTGGTTTCTCGGCGACCGGGAAGCTATTCAGGCTGCCTACCCGCGGGTGCGCCCCAGCACTTCAGCGGCCTGCCTCACGACCCGGATGCCATTGCCGACACCTGGGAAACGCTGTTGCGGGTGCTGCAAAAGGCTGACGCAACGGCCACGAAAGGGAAAATTCGTTGGGCCGAAACCATTGCCCCGCACCTGGAGCCAGACCGGAATCAGTCGGCCAGCTTCCGGTATTTCCGGCGGGGGCTGCTAGCGGCTCCCGCCCGCTAAGGGCCGGAGCTGGTCAGCCAGGGAACGGGTTTTCTCGGTCACCTCGCTGCCGGTGTGCAGGGTTGATTTCTTTTCGATCAGCATGATGTGGCATTCCTGCTCCGCCACGGGGTTATGCCGTACGCCCTTGGGCACTACGTACAGGGCCCCTTCGGGCAACTCGACGGCTCCGTCTTCGAGTTCGATGCGCAGGTGGCCCTTCAGAATAAAAAAGACTTCATCCTCCTGCTCGTGACTGTGCCAGGCCAGGGAGCCCTGAACTTTGGCGACTTTCACGTAGGAGTCTTCAAACTCAGCCACTACGCGCGGCGACCAGTATTCGGTCAGGGAAGCCGCCGTGTGGTGCAAAGACGGAAGAGAGGATAGTACGTGCATCATCAGGGAAGAAGGTTGGAGCAAAGGCGATGCAAGGTACTAGGTGCTCCCCAATAGGCTAGGGTAGACAGTACGGCTCCCGCACCGGGGAACTGGGTGGATAACTAGATCTATAAACTCGCGTCAGATGAACTCAGCTGTATACTCCGCAGCTACCTTATTCGAGGTAGCCAGTAGAGTGCATAACCCGTTATAAGCGCAGCTTACCATGCGGACCTAGGATGTGCAGCATTTCCCCGGTGGCATCGGCTAGAAACAGGAAGTAATCGTGCTGGTCAAATTCTCCGGGCTGACTGACATAAGAGATACACCAGCAGGGAACTGACGGGCTGGTAGCGGGAGAGTCGGTAAATTCAGCGGTCAGCCCTTCCCGGATATTGTAGGCAAGGGCGTGCCGTTGGAGAATTTCCTTTGCAATGGTTAAGGCTTGCTGTTCGGTTAGTTTAGGCATAGGAAGTTAAGCAATGATTTCTGGCAGCCCCTGCCGTTTGCCTAATCTATTGATATAGTCAATAGCATCCTGGCGTTGCTCAGCCGTAATGTTCGGGGGCTGGTTTGCCGCTGTGCGGCAGATGAGGTGCACCCTTATCGTCATGGGGGCACGAGCTACAAGCTCGCGCCAGTTTGGGTGAGGACAGCTATTGGCCCAAAAAGCCTTAACGTCCATTTGCGAGCTGGATTAGGTTGTCAGCTGTTCCCTAAGCACTTCGGGTAATCGCTGTTATCGTCACATCACTACTATCCTGAGTGAGTACCACCTCGACTGGAAGTGACAGCTGAAGGCAAAGCAGCTACTTTTCTAAGAATCCCTTACAAGCAGTGCTATATACTTAAACAAAAAAGGAAAGACAGCTGGCCTATGCCACTGCCTTTCCTTTTTTGTTCAAACGTCCCAATGACTTCTGCGACGAGCTGAGGTTAGGGCTTAACCCGGTCGTTGCGAGGCTAAATCTGACCCATGCCCCCATCCACGAAGAGTTCGATGCCGTTCACAAAGCTGGCCTCTGTCGAAGCTAGAAACAGAGCGGCGGCGGCCACCTCTTCCGGACGACCCATTTCCCCGCGCGGGATCAGCGGGGCGATTTGAGCCTTGAACTCCGCACCGGAAGCAGCCATCATAGGCGTATCAATAGCGCCTGGGCTCAGCAGGTTGACCCGGATGTGGCGGTCCTGCAAGTCCACCAGCCAGCCCCGCACGAAGGCCCGCAGCGTGGCTTTACTGGCGCTGTACACGCTGTTGGACGCATACCCCTTGATGGAGGCCATCGACCCATTGAGTACAATGGAGCCGCCCGCCGCCAGTAAGGGCAGGGCCTTTTGCACCGTGAAGAGGGTGCCACGTACGTTCAGGTTGAAGATGGAATCGAAAAACGCTTCACTAATCTCCCCAGTTTGCCAAAGCCGGCCGCCCCCGCGCTGGCGAACAATACGTCAATAGTGCCTTTTTCCCGCTGGACCGTCTCATAAAGGCGGTCCAGGTCTGCCAGGTTAGCCGCGTCGCCCAGCACCCCTGTCACGTTGTGGCCGATAGTTTTCACGGCTTCGTCAAGCTTCTGCTGGTTGCGGCCCGTGATGAAGACGTAGGCTCCTTCTTGCACAAATAAGTGGGCGGTGGCTAAGGCCAGGCCTGACGTAGCGCCGGTAATAACCGCTACTTTTCCGGTGAGCTTTCCCATGATAGTTACTTGCTTGGTTGAATGGTGTGGCGCTGGTTGCGCTGTTCGCGGAGCAAACTTCCGGCACATGGGGCCCCCTAACAAGTACGGAGAAGTTATTCGGCACCCGATACTTTTCGCCCCTAGGGCGGTTTTAATCCCTGTTCCTTCAACTACCTCTTTCCCCAGTTCCTTCCCCGATGTACCAGAAGAAAATTGCCAACACGCTGACCTGCGGCTCCGTGCTCACCAAGGAAGTGTTACACGGCAAATGGAAGTCGACCCTGCTGGCGTGCATTGCCCAGGGCATCCAGCGGCCCAGCGCCATGCAGCGCATGCTTCCCAGCGCCAGCCGGCGCGTACTCAACGTGCAGTTGAGCGAGTTGGAACACCACGGCCTAATTAGCAAAACCATCTTCCCTGAATTGCCGCCCAAAGTCGAGTACCACCTCACGGACTTGGGACGGTCCTTGCTGCCAGTGATTGAGGTAATGGAGCAGTGGGGAAACGCCCACCGCACAGAGTTGGAACAGGTTCTGGCGGGGAATATAGCCGAGTTGCCCGGCTAGGCTATCCATATGCCATCAACGATTAAGAAGACGGTGGTTTTCAGTAAAAGAGCCGTAGGTGCTGTGCACCGTGCTATGCCTTCCGTTTTAAAAGTCATCAACAATACCAAAAAAGCGTTCCAGCTTATGGCTGGAACGCTTTTAAAATTTGGGTAAGGACAAGCTCCTTATGGAGCGGGCTTTTTCATTGAAAGTGAAAGGCAATTACTACACCCCCACCTTCTCCTCACTGCCCAGCTCGCTCAAAATCCGCTTGGCCGCGCCCACGCTTTTCATCCTCATCGATGCTGAGCTGTTCCTTGCGCTCCTTCATGGAGGCCGAGCGGAGGTGGGTTTAGTCGATATACCCGGTAGAATGGATGATGTAGAGAAACTCTTTGGTTTCGTCGTTGATGTAAGCGTAGTACTCTTTTTCTATTGGATCAAGTACCCTTCCCCGGATTGTTACTGCGGTAGCCGAAGAGACAAAGGCAACGGTCCACACGGGCAGGGTGGCCCCGGTGCGGGTTTCGATTGGGCCCTGAAATACCGGCCAGAAGCCCTTGTCAACATTATGTACTATGCGGTGAGCCTGTACGGCTGCTTGCGCAATAGCGACGACTTCCTCCGGGGTTGATTGAGGGGTAGGCATGGGTAACCTTCACGTAAAGAAGGGCTGGCCGTCGGCGGCGGGACAAGACGAAGCTATAGGCAACAAATTCAGGCAAGCTTCAAAGAGTGCCGGGTGGCCTAGGTAGTAGGATGATTTCCCTCTCGGTAGCGAAGCAGGGCGGGGTAGTACTCGTCCTGTTCAGTGAGGTGGAAGTCGGTGAGGAGGTCGCCTTGCTCGTTCCAGCTCTGCTCGGCGGTTTTGATGCCATGCTCGTAGGTTGTCTGACTTTTAAGCTTGCCGTTTTCATACCACTCCGTGACCTGCATGGTGTGGTTGGCCTCGTTGGCCGTGGCGCGCCGCCGAAGTTGGCCCGTTACGTACCACAGGCTGCCGATCCGGGTATCTATGCCGTTGCGAAAGAGTGATTCGGCCTGTAGGGTGCCATCCGGATACAGCTCCACGCCGACGCCCGTAAAAGGCTGGCCTTCCCAAAGGCACAGCACTCCGTCGGGGCTGTAATCGAAATCCAGTTCGTCGTAATCTACTCGGTTTGGGGTTGCCATAGGGTTTAGGCTAATTGTTGCCAATAACGGTTAGACCGTCGGTAAGAATTGCGCAGTTCGTGCATCGGGGCGGAACACCAACTCCCTTGGTACTACCCCGCAACGAACGGTTATGTAAAAGAAACCCGGCTAGGTCCTGCTGGGTAACCGGGCGACCCGTATGTTTTTCCCGGGCTTTCAGAGCCTGATCCAGGGCATAGATTTCGGAGTGAGCTCCGGCGACACCCAAGTTCTCGGGTGTTTTGCCATTCGTGGCTTTCAAATAGGCTTCCAGCCGTTTTCCTAGCAAGGAGTGTAAATTCGGGGGCGGAGTATCCGTGTTTTGGCCGAAAAAGATGTTGCCCGTCGTCGGGTCGATGATGCCGGACAATACCGGGCCCCTTTCCGCATTAGACTGGGTGCTCAGCACGCGCAGGGCTTCGGCTTCGGTGTGCTCTACCACCCGTACCCCGGCCTCCCCGTATTGGGCGCGGATTTCCTCCAGGCTTTGCTGCAGGCCTATTTTCTTAGCGGTAGCCGGGGGCTGCGCACTTTGCGCGGCCACAGGGGCTGTGGCGGGCGCGGAGGGAAGCGGCTGCACCGCAGAGGCTTTCAGGCCAGGAGTTGGCCGCAGGGATGCCGGCTTGGTGAGGGCCCGCTTGCGGGTAGCCTCATCCGTAGCCCAAGGAATCGTGCTGTGCGCTTCGGTGAACTGGCCTTGTACCTCCTCAGCGGCAGCGGAAAGGTGTAGTATCGTTCTAAACGAGCCCTTACCGTTTTGACCCCGGGCATCAAAGCGACCTTCGTAGTGCACGCAGAAGGCATCGTAGAACACGACGGTCTTGGCCGTTTGCCCTTCCTCGTGATAAAAGACTAGCCGGCCGCTTTGCCGTCGATAGGAGTCGAGCATCCATTCCTCCCATATCGACCAACTGGCCGCCTCGCCCACCAGGGTCAGCTTGATCAGGCCCAGCTGCACATCCGTGCTGGGGCGGCCTTGGTAGTCGGTGAGCTGCGAGAAGGAAAACGAGCCAGCCGCAAAGGGTGCCCGCACGCCGGCCACCTGAATTTCAGCATCTAGAATAGGCATCAACGAGTAGGATAGATAATGCGCCAAGATAAAGGCTTTTGACCATATAGATGGGTCCATAACCAGGCGCCCGGCCTCCCACAGGGGGAAGCCGGGCGCGGCGGAAGTGGCAACGGGGCGCCTCACCCCCGGCCCCGCATCTGCTTGAAGCGCAGAGTCCGAAAAAGGAGAGGGGGAGCCTGACGACTTTGGGGTGGGTTTGAGTTAGCTGGCTTTAGCTGCTTACGGGCTTGGCGGCCTTTTCCTGGCGGGCGGCGGTGTTGATGACTTTGCGGGCCGAGAGGTAGGCGGTGTGGAACTTGGGCTCGGGGCGCTGGTAGCGGACCATAAACTTATCGATGCGGTTGCGGAGCAGGGCCGAGGCCTCGCGCAGGTCGGCGTTGATTTCCTGTTTCTGGGCTTTGCCGTCAGCCATGAGGACGCGGGGCGTGGTTTGCTCCTGCTGGAAAGCCTGGATGGCGGCTTGCAGGTCGGTCAGCTCCTGGGGCGTGACGCCTTGCTCGGCCAGGGCCTTGGCGTGGTCGGTGGCGCGCTGGTGCAGGTTTTGGCAGATGCGCAGCAGGTCGGCGTCGGGCTGGCGGCGGAGCTGGCGCTCGGTGTAGTCGCTGTCGGTGTGCAGGCGGATGTCGTCGAGCTCATCGGCGAGGGCGAGCAGGGCGGCGGCTACGGCGGCGGCCCGTTCGGCCAGGGTCTGCTTGGTGGCCTGCTTGACGGCGCCGGGCTTCTGGGGTGTGGCGGCGCGCTGCTGCCGCTCAGCGGTGGGGTCGAGGTCGGCAACCAGGGCGGCCAGCTCCTGGCGGGCTTTGCCGAGGGCTTTGTTGGTGGCGTAGAGGGCGGCGTGCTCGTCGAGCACGCGCAGGGTGGTTTGCAGCATGGCAAGCTTGGCCCGTTGCGAATCGTTCATAGTGGGTATAGGTTAGGGTAAATACTTGAGCTTAAGGTAGTCGGATTCGGGGTTACTTGTATTCGGGCAAGTGAATATTTATGCGGCCCGGGCTGACAGGAGCTTCACCGGCAGTGGCAGGAACCTCAGCGGCGGTGACAGGGACTTCGCCGACCGTGACATGAGCTTCAACGGAGGTGACATGAACCTCACCGACCGTGGCAAGAGCTTCAGCGCGGGTGTCATGAACCTCAACGAGGGTGACAAGAGGTTGACGCGGGGTGGCAAGAGCTTCGGCGGGCGTGGCAAGAGGTTGGGGCGGGGGCGCGGGAGGTTTGCTGCTGGGCGGCAGACGAGGTCCAGTCGCAGCGTTATAGAAGGCACGAGCTATAAGTTCGCGCCAGTTTGGGTCAAATTGAATATGGCACTATCGTCATATTATGAATGGCTATAATTTCATACTAAATAGAAGTAATAATTCTTATAGATATATTGGAGCTTTCAGTTTTTATGTATTGATTACACGAAAAAAAAGCATTCGTAAATCATGGAAAATAAGTACAATACCCTAGTTAATATACTTGATCAACTTAGAACTGAGGCACCAGCAGAATACAAAAGGTATCATGCTCTTGCTGAAGATCAAATCAACGTTGAAAAAGGAAGAGCATTGGCTCTTATACATCTTTTTTTAAAGGTCAAATTTGGATTGACATCATTTTTTGATAGAGAAGCACTTATTACTGATGGCACCGGTGATGGTGGTGTTGATGCCTATTATATAGATAAAAACAATAAAGTAATATATTTTATTCAGTCCAAATTTAGAAATAGTAGTCAGAATTTTGAGCAAAAGCAAATTCAGTTTGATGAATTGCTTTCTATGGATATAGACAGGCTATTGGAAGGCGAAATGGCTGATACAAGAGGGATAAAATATAGTAGCAAAATTAATTCCATGATAGGGGAAATAAAAACACTTTCGAATATAGCTAAGTATACGTACAGTGTTTTAGTTTTGGCAAACATCAAAAATGTGCCTTCTCATAAGCTTCAAAAGCTCACGGGATTTGCGACTGAAGTTTATAATTTTGAAAGAAGTTATAATGAGTTAGTTTTCCCTGTGGTAACCGGCACTTATTATAATATATCAGATTTATTTATTTATATAAGTCTAACAAACAAAGCTGCTGGACCTAAAATTAGTTATTCAGTAAAAACTGAATACACCGATTGTAATATTACGGCGCTTTTTGTGCCTACCATCGAGATTGCCAAAATTCTATATAAATATAAAAATTCTATCTTAAAGTATAATCCTAGAAGTTATCTTGGTTTTGATAAGAATAAAATTAATATAGAAATAGCTGAAACAATTCTTAAAATTGATACAAATGAATTCGCTCTATACAATAATGGTATTACGATGCTTTCAGATAGTACTAATATAAATGAAAGAATCGGCGAAAGAGAGAAAGCTCAATTGACTGTTAATAATCCACAAATAATAAATGGCGGACAAACAGCTTATACTTTAAGTAAGCTGTACGAACAGTTACTTGATGAAGGAAAAAATCCAGAGCAGATATTCGGTGATAAAGAGGTATTGCTGAAGGTGATTACGTTTATCAAGGACGCTGATTCTGTTACTGATGCAGAGGAAGAGAAAAAGAAAATTCAGCTTATAGAGTCTGTTTCCAAAGCCACAAATCAACAAACGCCCATTGACGAAGCAGATCGAAGATCAAACGATCTTATTCAAATTGAATTACAGAAGTATATATATAATAATTTTGGCTTTTTTTACAATAGGAAGCGGGGTGAATTTGCTGACGGTATAAAGTCTGGTTACATAACAAAAGATATGGTTATTGATAGGGATGTTTTTCTAAGAGTTGCTTTGGCTTCTACTGGGAATCCAACAGAGGCAAAAAGAATAAGCGGAGCTAATTTATTTTCGTCTGACAGGTTTAATGAAATTTTAAAAAATACTAAGCTATTCGATAGTTATTTTTTTGCGTACAAGGTATATTTAGTTGTTAAATCACTGTCTCTAATAGGGGGAAAGCGTGTTGCTAGAGTTACTAAAACAGAAATCGTAAATTATGGTAACGCATTCAGATATGGTACATTTGCTGTTGTTTCGGTTGTGTCAAGATTTTATAACGATAGTATAAATGTGAGAAAGGCAGATGATTATATAAATCAAATAGTAATATCTGTATTGAACAAGTGGACTGGTTTTGAAGAATATGCTCAAATGCAAAGTGGTAATGGGAGTTACTTTCAAGTGATAATCGATCAGGTAACTGGCAAGGAAACAATTCAGACTAGTTATGAATCTTATTATAAGGGAAGTACCTTAAATAAAGATTTGAAAGATTATTTTTTTAATGTTGTTAAAGCTGTGAATAATGAGTTTCAATTGGGTTCACAAGGCGGGCTTTTCTAGTAATTTTATTTTGACCGCAAAGCACATAAGATATTAAAATAAACATTGATGCCATGCCATAGTGAGTTATTTAACTCACTATGGCATGGCATCAATGTTTAAATGAGTCATTCCCTACACTCCCACCTTCTCCTCACTGCCCAGTTCACTGAGAATCCGCTTGGCCGCGCCCACGCTTTTCACCTCGTCGATGCTGATGATGAGCTGTTCCTTGCGCTCCTTCATGGAGGCGGAGCGGGGGTGGGTCTGGATGTAGTTGAGGATGGTGCCGAAGGTTTCGCCCTGGAAGTAGGCCTCGTTGTTGGTGGCCGGGATGTAGCCTTTGAGCAGGTTCTTCTTGAGGGTGAGCTTTTCGAAGCCGACGTGGCAGGCCTGCCAGCGCAGGCGTACGATGTCGGCCAGCTGCTCCACCTCGGCGGGCAGGGGGCCGAAGCGGTCCACGATGCCGGCCACGAGCTTGCGCAGCTCTTCGGGCCTTTCACCCTATCGAGCTTGCTGTAGAGCTGCAGGCGCTCGGAGACGTTGCTCACGTAGTGGTCGGGATAAGGATTTGCAGGTCGGTTTCGATGTTGCACTCCTTGGGGCCCTTGGTGGCGGCGGCTTCCTGCAGGCGCTGGGTGGGGTCGCCGAGGAACAGGTCGCGGAACTCGGTTTCCTTGAGCTCCTGCACGGCCTCGTCCAGGATCTGGTGGTAGGTTTCGAAGCCCAGGTCGTTGATAAAGCCCGACTGCTCGCCGCCCAGCAGGTTGCCCGCGCCCCGGATGTCGAGGTCGCGCATGGCTACCTTGAAGCCGTCGCCGAGGTCGGAGAATTCCTCCAGGGTGCTCAGGCGCTTGCGGGCGTCACTGGGCAGGCCGGCCACGGGCGGGGTGAGCAGGTAGCAGTAGGCCTTTTTGTTGGAGCGGCCCACGCGGCCCCGCATCTGGTGCAGGTCCGAAAGGCCGTGCATGTGGGCCCGGTTGATGATGATGGTGTTGGCGTTGGGGATGTCGAGGCCCGACTCAATCAGGTTGGTGCTCACCAGTACGTCGTACTCCCCGTCCACGAACTTCATCATGCGCTTTTCGAGCTGGTCGCCTTCCATCTGCCCGTGAATGGTGGTGATGCGGGCGTCGGGCACCATGCGCAGAATCATGGCGGCCAGCTCGTCGATGTCCTTCACGCGGTTGTGCACGAAGAACACCTGCCCGCCGCGCTTCAATTCGCGGGCCACCGCGTCGCGGATCAGCAGCTCATCGAACACGTGCAGCTCGGTCTGGACCGGCTGGCGGTTCGGCGGGGGCGTGGCAATGACCGACAGGTCGCGGGCGCCCATCAGGGAGAAGTGCAGAGTGCGCGGAATGGGTGTGGCCGAGAGGGTCAGCGTGTCCACGTTTACCTTCAGCTCCTTGAGCTTGTCCTTGGTCTTAACCCCGAACTTCTGCTCTTCGTCGATGATGAGCAAGCCCAGGTCCTTGAACTTGATGTCCTTGTTGGTGAGGCGGTGGGTGCCGATGAGGATGTCGGTTTTGCCCTCGGCCACCCGCTGTAGCGTCTCCTTGATTTGCTTGGTGGTCTTGAAGCGGTTCACGTACTCCACCGTCACGGGCAGGTTGGCGAGCCGCTCTCGGAAAGTTTTGTAGTGCTGCATGGCCAGGATGGTGGTGGGCACCAGCACGGCCGCCTGCTTGCCGTCGGCCACCGACTTAAACGCGGCCCGGATGGCTACCTCGGTTTTGCCGAAGCCCACGTCGCCGCACACCAGGCGGTCCATGGGGTGGGGCTGCTCCATGTCGTGCTTCACGTCCTCGGTGGCCTTGGCCTGGTCGGGCGTGTCCTCGTAAATGAAGCTCGATTCGAGCTCGGCCTGCATAAAGGAGTCGCGGGCGAAGGCGTGGCCGGGCGCGGTTTTGCGCTTGGCGTAGAGGCGGATCAGCTCGGCGGCAATGTCCTTGACCTTTTTCTTAACCGACTTCTTCTTGTTTTCCCACTCCGGGGAGCCCAGCTTGCTCATGGTAGGCGGCGTGCCCTCGGCCCCGCTGTACTTGGCAATCTTGTGCAGGGCGTGGATGCTGACGGTCAGCACGTCGTCGTCGCGGTACACGAGGCGGATGGCTTCCTGCAGCCGGTCGTTGATTTCAACCTGGGTTAGGCCGGCAAAGCGGGCAATGCCGTAGTCCTGGTGCACCACGTAGTCGCCGGGTACCAGTGTGCGCAGCTCTTTCAGGGTCAGGGCCTTTTTCTTGGAGAACTTGCGGCCTTCCTGGGCCCGGTAGAACCGCTCGAACAGCTGGTGGTCGGTGTAGACCACGAGCTTGAGCGTTTCGTCCACGAACCCCTCGCGCAAACCCAGCAGCAGGTGCTGAAACTGCACGTTGTTGTCGAGCTCGTCGAAAATGGTGCGCAGCCGGTCGGCCTGCCGCACCGATTCGGCGGCAATGACGTTGGTAAAGCCCTTCTCCTGGTTGTCGTGCAGGTTCTTGACCAGGCGGCTGAAGTCCTTGTTAAAGGAAGGCTGGGGCTTGGCGCTGAAGTTGAATTCCTCGGCCCCGGCCTTGAAGTGGAAGCGTTTGCCGAACTCCACGATGGGGAAGTTGTCGAGCAGCTTCTTGAACGACTTGCCCGTCTCGAACAGGTCTTCGGGCTTGCTCACAATCTGCACGCCGCCGGCCGAAGCCAGCATTTCCTTGAAGCCCTGCTCGGCCCGGTCGAAGGATTCCTCTACCACGTCCAGAGTCTGGCGCACGTCCTTGGCCCAGATGGCGGTGTTGCGGGGGATGAAGTCCAGAAAGGCCTCCCGGGTTTCCTGCAACAGCTTGGTTTGCACGTTGGGGATGATGCTCACCTGCTGCCGCTTCTCCACCGACAATTGGCTTTCCGGGTCGAAGGTGCGGATGGTTTCCACCTCGTCGCCGAACAGTTCGATGCGGTAGGGCAGCTCGTTGGCGTAGCTGAAGATGTCCACGATACCGCCGCGCACGGCAAACTGGCCCGCCTCGTACACAAAGTCGCTCCGCTCGAAGTCGTACTCGGCCAGCATGTCGCTGATAAAGTTGACGTCGAGCTTGTCACCTGCCTTCACAATAAAGGTGTTGGCAACTAAGCTCTTCTTGTTGATAACCTTCTCGAACAGCGCTTCGGGGTAGGTGACAATCAGGGCTCCGGCCGTGTCCTTCACGCTGATTTTGGCCTTTTTGTCTTTCACCTTGGGCGAGCCTTCCGGCAGGGCGTCGTCGGCATCCTCGGAGGCCTGCTCAGCGGTGGTTTTTGGTCCCCGGTGAGAGTTCAGCTTATTCAGCACCTCGGCCCGCATCAGCACGTTGGCGTTTTCCGTCTCGTCGAAGGCGTAGGGGCGCTTGTAGGAGCTCGGGAACAAGAGCGGCTCCTCGTCGGGCACCAGGTGCTGGAGGTCGGCCAGGAAATAGGCGGCCTCTTCCCGGTCGTGCAGGATGAAGAGGTGGTGCTGGTCGGGAAACTCCTGGTGCAGGGCGGCGGCCAGCACCGCGTCCTGGGAGCCCACGAGGCCGCGCAGGTGCAGGCGCACGGGCGCATCGGTAGCCTTGGCATCGGCCGGCCGCAGACTATGGCGCGTGGCCGGGTTCAGGCGGGCGCCCACGGTCATGCCGGTGGGGTCGAGGGAGTAGAGCTGGAGGAAATCGGAGACCTTCAAAACGACGGGCGGCTAGGAGAAAGGCAAAAGGGAGAAGCCCGGCCGAAGACAAATCCGGTCGGGCAGTGTTTAGGCAATGTGGTAAGCAATACCGCTGGCAAGGTCCGAAAGTTTCCGCGAAGCCCGAATGAAAAAAGGTTGCGGCTGAGTTTGAGAAAAATTGATAAATTGGTCTTTGCTTTCGTCTGCACTCCGCACCAATTCCCGATTTTTAACCTGTTGCGTATGGACCCCACTCAGAATCCCGCCGAGGACCAAGACTTCAATTTCGACGCCTGGGTGCGTTGGCAAAACCTCAACCACGCCTGGTCGAAACTCAGCCAGGCCCGGCGCAAGGCCGCCCGCTACCCGGCCCGCCCGGTGGCCGCGCCCGAGCCGCCCATGGAGCCGGAAATTGTATATCTGCTGCCCGTGCCCAACTAGTCGGGGTTGAGCGTACCTTCGTGCTTTAGGCTATTTCCCCAATTTCCTCTAGTGCGCGGTTCTTCTCACCTGGCCATCGGCCTCATTACCGGGGTGGCCGTGGGCGGCCTCATCACGGGCGTGCCCTTTTCGCCGGCCGGCATTGCCCTGGCCGGCTTCTCGGCCCTGGCCCCCGACCTCGACCACCCCAGCTCCCGTCTGAGCAAGCGCCTGAGCTTCTCCCAGAACTACGTGCGCTTTGCTTTCGCCCTCATTGCCCTGGGCCTGGCCGGCTATACTCACTACATGCTGCCCCAGGGGCCCGACCGGCGCATGGGCTTCACGGCGGCCCTAGCCTTTGGGCTCATCGGGGTGGCTATGCAGGGCGGTTCGGCCCGCAAACTGGCCCTGATGTTTACCGGGGCCTGCACTGTGCTGGGCGGCCTTTACCTGGGGTTTTTGTGGCTGAGCCTGCTGGGCATCTTCGTAGCCCTGGCGCCCTACACGTCCCACCGTACCTGGACGCACACCATCTGGGCTACCGCCCTGTGGACCTACATTGGCTACCTGGCAAATAACACCCTGGGCTGGCACGGGGTGGCCCATTTCGCCGGAGCTGGCTACGCCTCCCACCTCATTGCCGACTCCCTGACCAAGGCCGGTGTGAAGTGGTTTATGCCCCTGTCCGACTACTCTTTCAAGCTACCCCTGATCCGGACGGGCTCCACCTCGGGCAACCTGATGGAAGTAGGAATTTGCGTGGGCTATGCCGCGCTGGTACTCGTGCTGATTGTAAGCCGGATGAATTTCTAAATTTCCCGTTTGCCTGTTGTGATATAGCATGGCACAACACCGCGGTTGGCCCACCTAATGCCCTGGCGTGCTTACTAATAATGGCCTCGAAAAGAATTTTCCTGAAAAAAAATATGTTGTTTATAAACGAAAATGAAATTAAAAAGCTGACTGTCGGGAAGATGATGCGAAGATGATAATTGAAATTTATTGGATTATGCTGATACTGGGGGACTAAAATAAGATGAATTTGGTAGAAGCTATTGTGTTGAATAAGAGAATAATACCAATCATATAAGTTCATTCGGGTGGTTGTTGAGGCTGGCTCTTTTTGTGAAAATTTGCACTAATATGATTAAGATATTAGCTTCGCACCCTTCAGGGTAGTCTCCTGGAAATTGCACTCAATGGTCGATAGTGTAATAGGTGTTTTTGCTATTATTGCCTTTGATCTCTGTAACTTCATGGAGGGAAGCTCGATTTGAATATAGGATTTTATAAATGACAGGGTGTTTATTGTCCATCCTTAGCTCTCTAAGTCGACAATTTTCAAACAAACTGGTATTTCCTGCCTTGCGTCGATCACATAACCATGTGATAGAAGAAAGGTGCCGGTCATGCAAAGGCTAACCTACGGGTCAAGGTGTGTATCTTTGATCATAGCTACCTTTAGCATTCCCAATTCACTTCTCGCTTACCTGCCCTGATTACACACCTCTCGCATTAAAGCTTTTTTGTATGAACCAGATGAATAGCCCACTGATAAGGATCGGCGTCTTCTATGACGGCAATTATTTCCTGAAGATCAGTGATTACTACTACTTCCAGCACGAGCGCAAGGCTCGTATCAGTTTAGAAGGCCTGCACGAATATATTCGCCATCAGGTCGCTGAAGAGGAAGACGTAGATGTTCGCCTGAGCCAGATTACGGACTCCCACTTTTTCCGTGGCCGCCTCTCCGCTACCGAAGCCCGCGACAAAGACCGGTTGTTTCACGACCGTCTGCTGGACGATATTTTGATGAATCTGGGTATTGCCACCCACTACATGCCCCTGAAAACGCGCGACGGCCGTTTGCAGGAAAAGGGCATCGATGTGTGGCTGGCCCTGGAGGCCCTGGAACTGGCCCTGCACAAGAGCTTCGACGTGATTGTGCTTATTGCCGGCGACTCGGACTACGTGCCCCTGATCAAGAAGCTCAACACCATCGGCACCCGCGTGATGCTGCTGAACTGGGACTTCAAGTACGTGGACTTCAAAGGTGAAAACCGGGTAACCCGCGCCTCCCAGCAACTGCTGGAGCACGTGACCTACCCCGTGGCCATGCACGACGTGATTGACAACGGTCTGGCCAGCAGCGACGAGCTAATCGAAAGCCTGTTCGTGAATCAGCCCGAGCCCGTCGCTTTCCCCTCCGTTAAGCCGGTGCGCCCTACGGGCCCCACGGCTGCCGGTCCCGTTGGCACGGTTGGCATCAGCACCATCAAGAACCTGAAAAACGGCTTTGGCTTCGTGGTAATGCCGCCAAACAACCTGTTCTTCAGCTACGCCGACATGGCCGAAGGCGACTTCAATGACCTGCGCGAAGGTGACTGGGTGGAATTTACGGTGGGCCGCAACCACCGCGACGAAGACTGCGCCCGCAACGTGCGTAAAGTACAGCCGCCCCAGGATCCTGACGGCGACGAGTACGAAGAGCACGAGCACGAGTCGGCTTCCTCCGACCTCATCTAAGTAGCTCAGAAGTTCGTTTAACCGAAAAAGCCGGCCGTTCCCAACAAGGGAGCGGCCGGCTTTCGTATCGGAAGACCCTTCTACAAGTCGACGGGCGTGGTATCGGTATCGGGAAAAAGCAGGCGGTGGAAGTCGCGCTTGTCGGCCGGGTAGCGGTTGAAGGTGCCCATGCCGCGGGCTACTATCAGCTCCCGGTTCAGGCAGTGAATTTCGGCGCTGCTCACCACCAGGGTTTTGCCCGGGTGGTCTACGCGGGCCCGGGCCACGAGGAGGTCCTGCAGCCGCACGGGGTGCAGGTAGTTGATTTTAAATTCTACCGTGGAAACTAGCTCCCCGGTCTGGAAAGCCAGGGTAAGGGCTGCCGCGCCGAGGGCCGAGTCCATCAGGCCCGCAATAACGCCGCCGTGGCAGGTACCCGGCGACGACAGGTGCTCGGGCCGGACCGTCATGCTGTATTCTACCTGGCCGGGGCTGGCCACCGTGAGCTGCATGCCGTTGGTGCGGCCGTAGTGGTTGATTTGGTTGTAAATAGCTACCAGAGTAGCTACGTCGAAGGATTGCTCCATAGCGTGAGGGACTGGGCGGAAAAGACTGGTTATTAGCCGAAAAGTTAGGTTTCTTTACGGTATAACCCCACCGCCATGTCTGCCTTGCCGCTCACCTTCGCCGAATTTTACCCGCGCTACCTCCGGGAGCACAGCAAGCGCGGAACCCGTATTCTGCACTTCATCGGGACCACGCTGTTTTTGCTGGCCCTGGGTTTGGCCGTGTTCTGGCAGCGCTTCAACCTGATTCCGCTGGGCATCGTGGCCGCCTACGGTTTCGCCTGGATTGGGCACTTCTTCGTGGAGCGCAACCGCCCGGCTACGTTTCAGCACCCCTGGTATTCCCTGCTCGGCGACTTCCGCCTCTACTTCGACCTGCTGCGGGGCCAGGAAAAGTTCTGAACCCAGAGCAGGCTGATTCGGTTGCTGCCGCTCTACTGGCTTCTACAGATCCTTACGCATCAGAAAGTGCTGGATAGTGCCGAAGAGCTGGTGGGAAGGCGCTACCACCCGGTAGCCCAGCCGCTCATAAAACGGTACGGCTTGCTGACGGGCGTGCAGAATGCATTCGGTCAGGCCCTGGCGGCGGGCAGCGTCTTCTAGGTATTCGAGCAACTGCTGCCCGATGCCTTGACCCTGAAACGCCGGGTCGACGGCCATGTAGCGCACCTGAGCCTGGCCTGGGCCCGAGGGGTGAAGCCGGGCTACCCCCACTACTTCTCCCGCCTGGGTGGAATACAGCGCGTGCGTAGTGCTGGGGGCATCATCGTCGTCGGCCCGCTCGGAGCCGAGCGGCTGATTCCAGGGCTGGCGCAGCACCCGGTAGCGAAGCTGGTAGTAAGCGGCGAAGTCGGAGGGGGAGGAAGGGGCACGAACCGGCATAAGAACAGGGAAAGAGGCAAGTTGGAGAATAGCGGCCGAAATATCTAAGTGGGTTGCCGCGGGCATTTGGTACTTTTGACCCTTCCCCGGCCGGTGTACGTATGCCGGTTGGGGCCGGCTCAGGCCCTTCCGGCTTTGGGCCGGCTGCCATCCTTTCACTCCCAATCCACGACCATGCCCTCGTTTGACATTGTAAGCAAAGTAGACCCGCAAACCCTGGAAAACGCGGTAAACACCGCCAAAAAAGAGCTGCAGACCCGCTACGACCTGCGCGACACGAAAGGCGGTATTGAACTCGATAAAAAGGCCAACACCATTCAGCTCAGCTCCGAGAATTCCATGCGGGTAAAGGCCCTGGAAGACATTCTGCTGGGCCGCGTAGTAAAGCAGGGCCTCGACGGTACCTGCCTCGATTTCTCGGCCGAGGAGCAGCCCAACGGGGCCATGGTGAAGAAAACCGTCAAGGTGCGGGCCGGCATCGATAAGGAAGCCAGCCGCAAGATTATGAAGCTCATTAAGGACAGCAAAATCAAGGTGGACGCCCAGACCCAGGACGAGCAAATCCGGGTGTCGGCCAAGAAGATTGACGACCTGCAGCAAGTCATTGCCCTGCTCCGCCAGAAGGTTGCTGAAATCGGTCAGCCTCTGCAGTTCGTGAACATGAAATAAAGTTACTGGGTGAGGTGCCGCCGTGGGTACTGCGCCGACGAGTCGTTTGACTCGTCGGCCCCCGGCGGCCCATTTTTTCACCTTGGCCCAGTAAAAACCATCTTCTCACCTTAGCGCCTTTTCTCGTGTTTGACCTTTCTGCTTTTTCCAGTCCCGCCACCTGGATTAGTTTGCTCACGCTGACCTTTATGGAAATCGTGCTAGGCATTGACAACATCATCTTCATTTCCATCGTCGTTAATAAGCTGCCCCACGATCAGCAAAAGCGCGGCCGCACCATCGGCCTGCTGCTGGCCCTGCTGTTTCGTATTGGCCTGCTGCTCAGTATCTCCTGGATTGTAAGCCTGAAGGAACCGCTCTTTACCTTGAATCTGCCTTTCCTGGAGCCCAACTTCGGAGTGTCGGGGCGCGACCTTATCCTGCTGGCCGGCGGCTTGTTTTTGCTGAGCAAGAGCACCACCGAGATTCATACCAAGCTGCAAGGTGAGGAAGACGCGGCCGGGGAAGGAAAATTCCACACAATGTCGCGCGTAATCCTGCAGATCGTCATTGTCGACATCGTCTTCTCCTTCGACTCCATCCTGACGGCTGTAGGCCTGGTCGACAACGTGTTGGTGATGATTCTGGCCGTCATTCTGGCTATGGGCGTCATGCTGGCCTTCTCGGGCTACATTGCCGACTTCGTCAACAAGAACCCCACCATCAAGATGCTGGCTCTGTCGTTCCTGATCATGATTGGTATCATGCTGGTGATGGAAGCGTTCCACAAGGAAATTCCAAAGGGCTACATTTATTTCGCCATGTTCTTTTCCCTGCTGGTGGAAACGCTCAATATGCGCCTGCGCAAGAAAAGCGCCCCCGTGCACCTGCGCGACTCGCAGTACGATTAACCGGTTTGCTGCTTTCAGCAAAGCAAAAAAGGCCTGCTCCAGTATTGGGGCAGGCCTTTTTGTGCCGGGCGGTTGGCTTCAGGTAAGAATCATCAGCACCAGAATGCTGCCCACTACTGTAGCTACCAGCGCTACGCTTACCCGGGTTGCGTCGGGCAGGGCAGTCCGCTGGAGTAGTAGGGCCAGGGCCAGCAGCAGTCCGGTAAATACAAACAGGCTACGATGCGCCAGGCGCGTGGGCACCGGGCTGCCATCGGGCAAGCTCACCTGGCTGACCAGGCGGAAGATGGCCGAAAGCCGCACTTGTAGGTGAGCCGGGTTGGTGGGCAGGTCCGAATACGTCCGAAATGCGCCCCGCGACGTGTAGAAATCGGTGTACAGAGCCCCGCGGCCGTCCCTGGCCGACTCGGCTCCCAGAAAGCTGGCTTGCACGGTGTGTTGCAGCAGGCTGTAATCGAGAATGATGAGTACGGCCAGCAGGGCCAGCAGCCCGCCCCACCACCGAATCGGGCGCTGGTAGGCGCGCAGGTCCACGGGCGGCTTGGCATAGGCCCGGGGCCGGAAGCCCGGCTGGCGTGGCGCCGCTGCTGCCGGGCGGGGCGGCGGGGTGTGCCGGGGTGGGGGCGGAGTGCGTAGGGCCTGCAGCAGCGCGTCGTAGCCGCGGCGACGGGCCGGGTTGCTCAGCACGTCGTAGGCCTCGTTGATGCGCAAAAACCGTTGGTGGGCTGCCGGGTCGGCCGTTCGGTCGGGGTGGGTGAGCAGTACCAGCTGCCGGTAAGCCCGCCGAATATCGTTGGGTGTGGCCTGCTCATCCACTCCCAGCGTGTGGTAGTGGTTTTGCATCGTCAGGCTGCTCCGGAGGTGGTCAGCAGCGCTGCCAGTTCGGGCAGTTGGCTTTGCACGCGCTGCGTAGCCAGTTCCATCAGGCGACGGTTTACTTCGGAGCGGTGCTGCCGGTAAAACGCCTGCTCGGCGCGCGTAAAGAGCCCGATAACCACGCCAATGATGGTGTAGCGCAGCTTCACGTTGCGGCCCAGCAGCTCGGCCAGGGTGCGCAGCTGGTCGGCCGGGCTGCGCGTAAGGAAAGCTACGTGGTGTTCCCGCACGAAGTCGGCCACCAGCTGCAGCAGCAGGTCATTCTGGAGCTTGAGCACCGGCCGAAGAGTACGATGCAGAAAGTCGCCGGCCGTGGCCTCGGGCTCTGCGGTCAAGGCAGTAGGTAGGGTAGGACGCAGGGCCAGCAGCGCCGTATCGGAGGAGGTAGGTAGTTCGGGAGCCATAAAGCCGCAATAGGAGGAAGCAGTTACTCACTAAAAAACCCGCCCGGCACAAAGCCAGACGGGTTTCCAGTATACGCAAACGTACGGGAGCAGGACTTAGTGCTGCACCATCACTTTTTTGGTAATCGTACCTTCCGAGGTAGTCAGGCGCACCACGTAGATGCCGTTGGCCAGCTCGGTGGTGTTGAGGCGGATGCCTTCCGACTGAATACGCGCGGCGGCGGCCGAGGTCGTCAGCACCGTGCGGCCGAGTACCGTCAGCAGTTCTACCTGTACCGGTACCTTGCTGCTTACCTGCGTGCGCACAGTCAGCTGATCCTGAGCCGGGTTGGGGTATACTTCCACCAGCTTCTCGTTCAAGGATTTCTGCGTGCTCAGCACGGTTGGCAGCTGGAAGCCGGCGGTGTTGTCCGACAGGATGTTGCTGCTACCCTGCACGGCGTTGGCCCCCATACCACGACGGGCGAATACCTGCCAGATCATGGCCGAGTTGGCCGCGCCGTTGTTCACGGTATCTGCTTTCAGAATAGCGTCGCGGCCGTCCAGGAAACCCGGGCTGCATTTCTGCAGCTTCAGGCCGTCGAGTACCAGCTGCAGGCACATGTTGTTGCCACCAGTAGCGGCCGTCAGGTCCGTGTTGTAGCCGTAGCGGTTAATGAAGGCCCAGTTCAGGTCCCACAGAACCGTGGCCCATACTTCGCCGATGTCGTGCACGGCCGTGTACTGGGAGCCAATAAAGGCGTAGGTGTGGTTGTTGACGCTGAAGTCGGTGGTGTAGCGCTTGCGCCGGATGCCGGCTCCGGTCGTCGGCTCATTGCCGGCATACGTCCCGATTCCGCGGGGCGTAGTGCCTACGTCGCCGGGTTTGGTCGTCATCCACAGGGCAAAAAAGTCGCTCCAGCCCTCACCCATCTGCTCGGCGTTATTGAGGCAGTCAGAGTTGGCAGGGCCGCCGGTGAGGCGGGTCGAGATGCCGTGGCCGTATTCGTGGGCCACAATGCCGTTATCGAAGTCCCCATCGGGGCCGGCTCCGCCGGTGCCGCCTGCCATTACAATTCCGCCGCCTTCCATGGCCAGCTTGAGCTGGTCGCCCACGGCTTTGGTAACAAACAGGGACGGAATACGGATGCCCACGGTGTCGGCAGCGCCGGTCATCCCGTTGGGAGTAGCCGTGGCCGTGGTATCAACAATCACGACCATTTTGGCGCCAGCGGCCTGGGCCAGCTGTACTTTGGAGGCGAAGGTGCACTTGCCGCGGTCAACTACGGCAATGTTACCAGCCAGCTGAGCGGGGTTTTGCAGCGGGCCGTTGCAGCCCCGCGAAGGTTTGCCCGAGCCGTCATTTACCAGCACGAGCTTGCCGCGGTAAGTGCTGCCCAGCGAGTTGATGGTGCGGCCGAAGTCAGCCAGGCCAGCCGGATAGGTGCCGGCTACCGAGGCCGGCGAGGCGACAATCAGCGTGCCGGGGGCGGCACTCCAGTTGTACATCTGCATTTTGCCCCGGGTACCGTCGGGCGGGGTAGAGAAGTTGGCGTTGTTGGTGCCGCCGCCGTCCTGGCCTTCAGCTTTTACCTGGTCGTTGCCCAGGCCCAGGCCCGTGTAGTTTTTCTGCTGGAAGTTGCCGCTGACCTCGTTGAAGCCCTTGCGGAACATCACGTCGTGCATCAGGTTGTTCCAGAAGAACAGGTTGGTAATAGAAGCCTTCAGGTTGCCCACCTGGCGCAGGTTGCCGTCGTAGGGGAAGTCGAACTCCAGGTTGGCGCCGCCGTCGGGGCTCAAAGACGTATTGGCGACGTACACGTTACGAGCAAACCGGTCATCGTAGGCATGCACGTTGTTGCCGCGGGTAATGGTGTACTCAGCACCGGCCACGCCGTTGTCGTCGTGCCAGCCGAAGGGCGAGGCCGTAGCATCGGCGGGGTTGGCTACTACCTGCCGGGCGCCGTGAATCGGGCTTTCAATGGTCAGGGGCCACACATTGTAGCTGTTGGGCCCGTTCACCTTGCTGGTTTGGGTGGTAACGGGTTCCGGCATTTTCATCACCTGTACCGCCCGGGCCGTGAGGTCCGCAAAGGTTACGGGCTCGTGCACGGTGTAGGAGATTTTATTGACCAAAGCGCCGGTGCGGGCGTCCACGCGCACCGCCCAGGCGTCGTCGCTGGTAGTAGGCCAGAGCAGCACGTCGTACACCAGGCGCAGCTCGCCGCCTGCCAGGGGCAGGTACATCAGCTTGGCCTTGATGTTGTCCTGGGAAATACCGCCGTCGTTAAACGTAAGGCCGGCGGCCGGGGCCGCGTCGCGCTCAGCCCGCAGACTGGCAGGAGCGGCAATCTGCAGGGCGCGGGCCGCGGCTTCCACGGCCTGGACGGGCGTCAGGTTGGGCGTCGTGCCGCGGGCGGCGGAGGCCACGTTGGGCAGAAAGCTGCTGTGCAGGGCCGTGACCTTGCCATTGGCCAGTACGTGGGCATCGGCTACGGCATTCAGAATCTCGATGCCCTCGTGGCGCTGCCGCAGGTAAAGGTGAGTTACACCGTTGTGCTGGTCGGTGTACTGGCTGGTTACGGCCGGGTTGGTCAAGTCAGATTCGCTCAGACCAAGGCGGGTACGCTGGGCGGCCAGCTGGCCCAGGGCCCGCTCCAAAGGAGCCGTTTGGGCCGCCGCCAGACCAGGCACTGCCAGGAAAGCTGCCAACGCTAGGGTCCGGTAGGCAGACATAGTAGAAGTTAACTTCATGCGAAAGGGTTAGGAAAAGAAATTCAGTAGGGGATAGGCTGACCCGCAAGTCGGCCGTTTTCAAATCTACAAAAACCCAACGAATTCGCCCCTAGGCCCTAAGCGTACCGCAATGTTTTGTTTGGTTATTATATATATTATTTGTTTATTATTATAGATTCCTGCTGAAAGCCGCTAGAGCTGCGCAGGTTGTAGAGCGTTATTGATGTCTACAAGGCGGGCAAAACAGCGCCGAGCTTGCTGATAAAGTCCCACAACACCACGCCGGCCGCCACGCTCACGTTCAGGGAATGCTTGGTGCCAAACTGCGGAATTTCCACGGCCGCGTCGCACAACGCCAGCACGTCGTCATCCACGCCAAATACCTCGTTGCCCATCACCAGGGCGTAGGCCTGCCCGGGCTGGGGCTGAAACGTAGGCAGGAGCTGACTGCCGTCGGTTTGCTCGACGGCCACTACCACGTAGCCCGCCGCTTTGAGCTGCCGAACCGCCTCGACGGTAGTAGTGGCATATTCCCACACCACCGACTCAGTACTGCCCAGGGCCGTCTTCGTGATTTCGCGCTGCGGAGGGCGCCCGGTGATGCCGCAAAGCCAGATTTTCTCGATGGCAAAGGCATCGGCGGTGCGGAAGGCCGAGCCCACGTTGTGCAGGCTGCGCACGTTGTCGAGCACCAGGGTGAGGGGGAATTTTTGCGTACTTTTGAAGTCTGCCACCGAGAGCCGGTTCAGCTCTTCCATTGTTCTTTTGCGCATTGCCAGCAAGGTATTTTGCCCAAAGGTAGGACGAGCCCGCCGTTGCAGCACGCGGGCCGGAACCCAGGGTTCGGCCGCCGCTGTTGGCAAGTAGTCCTTTCCCCGTAAACCGCGGCGCTTTCGGGCGCTTTATTCTCTTATTCCTTTGCGTACTGCCTCTACTCCGAAGAAGCCGGTGCCCATGCACGGCACGCTGGGGCCCGCCCCGGTGATTGATACGCCGCTGATGAAGCAGTATTATCAGCTCAAAGAGCAGCACCCCGGCGCCCTGCTGCTGTTCCGCGTCGGCGACTTCTACGAAACCTTCGGCGAGGATGCTGTTACCGCTTCCCGCATCCTGGACATTACCCTGACCAAGCGCGGGGCCGGCACGGCCTCCGAAACTCCGTTGGCGGGTTTTCCTCACCATTCCCTGGATACCTACCTGCCTAAGCTGGTGCGGGCCGGGCAGCGTGTGGCCATCTGCGACCAGCTCGAAGACCCCAAGCAGGCCAAGGGCCTCGTCAAGCGCGGCATCACGGAGCTGGTTACGCCCGGCGTGTCGTTCAACGACAACGTGCTGGAGCGCCGCTCCAACAACTACCTGGCCGCCGTGCACTTCGGCAAGCAGGAGTGCGGCATTTCCTTTCTCGATATCAGCACCGGCGAATTTCTGGTGGCTCAGGGCGACCATGCCTACCTGGGCAAGCTGCTCCAGAACTTCTCCCCGGCCGAAGTCTTGTTCTGCAAAAAAAGCCGCTCGGAGTTTGAGCAGCACTACGGCCCGGATTTCTGCCACTACGCCCTCGACGAGTGGGTGTTTGGCTACGACTATACTTACGAAACCCTGACCCGCCACTTCAACACCACTTCCCTCAAGGGCTTTGGCATCGACGGGCTCAAGGAGGGCATTACGGCCGCGGGCTGCATTCTGCACTACCTGGCCGAAACCAAGCACGACCAAGTAGGCCACATTGCCAGCATCGGCCGCCTGGAGGAAGACAAGTACGTGTGGCTCGACCGGTTTACGGTGCGCAACCTGGAGCTGGTACACCCCCAGCACCCCGGCGGCGTCCCGCTGATTGACATCCTGGACCAGACCGTAACGCCCATGGGGGCCCGCCTGCTGCGCAAGTGGGTGGTGCTGCCGCTCAAGGAGCCCCTGCAGATTCAGCGCCGCCTCGACACGGTGGAAGGTCTGCTCGACAACCCCGAGCTGCTCGGTGATTTGGTACAGCACCTCAAGCAGATCAACGACCTGGAACGGCTGATTTCCAAGGTGGCCGTGCGCCGCATCAACCCGCGGGAGCTGCTGCAGCTCAGCCGCGCCCTCGATGCCATCGGGCCCATCCGGGAGTTGCTGGCCGCTTCCAATATGCGCGCCCTGCAGAAGCTGGCCGACCAGCTCAATTCCTGCGAAACGCTGCGGGAGGAAATCAAGGCCAAAATCCGTCCCGACGCGCCCATTCTTACCAACCAGGGCAACGTGCTCAACGAGGGCATTGACGCCGAGCTGGACGAGCTGCGCAGCATTGCCTTCTCGGGCAAGGACTATCTGTTTCAGCTCCAGCAGCGCGAAATCCAGAACACCGGTATTTCGTCCCTGAAAGTGGCCTACAACAAGGTCTTCGGCTACTACCTCGAAGTTACCAACTCCCACAAGGACAAGGTACCCGCCACCTGGATTCGGAAGCAGACCCTGGTAAATGCCGAGCGCTACATCACCGAGGAACTCAAAACCTACGAGGAGAAGATTCTGCACGCCGAGGAGCGCTTGTTCGTCATCGAGCAGAATATCTACAACGAGCTGGTCTTGTCGGCCATGGACTCGGTGCCCCAGATTCAGCAGAACGCCCGCGCCATCGGCATCATCGACTGCCTGGCTTCCTTTGCCGCCACGGCCCGGCAGCAGCGCTATGTAAAGCCCGTCGTCAACGATTCCACGCTGCTCGACATCCGCGCCGGCCGCCACCCCGTCATTGAGCGGCAGCTGCCACCCGGCGAGTCGTATATCCCCAATGACATCTGCCTCGACCAGGAAGAGCAGCAGATTGTGGTCATCACCGGGCCCAACATGGCCGGCAAATCGGCCCTGCTGCGCCAGACGGCCCTGATTGTGCTCCTGGCCCAGATTGGCTCCTTCGTGCCCGCCGACGCGGCTACCATCGGCGTCATCGACAAGATCTTCACCCGCGTGGGGGCCTCCGACAACCTGAGCAAGGGCGAGAGTACCTTCATGGTGGAGATGACCGAAACGGCCAGCATCCTGAATAACCTCTCGGACCGTAGCCTGGTGCTAATGGACGAAATCGGGCGGGGCACCAGCACCTACGACGGTATCAGCATTGCCTGGGCCATTGTGGAGCACCTGCACAACAACCCCAAGGCTCGGGCCAAGACGCTGTTTGCAACGCACTACCACGAACTCAACCAGTTGGCCGAAGACTGCCCGCGGGTGCGCAACTACAACGTGGCCGTACGCGAAGCCGATGGCCGCATCCTGTTTATGCGCAAGCTCGTGGAAGGCGGTTCCGAGCACAGCTTCGGTATTCATGTGGCCCGCATGGCCGGCATGCCCACCGCCGTGGTATTACGGGCCAACGAAATCATGCACCACTTGGAGCAGGAGCGGGCCTCGACCGGTATCGAAGAAGGGCCTACGGAGTTTGATGAAGTGCTGGCCGGCCTGGAAACCGAGCCCAAAAACGGTCGGGCTAGCCGTGGCCCGGTAGCTCAGCCCGCCGCGGCCGTAGCCTCAGCGCCACGGCCCAGCCTGCAGCTCAGCATGTTCGAGCCCGCCGACCCGGTGCTGGAACGCATCCGGGAGCAGCTGCAGCAGCTGGATGTCAATACGCTCACACCCATCGATGCTCTGCTAAAGCTGAACGAGCTGAAGCTGACTTTAGGCACCAAAGGCAAGTAAGAGTAGCAGCCACTACTTTCAGGGAGAAGATTTTTGAAAAATTTTCTCCCTGAAAATGAGCTAGAAAGCCCTCTGGAAGCAAAATTTCCAAGATTATTTTAGGGGCAGTGCTTGACAACAAGGAAATCAGTACTACCTTTGTCACATCAAAACGCCACTACGGCGCCAAGATCAAAAGCGAGAGTAGCTCAGTTGGTAGAGCGCGACCTTGCCAAGGTCGAGGTCGCGAGTTCGAACCTCGTCTCCCGCTCAAAGAGGATGTTGCATCAGCAACATCCTCTTTTTGTTTTCGAGCCTTCCTCGGGGATTTCTTCCGGCTTCCGGCGGTAAATACCCCTTACTGAATCAAAAATTTGCAGTTACTTTGCCCCACTGCTGCGCGTACGCTAGCAGTTGCCCGGAGCAAGAACAAGTGAAGTGACTTTGCCAGAGTGGTGTAATGGTAGCCACGAGGGACTTAAAATCCCTTGTCTTCACGGACGTACGGGTTCGAGTCCCGTCTCTGGTACAACAACAGAATCCCTGCTGCACTGCGCAGCGGGGATTTTTGTTTCCTCAGTTGTCAGTAACATAGAGTATCTTTAATATTTAATTGCCGTAGCTTTGCCGAGCCGGTTTGACTACCTATTGAACAGGTCCCATTTTGCCTGTTCCGACAACCTAAAAGGCCAACGACCAGTTTAGCTGCTTACAATTTCGCTTACTACTACAGTTGTATGGGTCAACGCCTGCTTTACGAGACCTCCCAGATCAGCATCCGCTACGACTATTTCTCCGAATGGCTCGATGTGGAATGGATTGGGGACCAGGATTATGATTCGGTTGTTTCGGGCGCGACCAAGATGCTGGAGTTTGTGAAACAGGAGCGCTGCCGCAAAGTGCTCAATGATAACACGCTGGTGACCAGCATGTGGGCCGACGCGGCCGAATGGGGCGGAAAAGAGTGGTTTCCGGCTATGCGGGAAGCGGGCTGTGAGTTTTTTGCCTGGGTGTACTCGCCCAACGTCTACAGCCGCCTTTCCACTGACCTGACGCTGCAATACACTTCGGCCGGCGTCGTGGTGCTTACCTTCGATGATATCATGATAGCCCGCACCTGGCTGCAGCAGATGTAGCGCTAGCCTGGCTTAGCGCTGGGTAGTAACCCCTGGGGCGCCATACCAGCGCAGCAGAGGCACCAGAATGATTACCGGCAGCGGCGAAACGATAAAGTCGATAAGGCGGCGGCCCAACTGGTAGGCCCAGCTGGCGTCGCCTAGCAGCCTGCCCCGAGCAGTAGTAAGGCACAGGCCGCGAATACAGCGCCGTAGAGTTGCAGCACCAGCCGCATACGAGCCGCGTCGTAGAGGGCGGCATATAGCACGCCAAGACAAGCGGCGGTGTAGAGCAGTGAATAGGTGAAAACGGCCGGCAAGCTGCGCGTGGTGACTAGCGTACTGACGCCACTCTGTGGACCGGCAGCCTGGGTGCTTAGGCCAAACATCAGGAATATCCTTTGCCAGGCCCGGGTTAGCACCGCAAATACCTGGTCGTTGTGCATACCCACCCAGAACAGGGCCACAATCAGCAGCCCAGCCCCCAGGTTCCGCCCCAGCAGCACCGGATAGGAGGTGGAAGAAACGAGCGGCGCCTCGGAATCAGACATGGACGGGAGCCGAAACGGGAGCAGACAGGCGGCGGGCCCAGAGCATCCAGAGCATAAAAATGAAAGCGTACACGATAAAAGTAAACGTGTAGTGATGGTTGAACTCAACCGTGTGGTGGGAGTAGAGGTGGTTTAGGGCCAGGGCCCCAATGCGCACCACGTTGATGCCGTAAATAACCAGCATACCCAGCGGAATAAACCACAGCTTACGGCGCCACGGCCCGGGAAAAGCCAGCACGAAGCCCGCAAACAGCGCGTAGAGCACCAGCCCGTTGCACGGATGTCCCACCCGCACCACCGGCTGGCTGTTGAGCAGCACCAGATACGGATCCAGGCCGTGGACGCGGCTGTCGAAGCCTACGCCGCGCAGAGCCGCCGCACTGGCCGTGGTAATGTTGGCCGACAAAGCCGCGTCGAGGCGGCCGTCCGGGGCCAGCGTCCGCTCGTAGCCCACAAACCACAACGCGTAGAATGCAACGGCTAGCAGCAGAAAACGGCGCAAATAGGCCGGAGAGGGAGAAGCAGAAGCGGGCATCGACCGGTAAGAATACAAGGGGTAAGTAACCAGCGAATATACCGGTTCTGCTGCATATTCTACCCCTGGGGCCTTGGCCGAAGCCCAGCGCAAAGGCGCTGGCGGGCTGGAATTCAGCTCCGGGGTGCCAGCAGGTAGCCGCGCATTTGCTACCTTTAACAGAAGTACCGTTATCGTTTCTTATGTCGATGCCTTCTTCTGACCTCGTGCCGCCGATGCAAGCCGCTGACTACCAACAAAAGATCAAGCAAGTATTTGCTGAAGTAGGAAAAGTAGTGGTGGGGCAGCAGTACATGGTGGGCCGCCTGCTGATTGGCCTCTGCACCGGCGGCCATATTCTGCTCGAAGGCGTGCCGGGTCTGGCCAAGACGCTGACCATTAGTACCTTATCTAAAGTCTTGCACCTGCACTTCCAGCGCGTGCAGTTCACGCCCGATCTGCTGCCTTCCGATTTGGTGGGCACCATGATTTACAATCAGAACCAGTCGGTTTTTGAGGTGAAGAAAGGGCCGATCTTCGCCAACCTGGTGCTGGCCGACGAAGTGAACCGCTCCCCAGCTAAGGTGCAGAGCGCCTTGCTCGAAGCCATGCAGGAAAAGCAGGTGACCATTGGCGAAACCACGTATCCGCTGGATTTGCCCTTTCTGGTGCTGGCTACCCAAAACCCGGTGGAGCAGGAGGGCACCTACCCGCTGCCCGAGGCCCAGGTCGACCGATTCATGATGAAGGTGCACGTGGATTACCTCAAGAAGGCCGACGAGCTGGAGGTAATGCGGCGCATGGCCAATATGAGCTACGTGGGCGAGGTAAACCCGATTCTGACCAAGGAAGACATCTTCGGAATCCGCAGCATGATCAACCAGGTCCAGATTTCCGAAACGCTGGAGAAGTACATCATCGAGCTGGTATTTGCCACCCGCAAGCCCGCCGACTATGACCTAGCCGAGTTTGCCCAGTACGTGCAGTTTGGGGTGAGCCCCCGAGCCAGCATTGCCCTGCACCGCGCGGCCAAAGCCGTGGCCTTCTTCGACGACCGCGACTACGTGCTGCCCGAAGACATCAAGGACGTGGCCGGCGACGTGCTCAACCACCGCATCCTGCTCAACTACGAAGCCGAGGCCGACGGCATCCGCACCCAGGACCTGATTGAGGCCATCCTGCGCAAAGTCCCGATTAGCTAAATGGTGAGATGGTGAAATGGTGAACTAGTGAGTTGTCGTGTCAGCGGCGCGGTTTTGCGCGGGTTGAACAGCAAACTCACCATCTCACCAGTTCACCATCTCACAAATTCACTTTCCGTGTCGAAGATTTCCAAAACCCTGCGGGGCCTGGCGGCGCTGGCGCGCAACCCCTGGCTGCTCAACCACGTGCTGGCCGCCGACGAAGCCAGCTGGCAAGGACGCGCCCAGGCACATTCGGGCCGGCAGCTTACCAAGCTGGGCCTGCCGATGGTACCGCTGCACACTTTCCTATCAGCCGCCGATACCACGGTGCAGCCCTTTGCTTTTCGGGAAGGCGGTTCCCTGCCCACCGATTTGCTCCTGCTGCGGGCCTTGTGCCGGCGGGTGGCGCAGGCCACGTACTTCGAAATCGGGACTTGGCGCGGGGAAAGCGCCGCCAACGTGGCCGACGTAGCTCAGGCCGTGTACACGCTGAACCTGTCGGCCGAGGAGCTCCGGCAGCTAGGGTTGCCGGAACGCTACATCGAGCTGCACGGCTTTTTTTCCCGGCCCCGGCCCAACGTAACTCACCTGCACGGCAACTCGGCTACTTTTGATATGGCCGGGTTGGGCCGCAAGTTCGACGTGGTATTTATTGATGGCGACCATACCTACGAGGCCGTGCGCACCGACACCCGCCGGGTATTTGAGCACCTGGTGGGCCCCCAAACCGTGGTGGTGTGGCACGATGCCAGCCGCCAGCCCGGGCAGCCGCGCTGGGAGGTGCTGGCCGGTATTCTGGACGGCTTGCCCGCCACAGCCATGGGCCAGCTGGTGCAGGTCGAGAATACGCTCTGCGCTTTGTACTCGCCGCAGCTGCTGCCCGCCCACACTCCCGACCCCCTGGCGGCTCCGCAGCACTGGTTTAGCGTGAATCTGACGCAGCTGGGAGCTTAAGCCGCTTTGCGGCGCTGCAGGAGTTGGCGTAGGTAAGTCAGATCACCGGGGCTGGGCAACAGGGCCGCCCAGCCCGCGCCGGTAGCGCTGGAAAACCGGTGAAACAGGTAGGCCGTGGATACTAGATACGACAGGCTCGTGGCCAGGGCCGCTCCATTAATACCCAGCGCTGGAATCAGAAGCCAGCAGGCCGGCAGCGTCACGAGCAGGCCCACGGTGGTAGCCAGGTTATTGACGCGGTAGCGGCCCATGCCGGCAAAGTACGTGCTGCACATCACGTTGACGGCCATAGCTACCACCCCGGGCCCCAGCCGCAGTATCACGGGCCGGGCCGCGCCGAATTCCGGCCCGAAGATGGCCGTTAGCACCTGAGCGGGCAGCGCACACAGGATAAGCACGGCCAGGGCCGTACTCAGCAGCGTAAGCCGGGCAATCCGCAGGGTAGGGGTAATATGGGCGTGCTTGTCGGTGGCATGGACTAGGTCTACGTACTGTACCAGAGCCGTGCTGCGCGGAATCAGCCAGATGGCCTCGGCCAGCGCCACGCCCACCGACAGCACGCCCAGGGCTTGGGCATCGGCGTAGTGAGCCACGAAGTAGTAGCTCAGGCGGTAATTGGCAAAAGCCAGAATGTTGGACAAGTGCGCCCCGCGGCTGTGGTAGGCCAGCTCCCGGGCAGTGTCGCGCAGGCCGCGGCCCGCGGCCCACCGGTCGGGGAGCTGGTAGAGCACTCCGAAACTAAGCAGCAGCGGCAGCCCGTAGGCTACGTAGGCAGCATAATAATACACCGCTACCACCCGCCACTGCCAGCCAATAAGGGCCAGAGCCAAGCCACCCGCCAGCAAGGCTACCTGTAGCCCATTGAGTAAATTATAAGCGCCTTCCTTCTTGCGGCCCAGCAGTAAGGAGCTGTTGATAGAGAAAAAAGCCTGCAGCAACGCCAACGCCAGCAAATGCAGCAAGTACTGGGGCGTAACTGGCCGGGCCAGACTTACCACAGCCGTGCCGGCTGCACACACCAGCGTAGCCCAGCCGTAGGCCGGCACCAGCAGGTGCCAGATGCTGCGCTTGGGGGCCAGGTAAATAAGAGAAGAGCCGCCGAGCAAGCCAATAAAGAGCAGCAGCGCGGCGCAGTCGGTGACGAACAGGCTGACGTCGCCGCGGCCGGTGGCGCCCAGATAGCGGGCCGTAAGCCACACGATGGTGAAGCTGAGCAGGGCCGTGGCCAGGCGGGTGGCAAAATTTTGCAGAATACGGCGCAGCATAGAGCAGGTAGGGGCGCGAAAAGGCCGCTAAGATGGCGCAGTTTGGCCGGAGTCTGTCACCACGCGGGCGTACAGGTCAGCAAATTGCTGGCCCACGTGCGCATAGCCGCAGCGAAGCTGGGCATCGGCCCGCAGCGTGGCCGGGTCGAATTGAGCCTGCCCGCTGAGCACCGCCGTCAGAGCCTGGGTTAGCGCGGCTTCATCGTCGGGTGGTACCAGCAGACCAAACCGGCCGACGGGCCGAAACAGCTCCGGCACCCCACCCGTGGCCGGGCCCACCACCACGCAGCCCGTGGCCCGGGCCTCCAGCAACACGCAGCCAAAGGTTTCGGCCCGGCTAAAGGACACCAGAGCCGCCGCCTGCTGCATTTCCCGGGCGACCTGCTCGTGGGCCAGCTTGCCCAGAAACACGACTGTCCCATCAGCCATTAGGTTCAGGTCTTGGGCTAACTGCCGCAGGGCTGCTTCATCAGGCCCATAGCCGGCCACGCGCAGCCGCAGCCCGGGCCACTGCGGCCGCAGTTGGGCCAACACCCGCAGCACTCCCGATACGTTTTTTACTGCGTCATGAAAGGCTGACACGTGCAGCAACTGCCCGGGTACCCGCTGGGCCGTGCCGGGCGCAAACAGGGCGGTATCCACCACGTTGGCAATAACGGCAGTGCGCGGATTCTCAAAACCCAGGCGGTGCATGGCGTCCCGCAGCCCTTCCGATACGGTGTGCAAAGCCGCGGCCCGCCGCACCACCAGGCGCGTCAGCACCCGTCGCAGGCTACTGATGCCCGCGGCTCGTTCCGGCAGGTAGAGCGTCCAGTGTTCAGTCACGACGTAGGGAATGCCGCGGGTTAGTTTGAGCCACCACGCCAGTAGTCCGGTCCGCAGCAGCACATGCACGTGAACCAGTTGGGGTGGGGCGCCCCAGTGCTGCACGATGCGGCGGTAGCCCTGGCTTACGCACCAGAAATACAGCAGGAGCTTAGCCAGCTTATCTAAAGGGCCAAAGCCCGTGGGCCGGGCGCGGTAGTAGTAGCGCAGGGTGGGCATCGGGCCGTGTAGCTCGGCCTCGCACACGGTCAGGCGGGGAAGCGGGCCGCGGGCCACGGCCGCAAACACCACAGCCGCCTCGGCGTGGGGCGCAATGGCCGCCACGTGCCGGGCCACGAAGTCACCATCCTGGTCGTCGTAGCGGTGGGGGTACCACTTGGGAAGATGAAGAATTCTCATAGCTCAGCGCCGGCAAACACGAACAATTCCCGCAATATCGGGCAAATGAGGCGAAGGGCCGCCGCGTACCGGTAGTAGTTAGTCCCAAAAAAACAGCTCTGCTACCATCGGCAGCAGAGCTGTTATCACGCGGAATTCTCTTACTTCATTAAGTGAGCAAGGTCCGGGTCATAAGCAGAGGATAGTGATAGGCGGCTTATTGATACCAACTTTGTCGTGAGCAATAGCCGCCGCTTGGCCTTGAAATAGCTTATTTGTATTGGTTATAATAATCGGCTGCCGACTGATCTGTGCCTGTGCTATTGAGAAGTCGTTCCAAATCTTGGAAAGTGCTGGCTGTCTTTAAAGCAGCTTCAATAGATGGTAGCATGTAAAAATTGCCGTCCCACTGGTCTACGAAACGCGTAGGACCATACTTGAAGCTTTGGTCAAAATCATCGCACATATCCAGGAACATGGGCGTGTATGGATGCATCTGGGAGGTGCGAATAATTGGTGTGTTTTGGTAGCGCTCCTCCCAATCATAGCCACTGGTATAATTACTGAAGCGGTACAACGTGAAATAGGTTTGTACGCAACGTGCCCAGCTTTCCTTAATTACATCGTCCACGTTATTGAACGATGACCAGCCACGGTTTTCCTGGTGCGAAGCGTGAGCCAATTCATGCACCGTCGTAGAATATATTTCGTCGGAATTACGGTTAGAGCGGAAAATCCGGATGTGGGGAAATCCAAGCGCGGCGCGCCAGCCAGAATAGTCTCCGTTAACAGTAGCACTTTCATCCTTGGCCAGCAGCGATACGCGCTGTTGGAAGATATTATCCCGCGTTGGGGTTTCTTCAACCCAAAGGCATTACGCATCTGGTCGTTGTAGTAATAATCCCAGGCACCCCGGTGAATAGTGGCGTAGAAGAGTTGGCTGCCACCGGTAATATCAGTATTCCAGTCCCCGGTTTTTTTAGGTCCGTCCAGCGTTGCCTGACCAAATATTGCCCGGTCCAGAATATCGAAATCCGGCCGCTCCCATTTAATGCTATAATTGCAGGGATTTTTAAAGCTGTCATTCATCCGGTAGTAGCCATTCACGTCCGTAATGGCGCGGTGGGTAGTAAACCACCGATTAGCACGCACCTGAGCACCTTCCAGGCCGATAAGTTGGTCTACATTTCTAGAGGAATTATCCCGGAAATCCCGGTACTGAAGAACATTCCGTACTTGGATCCGCCCACCGGGCGTAAAAGAGGCAATACGCTGTTCTGTACCTGAGTCGCTGTTGCCAGTAATTGCCATTGCTTCGTTCTCAAGCAAATCCAGGCTGTTGGCATCAGCTACTGCTTTGTCGGTTTCCGGCAGATACAGCTCAGCAAGTATTTCATACTGAATAGCTGGGAAGTTGTACCCAACTTTCACGGCACAATACTGCCACGAATACTGGTCGCTGGGAATAGAAGGATCATGGTACGTGCCGCCCGGCTGAGCTATTTCATAATCCAAGGGATGATCGTAAATATCCAAGGCATCATCTTTTGCCATCAGATAATACTCCTGGGTGCTTTTAGGCAAAAAACGAACGTATAAATGTGTTGTGCGAATATTAACGTTAGTAGAATAACCACGGGAGGCCAAATTATTGCTGGCCTTCAGCATGACATCTACCGTGTAGGGGTTTTCCAGCTGCCGGCCCAGAACCATCATGTCATCAGAAGATTGAACCATGGCTGATTCGCTCTTGGCTGCAATGGTTGGCGCCGGAGTGTCGTTGGCTTCCTTAGCGCAGCTTGCCAGAAAGGCAGTGAACAAAACGAGTAAGCGTAATAAATTGGTTTTCATGGTAAAATTGGATTAGGTGTAACATTTCAATTCAACTGTGAAAATTGCAATAGGTAGTACTGTATAAGCAGGGCAGGTTTTACGGATTGAACTAATGCGCAGTAGCTGATAAGAGGTGTATGATGATTGAGTTACTAAATGATTGTTTTTTGTAAGTAATAGATAGGGGTAAAAGAAAAAGGGCCAAGCTACTCCGCACGGAATGACTTGGCCCCTTATCAGGAGGTAAATTACTTAGCTACTACGAAGCGCGTGGTTTGGGTCGTCTCGGAGGTGCTCACCGTGGCAATGTACACGCCGTTCTGCAGCGAGGCAGGCAGGGCTACCTTCTGCGAGCCAGCGGCCAGGCGGCCGGCCTCAATCAGGGCTACGTTGCGGCCCAGGGCGTCCGTAACGCGGATGGTAGCCACATCGGCCCGCTTCAGCTCGAAGGAGAGCAGGGCCGCACCGGCCGTGGGGTTAGGTGCTACGCTCAGGCCCTGCACTTGCTCGTCAGCGGCTTTGTTGGCAAGCGTCAACCCGGGGCGGTTATAGCAGGTGATCTGCGGATTAAAGTTGGTCCAGCCGGTTGCCCAGTTGCTGCCAGCTGTGCTGGCCGGGCCAAACGCACCACGGTAAGACACTACCTGGAAGGTGCTGTTCGGACCGCCGTTGCCGGCTCCGGTTAGCTTGGCATCGGCAAACGCAGCCCCACCAGTCAGCACCGAAGCAGCCGGGAGGGTGAAGTCAGGCGTCCGTTGGGTGTTCCGTTGGAGTTGATAGAGTTGAAATTGTCGGCATTCAAACCAAGCGCGCTAATGGCCGGGAACACTTGGTTGCCCCGCGAGGCGTCCTCGAAGAAGCTTTGGTGGTTGAAGCCCGAGGTCGGGTTCACGCCGTAGTTGGCGGTCATACCAGCCAGTACGTTGTTGCGCAACACAAGCGAGCCGTTAGTGGCGTTGCTCTGCGCTGCAGCTCCTTCAATAAACAAGCCCTGGGGCCAGCCCGTAATTACCGAGTTGAAAATGGAAACAGCCGTATTGCGGCGCAGGTGCATGGCGCGGGTGTAGTTGGCGGCCGTAGTCCCTTGCAAAAAGGCACTTACGTTCGAAAACACGGGCGCCGTTTGTGGCGTGGATGCCGAGCCGCTTGCATCGTTATCCGACTCGAAGGCCGTCGAGCCCGACTGGTCAGCTACAGCCGCGTCGCGTACGGACAGAGCGAACTGTACCCGACCCGTGAAGCCAAGGTCCGTGTCGAAGTCATCGTCGAGGGTCGCGGTGGCTACCAGGTAACGAGCATTAACATTTCCCCCGAACCACTCGAACGCGTCGTCGCCGCTCGCGTGCACCTGCACATACTCAATGGTAGTGCCCGCGCCCACGCCATACAGGCTCAGTCCGTTGATTTCCGAGTTGGCGGCCGTGCTCAGCGGGATGCCGGGGTACTCAATACGCACGTAGCGCAAAATGCCGGAGTTATCGTTGGGCAGGTTACCGCCGTAGGTCGTGCCGATACCGCCTTCCACGGTAGGTGACCCAGTAGCATTAATCGGAGCCCGGCCAGCTAGTACCAGCCCGCCCCAGTCGCCGCGGGACCGTGACCCGGCTGGCTGGTTGGAGGTGAATACGATAGGCTGAGCAGCGGTGCCGTTGGCAATAATCTGAGCGCCGGGCTCAATGATGAGGGCCGCCGGGGCTGTCGTCGATCGGATACCCTTAATGATAGTGCCCGGCTCAATGGTAAGCACAGCGCCGCTGCGCACGTACACGAAGCCGCTCAACTCATAGACATTACCACGCGTCCAGGTAGTAGGGGTCGTAATCGCACCCGAAACTGTGATGGCTGTAGGCGCGGCCGGACAAACCGTCTGGGCCTTCGCTTGGGGTGCCTGAGCTGCCACGGCAGCTGCAGCTACCAGCGCACTGAGTACAATCTTTTTCATGAGAGGGGGTGATAAGAATTAAGTGAAAAGGCGTTACGTGGGTGTACGGACCAGCCGGCGCAGTGCCGTTAGGTTATTGTTAAGAATGGTATTTCTAAAAGGTCCAGGTCAGACCGAGCGTGGAATAGCTTCCGCGGCGGTAGGAGGCAAATGAGCCGTCTTCGTTGCCCTCAATCTTGCTGTTACCATCATAATCGTAGAGCAGACGGTAGCGTTGGTTGAACAGATCCTGAATGCCGAGTCGCACCTGTAGATGCTCACCCACCCCTTCGTTAGTGCGAGGTCAACCACGTGCCGCGGCATTTCGATGATGGAGTAGTTGTTGCGCAAGTCACCCACGAAGCGAATGCGCTGCCCGACCACATTGTACTGTGCCGACACCTGCAGCTTGCCTTCGTCGTCCTGGTAGAACAAGCCTGCATTTGCCACGTAGGGCGATTGGCCTTGCAGCGGGCGGTTATTGAGCGCGAAGTCGCGGTTGCGCTCATTATCAACCAGCCGTACATCACTGTAGATCAGCGAAGCATTGACAATGGCCGAAAGGCGCTGCAGGAAAGGGTTTTCGGTCAGGTCGCGCAGCGACTTGCGCACTTCGATTTCGGCGCCAAAGTCAATAGCCCGCTCGGCATTCTGGTAGGAAACGTTCAGCTGCTCAGTAGCCACCGACCTGGTGGTCTGCTCAATAGCATTGCGGAAAACCTTTCCAAACAGACCGAACGATATCAATTCCGAGCGTGAGGGATAGAATTCGTACCGCAGGTCGGCGTTGTAGATGGTGGCCGTACGCAGCGAGTCGTTGCCCTTTACCACCGCGTTGTTGGCAAAGTCATAATACTCGTAAGAGGCGATTTCGCGAAATTCCGGACGGTTAGTCGTTACCGAGCCAGCCAGACGAAGCAGCGAGCGGGTATTGAAGTTGTAAGTGGCGTTCACCGAGGGCATCGGAATGAACTTGTTTTCACGGTAAGCGGCCTCCAGCGGATCACCCGATTGCAGAAAGCGCCGGTTGTATTCGCCCCGTATGCCACCCGAAATGCTGAATTTATCGGAGATGGGTGCCACTATTCCCACGTAGCCGGCTAGCAGCGTGTTGCGGCCGGTGTAGCGGTCCGCGCCCTGGGTTCCTTCTTGCAGCACGAAACCGGTTATAGGGTCAATGTTCTGGGGCGCGAATATTTGGTCTATCGGCAGGTTTTCCAGTTCCCGGTTGAAGCTGGGCTCATTCGGGCGGTATTCACGGCCCACGACGTAGGAAAACACTCGGTTTTGCAAAGTCCGCTCCTTCTGCTCGGCGTAGAAGCCGACGCGTATTTTGTACGCATTCACTTTAGCCGAGTCGCGGCCTAGCAGGCTGCGCTCAAACTGCCCGCTAGCCATGTAGGTGTTTTCGCGCAGGTCGGAGAAAAAGCGGCTGGCGTCAACCGAGCTACCGACGGGAGGAATTACCACTTGGTAGGGCCGCTCGGGCAAGCCGGGCTCGGGGATACGGCGCTGATTGCGGTAACGGCTATAATCAGGCTCGTCGCGGAAAACGTAGTTGTAGCCCCAGCCCAGTTAATAACGCTGCGGCCCGTTTGTCCTACCTCGTGCGTACCCGACAACTGTCCTGAGTACACCGTGCGGCTTTGGTAATGCATGGCGTTGTCGTCGCGCTCGAAGCCCTGGTCCAGAGTCTGTCCCACACGGTGTACGACTTCATCGGTAGCGTACTGGTTCAGGAAGTTGCGGAACTCAATGCGGTTGCGGTCGTTCAGGCGCGCCTGCCAGTTGTGAATCACGCCTAAGCGCACCGCTTGGCTGGCTTGCGTATCATCGTAGGTCCACTGCAATTGAGGACGGTTGGTTGTGGGGTCAAATTCGCGTAGAAAGCGCTGACGCAAGTTGCTGTACTGCTCACGCGTATTGGAATAGGACAACGACGTGACGTTGCTCAGGTACACGCTGCCGATTTCGTACTTGCGCGATAGGCCCAGAGAGATACGCAAGTCGGGCAAAGCCTTCAATGACCGGGGCAACCAGATGTTGTTTAAAGCAATGGGCTGCCGCTCGACCTGAGCCGGAATATTGTCGGGCAGCTGCCGGTCATTGTTGTCGTAGCCAATCGTTTCAGTACGTAGTACACCACCGCGTTTGGGCGAAGCCAGGAAGTTTTTGAACGTCGTGTTATGCCGATACCAGCCGGATACTGTGAGGCTAGTCGAATTTTCTAGCACCGAGTTCTTCGTATACACCTGCACCACGCCGCCGCCCATCTCGCCCGGCAGTTCCGGCGAACCAGACTTGAAAATCAGTACCCGATCAATAACCGAGGAAGGCAAAATATCAAACGAAAACGACCGGGTATCTACTTCGGCTGAAGGCGTCAGGGTGCCATTCAACATCACTGTGTTATAGCGCTCGGCCAACCCTCGAATTACAATGAAGTTGTTGCTCTGAATCGTCACGCCTGGAATCCGCTTGACGACTTCGGCTGCGTCACGGTCCAGGGACTTCACAATCTGGTCGCTACTCATTCCACTTACTACCACCTCACTTTTCTTGAGGTCTTGGATCAAGGCCACTTCGGTGCCCGTCTGCTTCTGGCCCGTTACGGTTACTTCCTTCAGGTTGGTCGTATTCTCTTCCATCACCCCATTCAGGGTGGTTTTGCCGTTGGCCGTTACCACGATTCCGGCGAAAGTCAGCGGCTTGTAGCCGATATAGGTCATCGTAATATTATAGGTGCCAGGGTTGAGCTTGAGCTCGTAATTACCCTGCACATCTACCGGGGCCGCCTGCACAGTGCCGGTTACCAGCACGGTAGCGCCAATTACGCCGTCCCCCGTCTTTTTATCAGTTACTTTTCCACTGATTACTCCTTGCTGGGCAAAAGCGAAAGAACTGATAATCAGAAAAATAAACAGTAGTCCTAAACGGTGCATACAGCTGTGATTTTTTCGTTTCACAAAACTACCGTAGCCCTATTATGCCAGTATTGCGACAATATTACGCTTATGTTATTGTCAGGGGTATATATACATACTATGTTGAAAACCATTACTTTTGCACCCGCTTTCACCCGACCACCTTTTTCCACTTTCCATGCTTTTGTCCATGACCGGCTACGGTATCGCACACCGCGAAACCGACCGTTATTCGGCCACGGTCGAAATCAAGTCCTTGAATTCCAAAACGCTGGACTTGAGCCTGCGCTTGCCACGCTTTTTGCAGGATCGGGAATTGGAACTTCGAAATCTTATAACGAAAAGCCTTGTTCGCGGTAAAGTCAACCTTACTTTCGATTTTGTTCGGCCCCGTGGTGCAGTACGTGCCAGCGCAGTCCTTCAGCAGGAAGCCTTGCTGGCTGCTTACCGAGAGCTGGAAAAAGCCGCTGAGCTAGTAGGTGCGCCCAAGGATCAACTGTTTGCCCTGGCCCTGAACATGCCCGGTGTGCTGCAGGCACCCTCCGAAGCTAGCGTGGCGGAAGAAGAAGAAGAGGTAAGCTGGGAGGAGTTACTTCCTTTGGTTACGGAAGCGCTAGAACGGGTGAACCAGTTCCGGCACGACGAGGGTCAGACGCTCACTGGGGAAATCATCGGGTATGTGGAGCGCATTCAGGAATTTTTGACCGAAGTCGAGCGCCACGACCCTAACCGGATTGAACAGGTGCGCTTGCGGCTGCAACAGCATTTGGCTGAGCTTACTGCCCACGAGCAGTTCAATGCGGTACGGTTCGAGCAGGAAGTTCTTTACTATATCGAGAAGCTTGACATTGCCGAGGAAAAGGTTCGTTTGACCAGTCATTTGCAGTACTTCATCGAAACTGTAGGCATACCCGAGCCCAGTGGAAAGAAATTAGCCTTTATTTCGCAGGAAATTGGCCGTGAGATCAACACAATTGGCTCAAAAGCAAATGATTCCACGGTTCAGCACCTCGTGGTAGGGATGAAGGAAGAACTGGAAAAAATAAAGGAACAGATCAACAACATTCTTTAAGTCCAACGCCTTCTGACTAACCCCTCTCAATATGTGAAATTGAACTTTTAGCATAAAATTTGGTATAGTTGTACTACTATGCTGATTACGGAAATTTTATGTTGCTCCAAAGGACATCCAGAAATAGCTATTTCTCGTAAATGCCCTTAACAAGCTCAAAACTCTGTTTTTCTACCTGAAGACAGGGCTCCGAGTTCATGAAGTCAATTATTTTCAAACGAAAATTTGCAGCTTCAGATTTTCTGCGTAAATTGTGTTATCCGAACAGAGCGACTGCTCAATATTCGGACTCTTACTTACCCCTGAATTCCACGTTTTTTTCAGCCACTACTATGAAAAAAGCCTTACTAGCTCCCGTACTTTTGCTGACGCTCATGCTGTCGGCATTCCGCCCCTTCGCCGAGGTGGAAATGATTAAAAAGCGTGTACTCAGCGAGCGAGTTGAAATCTTGATTCCCAAGGGATTTGAGGTGATGAGCGAGCAGCAGATGGACTTCAACTACGCCAAAGCGCAGAGCCGTCCTAGCGTTATCTACACCAACAACAAGGAAGCCAGCATCGCTTTCACTTACACCGACAACACGGCCGATCAGGACATGATCGACATGTATGCCGACAACTTCTACAAAATGTACTCGAAGCAGTACAAGGAGGCGAAGTGGTTCAACAAAGGCGTAAAAGAGGTGAACGGTCGTAAGATCGGTTTCATGGAACTGATGAAGCCAGAGCTTGGCCACGAGGTTTACAACCTGGTTTTCTTCACCGACGTGGAAGGCAAACTCTTGATGTGCAACTTCACCTGCGCTGACCGTCAGAAGCCCGAGTGGGAGGCTGTTGCTAAGCAGATCATGGCCTCGTTCAAGTCGAACGGCTAAGAAACATATATCGGTAGTTTACCGGTAGAATCTAATAATCCTGGAATGGTTAGACTTAGGTCTGATGATTCCAGGATTATTGCGTTTAATCGAGAAAGTAGCAGCTAATAAAAGTGATGCATAATCTGTTCCCCTGAACGCAGTTTATTGCGGCTATGCAGCCTACTAACGCGTCAAAGCAGTAAAGAAGTCGGTAACCAGATGGAACACGCCGGCAAAGGCTGTCAGGGGTAGACCTTCTGATTTATCGTATACATCGTGGTAAGCTTTGCGGCCCCCACGCGTATAAAGGAAAAAGGCCGGAATATTGCGCTCAGAGAAAGGATAATGGTCGGAATTGGCAGCCCGGCCTCGTGCGGCAATGGAGGGAACGTAACGATGCTGGGTATTGAGTTGCTCTAGTAGGCGGAACGGTTTTTCCAGCAGGCGTCCGTTCACCACGGTAATGCCTTCCTCGCCAGTACCCTCTAGGTCAAGATTGACCAGGAACCGCAGTCGTTCTAAAGGAAACAGCGGATGCTGCACGTAGTAGCTTGAGCCCAGCAGCCCGGCTTCTTCCGCACCGAAGGCCATAAACACAATCGAATAAGCTAGCCGGTTCTGGGGTTTGGCGTAATAGTCGGCCAACTCCAGCAACAGCGCGGTACCGCTGGCATTGTCATTAGCCCCGGGGAAGTACGTGCTTTTGCCCATACGGCCTAAGTGGTCGTAGTGGGCGGAAACTACCAGGAAGGAGTCGGGCTGCACGCGACCTGGCACGTAGCCGATAATGTTCTGTGTACTATACTTGGGTATCAGCCGGGCATCTACCTGTAAACTGACCTCCGTGGTGCGGGCTGGCCATCGACTGGCCAATACCTGCAAACGTGGCTGTGCGGCTTGTTGCCCGGCCAATGAGGCCGTCAGCTTATACGGAATAAGCGTGATGAGCGCGGCCGCTTGCCCGATATGCTGAGCAAAGGTCTCGGGCAAGGTCCGGATGCGTTCTGCATCGCGGTGCTGCATGAGTAGTACTTGCCCCTGGAGACCACGCATCAGAAAGCGCTGACCAGCCTGCTCATCCGTGAAAATCAGGGTATCGAGCAGCGTAATGGGCCCGCGGATGCGGCCCGGGCCCGAAGTAGGCTCCAGAATAAAATCACTGCCCGGAGTCAGGGCCTTACCATTAGCTGACAGCGCACACTTACCAGGAAAGGTATTAATAGCAATAGGAAATGACTGGGTGTAGTGTGGTGTAAAGGACCGAAGACCGAGCTCCCGGAAACGCTGCCGAATATAGCGGGCAGCCCGGGTATCGCCTTGGTTGACGTAGCCGCGGCCATGCATAGCCGGGCCGGCCAGCGTAGTAATGGTGGCGCGGGCCCGACCCATATCCTGGCCCAGCGCAGTTGTCGTATTGACAAAGGCTCCGAGACCAATTCCCAGCAGGTAGGCTGAAGTAAGAAAGGGGAGAGGACGCGGCATAGGGAACAAGGATTAAGCCCACCAGCGGCGCAGTGCCCGTGCCAGCAACAAACCAGTCACAGTACCAATACCGTCACTGATGACATCTGACCATTCACCGTGCCGGCCCAGGTCCATGGTAATCTGCAGGAACTCAATCAAGGCGCCTAGCAGTATACCTTCCACCAGCACTATGCTAAACGCGTGGCGTTGGCGCCAGACATAGCGTTGCTGCCGGATGCTGGAAAAGTAACTTAAGGCTGCCAGCACCAAGAACACAAAGGCATGCGCAGCCGAGTCGAAAGAAATAAGCTCCCACGGCGGCACCGTGGGCATAGACTTGGCTGGCGTTAGGGTCAACACCAAAATCAGCGCCGCCCAAGCCAGGGGCAGAGCGGCAAAGGCTCGGCGACGAGGCAGGGGCGGCGCGGTAGGCTGCACAGGAGTAAGGCGAAATTAAGCGCCGATCAACTCACCGTAGCTTTCAGCCGTGAGCAAGGCATCTATTTCAGAGGGGTTCGACAGGCTCATTTTGATCATCCAGCCGTCGCCGTAGGGGTCAGCGTTGACCGTCTCGGGGCTGCTGTCGAGCTTGTCGTTGATTTCTACCACGGTGCCCGACACGGGGCTATACAGGTCGGAAACCGTTTTTACGGCCTCCACGGTACCGAAAATCTCGTTTTGAGCTACTTCTTTGTCGAGGGTGTCAATGTCCACGTACACGATGTCGCCGAGCTCTTTCTGGGCGTGGTCGGTGATGCCGATATAAGCAAATTCGCCTTCCACACGAATCCATTCGTGCTCTTTGGTGTACTTCAGATTAGCGGGGAGATTCATGGGGTGTTGTTTTGGGAGGTTGAATACCGGCGCGGGGCGCCTTGGGCCAAAAGTACGGGTTGGCGTGGGAAATGGCTAAAAACCGGAGGCCCCAAATAGATGAAACCCAAAAAAACAGCCCCGGCACCTAAAACGGGCCGGGGCTGAAAGGGTACTCAGTACTTAGATTATCGCGGGTTACTGCGACAGGCTGTAGCGAAGCTGCAAGCCGCCCTCGGTAGCCGAGTTCTTGAACGAGTTCTGCACGCGGGGCTCGGTAACAGTGCGGGAGAAGAAAATCTGCAGGTTCAAGCGCTGGTTGAGCACGTAGTCGATGGTAGGGCGCAGCTGTAGCTGCCGGGTACCGTTGGTGGCCAGACCCCGGGAGCGACCTACGTTAGGCTTCGCGTTTGGTACCTGTTCGCCTTTATCATTCAAGGAAAGCGGATCCACCACATCTTCAATTGTGCGCTGAATGGTGGTATTGTCCCGGATAGACAAGTCGAGGCGGGCCGTCAGCTCGTTTTTCAGAACGCGCTGCTCACCCCCGATGCGGAAGGGAATCTTCAGGCGGTTGGTAGCGTAGCCGAAGCCGATAACCAGTTCCTGGGAGTGCAGCTCGGTTACCTGAGCGTTGGTCGTGTTCAGGGTGATGCCCCGCTCGGTGCGCAGCTCTACCCGGCCCGTTACTTTTTGCAGGGTCTGGAAGTTGACGCCAATCAACGGCGAAAGCCGCTCGGCAATGGTCACCTGCCCCACGATGTAGTAGGGAATGAACTGCCCGGCCGTGTTGAGGAACTGTGAAAACGAGCCGGGCTCCTCCGCATACTGCGTGGAAGTGGTGTAGCTGGCCACGGTGTAGGAAGAAGCGTACTGGTGATTGAGCGTGATAGAGCGGAAGTAGCGCTTCATGAAGGGCAGCTCAGCCAGGCCGTTGTAATCGATGCGCCAGTTGGGCACGGGCAGCAGGGCGAAGGGGTTAAACTTCTTAGCCTTGTATCCATCGGAGGAGCGGCCCTGGTACGCGTCGATGAAGGCAGGAATCAACACTTCCTGGGAATTATAGCCGTATGCTCCCTTCTGTTCAGTCCGGCCGTCACCATAGGCATTTTCGTTGGCCTGCTGGAGCCGGTCCCGAATGATGCCGCGGTTAGCCACAAACCGGTCGAAGGCTTTCGACACTTCTCCTTTGGCGCTACGGTCGCCAAACAGGGTTTTGATGGAAATAAACGAGGTGCTGAACGTACCCGTGCTCAGGGGCAGGCGCAGGGCCAGACTGTCGCCCCGCACGGGTGCCCCGTAAGGCAGTTGCGTAGTCGTATCCACGGCCAGACGATAGAACGTCTCGTTGTTGCGTACCCGCTGCCAGCGACCATCCAGCTGAATGTTGAAGTCGCGGAAGGGCTCCAGGGCGGTACGCAGAGTCAGGTTTTCGGTGAGCAGGGAGCTGAACGGCGTGTTGAGCAGGTCGCTGCGCCGGGTGTACCAGCCATTGGAGCTAACCTGGTTGTAGAGCTCATCCAGACCATACTGCTTGCCCAAAATAAAAGGTATGCCGGGCGCCAACTCGTCATTCAGGCCGAAGAATCGGGTGCCGGGCAGGTAACCGGGCACCAGCGTGCCGGAACTGCGGGTGTAGGTAAAGTTCAAGGACCGGGCCGTCATCAGGGACCGAAGCACGGCTTTAAGGGCACGCAGCTCCGGACCTTTGGCCGTATCCTGGGCGGCCGTAGCAGCGGGCTGACCTTTTTCCTGCAGACGTTCCAGCGAGGGGGGCAAGGTACCTTTGCGGCCGGCCGTGCGCTCCTGCTGGCCGGGCGGTGGGGCATTATTGATGATGTTGAGGAAGCGCACCTTGTTGTAGAGCTTCACCAAGTCAATCTTGCCGTTGGCGCTGATTTCGGCGTTGTTCTGAATGGTGTTGCCCAGCTGCACCGGAGCCGTCAGCTTCAGGCTGTCCGGATTCGTCGAGGTGGGAAACAGAGGAGCCGTTAGGGCCGTCGAAGCTGCTTGCCAGCTGTAGTTAGCCGCGTAACGCGTATCAGCCGACAGCCAGTCAGTGAGGGGAAACTTGTCCAGAGGCAGACGATAGGTCAGGGCAATGGTCTGGTTGAAGTTGGTGGTGCGGCCCCGCGCAGCAGGTTGTTGCGCAGATCCTGCCGGTTGGCCACCGCCAGTGGGTCGTTGCCCCGGCTTGGACCGGCTCCCTCGTCAATAACCGAGCGGTTATTAGCTGTATAATCGAAAATCAGGCTCTTGGTCAGGTCCCACTTCAGGTCGTAAATCCGGTTGAAGAAGAAGCTCTTCTGGTAAATCGGAAGAATACCGTCGATGGTGGGTACCTGTCCGGGCTCCAGGGTGCGCTGCAGCTGCCGCTCGTTGTAGCGACGGTCTAGGTCGGCCCGGAAGGCAAAGCGGCTGGGCAGGGGCGTGAAGTTCAGCTCCTGGAAAATCTTCAGGTACGGCGAGTCCAGCGCCTTGATTTTAGCCAGGGGCGTGTAGGTTTTGGGCGTCGTCTGGTACACGTAGGCCAAGGCGCCGGTGTAGGTCTTGGTGTAGTCCCGGTCGGTGCGGATGTCCGTGTGCGTGCGCTCGGTCAGGGCATAGCTCAGGGCAAAGTTCTCCACGTCGTAGGGGCGCACCTTCTTCTCGGGGTTCACGCGTTCCTTGCGCACGTTGAGCAAACTTATACTTCGACTACTGGTCTGGTCAATAACCTCTTTTCGGTACGCCGCCCTTTCGTCGGCCGACTCAAACTTCTGTAAGGACTGCTCCAGCTTGGTGTCCGGGTCGAGCGGGTCGTACTTGGGGCTGCGGCTTTCCTGACCGGCCTGTACCAGCACCGGAATGCGCAGGCCCAGCTTCTCGGGCAGGAACTTGTCGGCGGCAACGGCCGCGTTCAGGTCGCCGCGCAGCACGTTGTCCAGGGAGCGTTGGGCCACTTTGTCCTGCAGGCCACCGAAGCCCACGGAGGTAAAGCTACCCGTGGCCGTGATGTTGGCCAGGTCGGCCAGCTTGGTGTTGAAGCGGGCCGTGGCAGCCCAGCCGTTTTCCCGCTCAAAGTCGAACACCCGGAACTCATCGGCCCAGATGCACACCGACTTGCTGGCGTTATCATCTTGCGGGTTCAGCACGCCAATCATGACGCCCTGCACGGCGCTGAAGTCGGGGTTACCCAGAATGGTGATAGTAGCCCCATTGGGCAGTTGCGTCACGAAGGGCTCCGACAGAGGTGAATTAGTCTGGTTGCGAACCGCTTTGGCGTCAATGAACTGCTGGAAGGAAATCTGAATTTCGTTTTCCTCGGGCCAGATGTCGCGCTGGGAAGTAGAACCAGGTTTGGTAATGTGCAGGGGCAGCGAGTACTCGTAGTAGTTCTGGGTGTAGTCGGTGCCAATGCGCACAAAAGCCCGTACCTGACCCACCGGACCATTCACAATCCGGTTGTCCTCGCTTTCGGCGTGCAGGAACAGGCGCAGCTGCTTGTAGCGCAGCATGCTGATGTTGATGTTCTTGTAAGCGGCTTTGCCCACCCCGTCGCGCAGGTCTTCCACGCACAGGCGCAACGACTGCTCGTTCTGCTCCCGGTTTACGGTGCTCGAGCCGTACTCTTTGTCGCGCTGAATGTTCGGCGGCAACACGTACGGAATAGCGTCGGTGCCGCTCACGCCGGCAATACCATTTTCCTCAATGCTCACCGTAGAAATGGTGAACGGGGTGTTATCCTCGCCGCAGTTGATGCAGCTTGACCCGGGCTGGGAAATCGGGCTCAGGAAGCGGCGCCACTGGTTGGCCACAAACTGGGGTTGTACCAAACGCAGTACTACGGGCTCTTGCCAGCCGGTGAGGTACATGCGCACGAAGCGAATCGACTTGTAGCCGAAGGTCGTTTGTCCTTGAGGCAAGCCTACTACGCCCGAAGGCTGGCGAATCGGAATACGGAACTGGTACCACGACACCTGGTCGCCGGTAATGGAGTTGGTAACCTTGTCGACAATGTAGTTCTGGCCAACTTCCATCTGGTCCGGCCGCAACGACATTTTCCACTCGTAGTACCGCTCCGTGTCCGAAATGACGTTGTCGCGGTTCAGGTCTTCCTTGTCGGGCAGGGCCGTGGAGCTCAGCTGGCTGTTCTCGCGGGAGTTGCCTTCCATGCCGTTATACTGTTTATAGCGGCCCAGGATCTTGTAGTTGTTGTTGGTGTAGAAATCGTCGAGGTGGTGGCGGAAGTTGTCGCCCGAGGGGTCGTCTACCGAGCTGTACACACCATTGAAGAAAGCCTTTTCCTCGCTGTCGTTGAGGCCTTCCAGGCCAATGTCCTGCCGTTCGCGGCCGCCGGGAGCAGTGCTGAAGGCGTCGGTCAGGAACTGCTGGCGCGTCACGCGGCCCCACACCGTATTGCGGGTGTCCTGCGCAACGTTGGCCGGGTCCGTGGGCAGGCCGTTTTCAAACTCGTGCTGGTTGGCGTCGGTCAGCACGTCTTCCGATACCGAGCCCAGGTTCAGGTACAGTTCCCCACCCGTGGTGTTGCTTACTGGGGTTGCCGGGTCTAAATTTTCGTCGTCGTCAATTTTGCCGTTGTTCCCCTTAATGAAGGGGTCCATCATCCAGAACTCCATGTACTCGACGTTGGCGTTGTCGAAGTCGGTATCGAAGGTGATTTCTCGGCTGATGCCGCCGTAGTGGGTCTTGGGGTCCGTATTTAGCAGCTTGCCGTCGGCGCTGATGTCCTTGGAATAGTTGTACTGGCCGCGCTCCTTGGGGAAGTAGGCCAGGTCCAGAGAATATTCGAAGCCATTGCCAGTGGCGCCCACGTCCCGGTTAGGGAATATTTCAGTGCGCTGAATGCCACGGGTGTAGTGGTTGCGCAGGTCGTTGTCGCCAATGTTGCTGGGCTTGCCGGGGCCGCCGGTGTAGTACGTCTGGTCAACGGTGTACCAGGCCAGCTTGGCCCGCTTAAAGCCGTAAGCCAGGTCGTTGGCACCGGCCGGCACCAGGGGCGCCGGGGTAGCAGCCAGGCGCCAGGCGGTAGCCGCACTCACGCCGCCCAAAGAATAGGGTGTGCGGGCGTTTTCGAAGTCGTCGATGTAAGACACCCCATCTTCGCCGCGGCCGAGCTTCGACTTGCCGGGCACCAGCTGGGCAATTTCTCCGCTGAAAGCTACCGACGAAGGCTCCTTGGTCGAAATGAGTGGCAACATGTCCAAGTACTTGGTCAGGGCCCGCGACTCGCGCCGCATGTTCACATCGAAGCCGTAGATGGTATTGTTGCCGGGCTCGTCGCCAATGTTGACGCGGTTTATGCCGGGCGCCTGATTTTCGAGCAGGTGCAGCACCGTGGCGCCAAAGTTCACGTCCTGGTTGAGGCGGTAGTCAAACCGGGCTCCGAGCAGCTTGCGCGGCTGTACCTGTACCAGGGCATTCTTTTCGAACGACACCTTCAGCTCGTTGGCCGAGTTGAGGTAGCTCGGGTTCAGAATCTTGACCTTGGCCTGGTCGTAGAACACCTGGTAGTCGCGGCCTTCTTCCAGCACCGTGCTACCCGACGTTACGCGCACCGAGCCTTCAGCAATGCCCAGGCCGGGCAGGCTGATTTCGTCGGTAGCCGTGGCCTGAAACCGGCCGCGCAGAAAGAACTTGTCTTTTTCCTGGCGCTGCTGGGCGTCGCTCTGGGTCTGATTGTAGAGCTCCTGGTACACGTACTGGCGGGCTAGCTCCCGCTCCCGCTGGGCATTGCCACCGGATGTGCCCGCCGTGTCGAACTGGGCCCGCAGGTAGCTGCCAAAGGGCTCCACCACCGGGAAGATGATCTTGCCCAGGTCCGGGTCGATGGTCGTGCCGGGGAAGAAGTCGAAGTTGCCGTCGGGGTTCTGGTCGTTGTTGGGGTTCACGTTATCCAGGTTCAGCACCTGAATCAGCGGCTTGTTGGCAATGCGCTGCCCTTCCTTCAGCGAGATAAGGTCGACACCGGTTGCGTCGTCCTTGTACACGATTTGCAGCTGAAAATTGTCGCGGTTGAGTTGGCTGGCGTTCAGGGAGTAGATGTTTTTCATCATCAAATCCCAGGTTGGCAGATTGCGCGTTTTCAGGTTCTCGTTCCTGGGGTTCACGTCCGGGTCGGCCAGCTGCACGCCGGGGTTGCTGGCCTTGAGCAGCTTCAGGTAGAGTACCTGCTCCTGCGTTACCTGGGTGTTGTTGGTCGAGATTTCCCCAACGCTGTAGCTCCTGCCGTTGTAGGTGTACGTGTAGGCGACGGCCAATACCTGCTCGGGCAGCAGGGGCGTGTTCAGCGAAAGGTAGCCCAGCTGGGCGTTGTAAGTATACTCGCGCGGATTGAGCAGACGGGCCCGCACCCGTTCGTAGTCCACTGTTTTGGAGAGCTGCTGTTGCTTGCCGCTGTATTTATTCTGCAGGTAGTTGTCTACCGACTCATTGCTGCGGCTGTCGCCACCCAGTACCACTTCCTGGTACACGGGGTTCGATTCGTTGGCGGCCGGCTGGCGGCTCACGCTCCGCTGAAACTGGGGGCGGTACACCCGCACCGGCTCGGCCAAGTCCATTAAGGCCACTACGTTGCGCAAGTTGTCGCTCTGGCGGTTGTCGTTGGTGACGTAAACCTCGATGTTATTGATTTCGATACCCGACTGAATCGTGGGCAGGTTGCGCAGGGCCGCGTCGTACCGGTCCCGGAAAAACTGGGACAGGAAGAAGTGCCGGTCCCGCTCGTACTGGCTCGACTTAATTTCGAACTGGCGGCTCTGGGCGCCGTTCTGCACGCTCACTGCGTCGGCGGTGCCGCGCAGGGTGCTGGCCACGGCCGTCACGGCCAGCTTGCCAAACTGCAGCTGAGTTTTGACGCCGAACAGGTTTTGCCCGCCCTGAATCAGGGAGTTGTTGAGCGGCAGGCTTACGTTGCCCAGCTCAATTTTGCGGATGATTTCCGTCTCGAAGCCCGTGTAGTCGAGCTTCATGTTGTTCTCGAAGTCAAAGGCTGCCTTGGTGTCGTAGTTGAACGTGAGCCGCAGTTTCTCCCCGATCTGGCCGGTGAGGTTCAGGTTCATGTTCTGCTCGTACTGAAAGTCGCCCACCCGCTGCTGCCGCAGGGTCAGCGTAGGGTTCAGGTTGCGGTTGAAGCGCGCGCCCATGCGCAGGGTCACCGCTCCATTAGGGCGAATGTCCACGTAGCTGCCTCCGAAGAGGCGGTCGGCCATGGGACCCAAATAAATCTTGGGAATCAGGCGCTTGGTTTCGGGCGCGGCCGGGTCGCCCACGATGCCGCCCGCCGAGCGGGTCCGGAAATAGTCGCGCACGGCCTGGCGTTGCTGCCACTCCGAATATTCCTGGAACGTCATGCGGCTCGGGTCACGGAAATCAATGTCCGTCCCAACCTTTTCGCGCACATCGTAGTATTCTAGACTGTCGTCGGGCGTTACCTGCAGGTTTACGTTCGAAGGCAGATCCAGCAGCAGCGGCGATTGACGCCGCTGGGGCGCAAACGGCGAGCCGGGCCGATCCTCCGGATCAACCTTAGGCCGGCGGCTAGGCCGGTAGCGACTGGTATCGGGTAATACGACCCGGGGCGTGTCGGGAGGGGCAGCAAAAGCCACGCGAGCCAGGCGACCAGGCTTAGGAAGCCAGGCCCACAGCTGACGCAAGGCAAAGGGACCGGCTCCGGTAGGCGCGGCCTGTGACCACCAGGCCAGCAAGGACGCGACAATAACTACCGAAACGGTGAGGGACTTCTTACCGGAGTTCAAGTGTAACAAGCAGACGCGGGGCCAGGTAAAATTCTAATGAGACTTAAGAGCAAACTTAATTAATTCCTCCACGCTCAGCTCGTTGCCATGCTTTTGCTGAATCTGATCCAGGTTCTTCTCGGCGGCGGCACGGGCAAAGCCCAAGGTCACTAAGGCGGCTAACGCTTCCGAGCGATTCGTATTGTGTGCCCGGGCCAGCGGTACGGTATCGACGCCGGCTTTGCTGAGCAGCTCATCTTTGCGCAGCTTGTCGCGCAAGTCCAGAATTACGCGCTGTGCCGTTTTAGGACCCACTCCCTTGATGCTCTGAATAGAGCGTACATCCTCGTTGACGATGGCGTGGCGGATTTCGCCCACCGACATCGACGAGACCATCATAATGCCCGTGCCCGGCCCAATGCCCGACACCGAAATCAGGTGCATAAACAAGGCCTTCTCGTTGGGGTCCAGGAAGCCGTAGAGCGCCTGAGCGTCTTCCTTGATATGTTGGTAAGTATAAATCTTGGCCTTCTCCCCCTCGCCCGGGAGCTTGGAGTAAGTGGTCAGCGAAATTTTAATTTCATATCCCACGCCGTTCACGTCCATAATGGCCATGGTGGGGTCCTTGTAGGCTAGTTTTCCGTCGATGTACGCAATCATGCAAGCAAGCTAAGAATAAGAAACTGAACGCGGCAGGGCACCAACTACGGCACAATAGGGATATTGCCATACTCGGAGCCCGTGAAGGGCCGGTGAAAAGCAACGAAACGCACGAGGTTTTCTATCCCAAATCTACTGGCTTTTTCCACTAAAAAACGGGATGTTTCCGCCGAATTTATGGTCGGAAACATCCCGTTTTCTGGATGTTTAAGCAGGTTTTAGTGGAGGCCGCTACAGAGGCTTGCGGTTGGTTTGGGCATCCACCACGGCAATGGCCGTCATGTTCACGATTTCGCGCACCGAGGCGCCCATCTGCAGAATGTGCACCGGCTTGCGCATGCCCATCAGTACCGGCCCGATAACCTCGGCCCCACCTATTTCCTGCAGCACTTTGTAGGCAATGTTGCCCGATACCACGTTGGGGAAAATCAGGGTGTTGGCGCCTAGCTCAGCCAGGTCGCTGAAGGGGTACTGCTCGCGCAGCAGCTCGGGGTTCAGGGCCGTGTTGGCCTGCATTTCGCCGTCGAGGAGCAGATCAGGGTAGCGCTTCTTAGCCAGCTCGGTAGCCAAGCGGGCCTTGTCGGGCAGCAGGCCGGGGTTGGAGCCGAAGTTGGAGTAGCTCAGCACCGCAACGCGGGGCTCGGTGTCGAAGAAGCGCACGGTGCGGGCTGCCAGCCCGATAATGTCCACCATTTCCTCGGCCGTAGGGTCGATGTTTACGGTGGTATCGGCAAAGAAGAAGGGGCCCTTTTTGTGCTGGATGATGTACATACCCGCCACCCGCTTCACCCCGTCGTCGACGCCAATAACCTGCAGGGACGGCAGAATGCTTTTGCCATAGTCCTTGCTCAGACCGGTGATAAAGGCGTCGGCCTCGCCGGTTTCGACCATCATGGAGCCGTAGTAGTTCCGCTCGCGCAGCAGGCGGCGGCCTTCATACAGCGTAATGCCGCGGCGCTGCCGCTTGCGGAAAATCAGTTCGGCGTACTCGTCGCGCTTGGCGTCTTCCTCCAGAATGTCAATAATCTGGCAGCCTTCCAGGTCGAGGCTGTTGGCGCGTGCAATGGCGTCAATCTTCTTGCGGTTGCCCAGCAGAATCGGTACGGCAATGCCCTCGTCGTACACGATTTGGGCAGCCTTGAGGATTTTGTAGTTGTCGCCCTCGGCAAAGACCACGCGCTTGGGGTTAGCCTTGGCCGCGCTGGTGATGCGGTTCATCAGCTTCTGGTTCACGCCCAAGCGGCTGCGCAGCTCGTCCTCGTAGCCCATCCAGTCCGTGATTTCGCGGCGGGCCACGCCGCTGGCAATGGCGGCTTTAGCTACGGCCACGCTCACGGTAGTTATCAGGCGCGGGTCGAGGGGCTTGGGAATCAGGTAGGTGCGGCCGAAGGTCAGGGTGTTGTCGCCGTAGGCCTTGTTGACCATATCCGGCACGGGCTCCTTGGCCAGCTCGGCCAGGGCCTGCACGGCGGCCAGCTTCATGGCCTCGTTGATTTCGGTGGCCCGCACGTCCATAGCTCCCCGGAAAATGTAGGGAAAGCCCAGCACGTTGTTTACCTGGTTGGGGTGGTCAGAGCGGCCGGTGGCCATGATGATATCGGGGCGGGTAGCCAGGGCCAGCTCGTACACGATTTCCGGATCAGGGTTGGCTAGGGCAAACACGATGGGGTTGTCGGCCATCTTCAGCAGCAGCTCGGCGGGCAGCACGTTGGCCGCCGACAAACCCAAGAACACGTCGGCGCCTTCCATGGCCTCGGCCAGGGTCGTGACGTTGCTGGAGGTGGCAAACTGCATCTGCAGCTCGGCCAGGTCGGTGCGGTGCTGGTTGATGACGCCGTCCTTGTCGAACACGGTCACGTTGGCCACGTTCAGGCCCAGTTCCCGGTACAGGCGCAGGCAGCTGATGGCCGCGGCGCCCGCGCCGCTCACCACGAGCTTGATTTCCTTAATGTCTTTGCCGACCAGCTCCAGGGCGTTCAGGAGGGCGGCCGACGAAATAATGGCCGTGCCGTGCTGGTCGTCGTGCATCAGCGGAATGGTCATTTGCTCGCGCAGGGCCTTTTCGATGATAAAGCACTCGGGGGCCTTAATGTCTTCCAGGTTGATGCCACCAAACGTAGGCTCCAGCGACTTAACGATGCGCACGAACTCCTCGGGGTCGGTGCAGTCGATTTCGATGTCGAAGCAGTCGAGGCCGGCGAACTTCTTGAACAGTACACCCTTGCCTTCCATCACCGGCTTGGAGGCGTCGGGGCCGATGTTGCCCAAGCCCAGCACGGCCGTACCGTTGCTGATAACGCCTACCAGGTTGCCCTTGGCCGTGTACTTATACACGTCGTCCTTGTTGAGGGCAATGGCTTTGCAGGGCTCGGCCACGCCGGGGAGTAGGCCAGGGCCAGGTCCAGCTGGGTGCTGACGGGCTTGGTGGGCACCACTTCAATCTTGCCCGCGGGGTTCTGGGAGTGGTAGTCGAGGGCTTCCTGTTTGTTTATTTTGAGCATAGGGGCGGAGCAATGGATGAGGGCTTGCTACAAAGCAAGTAAGCAAGTTGGGGCGAAATCAGCCGGAATCAAAGCTAAAACAGCGGGCGGCCGGCGGAGCCGTAAGGCGTGGCAGCCTGTCTGGGGCCTCTGCAAAAGATCTGGCACCAAAGTTACGTCAGGAGTTTAAAAGCGACCTGACAACCCGTAACTGCTGTTGAGCCACCCCTAATACGCTGAGAAAAAAGCAAGAAAAAAGCGCAACGTCGGATAAAGCTAATCCGCGTTGCGCTCTGTGATTAAGTGCGCAAACTTCTCCACTAAAAAGGCCGGGCAGTCAGATTAGCCCTGCACCAGCAGCTTCTGCCCCGGCTTTACCTCATCCGATTTGAGGTGGTTGAGTTTGCGCAGCTGTTCCACCGTCACGCCCTGGTAGCGGCGGGAAATGTTGTAGAGCGTGTCGCCAGGCTGTACCAGGTGCACCTTCGGGGCGGGCAGGACCTCAACGGAACGAGCAGCCGGCGTCCGGCGGGCTATGCTTTTAGCAGCCGCAGCGGCTTCGGCCTCGGTAGGGGCGCGCAGCAGCAGTTTCTGCCCCGGCATTACTGCCTCCGTTTCGAGGTTGTTCCAAGTCATTAGCTGGGCTACCGTTAGGCCCCGCTCCCGGGCCACCCGGTTCAGGTTGTCACCTTTGCGCACCGTGTACTCCGTAGGCAGGTTTTCGTCGGCCGGCGCAGTTGAGGCTTTGGGTTCAGCTGCGGCAGTTACCGTTTCTCGCGTTTGGCGGCTGGCCTTTACAGAAGCCACAGCTTTTTCCGGGGCTGCGGCAGGGGCGTCTTCTGCTTCCGGCTGGGATACAGCCGGTGCTTTGGCCGCTACACTGATTTCTTTTTCAGGCTGGCCCCCGGGCAAAGGCAGTTTGGCGGGTACCGTTGCCTTGCGCACGGCCACCACGGGAGCTGTCGTTTCCGAGGCTTCCAGTGGTACAAATACCACCAGCTGCTGCTTGGGTACCAGGGCTCTGCCTTGACGTAACTTGTTCCAGCGCCGCACCTGAGCCGGACTCACCTCGTAGCGAGCCGCCACGTCGGCTACACTTTCCCCACGCTTCACCGAGTGCCGGATGCGGCGGTACTGAGGCTTGTCAGCCGCCTTGGCCGCGGCCGCCAGCGCAGCACTAGCTGAGTCGGCGGCGGGCAAAGCTGGTACCAGCGGGGTAAGCGGACGGGGTGGGGGCAGAACTACTTTGCAGAAGTCGAGCACCGTGTTGCGGTCCAGGGCCACCAGTTCGGTCCGCACGCAAGCCGGAATTGTCAGCTTGTAGTTGCGGACCGTTTCGGGCAGGTAGGTTTTGCGAATTTCGGGGTTGTAATGGGCCAGGGCCGCCGAGTCGAGGCCAAACTGTGCCGAGAGCTTGCGCAAGTCCAGGCTGCGGCCCGAAATCATGAGCGTATCGGTGGCTTCGGGATACTGATAGCGTAGGGAGTCGTTGTGCAGGCCGTGTTCCTTGGCATACTGCAGCGTGTACATGGCCGCCGTGAAAGTAGGCACGTAGTTGCGCGTTTCCTTGGGCAGCTGCGGGTACAAATCCCAGAAGGTACGCTTGCCGGTGCGCTTCATGGCCCGCTGCACGTTGCCCCCGCCCCAGTTGTAGGCCGCCATAACCAGCTCCCAGTCGCCAAACATGCGGTACAGGTCGCGCAGGTACTTGCAAGCCGCCTCCGTCGACTTCTCCGGATTCATCCGCTCGTCGATATACTCATTCTGCACCAGCCGCATGTCGCGCCCGGTCGGCCCCATAAACTGCCACAAACCCACGGCGCCTACCCGGGAGCGGGCCGTAGGCAACAAAGCCGATTCAACTACGGCCAGGTATTTCAAATCCTGGGGCAGGTGGTATTTGGCCAGATACTTCTCGAATAGCGGGAAATACAAGTTTTGCCGCTCCAGAATCCGCTGGGTATAAGCTCGGTTGCGCAAGGTGAAGTAATTCACAAAGCTCATCACCGTGCCGTTGAACACGTGCGGCATGTCGGTATCCAAGCAGCTTATCCGGTCCCCGACCAGGTCGCGCAGCTCGGGGGGCGTTTGTAGCCACACCAGCCGGGCCGAGTCGGCCGCCGACGTCGATTCGGCTACCAGGGAGTCGAGCGGCTGGGTGAGCTGCACGCGGGTGGTATCGTCACTGCGCGTACCGGCCGGATTCAGTTCGGGTTGTATTTGGGCCGCCCCGGGACGGGCAGCAACAGCCAGGAGCAGAAAAGGGGCGGCAACGCGCAGCAACGACTTTTTCATCAGGGAATAGCTGGAGTGAGGGATTCCGTGAGGGAGTTGGCAAACGCCAGCAAGTGCTCCTCGCGGAACGCGCCGCTGAGCACCTGCACGCCAATCGGTAGCCCGGCCGAGTCGACGCCGGCTGGTACCGAAATGGCCGGCACGCCCGCCAGGGAAGCCTGTACGGTGAAAATGTCGGCCAGATACATAGCCAAGGCGTCTTTCTGGTTTTCGCCAATCTTAAACGCCGTAGTGGGCGTGGTCGGCAGCACCAGGAAGTCGTACTGGCGCAACAGCTCGTCGGTCTTGTCCTTAATCAAACGACGCACCCGCTGGGCTTTAGTATAATACGCGTCGTAATAATCGGCCGAGAGTACGAAGGTGCCCAGCAGAATCCGGCGCTGCACCTCGGGGCCAAAACCCTGGGCGCGGGTTTTCTTGTAGAGCGACTCCAGGTCGGTAGCGTCGGGAGCCCGGTAGCCATACTTCACTCCGTCGAAGCGGCTCAGGTTGGAGCTGGCTTCGGCCGTGGTCAGAATGTAGTAGGAAGGCACGATGAAGTCGAGGTAGGGAAACTCCACGGCATCTACTACGTGGCCCTGGCCGCGGAGCGTGTCCAGGGTTTCTTCCACCGCCGCCTTTATTTCGGAATTCAGGCCGGGCCGTTCCATCGTGTCGCGGATGTAGCCGATGCGGTAGTGAGGAGCAGGCGTCAGCAGCTCACTATAAGCCGGCACGGGCTGCTGGCTCACGGTGCTGTCGAAGTCGTCGGGGCCCGCCATTACTTCCAGCAGCAGGGCCGCGTCTTCCACCGAGCGAGTCAGCGTGCCAATCTGGTCAAACGACGAGGCATACGCTACCAAACCGTAGCGGGAGATGCGCGAGTAGGTGGGCTTGAAGCCGATAATGCCGCAGAAAGCTGCCGGCTGGCGCACTGAGCCGCCGGTATCGGAGCCAATCGAGGCCAGGCACATATCGGCCTGTACGGCCACGGCCGAGCCGCCCGATGAGCCGCCGGGGACTCGCTCGGGGTCAATTTCGTTGCGGGCCGGGCCGAAGTAAGACGTTTCATTCGAAGCGCCCATGGCAAACTCGTCGCAGTTCTGGCGGCCGATGAGTATGGCGTCCTCGTCGAGCAAGCGCTGCACGGCCGTACCGGTAAAGAGCGACTTGAAGCCGTCCAGGATGTGGCTGCTGCTTTGCAGGGCGTGGTCCTTGTAGGCCAGCACATCTTTCAGGCCGATGACCATACCAGCCAGCTTGCCGGCGGTGCCGGCGGCCAGCTTAGCATCCACGGCCTCGGCCTGGACAAGGGCTTCTTCGGGCCACACTTCCAGAAAAGCATTCAAATGGCTTTTCTTCTGGATGTTATCCAGATAATACTCCACGAGCTGACGGCAGGTGGTAGTGCCTGCCGTCAGCTCGTTGCGAACTTCCGTAAGAGAGGTAAAGCGTCTCAAGTGGTTGCTATCAGTTGGTCGTTTGATCAAGGCGGGGCCGCTCTTCCGTATGGGGCACCGGGGGCGTAATGCCGCCGTCCATGGGCGGAGCTATAGGAGCTACGGGAGCGGTGTAAGCCACATTCACGTTGTCGGCAGCATTGGGGTGCTCCGGCGTGGTAGGTTGTACTGGCGCCGAGTACGCGGGCGGGGTCTGGTAGCCGGCGTTGGGATTGTGGCGGGGCTGGTCGGCGTTTTCAAACTCGCTGCGGATTTCGCGCGACGCGTCTTTGAACTCGCGGATGCCTTTACCCAATCCCCGGGCCAGTTCTGGAATCTTGTTGGCCCGAAGAAGATCAGGATAACAACCATGATCAGCATGATTTCGCCGCCGCCAAGGTCGCCTAGGAAGAGAAACGTGGGAGTCTGCATAATTCTGAGCGGTTACAGACGGGTTTGATTCGGGTCATTAGGATTCACCGGCCGGTCCCGAAACTCGGGCTGCTCGTCTTTGGAGGCGTCTTTAAACTCCCGGATGCCTTTGCCCAGACCTTTAGCCAGCTCCGGAATGCGCTTGGCACCGAACAACAAGATAATAACAAAAAGAATCAGCAGGATTTCGGTCGTGCCGAAGTTGCCGATCAGAAAAAGCGAGGCAAGTGTCATATACAGTTGGCCTAAGGCCGATTTGGGGTGGCAAAGCTTATTGTACGCGAATAAGCGCCGGTTAGGATTGGTAAAAGTACCCGATAATTTTCAAATGCGTTTAGCCGCCGCAATTCGGAAAAAAATATTCAGCCCCTAGTTCAATCCTTTGCAAGGGACTTCTCCGTATATACAGGGATTTTGGCCAGCCGCAGCGCGGCTATGGGTAGGTTTGTGCCGGGCTTCATCTATAAAATCTGAACGTTGGCAACGCGGATGGATCTTTATGATAAAGCATTTTTATCTTTAAATTGTTATGGTAGCGGCTGCCCCCTGCCTTTTCCGATGATTGACCAATGCCAGCGAAGACGAGCCTGCCTTTTTTGCCTAACTCCATTACCCCTCAGTCCCTGCGTGATGCCCGGGAAACTGACCGCTTAGAAGCACTGCGTAACTACCAGATCCTAGACACGCCTCCCGAGGAAGTGTTTGATGATCTGGCGAAGCTGGCAGCCTGCATCTGCGGCACGCCTATTTCACTGGTTTCCCTGATTGATGCCGACCGGCAGTGGTTTAAAGCCAACGTGGGCTTAGAAGGCGTGGAAAGTACGGAGCGTGAAATATCGTTTTGCCAGCACGCCATGTTTGGTACTGACATCTACGAGGTGGAAGATGCTGGGAAAGACCCGCTCTTTAGCAGCAACCCGTTGGTCGTTAACGACCCAGGTATTCGGTTCTACGCCGGCGCGCCGCTGATGACGCCTGATGGGCAGCCCCTGGGCACCCTGTGCGCCATCGACCGGGTGCCGCGCCGCCTGACCGAGCAGCAGCGGGAGGCCCTGCGCATTCTGGCCCGGGAAGTGGTGGCCCACCTGGAGTTGCGCCGCGCCCGTCTGCAGCTCGAGCAGGAGCAGCGCAAGCTTGACGGCCTGCTGCGCATGGCTAACGATGCGGCTGATTCCCTGTATATGGTGAGCCGCAACGAGCTATTTATTAAGCAGGACCATAAGCTGGTACGCGTCAGTGCCGCCGACATTCGGTATGTGGAGGCCCTGGGCGACTATGTCAACATCTACGCCGGGCGCGACCGGCACACCGTGTACAGCACCATGAAGGAGCTGGAAACCAAGCTGCCGCCCGCGAGTTTGCCCGGGTGCACCGCAAGTACATCGTGCGCCTCGACCGGATTGTGGCCATTGAGGCCGATGCGGTGGTCGTGGATACCGGCCGCGGGGCCGAAGGCGTCAGCAACTTATTACCCGTCCCAATCGGGAGTTCTTATAAAGCAGGCTTGCTTAATCGTTTGAACTTAGTGTAGGGCTTGGCCGGACAGGAAAAGATATCCTTGGCCGAGAAATATTACACTTTCAGCGAAAGATGATGGGATTTGATAGTGACACAACTATCTTTCGTCCTGTTATCAAGGAATGCTTCATGGCGAGTGGAGACGGCAACGTCTTAGCCGCTGCGAGGAGGTTTCTGGTAGCTAAGTTTGTTTTCATAGCTCAGAAAGGCACCGTACTCTGTACGGTGTTTTTTTATGTCCTTACGGTTGAGCTTACTTGCGGCCGAGCCAGTTCTCCGGGTTTAGGTTGGAGCTGTTGCGCCACACCTGAAACTGAACCTCCGAAGTGCCATCGGGGCTGGTGTATACGGTGCCAATCTGCTGGCGCATATCCACGTGCTGGCCTTCCGTGACGCTGACGCTGCGCAGCTTGGCGTACACCGTAAAATACTCGCCGTGCTGAATCATGACGATGTTGTTCATGCCCGCAATGCTGGCCACGGTAAGTACCTTGCCCTCGAAAATAGCCCGCACCGGCTCCCCGGCGCTGGTCTGAATATCAACGCCCCGGTTTTCGACAATAACATTCTTGAGCACCGGGTGAGCGTGGCGGCCGAAGCGCTGGGAAATAAACCCCTTGGAAACGGGCCACAGCAGGCGGCCTCGGTTGTCGGCAAACGAAGAGGAAAGCTCCGCCGTTTCGGGCGTCAGGGTCACCTTATCCACGCGTTCCACGGCTTCTTCTTCGGCCGCGGCGGCTTCGGCGGTGGCCGCCCGGGAAGGAGAGGAGCTGGGTCGGGCGGCCGTTCCTGAACCGGCATTGGCGCGGGCGGCATTAGCCCGGGCTCTGGCCGCCGCGGCACGGGCGGCGGCCCGGGCCGCACGGGCAATTTCTTCCCGAACCCGCTCGGCAATCAGGTTGTCGAGGCGGCCCACGGCCTGCTGACGCTCGGCCAGCTCCTGGCGCAGACTTTCCTCCTGCTGACTGAGTTTGGTCACCACCTGGTCCTGCTGGGTTTTGAGCGTGACTAGGTTGCGGTTTTCGGTGAGCTGGGTGGTGAGCAGGCTGCTTTTCTCCTGCTTTTTAGCGGTTAAGCCGGTGAGCTGCTGGTTTAGGCGCTGCTTGGTGCTGGTAATCTGGGCGGCCTGGGCCTGGCGCACTTCCGAGTACTGGCGGATATAGCGCAGGCGCAGCATAAACTGGTTGAACGACTCGGCCGCAAACAGGAACATGATGCGGTTGTAGCTGTTGGCCGTTTTCGACGAGGCGTAAATCATCCGCGCGTACTCGGCCCGCAGCTGCTCTAGGCTCTGCTGGGTTTTCTGCACCTGGGTTTCGGTCTGCCGCACATCCGACTCGATGTACTTCAGGTCGGAGGAAATGTTCTTGATAACGCCCTGCTGCACCGTCAGCTTTTCCTTCAGGGCATTGAGCTGACCGACGGAAGCTTCCTTTTGTTTCTGGGTTTGCTCCAGAATTCGGCTGGTTTCCTGAATCCGCTTGAGCGTGGCGCGCCGCTCCCGCAGCAGCTGGGCCTTGGTTTTGGGTTTGGTAGTGCTGCTGCGGGTAGTGCGCTGGGCCCATACCGGTGCATTCTGCACGACCAACAGACTAAATAGCACCAGGAAAAAAGCGGTACGCTTACTTTTTGCGAACATAGCCCTTAGGCACCGAGAAGGGGAAAGAAAGCCGCTCCTGGTCTACGTCAATGTTCCGGTAGCTAATCGTGGCGGTGGCCGGCTTGCCTTTGGTGACTTGGCCCTGCACCAGTACCCCGTACGCAAACGGTAGTCCGCTGGGAGCCAGGGGCGGAAGTCGGAAAAGTCGACGGTAAACTGGTTCTGGGTTTGCTGCTCGGCCAGCTTGATCTGCTGCACCCGGTTGCGCGTCAGCTCGATGAGTTGGGTGATAAGCACGTTGCCTTCCTGAAACTCGACCCGCTGCATGGCGCCTTCATCGGCCACCTTGGGCGTGGTGCTGGCCTCGGCGGGCAAGTAGTTACCCAGCAGCAGGGCCTGTACCCGGTCAAAGGTCACGGGCACGTTCAGCAGGCGGCTTAGGTAGGCATAGTCGCCGGCGTAGTACTCTTTCTGCAAGTAATTAATCACCTGCACCGAGTCGCGGGTAATGTAGGCCCGTACGCCTTCGATGCCCAGCGACACCGACAGCCAGATGGCGCTGTCCTTGCGCACGCGCAGGTTGAGGTTGGCCGTTTGCTGCAGCTGCGGCATGTCGACCTTGATTTTGCCTTTGGCTTTCAGGTAACGAAAGTCCAGGTTCTTGGCTTTTACCAGTTCAGAGCCTTTGGCTGGCGCAGTGGTCGTGGCCGACTTCGTCGGGAAAATCTTGGAGCTACAGCCACTGAGCAGCAGGCCCACCCAAAGCAATACCAGCGGAAAGCACTTATTCATAGAGTCGTTTGTCTTTGATCTTGCGGTCAATCAGAGCTGAAGCTCCGCCCGCTTTTTTGGCTTTTTGCCATTCGGCCATGGCCAGTTCTTTTTCCCCGAGCTGAAACAGTACGTCGCCGTAGTGCTCGATGATAGTTGCGTCGGTACTCGTTTTTAGCGCCTTTTCCAGGCTTTGTCGGGCCCCGGTGTAGTCCTTGAGCTTATAAAGCACCCAGGCGTAGGTGTCGAGGTAGGTGTCGTTGGTGGGAAACTGCTTGACCAGCTTCCCCGACATTTCCTTGGCCTTTTCCAGCTTCTCGCCCCGGATGGAGAGGAAATAGCTGTAGTTGTTCAGGGCCTGGGCATTGTTGGCATCAAAGGTCAGCGCCGCCTCATAGGCCGCATCCGACTTAGCGTACTCCTTTACTTCATGGTAAGCGTCGCCGAGCTGGGTGTCTATCTGAGCCAGCAGCTCGGGATTGTCGGTAGCCAGCTTGCGGCCGTATTCCAAGGATTTGATGCCCTTGGTCGGCTGCTTTTTCAGGAGCTGGGCCACGCCGTTGTAGTACCAGAGCGGAGCCTGGTTGGGAAACAACTCTAGGGCCTGGTCGGTGTGGCGCAGCAGGGAGTCAATCTGGTTTAGCTCGGCGTCGATAAGCACCACTTGCTGCCAGATCTGAAACTTTGAGTTGTCGAGCTTGACGGCTTTCAGGTAGTTGGCCCGGGCCAGCTCTTTGCGCTCCGTAATGGTTTGAATGTCGCCGGCTACGGAAAAGGCCTTGGCTTCCCGGGGGTGGACGCGGGTGGTAATATCGGCCAGCTCCAGGGCAATGGTTTCCAGGGCCGGGTTGGGCAGCTGCTTGATGTAGTCCACCAGAATGCGGACTTTCTCGTCAATATCAAGGCCCGGACTTTCGAAGGCCAGCTTGATCTGCTTGTCCGACTCGGGCTTATTTTGCTGCTGCCGATAGATGTCGGCCAGAATCATGCGGGCCTGGGGGTTGTCGGGGTCCTGTTTCAGCGCCTTTTCCGCCACCCGGATAGCGTCGGGAAAACGGTTGTTGGCCGCGTACATTTCGGCCTGGGCCAGCACGTAGCGCACTTCCTCGGGTTGGAGGCAATCAGGGCTTCGCCTTCCTGCAGGGCCTTGTCGAGGTTGTTCTGCTTGAGGTAAATCTGCTGCTTCTTGAACGACACCTCGTCCAGCGGACCAAACTGCTTTTCGGCCTGCTCAAACGTGGTTAGAGCCTCGTTCAGCTTGCCCTGAGCCAGGTACAGATCAGCCAGGTTGAAGAGGTAGTAGCCCGAATCGGGCACGTCCTTAATCAGGTTGGTATACACCTTGGCCGCCTGGTCGTACTGCTTCTGGGACGAGTAAATCTGGGCCAGGAGCAGGTAATAGTAGGCGTTTTTAGGGTCGAGCTTCACGGCTACCAGCGCGAAGTTGGTAGCATCCTTGAGGTTGCCGCTGAGCAGGTTGGTTTCGGCAATCTTGTAGTTGATGGCCGCATTGGTCGGATTCAGAGCGTAGGCTTTCAGCAGCCGCTCTAGCGCCTTGTTGTAATCCTCCAGCAGCACAAACTTGACGCCTTCCACGAAGAACGACTCGCTCATTTCCCGGTCTTTCTCCGAGAGTTCCCGCACCTGCTGCCGGGCAACGTCCAGCTCGGCGCGGTGGGCCAGCTCCTTGCGCTCCTTACGGCTCAGCTTGCGGGTTTGGTTTCGGCAGGCGGGGCATCTTTGGCCGGCGCTTCCTTGCCCGCCGGCTGCTGGGCATACCCCGGCCCGGCCAGCAGCAGGCCCAGCAGGAGAAAGGTGAAAGGAGCAAATCGACTCATGAGCGCAGTAGCACGGACGGCTGTTCGCCGTTCAGAAAAAAGAGTTACGCCAAATAAACAAATCTGCGGACAGAAGCCCGCGCTACTGCTAACATCAAGAGCGACAAAAATATCACACGCGCAGCGTGTTGTAGTCGCCCAGGCTCAGATCATCGGGTGTACCGGTCACGGAGGCAAAGTTGCCAATCATGGAGTTGGTCACGTTGGCATGCAGTACCGTGGCCGACTGCTGCACGATGGAGTTCGATACCACCGAGCTGCGCACGTTGCTGTTGTCGCCCAACGACACGTGCGGTCCTACCACAGAATCAGTAACCACCACGTTTTCGCCGATGTAGACCGGGGGAATAACTACGGAGTTAACCAGCTTAGCCGATTCGGCCACCAGGTTTTCGCTGCGTTCCTGCAGGTATTCCAGGTAGCGCTGGTTGGTGTAGACCGTCGCGTCCTTGTTGCCGCAGTCGAGCCATTCCGTAACGCGGCCGGGCACGAACGTCGTGCCCTTGTTCTTCATATTTTCCAGGGCATTGGTGAGCTGGTACTCGCCTTTGTCCTTGATGTCGTTGTCGAGCAGGAACTGCAGCTCGTCGCGCAGGTATTCGCCGTCCTGGAAGTAGTAGATGCCGATGATGGCCAGGTCGGACACAAACTCCTGGGGTTTTTCCACGAAGTCGGTAATCTGGCCCTGCTCGTCGAGCTTCACCACGCCGAAGGGTTTGGGGTCGTCTACGCGCTGCACCCAGATGGTGCCGGCGGCCGAGCTGTCGAGGGTGAAATCGGCCTTGAAGAGCGTGTCGGCAAAAGCTACTACCAGCGGGCCGCTCAACGATTCTTTGGCGCAAAGAATGGCGTGGGCCGTACCCAGAGGCTCGTCCTGGTACACGATGGTGCCCTTAGCGCCCACCGACTCCGCAATTTTAATCAGGCTTTTCTCTACCGTTTCGCCGAAGCGGCCGATGATGAAGGCCACTTCATCTACCTGCTCACCGCAGACCTTGGCAATATCTTCGACCAGTCGTTGCACGATGGGCTTACCGGCAATCGGAATCAGGGGCTTGGGAACGGTAAGAGTGTGGGGGCGCATGCGCTTTCCCATGCCAGCCATCGGAACGATGATTTTCATAGCGAAAAAGAGAATTTTAAGGAGTTGATTTTGGTGTTGAAACGTATTCAGCGCAATTTGGATGGACTAGCGGCTGCCCGTGCTACCGTAGCCGCCGGTACCCCGCTCGGTTTCGGTAAGCTCGGCTACGGGCTGCCACTCGGCAGTTTCGTGGCGGGCCACGACCAGTTGGGCAATTCGCTCTCCGTCCTGCACGATAAAGTCCTCAGCCGAGAGGTTGACCAGCAGTACTTTGAGCTCCCCGCGGTAGTCCGCATCGATGGTGCCCGGGCTGTTGACAATGCCAATGCCGTGCTTGTAGGCCAAACCGCTGCGGGGCCGTACCTGCACTTCGTAGCCCACCGGAATTTCCATATACAGACCCGTCGGAATCAGGGCCCGTTGCAGGGGCTTCAACGTAACGGGCTCCGTGAGGTTGGCCCGCACGTCCATTCCGGCCGCGTGGGCGGTTTGGTAAGCGGGCAACGGGTGGTGGGAGCGGTTGATGACGGGAATGAGCATGAACAGGCAGCGCAAAGGTGATTCGGCGGCAAAGATAGGCCGAACCAGATATGGATAAGTTTAGGAAGATTAATTGAGACGAAAAGAATTCCAGTCCAAAAGCCGCGAGTTCTTTTTGTCCTTAGCCGACTCTAGCGGCCCTATGGGGTTGCTCAATCAGCACCAATAGACCCACAAACACGGCGCACAGAGCTGCGTGGAAAGTGTGGCGCAGCCAGGCGTCGGCTACGGGCACATACCAGCCCAGGGCCACGATGCCGCAGGCCAGCGCCAGCCACAAGCCCAGCCGGGCAGCAGGATAGGGCACCGGAAAGTGTTTGTCGCCCAGACGCCAGCACACCAGGGCCATCATGGCGTAGCAAGCCAGTGTGGTGAGGGCGCTGCCCATGTAGCCCAGCACCGGAATCAGCAGGAAGTTGAGGGCAATGGTCAGAATGGCGCCGCCGAAGCCGATGTAGGTACCATAGTAGGTTTTGTCGGTCAGCTTAAACCACACCGACAGGTTCCAGTACACGCCCAAAAACAGATTGGCCAGCAGTAGCACGGGCACCACGCCCAGGCCTTCCCGGTACTCGGCCCGGTGCAGAAACAGGCCGCCAAAAACTTCCACGTTTACGCTCACCACTACGAAAATCACCGCGCAGCTCAGCGTAAACCACTTCAATACCAGGGCAAACGTGCGGGGCGAGTTCTTGTCGGAGCTCTGGGCAAAGAAAAACGGCTCGGCCGCGTAGCGGAAGGCCTGCGTAACGAGCTGCATGAAAATGCTGAGCTTGTAGCAGGCCCCGTAGATGCCCACCGCCGTCAGGCTGCTCTTGCCCGGATAAAAGCCCTCGGGTAGCCACAGCGGCAGCAGAATCCGGTCCAGGGTTTCGTTTACCATGCCCGCCAGGCCCATGAGCATAATTGGGTAGGCGTACTTGAGCAAGGGCCGCAGCGGCTCCAGGTTCAGGCGGAAGCGGAAGTCGGTCAGTTCCCGGCCCAGCAGCAGCAGGGTAAAGGCGCTGGCCGCCAGGTTCGATAAGAACACGTAGCCCACGCCCACGCTCGGGTCGTAGAGGCGGGCCACCAGCGGCTGCAGGCCCGAAAGGTATTTGCCGGCCAGCACGTCGGGGCAGAACACGATGAAAAAGATGTTGAGCCCGACGTTGAGCAGGATGTTGGCCATGCGGATGCCGGCAAACTTGCGGGCCTTGTTTTCCAGGCGCAGCCGCGCAAATGGAATAGCGGCCACGGCATCCAGGCCCAGAATCAAGGCTATCCAAATGGCGTAGCGCTCCTGGCCCGGGGGCAGGTCGAGCAGGCGCATCAGGGGCCGGGCCAGCAAGGCCATTAGCACCGTAAGGGCAGCGCTGCTGAGCAGCAGCAAGGTCATCACCCGGTCGTAAAGCTCTTTGCGGTCGGCCCCAGCACGGTTGGCAAACCGGAAAAACGTGGTTTCCATGCCGTAGGTAAACACCACGTTCAGAAACGACACGTAGGCGTACAGGCCCGTGACGATGCCGTACTCTGCCGCCGCAAACCGGGCCGTGTAAATCGGGACCAACAGGTAGGACAACACGCGTCCCACGATGCTGCTGATGCCGTACACAGCCGTCTGGCTGGCCAGCCTCTTTGCTATACTCATGCAGTTATTCGCTAATCAGCCGTGCTTACCTTCTGGCGAAGCACGGCTGATTTTTCATTCAGTCTTAAAAGAATTACTGGCCCTTAAACACGGCCGGGCGCTTTTCCAGGAAAGCGGTTGTGCCTTCGCGGAAGTCTTCCGAGGCGAAGCTATGGCCGAAGGAGTTAGCCTCGGTCTGGTAGCCGTTCATTTCCTTGTCGTAGAAGGCATTCACGCAGTCGATAACCAAGCCTACGGCCAGCGGGGCCTTGCTCAGAATCTTGGTCATGAGCTGCTCGCAGAAGGGCAGCAGCTCGGCCAGCGGCACCACGTGGTTGACCAACCCCAGGCGGTGGGCTTCGTCGGCTTTGATTTGGTCGCCGGTCAGCAGCAGCTCCAGAGCTTTGCCTTTGCCCACGAGCTGGGTCAGGCGCTGGGTGCCGCCGTAGCCCGGAATCAAACCCAGGTTTACCTCGGGCTGACCGAAGCGGGCATTTTCGGAGGCTACGCGCATGTGGCAGGCCATGGCCAGTTCGCAGCCCCCGCCCAGGGCAAAGCCGTTGACGGCGGCAATGACGGGCTTGGTGCTTTCTTCCAGCATGCAGAACGCCTCCTGGCCCCGCTCGGCGGCGCGCCGGCCGCTTATGTCGTTTAGGGCCGCCAACTCCGAAATGTCGGCGCCGGCCACGAAGGCTTTTTCCCCGCTGCCGGTCAGGATAATGCCGCGCACTTCCGGGTCGTCGAGGGCCTGTTGGGTGGCCTCCCGGATTTCCTCAATGGTGGCCGCATTCAGGGCGTTGAGCTTGGCGGGGCGGTTCAGGGTAATGGTCAGGATACCCGTGGCCGAATCCAGGGCATAAAGCAGGTTTTCGAAAGTAGCCATGCGTTAGGTTGGGATGGAAAGTAGGAGCGAATGGCTGCAAAGATAGGGCAAAAGCGCGGCCCGGTTCAGGCCTGCTCCCAACCGCTCAGCGACAATTTGCCGGGCTTGGCCCACAGCCGCCCGGCGTTTGGCGAGAGTGCCGTGAGCCTCAGAAAAGGGGACTATATATTTGAGAAATAGTATAGTAAAAGCAAAGTATCGTCAAAAATTCATATTTAGCGGCCGTACTTTCTTTGTTTCCACCCTAAATCCCTGTAAGCATATGGGCTTTGTTTCTGAGTTTAAGGAATTCATTTCGAAAGGAAACGTGCTGGATCTGGCCGTCGGCGTAATTATCGGATCTGCTTTTGGCCGGATTGTAACTTCCCTCACGGATGATGTGCTGATGCCCGTCCTGGGCCTAGCTACCGGCGGCATCGACTTCAAGGAATGGTACCTACCCTTGGATGGCAACACGTACGCTAGTCTCGAAGCGGCCAAGGCAGCTAAGGTGGCTACCATTAACTACGGCCTATTTTTGAACGCCATTATCTACTTCCTCATCATTGCCTTCTGCGTGTTTTTGATTGTGAAGGCGGCCAACCGCTTCCGCAAGCCGCCCGTGGTGGTAGCCGTAGCCGACCCGGGCCCGACCAAAGACCAGGCGTTACTGATGGAAATCCGGGATGCCCTCCGCAACCGCTAACTTCTGATATACCTAGGCCGGTCTTTCCCACGCTGGGGAAGACCGGCTTACTTTTTAGCTCCGTACTGCATGATACTTTTTACCCGCAATTCCGGGTGGTCCCGGCGGCTCCTGCTGTTGTTATTGCTCAGTGGCTGGGCTGCCACTACGCGGGCCCAAACCTCTGAATCAAGTGCCGCTGCGCCGGATACTGTGCAGGGCTGGAAGCGTGGGGGCGTGGGTACGCTCAACTTCAGCCAGGTGAGCCTGAGCAACTGGGCGCCCGGTGGGCAAAGCTCGTTGTCACTGCTGGGCATCGGCAACGCGTTTCTGCACTATCGTCGCGGCCATAACACCTTCGACACTTCCCTGGACGTGGTGTATGGCAGCCTGAAAGCCGGTAAGGCCAAGATTCGCAAGAGCGACGACCGGCTTGAGCTGAATGCCAAGTATGGACACCAGTTTACCAAGGTGCTCTACTACGCCTTTCAAGCCAACCTCAAGACTCAGCTGACGCCCACCCGCTCGATAGAAAAGCCTGACTCGCTGCTGTCCCGCTTTTTTGCCCCGGCGTTTATCCTGGCCTCCGTCGGCATCGATTATAAGCCCAACGACCAGCTGTCAGTGTTTTTGTCGCCCATCACGGGCAAGTTTACCGTAGTAGCCGACCAGACCCTGGCCGATGCCGGGCTTTTGGGGTAGAAGCCGCCCGCCGCGACGCCCGTGGAGAACTGGTTCGGGTACCGGGCAACGGTTTCGAGAGGAACTCGGCGCGTATTTAAACGTAAAGTACCGGCGGCCCATCTGGGAAAATATTACATTTCAAAGTAAGTTGGACCTCTTCAGCAACTACCTGCACAACCCCGATAATGTGGACGTAAACTGGGAAACCCTGATTAGCTTCAAGGTCAATAAATTCATCAGCAGCAGTATTACCACCACCCTGGTATACGATGACGACGTTTTAGTGCCCATTGACCAGAATGACGACGGTGTTCCTGACAGCCGGGGACGGCGGATTCAGTTCAAGGAAACCCTGGGTATCGGCCTGACTTATAGGTTTTAACCAAATTGAACTATATTCGCACCCCGCTGGTTGCATGGCTGCCAAACCCGGGATTGAGCCGACTGCTTTACGCCCCGATCAAGTGTTTTTTCTTCATCTTCCTCCTCGTATGAAAAAGCTGATTGCCGCTCTGCTGCTGGCGGGTACTAGCCTTGTTGCTTTCCAGGCTCAGGCTCAATCGTCGGAGCCGGCCCAGAAGCCGGCAGCGGCGCGCAAATCGTCCCGCAAGCCTTCGGGGAGGAGGTGGCCCGCATGCAGCGGCGCATGAGCATGAACCCCGACGAGGTGAAGCGTGACCAGCAGCTGGAAATTCTGGAAGCCCGTTCGGGCGGCACGGCCAACACCAGCTTTGGTCGCGCCTCGGGGCCGGCCCGGCAGTACGAGAAAGGCAACTCGGGCTTTACCGTGCGCAAGTTCAAAGACAAGCGCGGCACGGCCCAGCAGAAGCGTGGTCAGAGCCGCCGCGCCCCGGCATTGACCCAAGGGCAAGCCGCTCAAGCACAAAAAGAAGCACCGGTTCCTGTTTTTCTAGGTAGCCTGATTGCAGAACAACAAAAAAGCCCCGTAGCAGCACTACGGGGCTTTTTGCATCTTCAACGGCCTCGGGCCACCGTTCGCCCCCGACGCTGCTGAAGAAGTAACGCACCCTGGCCGTCGCAGAGAACTGCCAAGGCGTTATGTTTTAATGAAGCTTCGTGCTCAACAGTATGTCAAGGTGCCTGCTCCTTCATACGATTTATCTTGGCTGAGGTAACGCAGAATCCCAGATTACTCTACTTAGTTTATCCTAAAGCACTTTGTGCTTATGAACCCGGCATGGAGTATCGAGAGGACGTGCGTTTAACCTTTCAGCAACTATGCACACATAATTGGGCATCCTATTCATAATAAGGGCAGGCTCCAGGCCTTTGCTAGAACTTGGCCGTTACCCCCAGTTTGAGGTAGTTCATATCGTAGCCCACCTCGGTAAAGGCCCCCACATTGTTGGTGATAAAGTAACGGGCCCCGGCAAAAATGCCGCTGGTCAGGTAAGTCGAGCTGCTGGAATAGCCTTTCAGCTCCGGAATTTCATCGTAGTAGGTGTCGCTCCATTTCTGAATGCGTACTCCCACGCTCAGGCCCCGTAAGTATCAAGCTTTGGATTCTGAAAAATATTGTAGTGATAAGTGCCTCGTGCGGCTACAATAATATTGGTCCAGGTAGCCTTGTAGTTGGTGCTTGGGTAATCATAATGGTAGGATTTGTAGCCAACCAAGCCGCCCACGCCAATAGTACCCGGCCCGATGCCGTCCAACACGCCGTGCTCCACCGATAAGCTAAGCGCCGGCGACGATTTAAAGGTCCCATAATATCCGTAGCCCAGCCCTAAGCCCACACCCAGGTTAGCCATAGTAGTGCCTTTGCGGAACAACTCCCCGGCGGCAGTCTGGTCAGCACTTTTCGTTGCCGAAGGGGCAGGAGTAGGAGTAGGGGCTGGTACCGCTGCAGGCTCGGGTTTGGGAGCCGGCTTGCTGGCTACCGGCGTGCTGGGCTTGGCGCTAGGTTTAGGAGCAGGCTTGGTCGTGGTCGTAGTCTTGGCTGTGGTTGTTCGCGCTGCCGGGGTGGTAGCACCGGCTGGTCTTGCCGCTCGGGCTGGCGTTTTGGTTTGAGCCAATACGGTACCACTGGTCATGGTGGCTGCGAGGAGGATGGTGGTAAGTGTTTTCATAGCAACTGAGGAGTAAGAGGACGGACAATCTGCTCAGGTGTGCAATTTTTTCCTGAACTGATGCAAAATTACTGCGGCTGTCGTCTAGGGTCAATCGCATAAATATGTGACCAGAATGCTAAGCGTCTGATAGTTAGAGGTAATTGAGTATCATGCTCATTAATTATTTAGGCTTTTGGCAAGGACACAACAAGATATTTACTACCGGTATCTTCTATCCAACTGCCGTTACGGCCAGGGGCGACTGGCGCCTTTGTTTCGGCTCTGGTTACATCACATGAATGTGGGAGGGTTAAACTTCTCCCAGGGGTGGAAAACAAAACGCCCCAGCCGTTTCCAGCTGGGGCGTCCTGCCTGTATACCTTCAAGCCGACTACAGCGTCCGCTTGATTTCTTTCTCTTCGAAGCCCTCAATGTTGTCGCCTTCGCGCAGGTCATTGAAGCCTTTGATCGAAATACCGCACTCGTAACCCTGGCGTACTTCCGATACGTCGTCTTTGTAACGCTTCAGCGCCGAAATGTCGCCGGAGTGTACTACGATACCGTCGCGCACCACCCGTACCTTGGTATTGCGGGTGAAGGAGCCTTCCGTTACCATACAGCCGGCAATGCTGCCCACCTTGGTAATGTTGAACACCTGCCGCACCTCGGCATTGGCTACCACTACTTCCTGCACCGTTGGGGCCAGCATGCCTTCCATGGCATCCTTCACCTCGTTGATGGCGTTGTAGATGATAGAGTAGAGGCGAATATCGATCTGCTCGTTGTCGGCCAGCTTGCGGGCACTCTGCGAGGGCCGCACTTGGAAACCGATGATGATGGCGTCGGAAGCCGAAGCCAGCAGTACATCCGATTCGGAGATGGCACCTACACCCTTGGAAAGGATGTTCACCTTTACTTCCGGCGTCGAGAGCTTGAGCAGCGAGTCGGAGAGTGCTTCTACCGAGCCGTCCACGTCACCTTTCACAATAACGTTGAGCTCCTTGAACGAGCCGATAGCCAGACGGCGACCAATTTCGTCGAGGGTGATGTGCTTCTTGGTCCGCATGCTCTGCTCACGCGAGAGCTGCTGACGCTGGGTAGCCAGTTCCCGGGCTTCACGCTCGGTTTCCATCACCTGAATCTTGTCACCAGCCTGCGGGGCACCGGTCAAGCCGAGTACCTGCACCGGAGTAGCCGGGCCAGCCTGCTTCATCTTCTTGCCGCGGTGGTCGGTCATGGCCTTCACGCGGCCGTAGTGCGGACCTGCCAGTACCACGTCGCCTACCTTCAGCGTACCGGTTTGCACCAGCACGGTAGTTACGTAGCCCCGGCCTTTGTCCAGCATGGCTTCGATTACGGTACCTACAGCGTTACGGTCCGGGTTAGCAGTAAGCTCGAGCAGTTCGGCCTCCAGCAATACCTTTTCCAGCAGGTCTTCGATACCCAAACCAGTTTTGGCCGAAACTTCCTGCGACTGATATTTACCACCCCAATCTTCGACCAGAATGTTCATCTGCGAGAGCTCCTCCCGGATTTTCTCCGAGTTGGCGCCGGGCTTATCAATCTTGTTCATCGCAATAACGATGGGCACGCCCGCCGCTTGCGCGTGGTTGATAGCTTCCCGAGTCTGGGGCATTACCGAATCGTCGGCAGCTACCACGATGATGGCAATGTCGGTGACCTTGGCACCACGGGCACGCATGGCCGTAAAGGCTTCGTGACCCGGCGTATCGAGGAAAGTTACGCGCTTGCCCGATTTGGTCATTACGTCGTAGGCACCGATGTGCTGGGTAATACCACCGGCTTCGCCTTTGGCTACACTGGCATTCCGGATGTAGTCAAGCAACGAGGTCTTACCGTGGTCGACGTGACCCATGATGGTCACAATCGGGGCGCGGGGCAACAAGTCCTCGGGATTGTCTTCGATAGTGGTGTCGATTTCATCTTCCTCCGCCGACAGGAACTCTACGTCGTAGCCAAACTCGTCGGCTACCACCGTAATAGCTTCCGCATCGAGACGCTGGTTGATGGAAACGAACATGCCCATGTTCAGACACACCTTAATTACCTCATTCACCGAAACGTCCATCAGCGAAGCCAGGTCATTGGCGGAGATGAACTCGGTTACTTTCAGGGTCTTGGCGTCCAGCTCGTTCTGAGCGCGCTGGGCTTCCCGATCCTCCGCGCCACCGGCCCGCTTGTCGCGGCGGTACTTAGCGCGGTTGTTCTGGTTGCCACCACGGCCGCCGCTGAGCTTAGCCAGCGTGGCTTTGATCTGCTCCTGAATCTGCTTGTCGTTCTGCTCGGGCGTATTAGCTACAGCTGCCGGGCGGGGAGCATTGTTCTGCCCACCCTGACCGGGCCGCTGACCGGGGCCGCCGGGGCGCTGACCAGGCCCGCCGGGACGTGGGCCTTGGCCCTGTCCACCAGCAGGACGGTTGCCCTGATAGCCACCGCCGCCACCTTGACCGGTATTCTGGCCGCCTTGACCACCTTGTCCACCCGTAGTAGGTGCGCCGGGGCCGGCATGCGCTGGCGTTTTTTCTTGTTGTCGGTACCGGCACCAGCGCCAAGCCCGCTTTTACGGACATCGGATGAAGCTACCGGACGAGCATTCCGGCCGCCACGGCGGGACGAGTCGAGCGGCAGCTCGATTTTGCCCAGAACCGTCAAGCCTTTCAGCTGGTCGGCTTTAGCTACGATAGTGCTACCATCAGGAGCTTGCTCAGATGCGGCTGGCTCAGGCGCTGCTGTAGGAGCTACAGGCGCGGCAGGCTGCGGAGCGGGGGCAGGCGTAACGGGGGCCGCAGCCACGGGAGCTGGTGCTACCGGAGCAACTGGAGCCGTTACGGGCGTCGGCGCTGGCTGAGGGGCAGCTTCAACCTTTGGTTCGGGCTTGGCTTCGGCTACAGGAGCCGGAGCGGGCGTTGGAACCGGAGCTGGAGCCGGCGCAGCGGCCACGGGAGCCGGTGCTGGCTGAGGAGCCGGAGTTGGAGCGGGCTGAGGGGCAGCCGCAGCCGGACGCGGTGGTACCGGCCGGCCTTTTGAGTCAAGCTCAATTTTACCCAGCACCTTCAGGCCCGGCACTTTCGGTGCTTCGGGCGCAACTGGGGCTGCAGCTACGGGAGCCGGAGCGGCTGGCGCTGCCACAGGAGCTGGAGCTGGCTTAGCCTCTGCTACGGGTGCCGCCTGCGGGGCGGGAGCAGCGGGTTTGGGCGCTTCAGCCACGGGGACCGGAGCGGACACAGCGGGGCTAACGGCTTTCGGCGCTACGGGTTCAGGCCGGGGAGCGGGAGCTGGGGCTACTTCCTGCTCCGTCTGCCGCTTGGCCTGCGTGAGCTTGGTCGCCTCCATCTTGTCTTGCGCCGACGACGCAAATTCCTTCTCCAGCAGGCCTACCTGTTCGGCAGTCAGCTTCGTGGTAGGTTTATTTTCTACCTGATGTCCTTTCTTGGCCAAGGTCTCTACGACCGTGCCCATTCCAATATTCAGGTCTTTGGCTGCCTGCTGGAGCCGTTTAGGTGCTGCTTCCGCCATTCTATGCTCGCGAACGATACTCGTATTCAGATGCAAAGGTACTACATTAAATCTTGCCAGCCGACGCCAAATCACGCCGACTAGCGTGATTTAACGTCCTTGCTGTACCGGCCGCCGCGCATTCATTGCGCGTCGCCGGAATTTGTGGTTTCTTCTTGTTCTTCGTTATCCTCAAATTCATTGCGGATGATGCGGAAAACGTCCTCTACGGTGACGTCCTCCAGCTCGGTGCGCCGCACGATATCTTCTTTGCTCACTGCCAGTACGGCACGGCCCGTGTCGAGGCCGATTTTCTTGAGCTCGTCGAGCACCCAGCCTTCGATTTCATCCTGGAACTCGTCGAGGGCAATATCTTCGTCGTAGTCGCCGGCTTCGCGGAACACGTCGATTTCCATTCCTACCAACCGGCTTGCCAGCTTGATGTTGGCACCACCGCGGCCGATGGCTAAGCTAACCTGGTCTGGCTTTAAGAACACCGATACCCGACCGGTTTGTTCATTAATGCGCATCGAGCCAATCTTGGCCGGCGACAACGCCCGCTGAATGTATAGCTCGAGGTTGTCGGTGTAGTTGATGACGTCGATGTTCTCGTTTTCCAGCTCGCGCACCACGGCGTGGATACGGGACCCTTTCATACCCACACAGGCACCCACGGGGTCAATCCGGTCGTCGTAGCTTTCTACGGCTACTTTGGCCCGCTCGCCGGGCTCCCGCACGATGTTCTTGATGGTAATCAGGCCGTCGTAGATTTCAGGCACTTCCAGCTCAAACAGACGCTCCAGGAAAGCCGGAGCAGCGCGCGAAAGGATAATCTTGGGCGTGCCATTGATGATTTCCACGCGGTGCACCACGGCCCGCACGGTGTCGCCCTTGCGGTAACGGTCCTTAGGGATCTGCTCCGACTTGGGCAGCACCAGCTCGTTTTCTTCTTTGTCCAAGATCAGGGCCTCGCGGCTCCACACCTGGTACACTTCCCCGGTCACGATTTCGCCTACCTGATCTTTGTAGGCCTGGTAGAGGTTGTCGCGCTCCAAGTCCTTCACGCGCTGAATCAGCGTCTGGCGGGCCATGAGCACGGCACGACGGCCAAAGTCTTCGAGCTTCACCTCTTCGGCTACCTGCTCGCCCACTTCAAAGTCGGCCTCGATCTTTTGGGCTTCGGCCAGCGGAATCTTGTCGAAATCCCAGATGTCTTCGGAGTCGTCATCCACGATTTCGCGGTTGCGCCAAATCTCCAGGTCACCTTTGTCCACGTTGATGATGACGTCGAAGTTCTCATCGGTGGTGTACTTTTTCCGGATCATCGTGCGGAACACGTCCTCCAGAATACTCATCATCGTGGGACGGTCGATGTTCTTGGAGCGGGCGAACTCGGCGAACGATTCTATCAGAACGTGGCTGTTCATGGGGGTTAAGCTATATACCTGTTGGGTGGCGGATGGGTTTTTGACGGCCAGCTACTTACGCAACAGTTTGCGGTTTAGATGAATTTCAGAACAAAGCCAACAGCGAGGGGCGGTTGGCTTACTCAGTTACTTAAAGGAAATAACTACCCGGGCTTCCTTGATTTCGGCGAAGGGCACCAGAACGGCGGGCAGGACTTTCTTTTTGTTTTTCTCCTTGATTTCCTCGGCCAGCTGAATGCCCTCGGCTTCGACGGCTTCCATAACGCCGGTTTTCTCGGTGCCATCCTGCAGCTTCACGCTCAAGGACCGGCCCACGTGACGGGTGTACTGGCGCTGGTCAGTGAAGGGCTGGTCGGCGCCGGGCGAGGTTACTTCCAGCGTGTAGCTGGCTTCTTCGCCGTACGCCTCGTCGATGCGACGGGCCAGTCGGCGGCTGACCTTGGCGCACTCGTCGATGCCGAAACCCTGCTCACTGTCGAGAATGACCGTAATCTTGGGCCGGATGGCGTCGGAGACGGTAAGGGCGACAACGAACAGCTCGGGACCGGGCAGGCTGTCCTGGAGCATTTCGGCAATTTGGTCGCGGTCGAATTTCATGGAGATGAATAGGGGGACAAAAGAAAGAGGGGACTGTGTGTCCCCTCTTCATAGTCAGTTTGCTGGTGCAAAGATAAGCCGAAAAAATGCCGGAAGCAAGCCATACGCCGGGCTGCCAAAACGGGAGCCTTTGAACTTCAGGCTCCCCGGGCGGGAAAGACCAAGCTAAGCAGTGGTTACGGCGGCACCCTAGCGGCTTATTTCCAGCCAGCCTTTTATGGTAATGCCATCGGCCTGCTGCAGGTGGTAGTAGTAAGTGCCGTCGGGAAGCTGCCCGCCATTCCAGTCATTATGATACTCGGCCGCTTCGAACACCTTGTTACCCCAGCGGGAAAATACCTGTAAGCGGGCCGGGCAGCCATTGGTAGCCAGGAAGTAGTCGTTTCTGGAGTCTCCGTTCGGGTGATGATGTTGGGAATCTGATAGGCGGGCGTCACCTCAATAACGGGCAGAGTCAGCTCCACGGTGCACAGTCCGTTGTTGTAGGGCCTGCTGATACGGGGCGTATACCGGCCGGCCTGCTGATAAACGTGGGTTACCGTATTGCCGCTGCCCTTAGTGCCGTCGCCAAAGTCCCAGCTGACGCCGGAGAAGCTGTTGAGCGGGTCGGAGAAGCGAATGGTCAGGGGGCCTGGCGGGTTTCGGCGCACAGCTCTGCATCCCAGCGGGCGGCGTAATTGGGAACGGGTGCTACGCTTACCCGACGCGTGGCGCTGCTCACGCAGGAGCCGCTGTTGGCAGTATAAGTAAGAATACTTGTCCCGCTGAAGCCCGCCGGGGGCGTGAAGATACCTGCACTGCTTACGTTGGCTCCCGACCAGGTGCCTCCGGCCGGCGTGGCCCGCAGGCGGAAGGGCTGGGTAGTGCCGGGGCACAGAATCGTGTCGGGCGGCAGGCTGACGCTAACAGCCGGGCTGACGACAACGGGAACGGTGCCGGCAATGTCACAGGGTCCGTTCCCGCTGAAGTAGTTAAGCGTGAAAGAGCCGGCCCCAGCCAGAGAAGGCGTAAAGGTAAATCCGTTGGGAATAGGCCCCTGCACTCCGCGCCCGTACCACACAACACTGCCTGGTAATTGAATGGGAGTAGTAGTGGCAGCGCAGTAAGTTAGCTGGGCCGGCGGCGTAAAGACCGGATTATAAAGCACCGAAGCAACCAGCGTCGATTGGCTGGTGCAGCCGCTGGCTCCGGTAAGGGTGTAGGTGAGCGTCTGGGGGCCGAGCAGGGCCTGGGAAGAGGTGAAGACAAAGCCCGTAGCTACCGAGCCTGACACGCCCGGCCCGGACCAGGTGCCCCCGGCCGGAGAGCCTGCCAGAGGGCGAGAAACCCCGTTGGAGCACACGCTGAACCCCGGGCCGGCAACCGCCCGGACCACGACCATTTGCGTAGTAGATTGAAGCAGGCAGCCATTCACCGTTACATTATATACAATGTTGTGAGTACCAGGGCCGGCCGTGGTGGGGTTAAAAGCATTGTTGGTTACACCCGGGCCCGAAAAGGTACCGCCGGCCGGGGTGGCCGTCAGCGGAAAGCTAGGCACCGGAGTCGTGTTTAAGCAGAACGAAGCGGGCGGGATGGAGGTGATGGTAGGAGCCGGGGGAGTAGGCGCCACGGTCAGGCGCAGCCTGGAAACCCCACCGCAGAGGCCCACGCCCGGCACAGTGTAGGTTAGGGTCTGAACGCCAAGTAGGGCCGGTGTGGGAGTGAAGAAAAAGCCCGTAGCTACCGAACCGGACACGCCGGGCCCGGTCCAGGTGCCGCCGGCGGGGGAGCCCATCAGTGGCTGCGGGCGCGCCTCCACGCACACGGTGGCATCGGTGCCGGCTACCACGGTTACTGTTTCAAAGTTGAACTTGAAGGCCACGTTGTTGCAGGCGCTACCCGTCACGCCCGAGGAGGAAGAGAAGGTACCGGCGCCGGGCAGGATAGGAAATGAGCTTCCTCCCGAAGAGGCGCAGGCACACACGGCCTGGTACACCATGCCCCGCGGATCAAAGCGGGAGGTGCCCCCGTCCACATGGTCGCCTTCACCGCCTTGCTGGCCGAAAAAAGTAGCATAGTCGAGTCGGACGGCTTCAGGGGCCAGCTGCATGAGGTAAAAATCTGCCCCATCGGTAATGCGCTGCACGGCATTGGCCGTCACGGGCAGACTGTACGTGTTCCCGTTGTTATAAGGGAACCGCTGGTTGGCCCCGCCGCCCCAGCCGCTGACGTAGATGCGGTTACACTGGTCAACCAGAAAAGAAGTCGGCGAGATATCCAGGGTAGAGCGGCCACTGCCGAACACGGTAGAAAAGTCCGTGGTACTCAGATCCTGGTCAAGCTTGTGAATAAACTGCCGGCTTCCCGCATTCTGGTAGCGGCCCGCCGTGACGGGGTAGCTGCCCAAGGACTGCCCGAGCACTAGCACCGAGCCACTCACATCCAGCTGCAGAAAGTAAGCTTGGTCGTAGGAAGTAGTACCCAGGTAAGTCGCCTTCTGGACCTGGTTGCCGGCATTGCTGATTCGGGCTACAAAGCCATCCGCCCCGCCCCGGGCAGTTTGGTGCAGGGAGCCTGCGGTGGTTGGAAAGTTAGGGCTAGTTGTGCCGCCGCCTACGTAGATATTGCCCGTGGCATCAAACTGCAGGGAGTAGGCGGCATCGTGGCCGGAGCCACCCAAAAAGTTGCTCCATAACAGGCGGCTGGCTACCGGGTCAAGCTTGCACACCACTGCGTCGGAGCCGCCGCCCCGGTAAGCGCTGCTGAACCCGTTGGCGGCCGGAAAATTGGGGGAAGTGGTACTGGAGGCGATATAGATATTATCGTTGGCATCGAGCAGAATGTCTCCCCGGAAGGCATCCCCGTAGTTGCGGGCCAGGGGCGAAAGGCTCGGGTCCAGCAATCCATCGTTGCCGGAGCCGCCCAGATAGGTGGAGGCAACAAGAGTGCTGCCAGTAGGGCTCAGACGCGAAATCACCAGGTCGGAGCCGTCGGGCACGTCATACGGGGCCCGTGAGCCCTGGCCGTAGGGGTCGATGTAGGTGCCCCCGTTAAAGCTCCGGTCGTAGGCGGTGGCGGAAGTAGGGTAGTCAGTCGACGAGGTTGTTCCCAGCAAAAACAAGTCGCCCTGGCTACCCACAATCAGGCTGTGGGGAAATTCCGAGCCCGAGCCGCCAATATAGGTAGCCCAGGCCCGGGCGGCCGGGCCGGAAGTGGCGGTATTGTACTTGATAATGCCGATATCGGTGACGCCGCCAAACGTGGTCTTAAACGCGCCCGAGGTAGTGGGGTAGCCGGGACCGAACACAATGCCGCCGGAGTACATATTGCCCTGCGAATCGTAGGTAGCCGTGAAGCCCCAGTTGTTGGAAGTAGAGCCCGTGTAGCTGGAAAAGACGACCGTCGGGTCAATGGTCAGGGGCTGCTTGTGGTTGTAACGGCCCAGCTTAAAATGCACGGTGCGTCCTTCCAGCACGTACGAGCATGGCACGGCCACCCGGTGGCCGGTGGCATCGGTTTGCCAGGCCTGGGGCGGCAGCTCACGCAATACCCCAACGGAAGTTTTCACCTCCAGGGCCCCGTCGGCGGTAAGCTGCAGGGCATCGGCGCCGGCATACTGTAGGCGGATCAGGTCTGGGTTAGCGCCGGCGGCCAGCTCAAAGTCGTACTCCAGCTGCTGCTGCCGGTTTTCGTAGAAGTGGGCCCCCACGCCCGGCCAGATACTGGCGTAGCGCAGCGCCCGAAAGCCCGGTACATTCTGGGCCCAGCGGCTGGGGTCGTTGCCGCGCAGGTAGTTGCGGACTTCGGTGGTTTGATTTTCAGCCTGCACCGTGGGTAGAGAAGCCGCACCCGCGAAGGTTACGCGTAGGGCGTGGGCCTTGAGGCCGGTTTCGGCCGCGAGCTGCTGGGTGTTGCCGTGGCCGTGGGGCAGGCTGGCCAAGAAGGAGTACGTCAGGCCGCCTGGTTCGAGAAATAACCGCCCGCCGTCAAGGTCGGCACTGTAGCGTACCGCCGCCGGCCACTGCCCGCGGTTTTCGATGAACTCCAGACTGGCATTAGCCGGTGGCTCTGAACGGGCCTGACTAGTACCGGTAAAAACAGCCACCAACGTGACTGAGCACAGTAATTTTCTCCACATAAATGGATTATTCAGCAAATTCTAAAAAGGAAATAAGCGAATAAAGGTACGCACAGCGGCTGCCACCAACCCCAAGAATCTAGCGTTTGACTTCGACCCAACCCTTGGCCGAGCGGCCAGCCGCGTCGCGCAACAGATAGTAGTACACACCGTCGGGCAGGTTCTCGCCGCGCCAGTCGTTGTGGTAAGCGGCGGTTTCGTACACCTTGTTGCCCCAGCGCGTGAACACCTGCAGCGAAGCTGGCTCACAGCTGAAGCGGGGCACAAACTGCTCGTTGAGGCGTTCGGGGTCGTCGTTAGGGGTGATAATGTTGGGAATGAACACGTCGCCGACGTTGACCGGGGCAAACTGAGTCAGTACTTCGCAATTGGAATAAAACGCGGTGAGTCGCACTTGGTACTGGCCCGGCTGGGAGTACGTGTGCGTGGGGTTGGCCTCGGTAGAAGTGCCCCCGTCGCCGAAGCTCCACTGATACACGCCACCCGGCAAAATCGGGGCGAAGGTATGGGTGAAGGGCGCCAGGGCCGTGTACTGGGGCGCGGCTTCGCAGGCCGGCACGTTCAGGTCGATGTTGGTGCCGGCAGAAGGCGCCAGCACCACGGTTCGGGTATCAGAGGTGCTGCAGGCGTTGTCGGAGAAGCTGTACCGCAGGGTAATAATGGCGCCGCGGTTGTTGGTATTGGGAGGCGTAAACAAGCCGCTGGCACTTACGCCCTGCCCGCTCCACACTCCGCCCTCCGGACTGAAGCCCGTCAGCTGAATCGGCTGCGTTTCGTAGGAGCACAGCGTCAGGTTGGGGCCAGCTTCGACTGGGCGCGGCGGGTCTACCACCACGGTTTGGGTAACTGAGCCGCAGCGGGTGGTGTCGCTGAACGAATAAGTAAGGAGGTGGGTGCCGGCCTGGGCCAGGGAAGGTGTGAACGTGTTGCCGCTGACGCCCGGGCCGCTGAACGTGCCCCCGGCCGGGGTGGCCGACAAGGAAATGGCCGCGGAAGTGGCGGCGCACTGCGGTGGCACTGGAACAAATACGGGTGCTACTTCCGGGGTGACCGTGACGCGCAGGCTGCGGGTACTGACGCAGACGCCCGTCGAAGCAACCGAGTACGTCAGCACATTGACGCCAAGCCGGGCCACGGAAGGCGTAAACTCGTAGCCGCCGCCCGCCCGCGCCGACACGCCCGGGCCCGACCAGGTGCCGCCGGCCGGGCTGCCGCCCAGTGTAAACGGGGCCGCGCTGACGCACACGGAGCGGTTAGGGCCGGGGTCGGCGAGGCGCACGCCAAAGTCAATCTTGAACGCGGCGTTGTTGCAGTTGCGGCTGTTGTTGGTCGAGGAAAAGCTGCCGGTGGGCAAGGTGGGAAAACCCGAGGTGCCCGTGCAGCCGCCACACACGGCCTGGTACACGATGCCGCGCTTGTCGAAGCGGGACGTGCCTCCGTCGACGTGCTCCCCCCGGCCGCCGGCTTCCCCAAAAAACGTGGCGTAGTCCAGATCCTTCATGCCGGGAGAAAACTGGGCCAGGTAAAAGTCGGAGCCGTCGGTACCCGACTGCAGGGCATTGGGCGTCACGACTAGCTCACTGGTACCGCCCCCGCTGAAGCCGGCATTGACGGTGCCGCCCCAGCCACAGATGTAGATTCGCTCACAGTCGTCGACCAGAAACGCGGTTAACGACAGGTTCGGCGTGGTGCTGCGGCCGCCGCCGAAGCGGGTGGAGTACAGGCTCTGGCTGAGCGTAGGGTTGAACTTCTGCACAAAATGATTGCCGCGCAGCGTGGAGTACAGGCCCGGCGTGACCGGGTATACCCCGTTGGTTTGGCCCAGCACGTACACGTTCGAAACGGCATCGAGCTGAATAAAGTAGGCCTGATCATAAAGGCCGGTGCCCAGGTAGGTGGCCTGCTCCATCTTGGTGCCGGTGCTGCTGAGGTGGGCCACAAAGCCGTCCACGTCGCTGGTGGGGTGCTGGGATTGGTGTGCGCCGGGCGTAGTAGGAAAGTCGGTGCTGCTTGTGCCCCCACTTACGTACACGTCGCGCGTCGGGCCCACCTGGATGGAATAGGCCGCATCGGCTCCTTGCCCGCCCAGGTAGGTGCTCCACTGCAGGCTACTCAGGTCGGCGCTGAGCTTACACACCACCGCGTCGGAGCTGCCACCCCGGTAGGTGCGCTGCATGGCCTGGGTGCTGGCAATGGGAAAATCACCGCTGCCCGTAACGGAGGCTATGTACACGTTGCCCGAGCCGTCCGCAATAACGTCGCCGCGGAATTGGTCACCGTAGTTGTGGGTCAGAGGTCCGGTCGGGACCAGGCCGTCGGTACCGGCGCCACCCAGGAAGGTGGAGGCCGTCAGGCGGCTGCCGTCGGCGCTGAGCTTGCTGACGATAATGTCGCAGCCGTTAATGTAGCGCAGCCCGTTCACGTTGTTGACGCGGGGGCCGCCGTTGAACGACCTGTCGTAGGCCCCGGCGGTGGTTGGGTAATTGCGCGAGCTGCTGGCTCCCATAATAACCAGTTCTCCGGCCGGATTTACGACCAGGCTGTGCGGGGCCTCAGTCGAGTCACCGCCCAGGTAGGTGGCGTAGGCGCGGGAGGCAGAACCGGTGTTGGTGGTAGTGTACTTAAAAATGGCAATATCGGCCAGGCCGTTGAACGAGGTGTCATAGGCGCCCAGGACGGTGGGAAAGCCAACGCCGAACACGATGCCGCCGGAGTACATATTGCCCTGGGGGTCGTAGGTGGCCGTAAAGCCCCAGTTGTCGGCCGTGGAGCCAGTAAAGGATGAGAACAGCACCGTGGGGTCAATAATCAGCGGCAGCTCGTGGTTGTAGCGGCCTAGGCGGAAGCTCACCACATTGTTCTGCAGCACGTACTCGCAGGCCACGGGTACCCGCTTTTCGCCTTGCTGCTGCCAGGCCCGGGGGGCCAGCTCCACCACGGTACCCACGGAAGTCTGAATCCGGAGTTGACCTTCGTGCAAGCTCAGATGCTGGGCTCCGTTGTAGCGCAGCCGGATCTGGGAGGGCTGCGCTTTGGCCCCCACCTGGAAGTCGTACTCGAGGTGGCCGTCGGCGTTTTCGTAGAGCTCGGTGCTAATGCCGGGGTAAATGTTCTGGTAGCGCACCTGCCGGAAGCCCCGCACCCGCGCGGCCCACTTGCGGGAGTCGTTACCCAGAAAATAGTTGCGCTGCTCATCGGTAGCGGTGGCAGCAACCATGTCCGGGTTGGCATTGCCGTTCACAAACGTCATGGAATAGGCGTGGGCCGGCAGCTTCGCGGCCGGAGCTCCGTGGTCGTGGTGCTGGTCCAGGGCCTTGGAGTCGACAAATGCGTAGGTGAAGCCGGTTTTCTCCAGGAACAGCCGCCCACTGGGCAGCTCGGCCAGGTACTGCACACGGGCGGGCCACTGGCCTTTGTTTTCCACAAATTCCAGGGTGCGGGCCGGCTGCTCGGGGATGCCGGGGCTGCTGCGGCGGCACGGGTACATAAGGCCGGCAGCAGCTGAATAAGGAAAATAGCGACGAATCGGGAGAGTAAGGGTAATTGCATAGGGAAAGATACAACCAAAAAAGCGTGGTTTTTGCGCGTTGCGGATAGCTGTAGCGCGAAAGTGGCCGTAACCCATACCTTTGCTTTGCCCGCCTAGGGGTTCTCGATTGTGCGCCGTTCCTTTGCCTTTAAATGTACCCTGCTCGTCATTGCGTGGCTGCTGCTAGCCATTGCCTGCGTGCAGATTCCGTCCCGCGTGTTCTGGCCCGCCTCCTTTGGGGCCCTCACGCTGCCCGTGGCCCTGGGTCTGAACGTGGCTGCCGTGGGCTACTGGCTGCTGCGCAACTGGCGCGTGGCTGCCCTGCCGGCCCTGGTGGCCGTGCTAACCTGGCCCCACTTTCAGCGCGGACTAGCCCTGCACCCGGCCCGGCTGGCTTCTATGCGCAGCGCCCCCAAACCCACCGACCAAACGGTGCGGCTGGTTAGTGCCAACGTGCGCATCTTCAACGTGTATCCGCAGCTGCGCGAGAAAGACCCCAGGGCCCCGGCCCAGTTTATTAAGTGGCTGGCCGATAACCCGGCCGACGTGCTTTGCCTGCAGGAGTTCTACAACGAGCCGGCCGGCGGGCGCAGCAGCGAGGGCCGCCTGTTTCGCAGCGTCGACCAGATCGGCAAGCAGGCCGGGCGGCAGGCTTTCGTGTCCAAAACGCTGACCAACGCGGCCGGAGCCGAGTTTGGCATGGCCATCTTCTCCCGCTTTCCCATCGTGGGGCGGGGCACCATTCCCTTCGACCGGCTCACCCAGAACCACGCCATGTACGCCGACCTGCGCCTGCCCTCCGGCGACACAATTCGGGTCTACAACTTCCACCTGCAAAGCATGAGCATGGATGAGAAGGATATCGTGGACAGCTACTCCAGCAAGGACGGGCTGAAGAAAAAAGGTCTGGGTCTGATGCGCCGCTTCAAGCGCGGCCTGGTGGCCCGTAGCGTGCAGGTCGATACGCTGATTCAGCGCTTCGAGCGGTGCCGCTACCCCATGCTGCTCTGCGCCGACCTCAACGACCTGCCCTATAGCTACAGCTACGACCAACTGGCCGACCATTTTCAGAACGCCTGGGCCACCGTGGGCAACGGGGTGGGCGCCACTTACAACGGCGCTCTGCCCTTCGTGCGCATCGACAACCAGTTTGCCAGTCCGCAGTGGCAGGTGGAAGAGTTTGGCGTGAATTACGACATTCCATACTCCGACCATTTTCCAACTTCGGCCACGTATCGGCTGCTGGTCCCGACAGCGCAACAGTAGGCGGATGTACTGCTAATGGAACCTCTTGTGCTGCTCAGTGAACTTTTTGTACTGCCAAAACGGGTTTATGTACCGTTTTTGTGCTGAATAGGGGCAAGCCGGCTGGTATTAGGCGGCTAATAAGTTGGCGGCACTCCAAAACAGATGCCGGGTCGTTTGTTTACTGCCCGGAATCTGCCTGATAATCCTAAGTAATTCGCGCCGGGCTCACCCGCCAAATCTTGCTACTTTTGCCCCATGGAGCACCCGCTTTCCCTTTACAATACCCTTACCCGTCGCAAAGACCAGTTCGTACCCGTCAACGCGCCCTTCGCGGGTGTTTACCTCTGCGGCCCGACGGTGTATAGCGAGGCCCACCTGGGCAACGCCCGCGGCCCGGTCGTGTTCGATGTGCTGACCCGCTACCTGCGCCACCTGGGCTACACCGTGCGCTACGTGCGCAACGTAACCGACGTGGGCCACCTGGAAAGCGACGCCGACGAAGGCGAAGACAAGATGGCCAAGGCCGCCCGCGCCCAGCGCAAGGAGCCCATGCAGATTGCCCAGCACTATACCAATCTGTACCGCCAGAATATGCTGGCTCTGGGCTGCCTGCCGCCCGATATTGAGCCTCAGGCTAGCGGCCACATCACCGAGCAAATTACGATGGTGGAGGAAATCATCGAGAACGGCTTTGGCTACGAGGTCAACGGCTCGGTGTACTTCGACGTGCCCCGATACAACGCCGAGCGGGAGCGGTACGGCAAGCTCTCCAACCGCAGCATTGAAGACCAGCTGGCCGGCACCCGCGACACCCTGGCCGGGCAGGACGAGAAGCGCAGCCCCCTGGATTTTGCCATCTGGAAAAAGGCCGCGCCCGAGCACATCATGCGTTGGCCTTCGCCCTGGGGCGAGGGGTTCCCGGGCTGGCACCTGGAGTGCTCGGCCATGAGCCGCAAGTACCTGGGCCAGCTCTCCGACATCCACGGCGGCGGCCTGGATTTGATGTTTCCGCACCACGAGTGCGAAATAGCCCAGTGCCAAGGCAGCCACACCCACACCGATGAGTCGCGTTTCTGGGTGCACAACAACATGATAACCGTGGACGGCACCAAGATGAGCAAGAGCCTAGGCAATTTCGTGCTGCTGGGCGAAATGTTCAAGGGGCCCACGGCCACGCTCACCCAGGCCTACTCGCCCATGGTGGTGCGCTTTTTCCTGCTGCAGGCCCACTACCGCAGCCCCGTGGATGTCAGCGACGCCGCCCTGCAGGCCGCCCGCAAAGGCTACCGCAAGCTGATGAACGGCCTGCGCCTGCTCGAGAAGCTGCAGCTGCCCGAAGGTGCCGAGCGTGCCACCGACACGGAGAAAGCCGACGCCGAGCTACGCAAGCTGGTGGCCGACGTTTTCGTAGGCTTCAACGATGATCTGAACACGGCCCGGGCCCTGGCCAGCCTGTTTAATCTGCTGCGCAAGTTCAACGGCTTTTTCGCCAACCCGGCCACGCTGGGCACCGTGAGCGAAGCCGCTTTGCAGGAAGCCCTGCAGGCCTACCGTACCGTGGTAACCGATATTCTGGGCCTGCAAGACGAGCCCCGCGCCAACACCGAGCAGCTGCTGGAGCTGACCCTGGGCTTCTACCAGGAAGCCAAAACGGCCAAAGCCTACGACAAGGTCGACCAGATCCGGGCGGCGCTGAAAGAGCAGGGCATTGTGATTAAAGACTTAAAAACCGGCATTGACTGGGCTTATGAAGAATAATCGAATTGGGTGGGCATTGACCGTCGCAGCCGGAATGCTGCTGGCCAGCTGCGGCACCGACAAGAAGGAAACGACCACGACGGCCGCTCCGGAAGTAGCCAAAGGTCCAGCGGCCCCGGCGTTCAATGCCGACTCGGCGTACGCCTTTACGGCCAAGCAAGTGGCCTTTGGCCCCCGTGTGCCCAACACCAAAGCCCACGTAGCTACCGGCGACTGGCTGGTGCAGGAGTTCAAGAGCTACGGCCTGACGGTAAAGGAGCAGCAGTTTGAGGTTATGGCCTTCGATGGTAAGATGCTCCGCTCGCGCAACATTATTGCGCAGTTTGACCCCACCGTGGCCCGGCGCGTAGCCGTATTTGCGCACTGGGACACCCGCCCCTTCGCCGATAAGGACAAGGAGAAAAAGAATGCTCCGCTTGATGGTGCTTCCGACGGAGCCAGCGGCGTGGCAATTGCCCTGGAAATGGCCCGCCTGCTCAGCCAGCAACCCGCCAATCAGCGGCCCGCCGTCGGGGTCGACTTCATCCTGTTCGACTCGGAAGACTACGGCTACGATTCCTCCACGCAGAGCGACCTGAAAGACCAGCTGGCTGCCCAGGGCAAAGACAGCTGGTGCCTGGGTTCCCAGTACTGGTCCAAAAACCTGGTGCCGACCGGCTACAAGCCCAGCTACGGCATTTTGCTGGACATGGTGGGAGCCAAGAACGCCAAGTTCAGCCGCGAGGAAACTTCCCGACAGTACGCCCGCGACGTGGTAGACAAAGTGTGGAACACCGGCGCTCAGCTCGGCTATTCCGACTTCTTCCTATTCCAGGACAGTCCGGGCATCGACGATGACCACGTTTACACCAATCAGGCCGGGGTGCGCACCGTTGATATCATCGACCACCTGCCCGTGGGCGACGAGTACTTCCCGCCCTACCACCACACCACGCAGGACAACATGAGCGTGATTGACAAGCGGACCCTGAAAGCGGTGGGCCAGACCGTGCTGCAAACCATTTACAACGAGTAAAGCCTTATCTGCGCCCGCTCGTGCGAACCCGCCCGGCATCTTCTTGCGTAAGATGTCGGGCGTATTTGTGTGGGAGGAACCGAGATGAAAAACGAGTGGGATTTGCTGGCCTTGGTAGAGCAGGCGCTGGGAGCCGGGCAGCAGCTGATTGAATTTCCCTACGTCACGCAGTGGCTGGTGGAGCCCGATGGCAGCCCCGGTCGGGTGCGGGATGCCTTAGGCCGGGAGTACGAAATCGGGCCAGACTTTCTCAGTGGGGTAGTGCCGGCCTTGCGGGCTGCCCGCATTTCCTTTGGGTTCGACAACTGGGTGCGGGTGCTCAGCTTTGGCCCTGGCCTGCCCCCAACTCCGCGGCGCTACCAGGCCAGCGGAAAAGAAGTAGCCGTGTGGGACCTGACGCCCGACGGGCCGGCCCAGCTGGTAGCGCTGCTCATTACCTCATCCCATGCCGCCGGCGCCCCAGAGCTGCCCACCAGCACGGACCCGCAGTAACGAATGACTGTGGCCGGGGTGCACTAGCGCAGTAGCTTGTAGTAGATAACCGTGGCGTGCAGCTCGCCCGAAGAGCTGCGGGCAAAGTCGGGAATGACGCCGCCGGCCACGTAGCCAAGGCGTTGGTAGAGCTGCTCGGACGGGTCGTGCTGGCGGGTGTCCAGAAGCAGGGTGGTGCGCTGGCGCTGCCGGGCTTTTTCCTCCACGGCTTCCAGCAGCCGGCGCGCTATGCCCTGGCGCCGGGCTTGGGTGTGCACCATCACCTTGCAAACTTCCGCCCGGTGCAGGCCGTTGCTTTTGGTAGCCAGATCCAGCTGGGTAGTGCCCAGCAGCTGGCCGTTGTCGTCGGCCACGAGCAGAATCCGGTTGCCCTCAGCCACGGCCTCCGCTACTTCCTGCCAATAGGCCTCCAGCTCACCGGGGGCCGTAGGAGCCAGGAACCCCAGGGCCGCACCCGAATCCAAGGCATCCTGAAACAAGGCCGTCAGCGCTGGAATCTGAGCCTGGGCTTCGGCAGCGGTAAGTTCTCGAATAATGAGGCTCATCGGTAAATAGCGGTTAGCAGTAGCTGAGTTCGGTGCCCTGGCTGCTCACGGTTAACCGGGCCGGGCGGCCGCAGATCAGCGCCATGTTCTGGGGCTCATGCCCTACGGGAAAGCCATAGGCCACCGGAAAACCATATTTGTTGGCGTAGGTAGCAATGATTTCGTAGGCGGTCTGCCCGAAGGGAACAGCGTTGTCCTGGGAGTCGGTGAAATGGCCTACTACCAGCCCTGCCAGGTTCTGGAGCTTACCGGTCCGGTCCAGATGCACCATCATCCGGTCAATGTTCATCAGGTACTCGGCCACGTCTTCCACGAACAGAATGCGCCCGGCGGTAGGGCAGTCGGAGGCGGTGCCGGTCAGGTTTTGCAGCAGCGTCAGGTTGCCGCCAATCAGCTCCCCGGAGTCCGTACCCGGGCGGTTGAGTGGGTGTGGGGCCACAGCATACGTCAACGCTTCACCAAACAAGGCTCGATGCAGGCTTTCCAAAGATTCTTCTCCGCCGGCTTGATTGAAAATAAAGGGCATCACGCCGTGGATACTTTCGTAGCCCATCTTGAGCAAGTGGCAGTGCAGGGCGGTAATGTCGCTGAAGCCGGCAATCCACTTGGGGTGCTGCACGAAGCCAGTAAAGTCGAGCTGGTCGATGATACGGGTGGTGCCGTAGCCGCCGCGGGCACAGAAAATAGCCCGGATATCGGGTGCGTCAAGCTGCTGCTGCAAGTCGCGGCGCCGTAGCTCATCATCCCCAGCAAACTGGTGGTGTACTGCCGTCGTCGACTCGCCCAGCACTACCTCCAGCTGCCAGCCGCGCAGAATGTCCACGGCGGCAGCCATTTCCTCGGCCGACACTTTGCGGGCCGTGCTGACAATGGCTACCCGGTCGTGGGGCCGCAGGGAGGGAGGAGTAATGGGCATACGCGAAGAGGCTAAGAGAACAGGGCAAACCTACTCAACGCGGCGCGCCGGCCCAAGCGCCGGGCCCTGGGTTGAGAATGATTCCTGCAATCCGCCCGAGAAAAGCGTATAAATCAGCTGTAAAGAACAACTTTGCCTTCTCGGGCCTCGTCCTAGTAGCTCGTATCTACTTGTTTATCCGTATGAAAAAACTTCTCCTCTTTCTCTTCCTGGCTATAGCTGGATTGTCGCAGGCCCGGGCTCAAGCCCAGATTGACACTACCCGCGGCCGGTACCATCAGCCCATCTTCCCCACGCTGAATACCTATACCAACGTCGTATTTGGCTCGGCCCTCAACTACCTGGGCAACCGCCAGACGCTGACGATGAACATCTACGAGCCGGCCGGTGACACCGTGCGCCGCCGGCCGCTGCTGGTGTTTGCCCACGGCGGTGGCTTTATTGGGGGCACCAAAAATGACCAGGACGTAACCGAGCTCTGCCAGCGCTACGCCCGCCTGGGCTACGTTACGGCCAGCATCGACTACCGCACCCTGTTTGTGCCCTTCGATACCCTAAACATTGCCCGGGCCTCCATTCGCGCCATGCAGGACATGCGGGCGGCGGTGCGCTTTTTCCGTCAGGATGCGGCCACCAGCAAAACCTACCGGATTCATCCCGGCTATATTTTCGCCGCGGGCAGCTCCGCCGGGGCTTTTATGGCTCTGCAGCTGGCCTACCTAGATAAAGCCAGTGAAGTGCCAGCCTACCTGGAGATAGACCAGCTCGGCGGCCTCGAAGGCAACAGCGGTAACGCCGGCTACTCCAGCGCAGTGCGTGGCGTGGTAAACCTGTGCGGCGCCCTGGGCCGCCCCCAGTGGATTGAGCCCGGCAACGTGCCCTTCGTGAGCATGCACGGCACCGGCGACGGCACCGTGCCTTACGGCAAAGGAACCATAGGCAGCGGGTTGCCGCCCCAGCTGGTGTACGGTAGCGGCGCCCTCAAACCCCGCGCCGATGCGGTGGGCGTACCCAATCCGCTGTACACGTTTAAAGGGGCCGGCCACGTGCCCTACAGCGGCACCAGCGCCCGGAACTTGGCCTATATGGACACCACCTTCCGCTTCGTACGCGACTTTCTGCGGCCCATTCTGCGCCAGCCCGGCACCGTAACGGCCAGCCGTTCCTCTGCCACTTTAGCTGCTATGCAGCTGTATCCGCAGCCGGCCGTAGCCGAGGTACGCCTCACGGCCGCTACCGGCGTGGCATTCCAGGCCCGCACACTGGAGCTGCTCGATGCTACTGGCCAGGTGGTGCGTCGTTTCCGCTGGGAGCAGCCTGAGCAGCTGGTTCGCCGCGGAAGCCTCTCGCCCGGCCTCTACTTTTTGCGGGGCGCGGGACTGACTCCGCAGCGAGTGGTATTTGAGTAAATATGACCATGTTTTCAACGAAAAAGCCTTGCTCCACGACAGAGCAAGGCTTTTTCGTTACTCACTAAAATCAGCAGGCTACTCACTGACGGCCAATGCCAGGTCCTCGACCGGGTGTGTGGCGGGCCGCACGTTGCCGGTACGGGCTACAAAGGCCCCGGCCTTGCGCAGCCGGTCCCGGTGCTGCAACAGGGCATCGAAGGGGACATAACCCACGATATAGCCGTCCTCGTCGGCTTCCTCGGTGATGTCGGTAAAGCCGAGTTGGTCCAGAATCAGTTCGTCGTCGGTGCGCAGGTAGATTTCAATTTCCAGGTCGGTAGTGTAGGCCAGTGGCGCGGCAGTCAGCTTGGGGTAGGTGTAACGCTGTTGCTGGCGCAGGGCCGCAATATCGGCCAGCACGGCCGAGCCGGTAGGATGGCCGCCCGCGCCCCGGCCCTGCAGAAACTGCGTACCGGCAAACTCGGCCTCGATAACCACGCCGTTAAACTCGTCATCCACAGTGTATAGCGGGGAGGTGCGGTCCACAAACTGCGGGGTAACCAGCACGCTGAGTTGGTTGTCGGGCAGCAGGTACAGGCCGGCCACTACTTTGATCTTCTGTCCCGCCACGGCGGCGTAGGCAATATCGGTGGCGCTGACGTTTTCGATGCCCAGATTCAGAACCTGCTCGGGCTGCAGGAATACGCCATACGCATGCGCCGCCAGAATTACGGCTTTCGAGCGAGGGTCGAAGGCGGCCATGTCCAGTGTGGGGTCGGTTTCAGCAAAGCCTTTGCCCTGAGCTTCGGCCAGCGCTACGGCGTATTCCGAGCCGTCCTGGCCCATGCGCGTCAGCACGTAGTTCGACGAGCCGTTGAAAATACCGCTCACGCTGCGCAGGGGCTCTTGGCCAAAGTAGGAATCGAGGGTGCGGATAACCGGGATGCTGCCGCACACGGCGGCTTCGTACAGCAGGGTACCGCCAAACTCGTGCTGCAAGGCCACCAGCTCGGGCAAGTGCTGCGCTACCATAGCCTTATTGGCCGTGACTACCTGCCGGCCCTGCCGCAGGGCGGTGCTCACCAGCCGGAAAGCTTCCGCCGCATCGTCAATGACTTCGACCAGCACATCCAGCTCGGGGTCGTGTAGCAGCTCCTCGGCCTGGAAGCTGAAGGCGTTGGTGGGCAGCGTGCGGGACTTGGTTGGGTTCTTCACGGCAATGCGTCGAACCTCAGCACCGAAGCCGGGCTGGCGCTGCAGAATATCATAGAGGCCCTGCCCCACGCAGCCAAAGCCGATAAGTCCGATGCGGAGCGGAGCGTTAGCCGTTACCAGGGAAGCGGCAATAGCCGATACGGCTGGGTTAATGGACAAGGCTGGGGACATAGAATTGCTCTAAAAACTGAGTTATCTGAGCGGTTTCAATCAGGAAACCATCGTGGCCGAACTGGGAGTCCATTTCGGCATACGTCGCGCCCGGAATGTGGCGAGCTAGTAGCTGCTGCTCAGCAGGCGGAAACAGCACATCGGAACTGATGCTGAGCACCAGCGTGCGGGCTTTAATCTGGCTGAGGGCATGGGCAATACTGCCCCGGCCCCGGCCCAGATTGTGGGTATCCATCGTGCGCGACAAGGCCACGTAGCTGTAGGCGTTGAAGCGGGCCACGAGCTTATCCCCTTGGTGCTGCTGGTAGGAGCTGGCCCGGAAGTCGTCGAAACGGTCGGGGTCGGTTTCAGCCTGAGTGCGGCCGTAGGCGTCGTAGCTGCGGTAGCTGAGCAGAGCCGTGGCCCGGGCCGCTTTCAGGCCGAGCTGCCCGCCGGTCGGGGTGCCTACGTGGTAAGTAGCATCGGCAAAAATGGCCAGGCGCTGGGCTTCGTTGAAAGCAATTCCCCAGGGAGAATGCTGGGCATTAGTTGCCAGCACGACCAGATTGGTAAATACCTCGGGCTGCTGAATGGCCCATTCCAAGGCCTGCTGCCCACCCAAAGAACCCCCAATCAGGGTGTGGATTCTCGTCAGGTCCAGCTCCAGCCGCAGCGCCTCGTGCGCCGCCGCCAGGTCCCGGATAGTTATCAGCGGAAACTGCTGGTACAAGGGCTCAGCAGCGTCTCCTACGGGCGTGAGCGGACCGGTACTGCCGTAGCACGAGCCCAGGATGTTGGCGCACACGATTAACCAGTCGGCTGGGTCGAAGTAGCAGCCTGGGCCAAACAGGCCATTCCACCAGCTGAGCACGTCAGCGTTGGCCGTCAGGGCGTGGCACACCCATACTACGTTGTCGCGGGCCTCATTCAGGGTGCCGAAAGTGTGGTAGGCTATCTGCACCGGAGCCAGCGTCGCGCCACTTTCGAGCACGAGTCCCGCCGGAAGGTTCAAAAGCCGAGGCTGATTCATGATGCAATAGGTCGGGTTGGGAAGCCTGCCGCCGGAAGCGGTAAGCTTGAATAGCAATACAATAGCGCGCGGGCTGAGCCGGTTGGTCCTCTTGCATCAGTCCCACCCAATGAAGGTAATCTGGACCGAGGCCGGCTCAACCCGGGCTATTGCGGAATGGTCAGGATGATTCCTCTCTCACAACTCCTCATCCTGCCATTCACGGCGCTGCCGTAGCTGAAACGGGTGGTCACTCTCAATTCCCACCCCGTCTCCTCTCTACTTTAGACCTCCAGCGGGGCAGCGTGTTCTACTTCAGGCTGCACCACCGCATCTTCCTCCTCGTCGGAGGTCGTGGGAGCAGCGTTGCGCACGGCGTCGAAGGCCTGAGCCAGATCCGCGCGGATATCTTCGAAATGTTCAATGCCTACCGACAGGCGCAGGGAAGTCGGCGTCACGCCGGCGGCGCGCTGCTCTTCTTCCGAAAGCTGCTGGTGGGTGGTGGCCGAGGGCTGAATAATCAGCGTCTTGGCGTCGCCCACGTTAGCCAGGTGGCTTACCAGCTTCAGGTTGTCGATAAACTGCGTGGCTGTTTCCTTGCTGCCTTTGATGCTGAAGGTCAGCACGCCGCCGTAGCCGCGCTTGAGGTATTTCTGGGCCAAAGCATGGTAAGGGCTGCTTTTCAACCCCGGATAATTTACACTCTCTACCTGTGGGTGCTGCTCGAGCCAGGTGGCAATGCGCAGGGCGTTTTCCACGGTGCGGTCTACCCTCAAACTCAGGGTTTCGAGGCCGATGAGCAGCTGCCAGGAGTTGAAGGGGCTGATGGCCGGGCCAAAGTCGCGCAGGCCTTCTACCCGGGCCCGGATGATAAAGGCGATGTTGCCAAACGGTCCGTTCTTGCCGAATACGTCATTGAAAATGAGGCCGTGGTATCCTTCGGATGGCTCCGTAAACTGCGGAAACTTGCCGTTGCCGAAGTCATACTTGCCACCGTCCACAATCACGCCGCCGATGCTGGTGCCGTGCCCGCCAATCCACTTCGTGGCCGACTCAACCACGATGTGGGCGCCGTGCTCCAGGGGGCGAAACAGGTAGCCACCCGCCCCAAACGTATTGTCCACTACCAGCGGCAAATCGTGCTTTTCGGCAATGGCAGCAATTCGCTCAAAGTCCGGTACACTGAAGCTGGGGTTACCGATGGTTTCGAGGTAGATAGCCTTAGTCTTCTCGTCAATCAGGTCTTCAAACGAGGCTGGGTTGTCGCCGTCGGCAAAGCGCACTTCGATGCCCAGGCGCTTGAAGGCCACTTTAAACTGGTTATAAGTACCACCATACAGGTGGGAGCTGCTCACGAAATTGTCGCCGGCCTGCAGAATGTTGTTTAGGGCAATAAACTGGGCAGCCTGCCCGAGCCCGTAGCCAAAGCTGCCACGCCGCCTTCCAAAGCTGCTACGCGCTGCTCAAACACGTCGGTGGTGGGGTTCATCAGCCGGGTGTAGATGTTGCCAAACTCCTTCAGGGCAAACAGGTTGGCCCCGTGCTCAGCGTTTTTGAACACGTACGAAGTCGTTTGGTAGAGCGGCACGGCGCGGGCTCCGGTTACGGGTCGGGCTGCTGGCCGGCGTGGAGTTGCAGGGTCTCGAATTGCAGGGCTTGCGTGGACATGATAAGGCTGAGTTAGAAAGTCTTTGGAATGAAGTTTCAGATTGTCAGCTGGTTGAGGTCATGGCGACGGCAACCAGGAATACATCCGGAGCCCGCAAAAGGCTGCAACGGAGCCAGGCCAAACCCTGCGACGAAGCGGGCCCGCAAGGGCCGCAAGCGGTGGGGAAGCCTAAAAAAGGAGGGGAGGGGAGAAGCTAGGCGCTCAGGGGCTAGCAACAGCAACAACACGTGGTCCAACAGCACATTCGCATTCGTTCGGCCAGCCGGGCCGAAAACCCAGGGGCAGAAATGCGCAAACCCATCGGCGAAGCAGCCGGCACGGAGGCGGCTGACGCGGACGGGGTAAAGAAAGCGGAAGCAGGGTTGTTTTCCATGGTACTCGACTTATAGCTCCCGCAGGCCTTACGCCATGCGGGCAGGAATTGGCACCTTTCATCAGATGAAGGTTGCCAGCGGGTCAGGGAGCCTGTTCTCTCGCCGCTTCTGTATAAATTCTTTCAAACTGTCCCATCGTTCTGGGAGAGTACCGGGTTGGTGACTGCAAATGTACACCTGGAATTGAAAAGACCAAATTCCGGGGAAAGTTTTTTATTTTTTCCAGAAAATGGACGAAAAAAACGCCGCCCGAAGCTCGGACGGCGTTTCCAACCTTTTTCTGCAAAAAAGGACCTAAAGGGTAGGTAACGTTAGCTGCTGACCCACTTCGATATGGTCGGGGTTAGCGCCAATAATGGCTTTATTTGCTTCGTAAATCTGGTGCCACTTGGAGGCGTCACCGTAGTGGTGCTTGGCAATCTTCGAGAGCGAATCGCCGCTTACCACAGTATAAGAGTCGCCTTTTGCGGCGGTAGGTTGCGCTGCGGGGGCCGCAGCGGCGTTATTATTTCCGAAAAAATCGGTGGCTCCGGCGGCGGGCTTGGCCGCTGGCTGAACCGGTTTTTCTTCGCCTTTATTGCTGAGGAAATCGAACAGTCCCATGGTTATGTGTCGGTTAAGGTGAGGGGAGTAGACGCTACCGCATGTGCCTGACGGCCACGGTATCAGGGCTTAGTACGCCCTCAGGGTAAATTGGTTGTGGCCCGCCAAGCCCAACGCTGCCGGCCCTAACTCTTTGGATTTTGCCCCGTAAGAACCGCAACGCTAGCCGCTATTTGGCGAGCCGGCGCTGTCGTTTTAATCCCTTCTCCAAACCCTTTTCCACCATGAAAACTCTCCCCACTTCCTTTCGCCTGCTCGCCAGCCTGATGATGCTGACTGTTCTGTTCCTGTCTGCCTGTGGTAGCAAGGAAGGCAAAGTTGAAGGCGTCAATATGCTCTACGGTACCGAGAGCAAAGTCTGGAAAACCGATAAAGAGCTCAGCGCCGGCGGCGACAAGGTAAAGCAGACCGACACCCAGGAGGACGAGCGTATCACGTTTTTCGCCAACGGCCAGTACAATATGACTTCGCCGGCCGGAGCCGTAAACGGTAAGTATACCTTCGACCAGCCCGGCAAGAAAATCACGCTGACCCCGACGGTGCCGCTACCAGCAACAGCTTCGACGTAGTAACCCTGACCGACGACAAGCTCACCATGAAAAGCCCCGAAGGTGCTGAGCTGCGCCTCGAAAAGGAATAGTTTTTCGTTCCGCCAATTGTCAAAAGGCCGCTTCCTGCTCCAGGAAGCGGCCTTTTTCGTGCGTCAAATAGTATTGTGAGTCTGCGGCTCTACCTACCTGATCCTGCTTAGTGAGGGCAGGAGCTTACTAAAACCTATTAGATTAGCGCTATATACTCTTTGCGTCGCTTGTCTATAGTCATGTTTTCTATCCTTCGCTGGTTAGCCGTTGGTCTGCTGTATGCGGCGGTGGTTTCTGTTGCTCAGGCCCAACCCTCCTTGTTGGCGCACCCTATTCGTAGTATTAACCCAGCTGATACCAGCTTTGCCGACCTGGAATTCTTAGTACGGGAAATTGGTCCGGCCCAAGTCGTCATGCTGGGGGAGCCAACCCACGGGGAAGGCAACGTAACCGAGGCTAAAATCCGGCTGATACGCTTTTTGCAGCAGCGCCTGGGCTTTACCACCGTAGCTTTCGAAAGCGGCTTTTATGAGCTGGATATGGCCCAGCGCCAGATTACGGGCGGCGCAGCGGTACGGGAAGCTATTGAGTCTAGCGTATTCGGCGTCTGGACGGGCACCCAGGAATTTCAGGCGGTGCTACCGCTGCTGGGCAAAGGTCGGCTGCGCGTGGCCGGCTTCGATTATCAGCTCAGCGGGGCCTACCAGGAAAGCCAGATAGAGGAGTTGGAAGCACTGCTCAAACCCGAGAAAGGAGGCAACGAACTGGCCTATGATTACCTGGAGGAGTGCCTGAGCACGATGGGAGAAAACTTCCTTTTTCCGCCCAGCCACCAGATTCTTATTTTCGATTTGCAGGTAAGCAAGGCGCGCAAGCTGCTGGAAAAAGTAGCGGCCGGACCCAATGCCTCCCGGCGGGAGCGGGCTACATTTTGGTTGCAGAACCTGCGTAGCTTGCAGGCCCTAGCCCACGATTATGCCACTAACGACTCCGGCGTGCGGGATTCTACGGAATGGACGGCTACCACCAGCAACCCCCGCGACGCCCAGATGGCCGATAACCTGCTGTGGTACCTGCGGCAGCACCCGCGGGAAAAAGTAATTTGCTGGGGTGCGTTGGGCCATTTGGCCAATAAGGTGCAGGTTTTGGGGCCTGAGGTAAAGGGTTTTCGCTCTATGGGACAGGCCGTGAAAGCCAAGCTGGGGCCCGAGGCCGTCTACGTGCTGGGTACCCTGGCGGGCGGTGGTAGCCACGGCTTTGGCTCCTGGGGCAAACCGGTGGCGGTGCCCCTCCGGCCTCTGGTACGCTGGAAGCTCAGCTCCTGGCAAAAGGCAACGAGTACAGCTTTGTCAGCCTGAAGCACGATGCCCCAGGGCAGACACTCACTACCTACGCTTTCGAATACAAGCCCTGACCGGACGGTGGAGTGAGGTAGTCGATGGGTTTCTGTTCCTCAAATCGGTGAACCCGCCGCATGCCGCCGTGGCTGGACCGGCAACACGGGAAGCTACACCTGGCCTCCCAGGCTCCGCCCGAACCCGGTGCGTCCCGGCCTGAATCCGGCCCATCGGCCCGCTGGTCCACTGGGCCTGGCTGTTATGCTGACCGGCACGGTGCTCGACCGTAAAACCGGGGCTCCTGTTCCTTTTGCCACGGTAGCGGTGCCCAGCCGCAGTGCCGGAACTGTCTCCGATGCCCAGGGGCGGTTCCGGCTGCCGAGCCGGCAGGGCGAAACCGTGCAGGTCAGCAGCATTGGTTACGAACCGGTTACGCTGGCTGCCCGGTCGGCGGCTCCGCTGGCGGTCCACCTCGTGCCTGCCGCCTTTGCCCTGGCCGATGTACGGGTGAGTGCCCAGTCCCAGGACCCGCGGCGGATTATGAAAAAGGTCATCGGGGCGGCGGCTACCAACTACGAGCGCCAGGATTATACCGCGCAGGTATACACCCGCCGCCGCATTACCAACTTCGACACGTTGCGCAATGAGGTAGAATACGTCAGTGATGTGCTCGACCCGGCTGGTTTCAAAGAATGGGGCGGCGGCTTCCTGATGATGGGGCCCAAACAAACCCATATGGTGCGGGAGAAGCACACGGTAGTACCCGGGCAGGAACCAACCGACTACTCCGTTTACCTGGAGCCTGGGCACGGGTTTTTCACCGCCGGCTCCGACCCCGTGCGGATTTCGCCCCTGTTCAAGTCGGGTACGCTGGGCAAGTACGAGCTGCGGTTAGATAGTATAGAGCAGCGAGGTGGCGAAGCGTTCTATGTGATTCGCTTTGCCGTGAAACGGGCCACGAATCGGGCCACGGGCATGTACCAGGTTAGCGGCTATGCTGGGAAAGTGTATGTGCGCCAGCGCGACTACGCCGTGGTGCGCTACGAGGCCTTGTGGCAGGAAGACACTGTGAAGAACAACGCTATTGCCCGAAAATACCACGGTACCAAAAGCAGCATTGCGCGCCTCTATACTAAGGTTTTCTCTGACCACCGCAAGGCCCACGTGGTCACGTATCAGCAGGGCGCTAATGGGCGTTATCACGTGGCAACCAGCGTGGCGCAAGTGGTTAGTGTCGGTCATGTGTTGGGTGGAAATCCGTTTTATGCGCAGAAATCCTGCGAGGAATATTTCAGTCCGCTGCCCCAGGCCTCCGCTGCCGAACTGCTGGCGGCCAAAGATGACCCAACGCTTCATTGGGGGAAATTTGGCAGGCGTCGAAAACTCCTTACCGGCCGCTGTTCTGGCAAAGCTACCAACGCCCGCAGCCCTTGGAACCGGCGCCGCAACTGGAAGTCAGTAAACCGTAGTACTCATAAGAAAGCCCTTTTCAACGTATGAAAAGGGCTTTCTTGGGTAAAGCAGAGGCTGATAGCCTAGCTTACTGGGCCGGCGACTGACGGGTGCCGAAAACCCGGGCCACCCAGCGAGGTAGAAAGAAAGCTCCCAGCACCAGATACAAGTAATATGTAACCAAGCGGTAGAGCAATACCACGAAATTGGTCATGGTGGGCGTGCCGATAAACTTGCCGAAGAAGGTCGGGAAAGCTCCTTCGGCAATGCCCGCGCCACCGGGCGTAATGGCAATCAGCAGGATAACTTTGTAGGTCAGGTTGCGGCCGAAAATCAGCAGAAACTCGTCCCAGCTCACATCAACAAAGGCCGCAATGATGCAGCCGATGACCAGGTAGCGGGCCGTCCAGACGAAGAACGTGGAGCCGATGGCCTGCAACCAGTAGGCAGCTCCGTTGCCGCGCAGCTGGGCCGAAGCCCACACCATTTCGTTGCCGTGCTGGTAGGCCTTGGCCCGCCAGCGCCGCAGCCCCCGAAAGGAAAAGAGCCGCACCAGCAGCCGCTTCACCGATTCCGGATTCACAAAAATGGCATAGAGCATTAGCAGCGCGTAGAGCGAAACCATGACGTAGCTCACGATGAAAGCCGCTTTCAGGGTTGCTACCAAACCACCTTGCAGGGCCTCGTGCGGGTAAAGCGCATCACCGGCCAGCCATACCACCAGGGGTACTGTCACCACGTAGTACAGGTTATCCAGCAGGGCCGTTACCATCACGTAGGCCAGGGACTTGCCCAGGGAAATTCCTTCCTTGTTCAGAATAAACGAGGCTACAGCCGTACCGCCCACGGCCGAGGGCAGCACGCAGGAGGCAAACTCCCAGATCATAATGACGTCGAGGCTTTGGCGCCAACTGAGCACCCGCTCCGAAATGTGCCGGATCCGGTAGATGTAGCCCAGGTCGCGGGCTACCAGCACGGCCAGCATCACCAGCAGCCAGTGCAGCTTGGCATCGGCCAGCGGGGCCAGGTCGCCGGGGCGGTAGCTACGCCAGAACATGAAGCCCACCACGCCCAGGCCAATAAGCACCGGCAAGACAATGCGCGAGGGCTTAAGCTTGTCGAGCAGTTGCTGCTCCTGGTTGTTCTGCTGGGTGAGCGGCATAGGCATTAGAAAAGGTAGGCAACACAAAAATAGGCATTCTTCGGGCCCCGTCGCCACGCCGCCGTGGGTTAACACTTGCCAAGCTCGGATTGGTACAGCCAATCTATGGGTTGGTGTATTGTTTTTTTGGAGCCCAAGTCAGTTCCGCATCTTTAATCAACAAATACGACGAAAGCCTTTCTCGGGAAGAAGTTGAGTCGGTTATGTTAGCGCTATCCTTATGTATGCTATCCGTTATGCTATTCCCTATTGTTACGCTTCTATTCAGTAAGGCTCTGATGAGGGCCAATGTTATCGGCGCGGTGCGCTGAGGAAAAATGGGCTTCGGCTCTTTTCCCTGGCAGCCAGAGCGGCCAAGGTGGTCATTCCCTGAGGTGACCCCACTACCAATCCGATACCCGGGCACTACTGGCCTGGGTTCGGATTGGCTATGGCTAGGCCCGCAGGCCCGGCTTCCTTAATCCTGCCAGCAGCGCCTGGTTGGTCTGAACAACTTCCCCGTTGACGGGCTTGCCCGTCGTCCTCCCGACCTGCTGTTGCCTACAACCGGTAGCTGTGAAAAGTCGTACCTTTGCATGTTCCAAAGGCAAATAGTACAAAGTGCTTAACCTTTAGGCTCCTGAGTCTGTTGCCTTTCTGAAAAACCTCTCCTTGCCCTCTCTCGAAGATGATTGTCGAACCCGGTGAATTGCTGGCGGCCATAAACTCGCCTGACGACCTCAAAAAGCTCAGTGAAGATCAACTGGTTCAAGTCAGCCAGGAGCTTCGACAGTTCATTATCGACTCGGTTTCCATCTACGGAGGCCATTTCGGCGCCTCCCTGGGCGTGGTCGAGTTGACGGTAGCCCTGCACTACGTCTTCAATACGCCCTACGACCAACTCGTGTGGGATGTGGGCCACCAGGCGTACGGCCACAAAATCCTGACCGGGCGCCGGGACCGTTTCCCCACCAACCGTCGCTATGGCGGCATGTCGGGTTTCCCCAAGCGCAAGGAAAGTGAGTACGACGCCTTCGGGGTGGGCCACAGCAGCACCAGCATCGGGGCTGCCTTAGGCATGGCCGTGGCTTCCGACTACAAGGGCGAGAAGGACCGGCAGCACATTGCCGTAATCGGCGACGGGGCCATGACGGCCGGTATGGCGTTTGAAGCCCTCAACCACGCCGGCGTGGCCAACTCTAACCTGCTGGTTATCCTCAACGACAACTGCATGAGCATCGACCCCAACGTGGGCGCGCTCAAGGAGTACCTCACCGATATTACTACCTCCCGTACATACAACAAGGTGCGCGATGAGCTGTGGAACGTGCTGGGCAAGCTCAGCAAGTTTGGTCCCAACCCCAGCAGATTGCCCGCAAGGTGGAGCAGGCCATGAAGGCCACCCTGCTCAAGCAAAGCAACCTGTTTGAGGCCCTGAATTTCCGCTACTTCGGTCCCGTGGATGGGCACGACGTGCAGCATCTGGCTACCATTCTGCAGGACCTGAAAACCATTCCTGGTCCCAAAATCCTGCACTGCGTAACGGTGAAAGGCAAAGGGTACGCCCTGGCCGAGAAAGACCAGACCCTGTGGCACGCCCCGGGCCTGTTCGACAAGATTACCGGCGAAATCCACACCAAAACCTACGAGAAGCCTCAGCCGCCTAAGTACCAGGACGTGTTTGGGCACACGATGGTGGAGCTGGCCCAGCAGAACGACAAGGTGATGGGCGTGACGCCTGCCATGCCCTCGGGCTGCTCCCTAAACATCATGATGAAGGCCATGCCCGACCGCGCCTTCGACGTGGGCATTGCCGAGCAGCACGCCGTAACCTTCTCCGCGGGCCTGGCTACGCAGGGCTTGGTACCGTTCTGCAACATCTACTCCTCGTTTATGCAGCGCGCCTACGACCAGGTGCTGCACGACGTGGCTCTGCAAAACCTGAATGTGGTGTTCTGTCTCGACCGGGCCGGGTTTGCCGGCGCCGACGGCCCCACCCACCACGGCTGCTACGATATTTCCTACATGCGCAACATTCCCAACATGGTGGTGTCGGCGCCGATGAATGAGGAAGAGTTGCGCAACCTGATGTACACGGCCCAGCTGCCCGACATGGGTCCGTTCAGCATCCGTTACCCCCGCGGGGAAGGAGTGATGCCCGAGTGGCGCACGCCGCTGAAAAAAATTGCCGTGGGCACCGGCCGCGTGGTGCGCGAAGGTGAAGGTGTCGCCATTCTGAGCATCGGCCACATCGGCAACTACGCCGCCAAGGCTACCCAGCAGCTGGCCGCCGAGGGCCTGAGCGTGGGTCACTATGATATGCGCTTTGCCAAGCCCCTCGACGAGGAACTGCTGGCCGCCGCTCTGAGCAAGTACAAAGCCATTGTGACGGTGGAAGACGGTTGCTTGCCCGGCGGCTTCGGCTCGGCTATTCTGGAGTTCATGGCCGACCACGGCTACTCGGTACCCGTGAAGCGCCTCGGCATTCCGGACCGTATCGTAGAGCACGGCACCCAGGATGAACTCTACAAGGAGTGCGGCTTCGACGCCGCCGGTATTGCCGCCGCCGTGCGCGAAATGGCCGGAAAAGTCGCCGCCAAAGCCGCGGTGGAAAAAGTTGTTTAAGCACTACCAATCATGAAAAAGCCCCGCTGGATTCGTCCGGCGGGGCTTTTTGCTTTTCCAGAGTGCAAGGAAGTGAACTAAACAAAAATAATTGATGTAGGTACATTGATGTATGTACACTATTTGTATATTTGCATCATCAATCAGCCGCGGCAGCTTTGGGTGCCGCCGCTGAGCCAGCATCAACCACGAAATAACAACCCTAATTTCACCGCATCATGGCCACTACCAAATGGGCAATTGACCCACGCACTCCGAGGTTCAGTTCAAAATCAAGCACCTTGTTATTTCGACCGTAACGGGTTCGTTCAAGAAGTTTTCGGGCGAAGCCATTACCGAAGACGACAGCTTCGAGAATGCCCAGGTAACCTTCACGCTGGACGTGCACAGCATCGACACCAACCAGGAGCAGCGCGACGAACACCTGCGCAACAACGACTTCTTCGACGTGCCGACCTACCCCAACATCACCTTCGTATCGACGGGCCTGACCAAGACCGGCGACGATACCTACAAGCTGGCCGGCAACCTGACCGTGAAGGACGTAACCAAGCCCGTGACCCTGGACGTGGAGTATGGCGGCACCGCCACCGACTTCTACGGCAACGAGAAGGCCGGCTTTGAAGTGAGCGGCAAAATCAACCGCAAGGAGTTTGGCCTGACCTTCCACGCCGTAACCGAAGCCGGCTCTATCGTGCTCGGCGACGACGTGAAGCTGTTCGCCAACGTGCAGTTCGTAAAGGAGAAGGCTGAAGTAGCCGCCTAAGTACGGAGCCTGAGCCGGCGGATCTGCCCCGCTGGTTTAGCGCTGCGCTGCCATTACCGAAGCCGAAGTAGCCTGGCTGCTTCGGCTTCGCTGCGTTTGGCCACCACCCGCAGAATGCGCTCCTGGATTTCGCTCATCACGTAGTCGGTCCACAGGCCGGCGTAGGGGTTGAGGCGGGTGCTGAGGCGCTGCTGGCTGTGGAGGATCAGGCGGGTACGGCCGGGGCCAGCTGGCTCCAGCTCGTAGGTGCCGCGCAGCACGTCAAAGAATCGGCCCCGACGGTGACGTGCTCATCGAAGGTGGTGGGCGGAATGGTAGCCGTGTTGGGCACAATGCTAAAGGAAATACGCCGCAGCGGCTCCCACACGTCCACGGTTTCAATAAACTCGACGCCCCGCTCGAAGGTAGCGTGCCGCACCCCGCCCACGCCCTCGAAGGAGAGTGTTGCCTCTACCGGCCGCGGGAAGCCGATTTTATCGACCAGACTCGGGCCCAGATCCTGGGCCGAAATAGCGGGCACCCTGATGATGTTGTGCCACACCGCCTCCGCTGGGGCGTTAATTATAATCGTGTTTTCGACCCGGCGGAAGTCGTCGGGGTGGCAAGCTGGCTTTCCAGGGGCGCGGCCACGAAGGGCAGCAGGGCAAAGCCGGCCATTACGAAGGTGTTGCGGTTATCATCGTGCTTGCGTCCTCTTGTCAGGATCCGGTACAATGCACCCCCACTGCGGAAAGAGCAACAAATAGGGGTGCAATGATAATCAGGCAGATAGCGCCTTCGAGGTGAAAGATAAACGCGGCAACCATAAACAGCATTACCGCACTCCACGACCGAAAAATGAAGCTCCACGAATCATTTGCCTGAACCGGAGAGAAATGCTCGGTAATGACTCCCAGCCCCACCGGTACCAACACCAGAAAACCCAGCATAAGCAGTCCGCCGCCCCGGTCAAGCAGTTCACTGGCAAAGGTGAAGCGGCCCAGCAGGGCGAAAAATAACCCCGCCAGTACGGCAACGACGTAGTGAGTATTGTGGCGTTGGAAGAGGGGCATGACAGGGTCTGGAATAGCAACGGACGAGGTAAAAGTGCGTAATTGTGGCCATTCAACCGCCGGCCGGCCCCGGACTGCCGCATTTTACCTTATGCCTTCTACCCAACCAACTCTCGTATTCCTGCACGGCTTTGCCGAAAGCCGCGAAATCTGGACCGACTTCATCCGCGACTTTCCCGCCGAGTACCGTGTCATCAGCCTCAACCTGCTCGGGCACGGCACCAACATCCACGACGTGCGCGACTACTCGATGGAAGCCCAGGCCCGCTACGTAGCCGATAAGCTGCACGCGGCCGGCGTAGAAAAGGCCCTGCTGGTGGGCCACAGCATGGGTGGCTACGCGGCCCTGGCCTTCGCCGAGCGGTGGCCCGAGCGGGTGGCCGGTCTGTGTTTGCTCAACTCCTCGGCCTACGCCGACTCGGAGGAAAAAAAGGCCAACCGCGAAAAGAACGTGGCCTTTGTGGAGCGGCACGGGGTGGAGAAGTTCATGGAGTCCTTTATCCGGCCTTTGTTTGCCCCGGTACACCGCGAAGCCATGAGCACCCAGCGGGAGTTCCTGGAGGAAATCGGCAAGGCCACGCCCGCCGAAACCATCGTGGGCGGCATGCGGGCCATGGCCGCCCGCCCCGACCGAACCAAGGTGCTGCGCGAGGCCAAGTTTCCGGTGCTGCTCATTGCCGGCAAAGAAGACGTGGCCGTGCCCCTGGAGCAGTCGGTGGCCCTGGCGCCCCTGGCCCCGGTGAGCTACGCCCTGTTTCTGGCCGACGTAGGCCACCTGGCCTACTACGAAAAGCCCCGGGAAACCCGCCGCGCCGTACTGGATTTCGCCGGGGCTGTGTTTGGGAAGTAGCCGCCGCTACCTAATGGTAAACGGTACCGGGGTTACCACCGCTACTTTCACCGGCTTGCCGCCGTGCCGCCCCGGCGTGTACTTGCGCAGGCCCCCGATAAGCTTCAGCGCTTCGGCCTCGAGGCTGGGGTGGGGCGAACTGATAATAGCGGGCTGCACTACCTGGCCCTGCTCATCTACCACGAAATAAACCCACACTATCCCTTCTGCCCGGGCTCTTAGCGCTGCCTCTGGGTACATAAGTCGGTGGGAGGAAGCCGCTGCCACACTCGGAGCCGCTGGCACGGGCATTTCATCGGCGTAGGTATATACCACCGGCTCCGGGGTGCTGGGCGGCAACATAGAGTAAGTCAGGGGTACCGTGATGGTAGAGGCGAAGGCCTTTCCATTCCAAAGGGCCGGTTTCCACTGTGGCATTTCCATAAGATACTGCCTGGCAGCTTCATAAAGCATATTCAGCGCGTCAGTACGGGCCTTGGCTGCCGTAGTGGTAGCAGCCGCAAGCGAGGAGTGAAACGGCTCAATCTTCTTCACCCAGCCGGCTTCATCAATGGTGAGCGTCATGAATATTCGTCCGCTGACCTGCTGGGCGCGGGCCATTGCCGGGTAGGAAGCGGCGGCCAGAAAAGCCTGCAGGGCGGCCGGGCCACCGGGGTATTCCGCTGGTTTGAAGGCCGCCGCTGGCTGCAGTCCTTCGTTGGCATAGCGCTCGACCAGCAGCCGATCAGCATTAGCCGGCAGTTTAAAGGAAATAGGAACAGAAAAGGACTGACCATTGAGCTGCAGCGCCCGTGCCCGACTTACCGGCGCCATGTGCTCCAAAGCCGCTACGGCTTCGGCATCGAGCAGCGGATGCAGCCCGTTGGTTACTCTGACGTTGTGGACGTAGCCCGTGCTGTCGAAGGAGAAATCCAGGAATACTTTGCCCTGAATACCCAGCCGCAAGGCCTCTGTGGGATACACGAACTTCTTGCTCAGGGCCGGCGCGAAACGCGTAGGTTGATTAATGACCGATGCGGAAGGCAGCACAAACGGTAGAGGTAGCAGAAAAGCAACCTTGGCCGGGTGGCCGTGGTGCATGGCTGGCGCGAAGGCCGGCAGAGTTTTAATAACGCGCAGTGCTTCCGCGTCGATGGCGGGGTGAACCGAGCGGAGTACTTCGGCCTGCTCAACCTTGCCCAGCTTGTTGACCACGAAGTACAGCAGCACCTCGCCCTCGGCCTGCTCTTGGCGCGCTTCCTTTGGATACTGGATGGACCGGGCCAACTGGCCCGTCATGGCCTCGATGCCGCCCGGAAATTCGGGAAGCTGGTCGGTCACGGCATATACGGTGTCGGGGGCCGGGGTAGCTGCTAGGCGGTAAGTAACGGGCAGCATAACGAATGAGGCCACAGAGCTGCCGGAGGTTGTGGCGGGTTTCCAGGCCCGCATACAGCCAATCTGCGCCTCCGCCGCTGCCAGCAGGGCGGGGTGTAGCGGCGGTACCTGGCTTTTCTGGTGCATAAAGCTTTGCTCCGTTTCCGAGAGTGGCGTAAGAGCGTGCGGGTTCAGAATCTGGCCGGTTTTGCTGACTTCAAACACCACTACGGCTTTACCCGAGGCTCCCGCTTTGCGAGCTGCTTCCGGGTAAGGCGGCGCATTAAGGAGGGTATGCAATTCTTCCGCCGAGCCGGCAAATTCCGCATTGGTTGGGGGCGGCAGCTGGGTGTCTTTGGTACCCTGGCCAAAGCGAAACGTAACCGGAACCGTGTAGGCCACCCGGGCCGGCTTGCCACCCTGAATACCCGGCTCCCATGCTGGCATGGACCTCACCATTTGCAGCGCGGCGGCATCCAGCGACGGATGCGCCGTTTTCACTATATGCACGTCTTCTACCTGCCCGGTTAGGCCGACCGTGAAGCCGACGAAGACCGTTCCCTGGGCCCGATCCATAATGGCGGCGGCCGGGTATTTAATGTTCTTCCCGATGTATGTAAGCAGATCCGCCGGCTCTTTGCCGAACTGGGGCATCTTCTCTACATAGGTATACACGGTGCTGTCCGCTTTGGGCTTACTCTGGGCCCGAACAGCAGTTGGGCCCGCCAGGCAAAGTGCCAGCAGGCCCAACAAACTAATTCCACGAAAACTATTCTTCACTAACCAGGTGGTTTAGGCTTTGAGCAAACCCAGCTTTATCATGTGCTCGGCAATCTGCACGGCGTTGGTAGCGGCGCCCTTGCGCAGGTTGTCGGCTACTACCCACATGTTCAGGGTGCGGGGCTGGCTTTCGTCGCGGCGCAGGCGGCCTACCAGCACGCTGTCCTTGCCGTGGGCATCCTTGGGCATGGGGTAGCTGTTCTGGGCCACGTCGTCTACTACTTCCACGCCTTCGGTGGCGCGCAGCAGGCTATAAACTTCCTCCAGCTCGAATTCCCGCTCGAACTCCACGTTTACCGACTCCGAGTGCCCGCCCATGACGGGGATGCGCACGGCGGTGGCCGTTACCTGAATGGAGTCGTCGCCGAGGATTTTCTTGGTTTCCTTTACCATCTTCATCTCCTCCTTGGTGTAGCCGTTGTCCTCGAACACGTCGATGTGAGGCAGCACGTTCAGGTCGATGCGGTGGGGGTAGGCGGGGTTAGAAGCATTCTGGCCGGCGCGCTCTTCCATGAGCTGGTCCACGGCTTTCTTGCCCGTGCCCGTCACGCTCTGGTAGGTACTCACCACGATGCGCTTGATTTTGAACGCCTCGTGGAGCTTATGCAAGGACAGCACCATCTGAATGGTGGAGCAGTTGGGGTTGGCAATAATCTTGTCTTCCGCGGTCAGCTCTTTGGCGTTGATTTCGGGCACGACCAGCTTTTTGGTGGGGTCCATGCGCCAGGCCGAGGAGTTGTCGATGACCACGGTGCCTACTTCGGCAAAGCGCGGGGCCTGCTCCTTAGAGGTGCTGCCGCCGGCCGAGAAGATGGCCACATCGGGGCGGGCCGCAATGGCGTCGTCCATACTGATGACGTGGTAGGTTTTGCCCTGAAACTCAATGGGCAAGCCCACGGATTTCTCCGAGGCCACGGGCAACAACTCGGTGACCGGGAAATTCCGCTCGGCCAGTACTTTCAACATTTCGCCCCCGACCAGGCCGGTGGCACCTACTACGGCTACTTTCATGGCAATTAGAGAAAAAAAGCGTCAGCCAGCTGGGCTGCGCGCGTGGTAAATGTCGGGAAAAGCAAGTTACTTAGGCAGTTCGTGCGCAAATCATTACGCTACGGGTACCAGCTATTTTACAAACCTACTATGCAGAAAACTTCTACCCCAAATAGTGCTATAGGAAATCTACAAAGAGGAAGACGATTCTTGGGTTTGCTGCTGCTTTTGCTAAGCCTCGGCCGCCCCGCTGCCTGGGCTCAGCTCACCGAGTCGTTTGCCGACGGCGACTTCACCCAAAACCCGACCTGGACGGGCAACACCACCGATTTTGTGGTTAATGCCAGCCAGCAGCTGCAAAGCAACGGCCCGGCCGTGGCAGCCAGTCCGCAGCTGGTAACGGCCAGTCAGGCGGCCACGGGCACCACCTGGGAGTTTTATGCCAAGCTGAACCTGGGTACCTCATCGGCTAATCAGGCCGAGGTCTGGCTGATGTCGGACTTGAGCGACCTGCGGGCCACGGCCAACAAGGGCTACTTTGTGCGCCTGGGCAACACGGCCGATGAAACTTCCCTCTACCGTAAGAATGCGGCTACTACCGCCGCCCTTATCATTGATGGAGCCGATGGTACCCTGAGTTCGAGTACCAGCAACACGGTGCGGGTGCGCGTGACCCGCTCCTTGCAGAACGTCTGGACCCTGGAGCGGGACCTGAGCGGCAACCAGAATTTCACTACCGAAGGCACCGTAACCGACGCCACGCACCAGCGCAGCAACTATTTCGGCGTTGCGCTGACGTATTCGGCCACCAATAGCCGCAGCTTTTTTTTCGACGACTTCCGCATCACTGATGCTACGGCCCCTACGCTGCAGAGCGCCACGCTCGTCAACGCCCGGCAGGTGGATGTGACGTTTAATGAGCCAGTAGCCGCTCCGCAAGCCCCGGCCAGCTATTCGCTGGCGGGCACCGGAGCCCCGGCCGTTGCCAGCGCCCAGCGCGACGCCACCGACCCGGCCCTGGTTCACCTCACTTTTGCCAGCGACCTGCCTGCCGGTACCAGCACCCTGACCGTACGCAATGTGGCCGACTTATATGGCAACGTGGCGGCTGGCCCCCTGACGGCCACGGTGAGCTACACCCCGCCGGCTGCAGCCCCAGGCTATTACCAGCTGCTCATCACCGAAATTTTGGCTGATGAAACGCCGGTAGTCGGTTTGCCCGCGTCGGAGTTTGTGGAAATTCATAACCCTCGGCTACCCAGACCCTGGATTTGAGTGGGGTGCGGCTGCTGCGTACCAGCAGCACGGCCACGCCGGCTGTCTTCCCGACCGGGGCTCAACTGCTGCCCGGGGAATATGCCGTGGTGTGCGGCAGTACCCGCACGGCCCAGTTTACCCCCTTCGGCAAAGTGTTTGGCCTGAGCAATTTTCCTTCCTTAACCAATGCTGGCGACGAGCTGCTGCTACGGGCCCGCGACGGACGCACCATTTTCCAGGTGCGCTACGCCGATTCCTGGTACCGCGACGCGGTGAAGAAGGAGGGAGGCTGGGCCCTGGAAATGATTGATACGGCCAACCCCTGCGGCGGTGCTACCAACTGGACGGCCAGCACCGATGTCAGCGGCGGCACCCCCGGCCGGGCCAACTCCGTGCGGGCCAATAACGCCGACCGGACAGCCCCGCTGCTGCGCCGGGCCACCGTGCTGAGCCCTACGCTGGTGCGGCTGGAGTTTGATGAAAAGCTGGACAGTGTACAGGCCGTCAACCCTGCCTTGTACAGCGTGTCGCCCGGCCTCACTATTACCCGGGTAACGCCCGTGCCGTTTGACTTCCGGGCTGTGGAACTGACGCTGGCTACCCCGCTGGCTGCGGCCCAGCTGTACACGGCCACCGTGCAGCGCTCCGTCGACTGCGTGGGTAATGCCACCGGCGCGGCGGCTTCCGTCACGTTTGGCTTACCGGTGATGCCGACGGTAGGGCAGGTTATTATCACCGAAATCCTGGCTGATGAAACGCCCACCGTGGGCCTACCGGCTGCCGAGTATCTGGAAATCCACAATCCCACAACCCGGATTCTGGACCTGGGCGGACTGCGGCTGCTCAAGCCGGGCAGCAGTTCGGCAACGGTGTTTCCGGACACCACCCGCCTGCAGCCGGGCCAGTACGCGGTGGTGTGCAGCAGTACCCGTGCGGCTCTATTTGCCCGCTACGGCACCGTAATTGGGCTGAGCAACTTCCCGAGCTTGTCTAACGACGGGGACCAGCTCGTGCTGCGGGCCCGCGACGGACGTACTTTGTTTGAAGTCTCGTATTCGAGCACCTGGTACAAGGACGCGGCCAAGAAAGACGGCGGCTGGGCCCTGGAAATGGTAGACACCGGCAACTTCTGCGCTGGTATCGACAACTGGACGGCCAGCACCGATGCCAGCGGCGGCACGCCCGGCCGGGTCAATGCGGTGCGGGCCACCAACGCCGACCGGACCCCGCCCGGGCTACTGCGGGCCGTGGCGGTTTCGCCCACGATAGTGCGGCTGTATTTCGGCGAAAAGCTGGACAGCGTGGCGGCGGCCAACCCCGCGCTATACTCCCTGAGCACCAACCAGGCCGTTACCAAAGCTGCTCCCGCTTCCCCGGATTTTCGGGCCGTCGACCTTACGCTGGGCTCGGCCCTGGCCGCCAGTCAGCCCATTACCGTAACGGTGCAGCGCGCCACCGACTGCGTGGGCAACGCTACCGGCGCAGCGGCCACGGCTACGTTTGGCCTGCCTTCGACTCCCGCCGAAAACGACGTGGTAATCAACGAAATCCTGTTTAACCCGCGCACCGGCGGGGTCGACTTTGTGGAGCTCATCAACCGCTCTACTAAGTACTTGAACCTGCAGGGCTGGGAGTTGGGCAACATTGCTACCGGCGGTGTAGCTGCCGAGCCCATCAGTACTGGCCCTTACGTGCTGGCCCCGGGCCAATTGGTGGTGCTAACGACCAAGCCCGACGTGGTACAAAGCCAGTATCCGACCAACGACCCCAATGCCTTTCTGCTGCTGCCCGCGCTGCCCACCTTTGCCGATGATGCCGGCACCGTGTTGGTATTCGACTCGCAAAAGCGCCTGCTGGACCGCTACGATTACGACGAGTCCCAGCACCTGGCCCTGCTCGATACCAAGGATGGCGTGTCGTTGGAGCGGATTCGGACCGACGGGCCCAGCACGGCCAAGAATTTCCACTCAGCCGCCAGCACCGTTGGCTACGCCTCGCCCGGTCGCCGCAATTCCCAGTACCAGGACGACCCCGGCGGGGATAAGCTCTTCACCCTGGAGCCCGAAGTTTTCACGCCTGACGCCGACGGGCAGCAGGATTTTACCACCCTCAACTATACCGTTGACCAGGCGGGCTACGCGGCCAGCATCACCGTGTATGACGCCCAGGGCCGCCTGGCGCGGCGGCTGGTGCGCAACGAAACTATGGCTACTTCGGGCTTTTTCCAGTGGGACGGCCTCAACGACCAGGGCCGCAAGGTGCCCATCGGCCACTATATTCTTCACATTGAGCTGCTGCAGCCCAGCGGCCAGAAAAAAGACTACAAGAAAACGGTGGTCGTCGGCGCGCGTTTTTAGGCAGCCCGCCGGTTAGCCAAGGTAGGTGGAAATACGAGGGAGCAGCTGTAGGGAAATACTGGCTGAAAGCTGGTTACACCCGGCAGCATTAAACCTTGAGCTATAACCAGCGTCCAAAGGGCATGACCAACCAACAGCAACTGCAGCATTTGTACTGGCGTGCGGGCTTTGGGCCGCGGCCGGAAGACGTAGCCGCGAACCTGAGTCCGCGCAAGGCGCTGCGGCAGTTGCTGCGCGACGCTCAGCCGTACCAGCCCCTGGCCAGCCCCGGAATTCAGGCCGCCGAAATGCAGGCCATGACGCCCACACCCACCCCCGACTTGCGCCAGGACCCGCAGGCTCCGGCCCTGAAGAAGAACGAGCTGACGCCTGAGCAGCGCCGGCAGCAGAACCGCCAGATTCGGGACGCCTTCTACGAGATGAACACCGGCTGGCTGGCCCGTATGGCGTCATCGCCGGCCCAGCTGCGCGAGAAAATGACCTTCTTCTGGCACGGCCACTTTGCCTGCCGGGTGCGCCGTCCCGATGCCGCTTTGCAGCTCAATAACACCATTCGGCGGCTGGCGCTGGGCAAGTTCAGCGACCTGCTGCTGGCCGTGAGCAAGGAGCCGGCCATGCTACAGTTCTTAAACAACCAGCAAAACCGCAAGCAGCGGCCCAACGAGAACTTTGCCCGCGAAGTCATGGAGCTCTTTACCATCGGGCGCGGGCACTACACCGAGCAGGACGTGAAGGAAGCCGCCCGGGCCTTCACTGGCTGGAGCTACGATGCCCAGGGCCAGTTTGTGTTCCGGGAAAAGCAGCACGATGTCGGCCCGAAAACCTTTCTGGGTCGCACCGGCAACTTCGGCGGCGAAGACATTCTCACCATCATTCTGGAGCAGCCCCAGACGGCCGAGTTTATCACGACCAAGCTGTACCGGTTTTTCGTGAACGACACGCCAAATCCAGCCCATCCAAATCCAGCCCATATTCAGCCCCTGGCCAAGGCCTTTTTCCAGAGCAACTACGACCTTACGGACCTGATGGAGCGGCTCTTCACCGCCGACTGGTTTTACGATGCGGCCAACGTAGGGACCCGCATCAAGTCCCCCATTGAGTTGCTGGCCGGCATCAAGCGCACCCTGGGCGTGGAGCTGGAAGATAAGAAGCCGCTGATTGTCTTTCAGAAGGCGTTGGGACAGACGCTATTTGAGCCGCCAAATGTGGCCGGCTGGGCCGGCGGCCGCAGTTGGATTGACTCGTCCACGCTGCTATTTCGGCTGCAGCTGCCGCAGGTGCTGCTCAAAAACGCGGAAATCAGCATTGCCCTCAAGGAAGACGAAAACGACATCGACCCGCAGCAAACCAAGGCCGACCGCACCTTTCGCCAGCCCGTGAAAGCCAAGGCTAAACTAGCACCGCTGGGGCTGTTGCTGGCTAAAACCCCCGAAGCCCAGCAACCTGCCGCGCTCAGCCAATTCCTGCTGCAGGCGCCCATCCGGCCCGAAAACCTGCAGCTCGTGCAGCAAGTGGCCCAGAAAGCTCCCGCCGAGGGCCACCTGCGCACCATGGTCACCAGCCTGCTCAGCCTGCCGGAATACCAGTTGATGTAAACAAACCAGAAGGTCATGCAGAGCGCAGCGAAGCACCTTGCGTGCTGACGTTTGATTAGTAATTCAACGACGGCACGCGAGATGCTTCGGCTTCGCCTCTGTCTGCTCGGTTAAACCAAACCCATTATGCCTACTTCCCGCCGCAACTTTCTGAAAACTTCGGTGCTGGCCAGCTCCTTGCTGTTTGTACCCAAATTTCTGCACGCCCTGGACCAGCAAGGCGTGCAGCAGCTGCGCAATTCCAACGGCAAGCGTCTGGTGGTGGTACAGCTCGGCGGCGGCAACGACGGCCTGAACATGGTGGTGCCCTTCCGCAACGACCTGTACTACAAAGCCCGGCCCACGCTGGGCATCAAAGAGCAAAGCGGCCTGCTGACTCTAGACCAGGACCTAGCCTTCAACCCCCACATGACCCCGCTCAAGAGCCTTTACGACCAGGGTCTGGTGGGTGTGCTCAACAGCGTGGGCTACCCCAACCCCGACCGGTCCCACTTTCGCTCCATGGATATCTGGCAGAGCGGCTCGGCTTCTGACCAGTACGTGACCAGCGGCTGGCTGGGCCGCTACCTCGACTCCAGCTGCTCGGCCTGCCAGGTGCCCTACAACGGCCTGGAAGTGGACGACACCTTGAGCCTGGCCATGAAGGGCGAACTGCGCAAAGGCCTGGCCCTGAAGAGCCCGGAAAAGTTTCACCAAGTCACCCAGAACTGGTTTATCCAGCAGGTAAGCGGGCAGCAAGCCGGCGGCAGCAGTTCGGAGCTGGACTACCTCTACAAGACCCTGGCCGAAACGGCTTCCTCCGCCGACTACCTCTATCAGACGTCCAAGGTCTACAAATCGGCCATTGCCTACCCCAATACCGAGTTTGGCAAGAACCTTAAAACGACGGCCGAGCTGATTAATTCCGGCATCGAGTCGCGGGTGTTCTACGTGTCTCTGACTGGCTTCGACACCCACGTGCGGCAGCAGGAGCAGCAGGGCAAACTGCTCGGCGACTTGTCGGGCGGGCTGGGGGCTTTCGTGGAGGATCTGCAGAAAAGTGGGCAGCTCAATGACACGCTGATTCTGGTGTTTTCCGAGTTTGGCCGCCGCGTGACCCAGAACGCCAGCAACGGCACCGACCACGGCACGGCCAACAACGTGCTGCTGCTGGGCGGAGGGCTGCGCCGGCAAGGCATTCTCAACGCCGCCCCGGATCTGCTCAACCTCGACCAGGGCGACCTGAAGTACCAGCTCGACTTCCGCAGCGTATACGCCACCGTGCTGCGCGACTGGCTCGGCGCCGACGACCAGGCCATTCTGGGTAGTGAGTTTGCCCGACTGCCCGGCTTAGTGTAGGTAGCCCAAAACAGAACGGTATTAGTCTATAGCTCATCTATAAATTACATTTTTTATTAGCTCGACAATATCCTTTGCGTTTTAAGGGCGTACAAAAGCCCAGATAGTATCACACTACCAACCCTTAAAACTCTGACCCATGAAAGTTATATCACCCCGCGTGCACGGCATGCTCGACTACGGAACGATTCTGCTGTTCGCCCTGGCGCCTACGCTCTTCGATTTTGACGGCACCTACGCTACCGTGTGCTACGTGCTGGCTGCCGGCTACTTAGTTGTTACCCTGCTGACCGACTTCCAGATGGGCGTTGCCCACCTGATTTCGTTCCCGATGCACGGCTGGCTGGAACTGGTTAGCGGTATTGCCCTGCTGGCCTCGCCTTTCCTGTTTGGTTTCGCCGATGACAACGAAACTGCCCGTAACTTCTTCATGGGCATGGGCGTGCTCTTCCTGGGTACCTGGATGCTGACCGACTGGCATGCTGATACCCATACCCAAACCCATGGTCACGGCACGATGATGCCTAACCACTAAGTTTAGCTTTTTAGGCTGGAAAAGCCCGACTACAACCGTGTAGTCGGGCTTTTTTATGCTTTTTTATGGAGTATCAGCCTCTAGGTCAACAATATCCTTCTAAGCCCGAGGGCGTAGAAAAATCAAGTTGCTCTTTCACCCAACCTCACCTAACCTAGCTATGAAAATCCTTTCACCTTCCGCCCACGGCATCATTGACGTAGCCTTTATCACCTTCGTGGCGCTGGCACCGGTTATGTTCGACCTGGAAGCGCCCATCGACACGGCCTGCTTTGTGCTGGCCGGCGGCTATCTGCTCGTCACCCTGCTCACCGATTTTCGTCTGGGCCTGTTGCGCCTGATTCCATTTCCCGTGCACGGCTGGCTTGATCTGCTCACCGGTGTAGCCCTGGCCGCTGTGCCATTTCTGTTCCACTTCGAGGCCAACAGCGCCGAGCGAAACCTGTTTCTGGGCCTTGGCATCTTCTCCATCATCGTCTGGCTTATCACCGACTGGAAAGCCCAGACCCGCTCCCTAATGACGGACAACGGCTAACTGGTTAGCTTTAGCTCATAAAAAAAGCCCACGCTGATTGCAGCGTGGGCTTTTTGCGTTTGGCACTTTACTACCGCCGGAAGCTGACGCCCAGAAAATATTCGTGGTCGGTAGCCTTGGTTAGCGCTAAGTGCGTGCCGAAGTCTACTATCAGGTTGTCGCTCAGGTGCAGCTGCGGGCCCACGTTGAGGTTGGCTTGCCATTCATTTTGGCGCGTATTCCATATCCCAACTACCTCGGCAAAGGCCGAAAGAAATTTCGAAAACTCGACGTCGACGGCAGTGCTCGGGGCCAGCATCACGTAGCGCTGCTGCTCATCCCGGTCGTAGTCCAGGTCGCTGCGGAGCTGGAACTGGAGGTTGAACTGTTTGCTAAAATCGTGGCTGTAGGGCACAATCAGGCCATATTCCGTGACGCTGGTGCCGACGGCCTCACCCACTGGCAGCCGCACGAACCCAATAAGGGCCAGCGCGTCGGGTTTGCCGTCTTCGCCCAGAAAGGTATGCTTTACCCGCAGCGTCAGGTCGCCGAAGCCCTGGTGCCGCTCCTGGGGCTGGTCATCGTCCCACTCTTTCTCAATCGAGTACGAATCCAGCTCGGCCTGCACGTCGGTGCGGGTCGTGACGCCGAGCTTAAGCAGGGCGTGGTTCAGGTAAAAATTCCGCTCGTGGTGGTGGTCTTCCTGCTTATTTACCAGCCGCAGCAAGTCACTCTCAATCTGGAAGTGGCCAGGGTCGACGGTAAACGGGCTTTCGGAATAGCCGGGCCGGTCGGGGCGCAGTTCCCGCATCATATTGCGGGGCGTAGGCCGGAACAGGTTGTAGCCGGCTTTGGCCGTAATGGAATCCTGGTTTTGGGCGGCCGCCCAAAAGGGAAGTACTAGTGTGGTCAGGAGTAGAGAGCAGAACTTCATAGCGCGGAGAAAAAAATTGTACTATTCAGCCCGCATACGCAGAACATCAGCTTCTGATGCGGATCAGCAACAATTCCGCTTCTCTACCGATAGTACTTAGAGGGTGTAGCGCAGGCCTAGGAAAGTGCGGCGGCCCTGCACTGGGGCATAGTTGTACTCAGTGTCAAAGGAATAGCCGTTAGGATTGTCCTGGCCCACGTATTTGTCGAAGGGGTCGAAGGCGCGGATCAGCACGTGCCGGGGCAAGAAGTCGAGCAGGTTTTTCAGCCCCCCGTAGATTTCCAGGTGCTCCCCAGACGCTTGGTAAGCTGCACGTTCTGCAGCGAATACCATGGGGAGCGGGCCGGACGGTAGTCGTTGGGCTGCACCGGCAGCTGCATGGGGCCGTTCACCTGCCCGGTGTAGTCGACCACCACGCCCAGGCGGGCCAGGGTGTAGCTCACGGCGTAGGTGCCCGAGAAAACCGGGGCGTGCAGCTGCGTCACGCGCTGCAGCGGGCCGCCGCCTTCGGGCCGCTCCTGCCGAAACACATCCATCAGCGTAATGCCCGCAATTACCTTCAGGGGCCGCGAAAACGTGAAGTCCGTGTTCAGCGTCACCCCCCGCGACACGGCGTAGCCGTCCAGGTTGCGGTACACTATCTGGTTGACGTTGGTGGTGTAGTCGGGACTGATTTTGTTGGTGAAGTAGGTATAAAAGGCGCTGGCGTCCACGGTCAGCTGGCCGGCGGCGGTAGTAAAGAAGCGCTGGTAGTTTACGTTGGCATTCCAGCTCCGCTCAGGGCGCAGCGCTTCGGGCACCACCACCTGCCGGGCCCCGGTCAGGGCGGCGTGGTCTTCCGTAAACAGGTTTACCACGCGGTAGCCGTTGCCTACGCCCACGCGCACAACCTGGCTGTTGTCGGGCTTGCTCCACTTGTAGTTGAGCCGGGGCGAAAGAATGCTGCCGTGCACCGAGTTGTAGTCGTAGCGCAAGCCGGCCAGCAGCGTCGCGTTTTCGGTTACTTTCCACTCGTCCTGGGCAAAAATGCCGGGCAAGCTGGTTTTGTCGGGCTGAGTCACGGTCTGGTCGCCGTCGGGGCGCGCCGTGGCGGGCGTATTGTCGTCGTACCAGGTGTAGCGGTAAGTGGCGCCCAGTAGCAGGCTGTGCCGGATGTTCAGGTCGCGGGCCCAGGTAAGCTGCCCGAAGCCCACGCGCTGGGTGGCCCGGTAGAGCGTGGTGCCGTAGGCCGAGTTTTGCCGGTGCTGGTTGTAAGAACCGCTGAGCATAAATTTCTGACCCGCCACCGGCAATTGGTATTGGCCCAGTACCTCGTAGCGGCCCGTGTACACGCTTTCCCCGTAGATACTGTCGCCGCCCCGAAACTCGGGCGTCCAGCCGAGCTGCCCGCCAAACCGGTCCTCGTAATAATAGCGCGCCGCCAGGTTGGCCGCCCGATCCTGGGGCCGTTTCAACGACCATTTATTGAACACCGAGGCCCGGTGCTGGGTCGGCAAGTCGGTGAAGCCGTCCTCGTTCACGTCCCGGCGCTGGTTGTAGCCAAACAGGTTGGCACTGAGCAAGGTAGTGGCCGGCCCAACTTTGGCCGCCGTGCCCAAATCCAGGTTCATTTCGCCGTGGGAAGTCCCGAAGGCATCGGCCGAAAAGCGGGGTGCTTTTGCCGGGTTTTTGGTAATGACGTTGATAAGGCCGCCTACTGCCTCCGAGCCGTAGAGCGTGGACGCCGGCCCTTTCACCACCTCAATCCGGTCGACCATGCTGTTGGGAATGCCGCTAAGCCCGTACACCGTAGACAAGGAGCTGACAATGGGCATGCCGTCGATGAGTACCATGGTGTAGGGCCCCTCCAACCCGTTGATGTGGATGTCGCCGGTGTTGCAGATGTTGCAGTTGAGTTGGGGCCGCACCCCGTTTACCATCGTCAGGTTCTCGAACAGGCAGGCGCTGGGGTTTTTCTGGAAGTAGCGCGGGGTATAAATCTCGACGGCCACCGGCGACTGGCTTTTCACCACTTCGCTCAGTGTCCCGCTCACCACCACGTCGCCCAACTCGTTAGCGTTGCCGCTAAGTGCTACGTTTACCGTCACCGTTTGCCCGCTGCTCATCGTTATGGCCCGCTCCGTCAGCAGAAATCCTACGGCACTTACGACTACCCGTTGTGGTCCCACCGGTACTTTGCCCAGCGTAAAGCTTCCGTTTTCGTCGGCCGTCGTGCCCAGGGTAGTACCCTTCAGACCAATGCTGGCAAACGGCACTACTTTGCCCTCGGCCCGCACTGTTCCTTTTAGAATGCCGGTCTGGGCCAACACAGTAGCAGTATTCAGGCAAGCAAAGAGGAAGAGGAGAATTGCTTTCATAGTCTAATGGTTGAGTTTAGGAAGGGCCTTTCTTTTTATTTAGACTAGTCTAAAAGTATGGTCGCAAAAAAGGCGCAGAGCTAGCCGCCCTGCGCCTTTTGCTTACTTAAAGAAGGTGGTAAACAGCAGGTAGAGGTTGAGCACGATGATGATGCCCGATACCGCCCAGGCTACCAGTTGCAGCGCCGGCCGGTTTACGAACACGCCCATTTTGGCCTTGCTACCCGTGAAAAGCACCAGCGGCACCACCGCAAAGCTCAGCTGCAGCGACAGAATCACTTGGCTCAGCACCAGCAGGTCGGCCGTGCCTTTCTCGCCGTAGAGCAGCGTGACCACCAAGGCTGGCACCACCGCAATGGCGCGGGTGATGAGGCGGCGTACCCAGGGCTTGAGTTTTAAGTCCAGAAAGCCTTCCATCACAATCTGACCCGCCAGGGTGCCAGTCAAAGTGGAGTTCTGGCCCGAGGCCAGCAGGGCTATGGCAAACACGGTGCCGGCCGCACCGGCGCCCAGCACCGGGGCCAGCAGCTTGTGGGCATCGGTAATGTCGGCCACGTGAAACAGGCCATTGGTGTGGAAGGTGGCCGCGGCCGTTATCAGGATGGCGGCATTCACGAAAAACGCCAGAAACAGCGCCACCGTCGAGTCGATGGTAGCAAACTTGATGGCCATGCGTTTGCCCGGCTCGGTTTGCTCAATAGCGCGGGTTTGTACGATGCTGGAGTGCAGGTACAGGTTGTGGGGCATTACGGTGGCACCCAAAATACCGATGGCAATGTAGAGCATGCCGGGCGTGGTCACCACTTCTTTCTGGGGCACCAGCCCTTTGGCAATGCCTAGGTAGTCGGGGTGGGAAACCAGGATTTCGTAGAGGAAACAGCCGAAAATGACCACAATGAGCCCAGCTACGATGCTTTCAATAACCCGAAAGCCCTTGTTCTGGAAAAACAGCACCACCAGCACGTCCAGGATGGTGAGCACCACGCCCCAGGGCAGCGGCAGGCCGAACAGCAGGTTCAACGCAATGGCCGAGCCAATTACTTCGGCCAGGTCGCAGGCCGCAATGGCTACTTCGCAGAACACCCACAGCACCATTGCCACAGGCTTGGAGTAATGGTCACGGCAGGCCTGGGCCAGGTCGCGCCCCGTCACGATGCCCAGCTTGGCGGCCAGGTGCTGGAGCAGCATGGCAAACAAGTTGGAAATCAGAATTACCGACAACAGCGTATAGCCGAAGCGGGAGCCGCCGGCAATGTCGGTGGCCCAGTTGCCAGGGTCCATGTAACCTACGGCTACCATGAGGCCGGGTCCCCAAAAAGCCACAAGCTTGCGCCAAAACGAGGCATTGGCCGCCGGCACGCGGATGCTGGCGTATACTTCGCTCAGGGAGTTATGCTTGCGCTCCTGGCGCCAGCCGGAGTTGTTTTCAGTCAAGGGCGGAGTAGGGGAAGCTTGTACGAGTGGAGGCATAAGGAATAGAGTATCAGGTAGCTCAACAAAGGAACATATTTTTAGGGTAGCCTAAACATTTTTTTAAGGCAATTTAAATACTCATTTAGCCGAAAAAGGTTGCAAACCGTAGGGAAGTGGGTTTTTTACCGGACTTTTGCAGGCCCATTTTTGTTCAACCCACCCCTTCCATGACTTTTACCCAATCCAAGAACCGGCTTGGCTTACTGTCGCTGGTTGTCAGCGTAGGGCTGGTTGCCATCAAGTTCTACGCGTATTTCCTTACGGCGTCGCAGGCCGTACTGACTGATGCGCTGGAATCAATTATCAACGTTTTTACCAGCGGTTTTGCCCTTTACAGCCTCTATCTTTCCGACCTGCCCAAGGACGAAAACCATCCGTACGGCCACGGTAAGGTAGAATACCTGTCGGTTGGCTTCGAGGGTGCCCTCATTCTGTTTGCCGGCGTTTATATTTTCTATAGCGCGGTAATGGCCGTGCTGCAGCCCCACGCCGTGGAGCGGCCCGATGCGGGCATGTATCTGCTGGCCGCCACGGCACTGGTCAACCTGGCTGTGGGTTTTCTGCTGGTGAGTTCCGGCAAAAAGATGAATTCCGTGGCCCTGGTTGGTGATGGGCAGCACCTGTACATCGATGCGCTGAGCACCTTGGTTTCGTGTGTGGCCTTACTACTGGTGATTTTCACGGGCAATGCCCTGTTCGATGCCGGAGCCGCTTTGCTGCTGGGTGTGTTTATCGTTGTCAACGGCTACCGGATGGTGCGCCGCTCGGTGTCGGCTTTGATGGATGAGTCGGATGTGGCAACGGTGGAGCAGGTAATTGCCGAGCTGCAGCAGCACCGCCTGCCCCCGTGGATTGATGTGCACAACCTGCGCGTGCTGCGCTACGGGGCTAATCTGCACATCGACTGCCACATGCAGATGCCCTATTATTTCAGCCTGGAAGAAATTCACAATGAGCTGAACCGCATCGAAGGTCTAATTAAGCAGCGCTTCGACGTGGAAGTGGAAATGTTTGTCCACGCCGACCCATGCACCTTTGCTGCTTGCTCCTTGTGCCATATGCCCGAATGCCCGGTCCGGCAGCATCCATTCGCCCACGAAGTACCCTGGACCTTGTCGAATGCCGTGAAAAACGAGCGGCACCGCTTAGGATAATTGCCCATAAAAAAGGCGCTGCGGGTTTCGCAGCGCCTTTTTTAGGTCTTATAAAAATGGGTTCGGGCTAGCGTACCAGCTCTACCCAGCCTTTACTGGTTTCGCCTTTCACGTCCGTGAGCATGTAGTAATACACGCCGGCGGGCTGGGCGTCGCCGGTCCAGTCGTTGCGGTAGCTATCCGTGCTGAATACTTGCCGGCCCCAGCGGTTGAAGATCTGAACTTTGCTGTTAATGGCTTCCGTGGAAATAACAAAAGCATCGTTGATACCGTCGCCATTAGGCGTAAAGATGTTGGGTACCTGTGCGTCGGGTACGCGCACATTCACCTCGGCCAGCGTTTCCTGGCAGGGCGTGCTGCTCACGGCTCCAATGACGATTGATGAGCGCAGACGAATCTTGTAGATACCGGCAATCATAAACTGCTGGGTGGCTACGGTGCTGGAGGTAGAGAATGGCTGCTCGGCTTCGTTGATGGCCTGGCCTTTGGCGTTGGCAATGCGCTGGTACGACCACTGGTACTTTGGCGTCGTATTGGTCTGAGCAGCTACCTTCGACTGGTTAGTGAAGGTAAACAGCAACGGGGGCTGCTTGATGCTTCGGCCACCTACGGCTGCGGAATCAACTTTGAAGGCCGTTTCGATGGGCTGAGCCACCCGAACCAGTACTGAAGTAGTATCGGAGCCGCACACAGCATTGGTGGCTGTGCTCATTACGCGCAGCTTGTAGCGCGTCGTCACGGTAGGCTTCACCGTAATAACGGGCTTGGTCGCATCGGCAGAGCTCAACCCGTTGGCGGCCGTCCACTGGTAGGTGAAGGTTTCCTGGGCATTGCCGGGGCGGGCGGCGCTGGCTGTAATAGAAGCGGAGCTGCCCGAGCATACCAGCGGCTGATTGGTAGCGGCCGTGGCTTTCACCGGCTGCTGCACGCGAACCAGCACCGAAGCAGTATCGGAGCAGGTGCCAACGCGGAAATCCAGACCCAAAATCCGGACGCGGTAGCGCGTGGTCACGGTGGGCGTTACGGTAATGTTCTGGTTGTCGAGCTGGGCGGTAGGCAGGCCCGGGGCGGCTTCCCACCGGTAGCCGTAGCGGGCGGGGCTGCCAGCCACAGAGTCGGGGCGGAAGGGGGTAGCCGTTAGGCTTACGGGAGTGCCGGCGCACACCACGGGGTTGGCCGTAGACGCGACGACTTTCGCGAAGTTGCCTTTCTCAATCTTGAGCACAATGGTTCGGTACTGAATGCCTTTGAAGGGGCAGCCATTGTCCTCAATCTTAACCGGAATCCGATAGGTCTTGCCCAGGAAGGCTATATCGGGCTGAATCCGCAGAATTGCGGCGGGTGAAGCGGTACCATTGCCCAGCAGCTGGAACGTAGCTACGTCGGAGGGCAGGTAGGTGGGCTTGGTCACCGTCGGCACTGGGGATCCAGCTCGGGGTAGCTCACCGTCAGAATGTCGCCGGGATTCGGGTCGCTGAAGCGGAAGCGCACTTCGGTGTAGTTGCAGGTATAGGCCGTAACGAAGGTAGAATCGCGCGAGTTGACGATTTTCACGCCCGATTTATCAAAGCCGCTGCCGATGGGTGGGCCGGGCTGGTTGTTGTTGTTGCAGTCGATAACCACCACCATCATGTCGCGCCGTACGGTGCCAACCTTATAATAAGTGGGTTTGCCGGTAGCGTTGGGCAGGCGACGGTATTCGGTTACCTGGCCTACTACTACATACTTGTTTTCGGCCGAGTTAACGGCCGTGTTGTAGTAAGAAGGTGTGAACGTAAAGTTGCCCAGCGCCGGGTTGAAGTTGAACGCTTTGACGGCCGTTTTCAGCGGGCAGACGCCCGTCATGTTAAACGAAGAAATAGGGTAGGTGGGGCTATACGTACCCTGGTTATCGGCGATGTACGCGCCGCAGGGTGTGCCACCGGGAGGAGTCAGGTCGATAAAGCGGCCCACGGTGGTATACGACTTATACGTGTTGGGCTCGTTGCAGCCCAGCAAAGGGTTAGCCAGGGCGTATACGAGCGAGTCGCCGTCGGGCTCGGTAGCCGCGAAGGAAACGGTACGCTCCTGCTGGAAGCACACAAACGGAATCGGAATATCCTGAGCCTGATACTGGGCCGAGGTGTTCTGAATCTGGGCCCCGTTGGGCAGCAGGTTGTTCAACCGGGCTTCGTAGTACAGGTCACCGTCGCCGGGGTTGATGTTGGCCACGGTAGGGCGGGCATTCAGCGCCACGCTGATAATCCATTCCGCAGCTGGGGGCAGCGTAATCGTGGCTTCAAAAGTGCCTTTCTGATAATTGGTTCGTGAACCGGAGCCGCACTGGGACGCTCCGCCGGGAGTGTTGGCGCAGTAGGGGCTGCCCGCTTCCGGATTGCCAATCAACGTCATGGCAACTCCGGGACCGGTGGCGCAGCCGCTGTTACTGAAGTTCAGCTTGGGACTAATCGTGCTGAAAGCTGCCCCGCCGCAGTCCCGAAATACCGTCAGGCTGACTTTGTACTGGTTGTTCCCCAAGGCCTCATAAGTGAGCTGCCCTCCCTGGATGTGGGATGCATAAGCACCTGATATCCCAATTAACGATATACACCAAGCAACTGCTAGAATGTAAGTGGCATGTAAAAGTTTCTTCATGTACTAAAGAAGAGTTAGAAAGATGTGAATAAGGGAGCAGGGGTGGAAATAACGCTGCCGTAAGATATAAGGATTTTGTTTTACAGTCATAAAAAAGTACTGCGTAATTCAATTAGTTATACCGATTGAACAAAAAAGGGAAAGTTGAAGACAAAGTGGAGGATGCTATTTCGCAATTACAAAACTCTGTCTTAGATTTAGGACATTCTGCCTAAGTATCGGATTATTAGATCTGCCCCATCCTACCTCTGTTAAATCCCACCTGTTTACCAGTTTTTCTCTTTTCACCCCATCTATCTATTGATGATGAAAAAACCTTTACCCCAATTGGTCAAACGCGTAACTGATTGTACCGCAAGGTACAGGCGGCACTGGCGAGGAGTTACTCTGTTAGCCCTCAGCCTGTGGCTGGGTTTGATTGGCGCGGCTCAGGCGCAAGTCGACACGTATACATTCGCTGCATCGCAGGGCACTTTCACCCCCATTAGCGGTGGCACAGTGATATCGGGCATGACGGCCGATACCTATTTGTCGCCAGCCATTCCTTTAGGATTTAGCTTCGTTTTTGACGGCGCTACCTACACGCAGGTAAAAGCTTCTTCCAACGGCTGGATTAGCTTTAATACCGCCGGAACCAGCAACCACTCTGGTACGTTGGCTACCGCTCCGGCCTCAGTGCGTCCCATGGTAGCACCTCTGCTCGACGACTTGGACGGCAACCCCACGGGCGCCACGGCTACGGGCTCCTATATCACGACGGGTACGGCCCCTAACCGGGTATTCACCTTCGAGTGGATCAACTGGGAATGGCGCTGGAGCTCTAGTGCCGCGGGCTTGTCGTTTCAGGTAAAGCTGTACGAAGGCACCAATAAGGTAGAGTTCGTATATCGTCAGGAGTCGGGTGTCATTACGGCTACTTCTACGACGGGTGCTTCTATCGGTCTGGCGGGCACGGGCACGGGCGCAGGCTCTTACCTGTCTCTGAGCGACGCCACAGCAGCCCCCACGGCTAGCTCGACCACCGAAAACACCAATATCTTCACTAAGCCGGCTACCGGCCAGGTGTACACGTTTACGCCCCCGGTGGCCACGGGCTGCCCGCAGCCGCGCAACCTGAGCGTAAGCACCCTAACCAACACCACCGCTACCGTAGCCTGGACGGCTACTGGGGCGGCACCTTCAGCATTCAGTACGGGCCCAAAGGCTTCGTGCCCGGCTCTAGTGCCGCTACCACGGTTACGGCCACTGCCCAGACAGTTACTCTTACTGGTCTGACGGCCAACACGGCGTACGATTTCTACGTGACCCAGCTTTGCGGAGGCACGACGGGCAGCAGCCCCATCAGCCCCGTGGGTACGTTCACGACCCGCACCGCAGGTCCTCCAGCGAATGACAACTGTGCCAGCGCCGTGACCCTGACGCCGTCTGCTACTTCCACCTGCTCGGCCGCTACCAGCGGCACGGTGGAAGGCGCCACCGGCACTACTGGCCTAGCTACGCCCGTTGGCACGGCTGATGACGATGTATGGTACAAGTTCACGGCTGCGGCCACCACCCATACCGTTACGCTCACGGGTACCGGCGACTACGTGCAGGAAATTCTCTCGGGCTCCTGCGGCAGCCTGGTTTCTGTGGATTACTCGGATCCCAGCGTGAGCACCTACTCAGGGCTGACGGTTGGTAGCACGTATTATGTTCGGGTGTACTCTTATGGCTCCGCATTCCCTACAACTGCCGCGGCAGCCTTTACCATCTGTGTTACCAGCTCGCCGGCACCCAGCAATGATGCTTGTGCCAATGCCGTAACGCTGACTCCAGCTACTACCGGTGCTGCCTGTACGGCCGCTACCAGCGGCACGGTGGAAGGCGCCACCGGCACCACCGGCCTGGCCGCACCGACCGGCACGGCTGATGACGACGTGTGGTACCGCTTTACCGCTACCTCGACGGTGCATACTATTACGCTGACGGGCACGGGCAACTATGTGCAGGAAATCCTCACGGGTTCCTGTGCTACCCCAACTTCAGTTGGTTTCTCCGACCCCAATGCTAAGACGTATACTGGTCTTGCTGTAGGTACCAGTTACTTGGTGCGGGTTTACTCATTTGGCTCGGTACCCGTAACGGGCACTGCTGGGGCATTTACTATTTGCGTTACGTCGGGTGCACCGCCCGCTAACGATGCCTGCGCCAACGCCGTGACTCTAACGCCAGAAGCCTTGAATGCAGCTTGTTCTTCGGCTACTAGCGGTACCGTGGAAGGTGCTTCGGGCACCACCGGCTTGGCTACTCCGGTAGGCACGGCTGATGACGACGTGTGGTACAAGTTCACGGCTACGGCCACCACCCATACCGTTACGCTCACGGGTACCGGCGACTACGTGCAGGAAATCCTCTCGGGCTCCTGCGCTGCCCTGACTTCGGTGGGCTACTCCGACCCCAACGCCAAGACGTACTCTGGCCTCACGGTAGGCACCACGTACTTTGTACGGGTGTACTCTTATGCCTCTACTTCCCCACAACGGCGGCAGCGGCCTTCACCATCTGCGTCACCACGCCCACTCCGATTACGGCGCCGGCCAACGACGACTGCGCTAGTGCAGTTACCCTGACGCCCTCTGCTACCTCTTCTTGCTCGGCTCCTACCAGTGGTACGCTGTTAGGCGCTACCGGTCCTGCCGGTTTGGCTGCCCCAATCGGCACGGCTGATGACGATGTATGGTACAAGTTTACGGCTACCTCTACCGGGCACACCGTTACACTGACGGGTACCGGCGACTACGTGCAGCAATTGCTTTCGGGCTCCTGCGCTACGCTGACTTCGGTTGGTTACTCCGACCCCAATACCAAGCTCTACACGGGTCTGACAATTGGCAACGTGTACTACGTGCGGATATATTCCTACAGCTCCTCGACGCCAACGGCGGCAGCAGCGGCCTTCACCGTCTGCGTAACCTCGCTTGCCAACGACCCGCCGCCAGCCAACGACGAATGCGCTTCGGCGACGGAAGTAGCCGTGCAGTTCGGCAGCACCTGCAGCACCCGCATTGTAGCCAGCAACTCCGGCGCAACGGCATCGGCGAACATTCCGGCTCCCGGCTGCTCCCGCTACAGCGGTGGCGACGTATGGTTCAAGGTGGTAGTACCAGCCACAGGCAGCATTATTGCAACTACCGACTCAGTAGGCGGTAGCCCGCTGGAAGACACCGGCTTGGCCATCTATTCCGGCACCTGCGGTGCCCTGACCGTGGTAGGCTGCAACGACGACGGTGGAAACGGCTTCTTCTCTCAGCTGGAACTCACCGGCCGTACGCCCGGCGAAGTGCTGTACATCCGCGTATTTGAGTACGACAACGACGTATTCGGCAGATTTAAGCTGTGCGTGCGCTCGAACTCGTCGTGCCCGGCTCCTGTGGGCCTGAACGCCTCGAACGTTGCCACGACCAGCGCCCGTCTGAACTGGGCCGTAACGACTCCCGTAGCCGGTGCCACGTTCAACGTTGAGTACGGTCCTCAGGGCTTCACGCCTGGTTCGTCGGCCGGCACCCGCCTCACGGGCCTCACTGGCACGTTCGTGGACGTTACCGGCCTGCTGCCCAACACGGAGTATTGCTACTACGTGTCGCAGAACTGCGGCACGACGGGCGCTACGGCTGGCGTCAGCGCCGCTGCTGGTCCTGTGTGCTTCACGACTCCGGCCCCGATTCCGACCAACAACGACGCATGCGGCGCCGTGGAGCTGCCCATTACCAGCTCGGGCTGCACGCCCGTTACGGGCAACAACACGGGTGCTACTACGAGCGTGGCCAACGGCTACGTAAACCCAGGTTGCACCACGTCCAACTCGCCGAAAGATGTATGGTTCACGATGACGACCGGCGCTTCGGTTTCCGGGGTACAAATCACCACCACCGGCGGCCCCGCCGGCCAGGTACGGATTTTCACCGCGGCGTCCTGCTCCACGGCCTTTACCCAGGTAGCCTGCCAGGCTAGCAGCGGCAACAACCAGACGGTGGGCACGTTCAGCGCGGCGATGACGCCCAACACGAAGTACTACGTGATGGTAGCGGGCTACGGCTCCAACGATGCCACCGGTTCTTTCACGATTTGCGCCCGTCAGACTGTTCTGAGCAACACCAAGGAACTGCCCGGCGGCGAGGTCAGCGTATTCCCGAACCCTAGCAACACGGGCGCTATTACGCTGCGTATTCGCGGAGCTGCGCAAACCAAGACGGTGCAGGCCACCCTGCTCAACGCCCTGGGCCAGCAGGTTCTGACGCAGTCGGTAGCCGTGCAGGCCGGAGCAGTAGAAGCTACGCTCACCGTGAAAGGTATGGCAACGGGTATCTACACGCTGCGGGTGAAAGTAGGCGACTACACCATCACGCGCAAAGTAGTGCTGGAGTAGGTGTAAAAACCTCTTCAGCACAAGCCAAAAAAGGCGCTGCGGATTCCGCAGCGCCTTTTATGCTTTTGGCGGCATCAGTTCAGAATGCTTAGCGTACTACCAGCTGCTGGGTGTAGGAGGAAGCGCCGCTTTGGGCCCGCACGGCGTAGATACCCGGCGCAAGACCCACAATATTGAGCTGTAGCTCGGCCTGGCCGGCGGCAAACTGCGTGGTGCGGGCTACCCGACCCAGCGCGTCGAGCACGGTGGCCTGCATGGGAGCGGCCGAAGCGGTGGGCAGCCGGAGCGTCACGGTGCCTTGGGCTGGGTTGGGCCATACACTCAGTTTGGCAGCCTTGGTGGCAGCCTTGGCTGACGCAGGCAGATAAGAGCGGTTTTCCAGCACCAGGATTCGGTCATCGGTAGCGGCCGGATTCTGATTTCGGCCGTCACGGTTGCTGGTGCCAATGTAAATTTTTCCCTGCGGTGACATGCAGATGGAGCGCAGGCGGCCAAAGGTGGTCAGGTAGGAGTTGTCGGTGCCAATATTGTCGGTGGTTGCGCTCAGCGGCATCTGCACCAGCCGGGATGCTTTCAGGTTCACCATCAGCAGGCTGTTGCGCCACTCCGGAATAGCCGGATGGTCGTAGTGAATCAGGCCGGCGGTGGCTATAGTCGGCGTCCAGGTCCGCAGGGGCTGGCGCACGTTGTTGGCCGTGCAAAACGTTTGCTCGGCGGGCAGGTTGCACACGCCTTCCACGCTGGGCCAGCCGTAGTTGCGGCCGGCTTCAATCAGGTTTACCTCATCTTCAATGTTCTCCCCATGCTCTGAGCTGTAGATTTTGCCGTTGCTGGCCCGCGTCAGGCCCTGGGGGTTGCGGTGGCCCAGCGTATACACCAGGCTGCCCGGCGTAGGATTATTGCTCGGCACGGTGCCGTCCAGGTTCAGACGCAGGATTTTGCCGTTCAGGGAACTGGCGTTTTGGGCCTCGGGCCGTTGCTGGGCGTCGCCGGTAGTCATCAGCAGCGTCCGGTCGGGCAGAATGAGCAGGCGGGAGCCGCTGTGGGTCGTCGTTGCCGTAATGTTGCCCATCAGCACCAGCGGATTGCTCAACGTGCGGGTGCTGGCCGCGTAGGTGTAGCGGACGAGCTTTTCCTTGAGCACCCCGCTGTCGGTGTAGTTGTACACGATGTAGAGATAAGGCGAAGTGGCAAAGTCGGGGTGGAGGGCCAGGCCCAACAGGCCGCTTTCCCCAACTTGGGTTACGTCGGGCACGTTGAGCAGGGGCAGTACCTCGCCGGTATCGGGGTTTACCCGGCTGATGCGCCCGTTGCGCTCGGTCATCCAGATAAAGTTGTCGGGGCCCCACACCAGCTCCCACGGCACACTTATGTTGGTGACCAGGGGCGAAACCGAAACGGTGGTGCCGCCTACGGTAAAGGTCGTGGTTTGGGCCTGGGCCGCAGATGAGCCCGCCAGTAAGGCGGCCAGGGCAGTACAGTAAAGAAAACGTTTCATAGACAACTAATTGAGCGTGAAAGAATAAGCCTGATTCTATGTTAACGAGAGAGAAGCCTGAATGGATTAGCTTGCTTAGGAATTCGGGGCGGGTAGCTTTGTAGATAAGCCAAGGCCCGGTTTTGGCGGCCTTCTTACCTGAGTTTGCTTTTTCGCGCCGCACATGCTTTTCGTCGAACACACCCATCCGCAACAGTTCCGCATCAGTACCGACCCCGCCCAGCTCGACGTGGCCGCTGTTCACCAGTATTTAGCTCACGACTCGTACTGGGCCCAGAATATTCCGCGGGCTACGGTGGAGCGGGCCATTGCTCACTCCCTCAACTTTGGCCTCTATGCCCCGACGGGCGGCAGGCCGGGTTTGCCCGCGTCGTCACCGATTATGCTACCTTCGCCTGGCTTTGCGACGTGTTCGTGCTGCCCGAGTTTCGGGGTGTGGGCTTGTCGAAGTGGCTGATGAGCTGCGTGTGGGCTCATCCCGAGCTGCAGGGCTTGCGCCGTAAGATGCTGGCTACGCTCGACGCCCACGGGCTCTACACCCAGTTTGGCTTTGGCTCCCTGCCCACGCCCGAGCGGTTCATGGAAATCCGTCTGCCCAACCCGTACGGCGCCCCACGGCTAACTAAACGCGCTATACTTATTCCGCTATTCTGATGATGCCAACTACTTTAGAAGCCCGCTGGGGACAGCTGGCTACCCGGCTGGGTCTGCCCGTCACCCTGCGCGACGCCACCTACCGCCAGCTCACGGCCGCCTACGAATCGTCGGGCCGGCACTACCACTCCCTGGCTCATATTCGCAAGCTGCTCGAAACTGCCGAGCAGCACAAAGCCCTGGTGCACGACGCAGAGGTGGTGCAGCTAGCCATCTGGTTTCACGACGTGGTGTACAACCCCATACGCGACGACAATGAAGTGCGCAGCGCGGCCCTAGCCCAGGAATTTTTGGCCAAAACCAGTTTTCCGGCCGAGCGGCGCCAGCGCGTGAGCTTCCTCATTGAGCGCACCAAAGACCACACCCAGCCCCAGCCCGCCGCCGACACCGACCTGCACCTCTTCCTCGACGCCGACCTGCAGATTCTTGGGGCCGCCGAGGCCGACTACTGGCAGTACGCCCGACAGGTGCGGCAGGAGTACCGCCTCGTGCCCGACATTCTCTACCGCCGGGGCCGCAAGCAGGTACTCGAAAAGCTGCTCGGGGCGCCGGTTCTGTTTCAGACCCCGCTTTTCCGGGAAAAGCTCGACACCGCCGCCCGCCGCAACCTGCAGGCTGAGCTCCGGCAGTGGGAGAAGGGCGGCCTGTAGCAGCAGGAAGTGAATCGAACGAGTCTTGCCGGGCGTTGCAACATCCGGTGGCACGGTGGTGTCCTTGCCGGAGGCTTGCGTATTTTGCAGGCCATCCAAGGTCCTTTTCCCGTTGCTCATGCGTTCCTGTACTCTGTTGTCCGTGCTGGCGTGGTTGCCGGCCACCGCGCTGGCCCAAGCTCCGCCCGCCGCGCCGCTGACCTCCCTGACCGTTGAAAAAATAATGCGCGACCCGGCCCAGTGGATCGGCAGCTCGCCTTCCAACGTCGGCTGGAGCGAGGACGGTAAGCGCATTTACTTCAGCTGGAACCCCGAAAAGGCCCGGCGCGACTCGCTGTATTCCACTTCGGCCAGTGGCGGGGCCGTCCGCAAAGTGAGCCTGGCCGAGCAGCGCGCCCTGCCCACCACCAATGGAGACTACGACCAGAAATACACCCGCAAAGTGTACGAGAAGGACGGCGACATCTTCCTGCTGGAGCTCAAGACCGCCAAGACACGCCGCGTCACCCGCACCACCGAGCGCGAAACCGACCCGGGTTTTGCCCTGCAGGGTAAGCTCATCAGCTACACCCGCGGCGGCAACCTGTTTACCTGGGACCCCGCCACCGGCGAAACCGTGCAGCGCACCGACTTCCGCCGCGGCAGCCGCCCCGGTAACGGGCAGCCCACCGACAAGGCCGAGAAGTTTCTGCGGGCCCAGCAGCTGGCCTTGTTCGACGTCATCAAGCAGCGCGACCAGGACCAGAAGGCCCGGCAGCGCCAGCAGAAGGCCACGGCCCGGCTCAATCCCAAGGCCATCTGGCTGGGCCAGCAAACTGTGCAAAACCTGCAGCTCAGCCCCGACGGCCGCTTCGTAACCTACCGCCTGGCTCAGGAGCCGGCCGCCGAGAAAGTTGCCGTGGTGCCGAGCTTCGTAACGGCCTCGGGCTTTACCGAAGATATACCGACCCGTACTAAGGTGGGCGCCCCCCAGGCGACGGCCGAGCTGGGTATCTACGACATCGGGCGCGACACTACGTTTGTGCTTGGCTACAAAGAACTCAAGGGCTTGGACGAGCAGCCGGCCTACCGCAAGGAATACGCCCTGCCTGCTAAGGCCCCAGTGGCTGATGCCGACAAGGCCGGCGCGCCCAAAAAGGACAAGCCCGCCGAACTACGCCGGGTGGAGCCCTACGGCCCGTACTGGTCGGAAAACGGGCAGCACGCCTTTCTGGTGATTCGCTCCAGTGATAACAAGGACCGCTGGGTGGTGAGCCTGGACCCGGCTACCCAGAAAATCAGCCTGCTCGACCGGCAGCGCGACGAGGCCTGGATCAACGGCCCCGGCATCGGCTACGGCCCCGGCAACGTGGGCTGGCTGCCCGACAACAAGCGCGTCTGGTTTCAGAGCGAGGAAAGCGGCTATTCCCACCTCTATACCGTGGACGTGACCAACGGCCAGAAGAAAGCCCTGACCAGCGGCAACTTCGAGGTGCAGAAAGCCCAGCTCAGCCGCGACAAAAAGCTGTGGTACCTCACCGCTAACAAAACCCACCCCGGCGAGCAGCACTTCTACCGCATGCCCGTAGACGGCGGCACCATGACCCAGATTACCTCCATGCCCGGAGCCAGCGAGGTTACCCTGTCGCCGGACGAGAAAACCCTGGCCGTGCGCTACAGCTACACCAACAAGCCCTGGGAACTGTACGTCATGGACAACAAGCCCGGCGCCAAGGCCCGGCAAATCACCAACTCCCTGACCGAGGAGTTCAAAAGCTACCCCTGGCGCGACCCGGAGGTTATTACCATCAAAGCCCGTGACGGGGCCGACGTGTATGCCCGCCTCTACCGGCCAGCCAAGGCCGAAGCCCAGGGCCCGGCCGTCATTTTCGTGCACGGCGCCGGCTACCTGCAGAACGCTCATAAGTGGTGGAGCCAGTACTCGCGCGAGTACATGTTTCACAACCTGCTGGTGGATAAAGGCTACACGGTACTCGACATCGACTACCGCGGCTCGGCCGGCTACGGCCGCGACGTGCGCACGGGCATCTACCGCTACATGGGCGGCAAGGACCTCACTGACCAGGTCGACGGGGCCAAGCTGCTAGCGGAGAAGTACGGCGTCAGCCCCCAGCGCATCGGCATCTACGGCGGCTCGTACGGCGGCTTCATTACGCTGATGGCCATGTTTACCCAGCCTGATGTGTTCAAGGCTGGGGCCGCCCTGCGCTCCGTCACCGACTGGGCCCACTACAATCACGGCTACACCGACAACATCCTCAACTCGCCCTACAACGACAGTATTGCCTACGCCCGCTCGTCGCCGATTTACTACGCCGACGGCCTGAAAGGCGCCCTGCTCATGTGCCACGGCATGGTCGATACCAATGTGCACTTCCAGGACATCGTGCGCCTGAGCCAGCGCCTCATCGAGCTGAAAAAGGAGAACTGGGAGCTGGCCGTCTACCCCGTCGAAGACCACGGCTTCGTGGAGCCTGCCTCCTGGACCGACGAGTACAAGCGCATTCTCAAGCTGTTTGAAACCAACCTGCGGCCCGGCGCTACCGGTTCCGGCAGCAGCGGCAATTAACGTACAGCCACTACTGGCAAAAGCCCGGTTCCGTCAGGAGTCGGGCTTTTTTGTGCCCATTTCAATGCTGGAGGGACGGAGAAGCAGGGTCTTAGATTAAAAAAGTCAGGATAATAAGGTTATTAAATATAATATTGATTGAATATTTTCACCGGATATTGCCGCTTCCTTTCTTTCCTCTATTTCCTTTCTCTCATCTGATGAACCTTTACTATCAACCCTCCAAACGAATAACTATCGGCGGTGTGCTGAGCTTTTTGCTGCTGGGGGCCGTGGCAGCCGTGCCGCTGGCCTTTGTCTACGTCTACGCCACCTGGTACATTCCCTTTATCTACATCAACGTGCTGCTGACCGTGGGCTTCGGAGCAGGGCTGGCCATTGTGCTCAAAGGGTTGACGACGCTGGGCAAATTGCGAAACCCGGCCCTGGTGGGCTGGCTAGCTATAGTGGTGGGGCTGTGGGCATGGTACGTACAGTGGGCCCTCTACCTGACGCTGGTCAACGGTGCCGGCGAAACGGAATCCTTGGGCAGTCGGGCTTCCTTTACCCATACCACCTTCAATGCCGACGTATTCTTGAGTTTGCTCACCCAACCCGGCATCGTGCTCGGTATGCTGCCGCGCTTGGCCGAAAACGGCACCTGGAGTATTTTCACCGTCACCTTCAGTGGGGTGGCTCTGTACCTAGTCTGGTTTATTGAGCTGGCCATCATCCTGTTCTGCGCCTGGGCTCTGGCGCATTCCCAGGCCGCTACGCCCTTTTCCGAAACGGCGGGCCAGTGGGCCGAAAAGCTGACCTTCCCGGTAACCACCGCCGCCTTCGCCGATGCCGCGGCCACAAAAGCCGCTCTCGAAGCCGCCGACTGGACCCACCTGCAGCCCTTGGCGCCGGGAGAAGAAGCCTCAAGCTCCTTTGGCCGCCTGCACCTCTACCACGTGCCCCAGGATGAAGACTGCTGCTACCTCTCGCTCGAAAACGTGACCATCGAAGTCGACGACAAGGGCAAGACGAGCGAGAAAACCACCGACGTGCTAGAATATCTGCGCGTGGCACCCCACGTTTGCCGGGAGCTGCACGCCCGCTTCGGCACGGCGGCCGTGCCGGCCGAAAGCGTCACCGCTAGCTAATTCCAAAAAAGAAAGCCTGCTACTTCTAGCAGGCTTTCTTTTTAAGTGGTTATTCGGTGCCCGGGCGCAGGTCGACCGGGTCGGGGCGGTGTTCGAGCAGGTCAGCGGGCTGGCACTCCAGCACCTGGCAAATGGCGGCCAGGGTGCTGAAGCGGATAGCTTTAGCCTTGCCGCTCTTGAGAATGGAGAGGTTGGCCAGCGTAATGTTGACAGCGGCGGCCAAAGTGCTCAGCGACATTTTGCGCCGGGCCAGCATCACGTCCAGGTTTACAATAATGGGCATATCAAACAGTCAGTTCAGCTTCCTGCGCCATCACGACGCCCCGCTGGTACACGGCCGCTACGACCAGCAAAACTAAGCCGAATTTCCAGGCTCCGATTTCCGGACCCACGTCCAGCAGCACGTACGGGGCCACGGTGCCGCTGTGGCCCGGCAGTGGCACGGGCGGTACCAGCCTGGCCAGAATTATCCGGGCCAGGTACTGGTACAGGTCAATGCTTATCATCAGCAGGCCTAGCCAGCGGATGCGCCGGGCATTCTTCTCGGTGAAGGGCGACTCAATCTGCATCTCGTTCAGAATGCGGTACAGCAGCATACCCGTGAGCATGGAGTACATCATCAGCGGCAGCGAACCACGCCCATCTGCCGAGGAGTTCAAGACACCCAACAGTTCCAGAACAACCTTCTTGCCCCAGTTACTCTCTATGTATTTCAACCGTATCCGCTCCGTAAGCGGCACCAGCCGGTGCGCGTTGGGCTGCTTGCTGGCCACCAGTGAGTCGTAGCCCGGCTTATGGAGCTGCCCCTGCTGTGGGGCCCACACCTGCAGCGTCACGGAAGCCATCCGGTATTCCTGACGCAGCGTCGTGAAGCTAAAGGCTAGGTAAATGATAATGCCCAGCGTAGAAAACAGGTACTGGGCTGCCGCCAGCCACCGAACCAGGCGCAGAAAGGGTGGGAGGGAGGTATAGGTAGAAGGCATAAAGGATGGATTAGAGGTTGCCCAAAAGAAGGAAGATTGTTATTGATAAACAATAAATATTATCTGTTTAAAGGAAATAATACATCGATAAACATTGCAAAGGTTGTCAGAATAGCTAGAGCATTCGGGGCGGCTTCATCCAAAATCCATCCGCTGTTTGTTGCTTGCCTGCGTAAAAACCTGCCACCACCCGGCTCATTGCCCCTCACCGCTCTAACTGTCCGCTCATGCCTGCCAATAAATTCATGTTTGCCACCGGCATCGAAAACAGCTACCCCACCATCCTGCTGCCCAACGGCCAGGAAAAGCGGGTAGACGAGCTGGAAAAGGCCAAGCACTACGACAACTGGCGGCGCGACTTTGAGCTGGTCAAGGAAATGGGTATCGAGTTTTTGCGCTACGGACCGCCCTACTACAAAACCCACCTCGGGCCCGACAAATACGACTGGGAATTCACGGACTTGACCTTCAACACCCTGCGCGAACTGAACATCACGCCCATCGTGGACCTGTGTCACTTCGGTGTGCCCGACTGGATTGGCAACTTCCAGAACCCGGATTTCCCCCGCCTGTTTGCCGACTATTGCCGGGCTTTTGCCACACGCTTTCCCTATATCCAGTTCTACACGCCCATCAACGAAATCTACATTGCGGCCTTTTTCTCGGCCCAGATGGGCTGGTGGAATGAGCGCAAAGCCTCCGACCGAGACTTCGTCACCACGCTCAAAAACCTGTGCAAGGCCAACGTGATGGGCATGCAGGCCATTCTGGAAATTCAGCCCGAGGCCACCTTCATCCAGAGTGAAAGCTCAGAGTACTACCATCCCGAGGCCCCCGAGCTGATTCCCCGGGCGCAGTTCATGAACGAAAAGCGCTTCCTCAGCCTGGATCTGACCTACGGCTACCCCGTGTCGGTGACGATGTATGAGTACCTGCTCGACAACGGCATGACCCGTGACGAATACCACTGGTTTGGCAAGTCCGACATCAAGGCCCGCTGCATCATGGGCAACGACTACTACGAAACCAACGAGCACCTCATTAAGCTCGACGGCAGCATTGTGCCCAGCGGGGATATTTTCGGGTATTACGTCGTCACCAAGCAATACTTCGACCGGTACCATTTGCCCGTAATGCACACCGAAACCAACATCGGGGAGCCCTTGGCCGTGAACTGGCTGTGGCGGCAATGGGCCAATGCCCACCGGCTCAAGCAGGACGGCGTGCCGCTGGTGGGCTTTACCTGGTATTCGCTTATCGACCAGGTCGACTGGGACACGGCCCTGCGCGAAGACAACAACCGCGTCAATCCGCTTGGCCTCTACGACCTGGACCGCAACATCCGGCCCGTGGGCAAGACTTACAAAAAGCTGATTTCCCAGTGGAAGGACGTTCTGGAAAAAGAGAGTTACGGCATTCACCTGAACTATTAAGCGCCTTCAGGCCAGGCCAGAGAAGGAAATAAAGCCTGATTCAACGGCCCAGCCGGACCCGGCTTGCGCGCGGGGCCGCGCCGCTGCTATATTCACCGCACCTACCTACGCCTTTTTAATTAGCTTTGCGGCCCGTGCCCCGCCGGCTGGTAGGAGCCGGGCCCTTTGTTTTTCGACCTTAGTCGCTAGATTGAACCCTGATGCCGTATCTATTCACCTCCGAATCTGTTTCGGAAGGCCACCCGATAAAGTAGCCGACCAAATCTCCGATGCCATCCTCGACGAGTATTTGCGGCAGGACCCCGCTTCCAAAGTAGCCTGCGAAACGCTGGTCACGACCGACTTCGCGCTGGTCGCCGGGGAAATCAAGTCGACGGCTCACGTAGATGCCGAGCCCATTGTCCGGGGTGTTATCAGCCGCATTGGGTATAACAAGCCCGAGTACCTGTTCAACGCCGACACCTGCGAGGTAATGAACCGCCTGCACGAGCAGTCGCCCGACATCAATCAGGGTGTGGAGCGCGCTAGCGACGAAGAGCAGGGCGCCGGCGACCAGGGCATGATGTTCGGCTATGCCACCAAGGAAACGGCTAACTACATGCCCTTGGCTCTGGACCTCTCGCACCGCCTGCTCGATGAGCTGGCCAAAATCCGCAAGATGGGCCAGGAAATGACTTACCTGCGCCCCGACGCCAAAAGCCAGGTAACCATCCGCTACGCCGACGACAACACGCCTGAGGCCATCGACACCATCGTGGTAAGCACCCAGCACGACGACTTCGACGAGTCGGAGGAGAACATGCTGGTCCGCATCAAGGAGGATATTATCAATATCCTGATTCCGCGTGTCAAAGCTGCCCTGGACGTCGAAACCCAGAAGCTGTTTACCGACCAGATTACCTACCACATCAACCCCACGGGCAAGTTCGTTATCGGCGGCCCTCACGGCGACTCCGGCCTTACCGGCCGTAAGATCATCGTAGATACCTACGGCGGCAAAGGAGCCCACGGTGGCGGCGCTTTCTCGGGCAAAGACTCCTCGAAGGTTGACCGTTCGGCAGCTTATGCCACGCGTCATATCGCCAAAAACCTCGTGGCTGCCGGCGTTGCCGACCAGGCGCTGGTACAGGTAGCGTACGCCATCGGCGTAGCCCAGCCCGTAGGCCTCTACGTCACGACCTATGGCACTACCAAAGTAAAAGGTGCCAACGGCCAGCTGCTCACCGACGGCGAAATTGCCGAGAAGGTGAACAACCTCTTCGACATGCGTCCTTACGCCATTGTGCAGCGCTTCGGCCTGCGCAACCCCATCTTCGCCGAATCGGCGGCCTATGGGCACATGGGTCGTCCGGCGGGCACCAAAGAGGTGGTTATGCCCTCCGGTGAAACCAAAACGTTCGAGACCTTTACCTGGGAGAAGCTCGACTACGTGGACAAAATCAAGGCAGAGTTTGGCCTGTAAAATTTCTGCAGCCACTGCTGAGTCACAAAAAAGCCCCGCCGGTGTTTCCGGCGGGGCTTTTTTGTCGGCTTTCAGGGCGAAAAGAGCCGCGGTAGAGAGCCTAGTGGCTGGTGATTTTTTCCTTGTGCTTGGTAATCTGGCGGCGCAGGTTGTCGGCGGCGGCATCGGCAGCGGCTTCGAACGAGGGGGCATCTTCCTGGCTAAACAGAGTGGTGCCCGGCACAAACAGCTTTACTTCGACGGTCTTGTTATCGATGCCGTCTTTATTATTGAGTTTCAGAATTACCTCGCCTTCTGTGATACGGTCATAGAAAGTTTCAAGCTTGTCGAGGCGCTTCTGGATGAAATCGAGCAATTTTTGGTCGGCGTCAAAGTGTACCGAATGCATCTGTACTTTCATCGTTCTTAGGGGTTTGGGTAAGAGAAAGAGAAACAACTAGGCCTTCGGATGGGCCTTTTCAAATACGGATTTGAGCTTGTCAATAGATAAGTGTGTGTATACCTGTGTCGCGGCCAAGTTGGCGTGGCCAAGCAGCTCCTTGATGGCGTTCAGGTCGGCGCCCTTGCTGAGCAGATGGGTAGCAAAGGAGTGCCGCAGCACGTGGGGGTGCTGCTGCGAGGAGGCCGTCGTAATCTGGCTTAAATAGTGCTTCACGGTGCGGTACACAAGCTTTTCGTAAATAGGCTCTAGCTTCTCCGTAACGAGTAGGGGCCCGCGGGCGTTGTCGGCACCGCCAAATTCAACCTGCTTCTGCGCTATATAGCGTTCAAGAACTATTATGAGGCTGGGGTTCAGCGGCACGATGCGCTGCTTATTGCCTTTGCCGGTCACGCGCACGGTTTTGCCACTCAGACTCAGGTCTTCGTGCTTGATGCCGATAAGCTCCGACAAACGAATTCCGGTGCCATAGAGCAGCTCCAGCACAGCTTGGTCCCGGGAACCGACGAAGGTGGGTGGAAACTCAAAAGAGTTGAGCAGCCCGTTGAGCGAGTCCTCGGGCACAAAGTCGGGCAGCTTCTTGGCCACCTTCGGCGACTTGATGCGCAGCATCGGGTTTTTGCTGATGACATTCGTGCGCAGCAAGAACTTGTAGTAGGAGCGCAGGCAGGCAATTTTACGATTCACGGTGCGCGGATCCAGCTGCTGCTGCATCAGCGTGACCACCCAAGAGCGAATCAGGGTGTGGTCGGCCTGCTCGGGCTGCTCAAGCTCGTAAGTGGCCTTGAGGTAGTCCGAGAACTGCCGCAGGTCGGTTTGGTACGACAGCACCGTGTGGGGACTGTAGCGCCGTTCGAACCGCAGATAATCAAAAAATAATTCCATACGCTGAGTGCCAACCCGCTGAGGCCGGATACCCAATGTATGGAATTATCCTGGAAAGTACGAACGCGAAAAAACCGCCTGATTCGCTTTGGAAAGCAAATCAGGCGGTTAATTTCTAGCTAACAGCGAGCTGCTCCCTAGTAGTTATCGGTAGCGTACATCGTCTGCTTGTACACGGCCTTCTCCTTCTGCTTACGCTTGGTAACCGAAGGCTTCTGGAAGAACGTGCGGCGACGCAGCTCCTTCAGAACGCCGGTGCGCTCAAACTTCTTCTTAAAACGCTTCAAGGCACGGTCAACAGACTCGTTATCCTTAATCTGGACGATGATCATATGCTCAGTTGGAATGAAAAACTTTCTTCTTTAGGGGTTGCAAAGGTAACAGGCTCTTTCTTACTGTGCAAGCCCTAATGAAGTTGCTTGGTTTACTTTAACAAAGTGCGGGCAATTACCAGCTTCTGAATTTCGCTGGTGCCTTCGCCAATGGTGCACAGCTTGGAGTCGCGGTAGTACTTCTCGGCGGGGTAGTCCTTGGTGTAGCCGTAGCCGCCAAAGATCTGCACACCCTCGTTGGCGCAGCGTACGCACACTTCCGAGGCGTAGAGCTTGGCCATAGCCGACTCCTGGTTCACGTTCAGGCCGCGGTCCTTCATGTCGGCGGCGCGGTAGGTGAGCAGGGAAGCAGCCTCAATTTCGGTAGCCATGTCGGCCAGCTTAAAGGAGATGCCCTGGAAGTTGGAAATCGGCTGGTTGAACTGATGGCGCTCCTGCGAGTAGCGCAGAGCGGCCTCAAACGCACCTTGGGCAATGCCCAGCGACAGAGCCGCAATAGAAATCCGGCCGCCGTCCAGCACCTTCATCGACTGGATGAATCCTTCGCCTACTTTGCCCAGGATGTTGGCTTTTGGTACGCGGCAATCGGTGAAGATCAGTTCGGTGGTTTCGGAGGCGCGCATGCCCAGCTTATCGGCTTTCAGGCCGTGGGTGAAGCCTTCGGTGGGCTTCTCAATCACGAAGGCGGTCATGCCGTGGGAGTCGCCGACTTCGCCGGTACGGGCAATAACAACGGCAATGCTGCTGCTCTTGCCGTGGGTAATAAAGTTCTTGGCGCCGTTCAGCACGTAGTCGTCGCCATCTTCCACGGCTACGGTGCGCATGTTGCCCGCATCGGAGCCGGTGTTGGGCTCGGTCAGGCCCCAGGCGCCTATCCACTCGGCCGAGGCCAGCTTGGGCAGCCACTTGCGCTTCTGCTCCTCGGAGCCAAACTGCAGAATGTGCCCGGTGCAGAGCGAATTGTGAGCAGCCATGCTCAGACCAATGCTACCATCAATCTTGGACAGCTCGGCAATAGCGGTTACGTACTCGACGTAGCCGAAGCCCGCGCCGCCGTACTCCTGGGGGACGAGTACGCCCATCAGGCCCAGTTCACCCAGTTTTTTGAAGACTTCAATGGGAAACTCCTGGCTTTCATCCCACTTCATCATGTCGGGTTTGATGTGGGTTGCGCCGAAGTCGCGCACCATCTGGGCAATCATTGTTTGATTTTCGGTGGCTACAAGTTCCATGAAGAGAGCGGTTGGGTGGGGAAGGTTTGGGTATAACAGTAGGGGCCCAGATTTGGGTTTGCGAAAGTACGCTTTTAGCCGTAGAGAAGCCAGCTTGGGGCAGGGCCCGGCCCTCCGATTTTGAAAGGGCGTGCCAATTCGGTTACTTTGAAGGTTTTTTAGGGAAAAATATACCCATCTAAAAGGGTAGTTCCCATTGCCTTCGAACTAATTTTTGGCTTTATCAGCCTGCATGCAACAACCCGCTCTCTACCGACTTCTGCGCCTCTGGCTGCTGTGCGTGCCTTTCGCCGTGCTATTCTCCTCCTGCACCACCGGCCGCTACTACCGGCAGAACATCATGTTTCGCACGCCCACCGGGGAAGGTGTCGACACCATGAAGCTGCGTTCTTTGGTCGGGCGCACTAGTCGAAACTACCTGATTCAGCCCAACGACTACCTCGAAGTTCGGGTATATACCAACAAAGGGGAAAGAATTCTGGACCCCAACGGCGAGCTGCAGTTTGGTTCTCCCTCTTCAACCGGTACCAGCACCGCGGCGCCTACCACGGGCCGGGGCGCGACGGGGGGAAGCCGGGGCGGCGGACAATCCGGCACCCAGGCTCCCGGTGCCAACCAGTTTCTGGTGCAGGCAACCGGTATGGTAAACCTGCCGATGGTGAACATGGTGAAGGTGAGCGGCCTGACGTTGCTTGAGGCAGATAGCCTGCTCAAAACCAAGTACGACGTATTCTACAAAGATTCGTACGTAGCTACCCGCGTCACCAACAACCGCATTATTGTACTAGGTGCCCCGGGCGGGCAAGTCATTTCCATGTACAACGACAATATGAACCTGCTGGAAGTTCTGGCCTCGGCCGGTGGTTTGGAAGGTGGCATTGGTGGCGGCGGCGGTGGCGGCGGTGGGGGCGGCGGCCGGGGACGGGCTTACAATATTCGCCTGATCCGGGGTGATTTGCGCAATCCGCAGGTGCAGGTTATTGACTTATCTACCATCGAGGGTATGCGCCGGGCCAATTTGCAGGTGGAGGCCAACGATGTAGTCTATATCGAGCCCGTGCGACGTCCCTTCTTTGAGGCACTTTCTGATGCCGGAGCCGTGTTTGGTATCATAGGTGGGTTGGCAGGAATCTTGACATCCTACGTTTTAGTGAAAGATATCATCAGTAGGTAGCCGGGAGCCTGGGCAAGTCCGGTGACGGATTCGCGGCCGTGGAGCTCTAAGACTAACTTGTAACGACGTAATGGCAGTAAACGAAAACGCTGAGCTGGAAGAACTTATTCGCAGTGCCGGCGGCGCCGAACCTAATGCGGTGGAAGATGAAGGTGGCGGGCTGGACCTGACCACTTTACTGCTGGTAGCACGCCGCAGCATTCTTTGGATTATCCTGCTGATTGCCCTGGGCCTGTCTGCTTCGTGGTTGCTGCTGCGCTACACCAAGCCCGTTTATAAGTCTTCGTCGCTGCTCAAAATTGATGAGAAGACTGAGGCAGGGGCTCTGGGTTTGGATGGGGCAGTGGGTCAGGCGGTGGGCGCTAGCAGCGTCAACAAGCTCTCGGGCGAGGTGGAGTTGATTAAGTCCAACATCATCTATCAGCGGCTCAAAGACTCGCTGGAGCTCAACGTGAATTACTACGTGGAGGGCACCGTGCTGGAAACAGAGCTGTATGGCGCCTCCCCGTTCAAGGTAGCCTACAAAATCAAGGACCCGAATTTCTTCAACACCAAGTTCGCCCTGAACTTCACCGGTCCCCAGCAGTTTCGGCTGTCGTACCTGTATCTGGGGCAGGAGCGGAGTGCAACCTACACGCTGGGTCAGCCGGTGGTGGTGCCCGGCATGGAACTGCTGATTACCGCCACGCCTCTGCTGGATGAAGGAGCCCGGGAGAAGAATTATCACTTTGTCATCAACGATGACGGAGCGGTAAACAACTACCTGAATACCAACCTGAGCGTGGATATCGTCAACCCCGACGCCAACACGATTCAGATTGCCTTCACCGATTTCAATCCGGCCAAAGCCCGCGACATCGTTAATAAGATTGACACGGTGTATTTGCAGGAGAAGCTGGCTAAAAAGCAGGAAGCTACGGCCCAGACGCTCCAGTTTCTGGATAAGACCCTGGCCGAAAACCAGCAGCAGCTCCAGAAAGCAGAGGAAAATCTGCAAGCTTTCGTGCGGGAAAACAAAACCTATGATGTTAAGGCCGAGGTAACGACGATTACCGAGAAGCTGGCAGAGCAGGAAGAAGGCCGGCTGAAGCTGGTGGAAAAGGCCCGTTTGCTGGGCGAGATCAGCCGCTTGGTGGACCAGGACCGTCTGACGCAGAGCGAGGACGCCACGTTGGAACAAAGCATTCCGGGTATTGCCGCCATTGAAGACCCGCAGCTCACCCAGCAGCTTAGCGAGCTGAATGGAATACAGTGGAATCTGCGCCGCCTGTTGCGTTCCTATAACGAAACGACGGAGGCCGTCAAGCAGCAGCAGGCTCAGCTGACGTACGTGAAAAGCAACATCCGGCGCTTGCTGCAGCAAAACCGCCGCTTGCTGCAAGCCCAGATTGACCGCATGAACCAGCAGCGTGCCCAGTTCAGCGCCGAGCTGCAAACGCTGCCCCAGAAAGAAACCGAGCTGGCCCGTCTCCGGCGGCCATTCGAGCTGTATGAGAAGTCGTACCTGATGCTGATGGACAAGAAAGTCGAGTTCAGCATTGCTAAAGCCGGTACCACCCCCGACTTCCAGATTCTTTCGCCAGCCAGCATGCCGGGCGCCCCCATTTCACCGGTACGCACGATGATCTACGCCATTGGTCTGGCCGGCGGTATTGCCCTGGGCTTGGCCCTGATTGCGGTGCGCTACTTTATGCACAACACCGTTACCAACGTGCGGGAGCTGGAGCGCGCTACCTCCGCCTCCGTGCTAGGCGTGATTCCGACCTACGACAAGGAGAAGATGACCGTCTCGAAGCTGGTGGTGGACAAAAATCCCAAATCGGCTATTTCCGAGTCTATCCGCTCCATCCGGACCAACCTGGACTTTATCAGTTCGGCCAAGAAGAAGCGGCTGATTTCGGTGACGTCCACGATTTCGGGAGAAGGTAAAACCTTCGTGACGGTAAACCTGGGCGGTATTATTGCCCTTTCCGAGCAGCGCGTGGTCATCCTGGACCTGGATATGCGCAAGCCCAAGGTAAACTTGGCCTTTGGAGCCGAGAACGTGAAGGGCGTCAGCACCATCCTGATTGAGAAGCACACCATCCTGGAGTGCATTCAGCACACGAGCATCCCGACGCTGGACTTTATTTCGGCCGGCCCGACGCCGCCTAACCCGTCGGAGCTGATTCTGAGCGCCAAGTTCGATGAGATGCTCGAGGAGCTTTATCAGCACTACGACGTAATTCTGATTGACACGCCGCCGGTAGGCCTTGTCACGGACGGCATCCTGATTATGCGCAAAGCCGATATTCCGATTTATATCGTGCGGGCTAATTACTCGAAGAAGTCCTTCCTTAAGAATGTCAACAAGCTGATTCGGGCCAACAACTTTACCCGTCTCTGCGCCATTCTCAACGACTCGACGGCCAGCGGGCTGTATGGCTACGGGTATGGCTACGGCTACGGCTACGGGTATGGCTACGGCCAGGGATACTACGAGGAGACCCGGCCCGTGGTGGGACTGTTCTCGCGCTTACGCAAGCGCTTTACCTAAGCTGACTTCTTCTGCGCATGGCGTCTTTCTTTCAGCGGCTTTTTGGCAGCTCCTCCGCTTCAGGCTCTGAGCCGGCAGCTACCCTGGCGACGCTGGAAGTCGATATGCACTCCCACCTGCTGCCCGGCCTCGACGACGGGGCCGAAACGGTGGAGCAGTCGGTGGAGCTGCTGCGGGCGTTGCGGGCGCTAGGTTATCGGAAGCTGATCATGACGCCTCACATCATGGGCGACTTTTACAAGAACACGCCCGCCAGTGTGCGCGCCGCGCTACAGCAGCTGCAGGAAGCGGCCACGGCAGCCGGTATCACCGATGTGACGCTGGAGTGCGCCGCCGAGTATTACCTGGACGAGTGGCTGCAGCAGAAAATTGAAAGCCAAGAACCGCTGCTCAGCTTCGGAGGCGACAAAAAGTATCTGCTGTTCGAAACCTCGTACATCAACGAGCCCTTCAACTTTGCCGAAACCGTCTTTAACCTGAAGTCGGCGGGCTACCAGCCGGTGCTGGCCCACCCGAGCGCTACACCTACTTCTATGGCCGCTTCGATGAACTGGCCAAGGTGCGGGAAAGCGGCGTGCTGCTGCAACTGAATTTGAATTCCCTGGCGGGCTATTACTCGGCCGGGGCCAAGCGGGTAGCCGAAAAGCTCATTGATGCCGGCCTGATAGACTTGGTGGGCACGGATGCGCACAACCTGAAGCACACCGACACGCTGCTGCGCAAAGTGCTGCCGACGCCTTATCTGCAAAAAGCGCTGGCCCTGCCGCTGCTGAATAGCTCCTTGTAACAACGCCACTGAGTAGCGTTGTTTATAGCCATTGTCTAAACTGATTCTGGGAAAATGGTTTTCGTCACCGGTGGCAGCGGCCTGATTGGCAGTTTTCTGATTTCGGCCCTGCTCGCGCAAGGCTACCACGTCCGGGCCCTATTTCGCCAGCAGATTCCGACTATTGCCGGAGCCGAGCAAGTAGAGTGGGTTGAGGGTGACGTGCGCGACATTCTGGCCCTGCGTAATGCTTTGGAGGGTGTGACGCACGTGTTTCACTGCGCCGGGCTGGTATCCTACGCTCCGCAGGACGAAGACGCGCTGCAGCAGATCAACGTGGAGGGCACGGCCAACGTGGTCGATGCCTGCCTTGACCGGCCCGGTATCCGGCTGTGCCACGTGTCGTCGGTGGCGGCGTTGGGCGGCGGGGCTGCTGCGGCCGAACAGGAGCCGGGCCGCACGCAGCTGCTCACGGAAGAGGCCAAATGGGACCTGGGTGCGGCTCACGCCGCGTACGCCACGTCGAAGTACCTGGGCGAGCTGGAAGTGTGGCGGGGTGTGGCTGAAGGCCTGGCGGCAGTAATGGTCAATCCGTCCGTAGTACTGGGCCCCGCCGACTGGAAGCGCAGCAGCACCCGTTTGTTTCGGTATGCGTATAATGAGCATGCCTTTTATACCCCCGGCAGTGTTAATTTTGTGGACGTGCGGGACGTGGTGGAAGCAATGCTGCGGCTGACTTTTGCCCCGACTATTTCGGCGGAGCGCTTTATTCTGAATGCCGGGGCCGTTCCCCTGCACGAGTTTCTGGCTCAGGCTGCGGCCTGCTTTGGCAAGAAAGCCCCCCGTATTGCCGTACCCGATTGGGCCGCCGAAATCATCTGGCGGGCCGAGCACGCCCGCTCGGTGCTAACGGGGGCCCGGCCGCTGATAACCAAAGACACGGCCCGGGCTGGCCGCAAACCAGTGGTGTACCAGAGCCAAAAGGTGCAGCAGGCCACCGGAATGACGTTCCGGACCCTGGCCGACACGGTAGCCTGGTGCTGCCAGGAGCTGCAGACGAACTCCGCTACCTCCGGTGCGGTTGTTGTATATTAGGCTGGTGGCCGGCTGAAATCGGCTACCCGAAAAAATAGTCGCAAAGGCTGCCTTTTTGGCGTTTTTTTGCGTTGCTTGTAGTAGAATGAGAATGAACGAGAATTTTGAGGACCAGGAGCAAGTGCTGGATACCGTCCGTCGTTTTGAGCGGATGGTGGCCAACAACGAGCCCGTGTTTTTTGACCTGGCCGATTTCGAGAGTATTATCGACCATTACACTTCTAATACCCACTACGATAAGGCGCTGCAAGCCTGTGAGGCTGCTATTGCGCAGTATCCTTTTTCCACTGAGCTGCTCATCGACCGGGCTCAGGTGCTGGCCATGAAAGGGGAGTACACCTCGGCGGCCCAGCAGATTGAGTCGGTGGCCGAACTGGACCCGACCAACCCCGACGTGGCCGTGACCCGGGGCATTATTGCCACCCAGAAGGGCGACTTTGCCCAGGCCGTGGATTTCTTCAAGGCGGCAGCCGAAACTGCTTCCGACCGCGACGATATTTACTTTAACCTGGGCCTAGCTTACCAGAGCTGGCAGAAGTTTAAGAGTGCGGCCAAGTACTATAAGGAAAGTCTGCGCCTGAACCCTGACAATGACATTGCCGTGCAGGAGTTGCTTTACTGCCTCGAAATTTCGGAGCGGCTGGAGAAGAACCTGGACTTTTTCCGCCGTTTTACCGACGATGACCCGTACTCGGCCACGGCCTGGTATAACCTGGGGCAGGCATATTTCCGGCTGAGTAATTTTGAGGAGGCTGTGGCTGCTTTCGAGTACGCCATCCTCATCGACAATAAGTTTTATGATGCGCACGGCTTCTTGGCCAGCGCCTACGTGGGCCAGGAAAAGTACCGGGAGGCTATTACCGAGTTTCACCTCAGCTACGAGGAAGGCCAGCCCACACCCGAAGCCCTGTGCAACATCGGGGAGTGCCACGAGAAGCTGAGCGAGTGGGATGCTGCCCGCAAAAACTACCAGCACGCCATTGACCTCGACCAGACCATGGACGAGGCCTGGTTTGGTATCGGCATCGTGCTGACGGCCCAGGAGCGGTGGTTTGAAGCCATTCACTTCTTCCGCAAGGCTGTGGCGCTCTACGACGAAAGCGCGGAATACTGGATGGCCCTAGCCGCCGCCGAGTACCAGATAGGTGCTGTGGTAAGTGCCTTGGAATGCTACGATAAAGCCACTCAGGTAGCGCCCGATAATAAGGATGCCTGGCTCAACTGGAGCATTATTCTCTACGAGCAGGGCAATTTCGACGAGGCCATTGACCTGATGCGCAACGCCGTAGAAATTCAGCCCGGTGAGGCGGAGCTGCACTACCGTCTCTGCGCGTATCTGCTGGCGGCGGGCCGCTACCGGGAAGCGTATCAGTACCTGGAAAATGCCCTGGTGCTGGATTTCGACAAGCATCGGCTGCTGTTCGAGTACTTCCCCGAGCTGGAGTCGCAGCGGGCCCTGGCCCGGCTGATTGATCAGTACCGCAAATAACTTTTCGAGGCTTCGGCTGCAAGGTCCGGACTGCTTGGCAACATCTGCCAGCGGCCCGGACCTTTTGCATGTAAGAGCGGTTACAGAATTCGGGCGTACTTTTGGCGCGGCCTCCGGAGTCCTTTTCGGCTTCGAGCGGGCGGCAACGTGTTTTCTAGACCTTAAGATTCCAAGTCTCAACGCATGAATTACAGCCTCAACAACCTCCCCGAACGCACCAGCAAGCCCCGTGAGCAAGGCTACACGATGGTTATGGACAAGGGCCTCAGCATCCGCGAAGTAGAAAACTTCCTGGAAGTGGGCGGCGAGTACACCGACATTGTGAAGCTCGGCTGGGCCACTTCCTACGTGGTGCCCAACCTGCGCAAGAAGCTGGACGCTTACAAGGCTGCCGGTATTCCGGTGTATTTCGGCGGAACGCTGTTTGAGGCCTTTATTATCCGCAACCAGTTCGACGACTACCGCCGCCTGCTCTCCGAGTTTGGTATGGAATACGCCGAGGTTTCCGACGGCTCTATTGACCTCAAGCACGACCGGAAGCTGGAGTACATTCGTACCCTGGCCCAGGATGTGAAGGTGCTTAGCGAAGTAGGCTCTAAGGATGCCGAGAAAATCATTCCGCCCTACAAGTGGATTTCGCAGATGAAAACCGAGCTCGAAGCCGGGGCCATCAAGGTAATCGGGGAGGCTCGGGAGGCCGGCAACGTGGGTTTGTTCCGCAGCACCGGTGAGGTACGCTCGGGTCTGGTCGAGGAAATCCTGACCCAGATTCCGTTCGAGAAAATCCTGTGGGAAGCTCCCCAGAAAGCCCAGCAAGTGTGGTTTATCAAGCTGCTCGGGGCCAACGTGAACCTGGGCAACATTGCGCCCCATGAGGTAGTGTCGCTGGAAACCATCCGTCTGGGCCTGCGCGGCGACACGTTTACCCACTTCCTGGACATGGACGCCGTGGACGAGGACTTTAAGCCCGAGAAGCCTACCGGCAAGCCCGGCACCTCCATGCCCCGCGGCTAACCTTGGCTTCATCCGCAAAAAAGGCCGTGCAGTTACTGTGCGGCCTTTTTTGCGGCCTGGCTAAGCCTGTTTTATAGTATTTCTACTCTAGGAAGTCAATGCGCAAACAGTATCTGTGGCTGGCCTTAGCCGTCTTTATTTTGCTGGATACCAGTTTTTCTTTTTGGCAGCACCTAAATGTGGAGCTGGACGGCGACATGGCAGCCATTATTCTGCCGGCGCCCTGGTACAGCCAGGTACTGCAGGACCCGCTAGGCCTGGGAGTACTGCTCAAAAATGAAGTGTACGCGGCACCCAACCGGTTTTTTGCCCACCAGTTGCTGTCCAGCTACTTCAAGACCGTGCCGCTGGCGTTAAAGGCCTTTGTCTCGCCGATTGAAAGCGTGTATCTGGCCAGTGCCCTCCTCAAAACCGGGGTGCAGCTGCTGCTTCTGCTCGTGCTGGCGGCTTACATCAGGGTAGCGGCCAAAGTCGGCTGGCCCCAGCTGCTGCTGGCTGCTGCACTGCTTGTGCCCTTGTTTCACACCTCGGGCTACAACATGCAGATGGGTATTATCGACAAATCGGTAACCTACACCGTGTTCTATGCCCTGCCAATGGGCTTATTACTCGTGTTTTTCTGGCCCTTCTACCGCGCCGCTTACACTGGGCAGGCGCTGCAGCTGGGCATAGCCCAGCACGTCGGGTGGGCAATACTGGCCGTGGTGCTAGCCTTCAACGGGCCCCTGGTGCCAGCTGTGGTGCTTATCATCTGCCCGGCAGCGCTGCTCTACGGAGCCTGGCAAGGTAGCAAGCAAGCTGGGCCTAACCGCCTGCAGGCGACGCTGACTGGTATTCCGCGGGCCCAGTTGCTGCACTTTGGCTTTATTAGTCTGCTGTGCCTGTACTCACTTTATATCGGGCTCAACAACAAGGAAAATCTGACCGGGGCTTCGCTTGCCTTGGCCGAGCGTTACGCCCGGCTGCCGCTGGGCCTTTTCTATCAGCTGACCGTGAAGCTGGGCATTCCGCTGATTCTGCTGCTGCTGCTGCTCAACACGGTGCTGCTGAAGCGGCAGCCGGCTTCGGCCGAGCAGCAGCGGCTGTTGCGCCTGGTAAAGTGGCTGGGCTTGTTTGCCGGTATCTACCTGCTGCTGCTGCCCCTGGGTGGGTACCGCGAATACCGCCCCGACATTATTCGCCGCGACACCTTCCTGCCGGTGCTGCTGGGGCTGATTTATGCGTACGGTCTCACGTCCCTGCACTTGCTCGGCACGCTTCCCCCACGGCTCGGGCAGCGCTACGGCTTGGCTTTAGTAGCTTTCCTGGGCTTCATGACTTTGGCCGACAAACCTATCAATGTGGGAAACCAGTGCGAAAAGGCCGCTATGCAGCAGATTGCCAACTCCTGGACGTCACCCGTGCGCCTGGAAGACCCCGACTGCAAGGTGATGAGCTGGACCAAGATTACCGATGCTGCCTATTCCGCGGACAATGCCCAAATGCTGCACTACTGGGGCATTACCAGTGAGACGCGGCTATACTATCAGCAATAGCCAACCATCATTTTGCCTGCCGCGGGAGCAAGCTGAACAACCATCCTGCGCCAACGCAGTAAAAAAGCAGAACCATATTCATTTCTGCTTTATGAAAAAGCTGTCCATTTATCTATCGATACTGAGCCTGGCGGCCTGCAGCGGGCCCAGTAAGGAAGAAAAAGCCCAGGCCGCGGCCGACACGCCCACCGATAGTGTAAGCACCGCCACCCAGCCCGTTGAGCTGCCCGCGCCTTACAGCTCCAAGTCCGTAACCAAGCGCAGCAAGGTAATTGACTGGCCGGCCGGCCGCACGCCGGTTGTACCCGCCGGTTTTGCCGTGGCCGAGTACGCCGGAAGCTTCAATAGTCCGCGCTGGCTCTACGTGACGCCCAATGGCGACGTGCTGGTCGCCGAATCTAACACGGTGCCCAACAATCCGAAGAAGAAGGTAGCCGCTGCCCTCAACCTCGACCCGTCCCGGTCCCTGAAGTCGACCAGTGCCAACCGAATTACCCTGCTGCGGGATTCCGACAAGGATGGCCGGCCCGAGGTGCGCGAAACATTTCTGGCTGATCTGAACCAGCCCCTGGGCATGCTGGTGCTGGGCAACTATTTCTACGTGGCGAACACCGACGGAATCCTGCGCTTTGACTACAAGCCCGGGCAAACCAAAATCACCGGCAAGGGCCAGAAAATCCTGGACCTGCCGGCCGGAGGCTACAACAACCACTGGACCCGCAACCTGCTGGCTGCGGCCGACGGCTCCAAAATCTATGTTTCGGTAGGCTCTGGCTCCAACGTGGGCGAAAACGGCATGGAAAACGAAAAGCGCCGGGCCAATATTCTCGAAATCAACCCCGACGGCACGCAGGAGCGGATTTTTGCCGCCGGCCTGCGCAACCCCGTGGGCATGGACTGGGCCCCGGCACCCAAACGCTGTGGACGGCCGTGAACGAGCGGGATGAGCTGGGCGACGAACTGGTACCCGATTACCTGACCAGCGTCAAGTCCGGGGCCTTCTATGGCTGGCCCTACGCCTACTTCGGCAACCACGAAGACCCGCGCCGCAAAGGGGAGGCTCCCGAGCTGGTAAGCAAAACCGTGGTGCCCGATGTGGCGTTGGGGCCGCACACCGCCTCGCTGGGCCTGGCTTTCTATGACCAGAAAGGTTTCCCGGCCAAGTACCAGAACGGGGCCTTTATCGGGCAGCACGGCTCCTGGAACCGCTCTACTTTCTCGGGTTACAAAGTGGTGTTTGTGCCCTTCCAGAACGGTCGGCCGAGTGGTCCGATGGAGGATTTTGCCACTGGCTTTATTGCCAACGAGGAGGGAAAAGAGGTATACGGCCGGCCCGTGGGCTTAGCCGTGCTGCCCGATGGAGCCCTGCTCATTGCCGACGATGCCGGCAACAAAGTGTGGCGGGTGAGTGCCGTAGCCAAGTAGGCGCCGGTAACGGGGAAGACCCGTTACGGGAGTGCCGGTCGGCTTCTATTCAGCTCATTCATACGCTGTTTCCACAGGCTGGCTCTGGCCGGGCACCGGAATTATTCCACGCAAATTCTGCTAACAGGCTGCCACTTTCCCGGCAGCCTGTTTTCTTTGTGGGATATTTGCCGGTTACAACCCAGTCATTCCTCTCACTTACTTCCCTTCATGGAGCTGATTAAGCATTTCCTCGACATCATTCTGCACCTTGATGTGCACCTTAAGCTGCTTGTAGGTGAGTATGGCAACCTGATTTACCTGATTCTGTTTCTGATTGTCTTTACCGAAACCGGCGTGGTGGTGCTGCCCTTCCTGCCCGGCGACTCCCTGCTGTTCGTAGCCGGCACCCTGGCCGCCCAGCCCGTAGCCGCCGGTTCCCCTGATACGCTGCTGAACATTTTCTACCTGATTCCGCTGCTCATTGCCGCCGCGTTTTTGGGCGACAACCTTAACTACTTTGTCGGTGACTATTTGGGGCCGCGGGTGTTTCGGGAAGATTTTCGCTTTCTGAAGCGCAAGTACCTGGAGCAAACCCAGGACTTCTATGCCAAGCACGGCGGCAAAACCATCATCATGGCCCGCTTTATTCCCATCGTGCGCACGTTTGCGCCCTTTGTAGCGGGCGTGGGCACCATGAAGTACAGCTACTTCATCGGCTACAGCATTGCCGGGGCCCTGCTCTGGGTTATTTCGCTCACCCTGGCCGGCTTCTTCCTGGGCAACATTCCGTGGGTGCAGCACAACTTTACCTACGTGATTTACGGCATCATTCTTTTCTCGATTCTGCCGCCCGCAGTTCAGTTCCTGAAGGAAAAGATGAGCGGTAACTCAGCCGCCGCCTAAGTCAGACAGTAGGATTTAATTTTTCAAAAACCGCCCCAAATCTTATGGTTTGGGGCGGTTTTTTTTGTTTTTTCGGGACGCCATTCCTTTTCACGTACTATGCGCCAGTTCGGACTTATCGGGTTAAAGCTCGAGCACTCTTTCTCCCACACCTACTTTTCGCAGAAGTTTGAGAACCTGGGGCTGGAGGATTGCCACTACAACCTGTTCGAGTTGGGCAGCATCAAGGACCTGCCGCGCCTGTTCGACCAGGAGCCCAATCTGCAGGGCTTAAACGTGACTATTCCCTTCAAAGAGCAGGTCTGGCCCTACCTCGATGAAGTGGCACCGTCCGCGGCCCGCATTGGGGCCGTAAACGTCATTGAGTTTACGGCCGACGGCCGGCGCGTGGGGCACAACACCGACTACATCGGTTTCCGCGAGTCGCTGCGGCGGTTTTACCCCTTGCGGGGCGAGGAGGCCGGGGCTTTGGTACTGGGTACCGGCGGCTCCTCGAAGGCGGTAGAAGCGGCGCTGCGGGAGCTGGGTATCCGCTACTGGCTGGTGTCGCGCAACCCGCTGGCCTCGGGCCTTACCTACGCCGACCTTACCCCCGCCATTGTGGCGGCTCATTCCCTGATTATCAACACGACGCCGCTGGGCACCTTTCCCAACATGGCCGAGTGTCCGCCCATTCCGTACCCGGAGCTTACGGCCCGGCACTACCTCTACGACCTGATTTATAACCCCAGTGAAACCCTCTTCATGGCCAAAGGTGCCGAGCAGGGTGCCCAAACCAAGAACGGCTTCGAAATGCTCTGCCTGCAGGCCGAGGAGTCCTGGCGCATCTGGAACCAAGGCTGATATAGAAACATGAAAAAATAGAAGTCCTTCCTGGCGAGCATTCTGCGCTTCCAGCCCAGGCGCGGCCATCCTTCCTCTAAATGATGTTGAGATTCCCAAAAGGAAAAGCCCCTTACTACACGCGGTAGTAAGGGGCTTTTCGGTAACAGAAGCTGCTTCCGGTAGCGGACTACGGCTGGCCCTGGCCGCCGCTTTCGCCCTGCTTGGCGTCGTCGTTCTGGATACCTTTACGACGCTTCTGGGGCTGGGCCGACACTTTGCCGAAGCGGTAGTTGAAGGCCAGCTTTACCCCGCGCATGTAGATGTAGTTGTTGCTTTCCTGGCGGAACTGCTCGGTATCGAGCGTCGACTTCAGGTTGCGGGTGGCCTTCAGGAAGTTGTCGGCGCTGAGCGTGAGGTCGGCTTTGTCCTTAAGCAGGTTTTTGCGCATACCCACGGAGTAGAACGTCCAGGCGGCCTGCTGGCCCTGGAGCTGTACGCGGGGCGAGTTCAGGCCACCGTAGCCCTGAATGCTCAGTCCGTTTTCAAACTTGTAGCTGGTGTTCACATTGATGCTGTACATCACCCCGTCGTTGGCGTAAGCCGCCGTGTTGACCACACCGTCTTCCAGGCTCAGCGCCGGGCTTTTCAATGACACGTAGTACACGTTCACGTTACCGCTCAAGTCCCACTTCGGCACCGGCTTCACCGAGCCAAACAGGCTGATGCCGTAGGTGGCGTTGCGGCCAATGTTGGCAAAGGTCTGGTTGTTGATACCGTTCCGGATAAAGCGGACACTTTCAATAGCATTGCCGGTGCGCCGCACGTAAGCCGACATGTTGACCACCGAGCCCTTGATGAAAGTGGTATAGTTTAGCTCGTAGCTATCGGTTAGCTCACGTTCCAGCTTGGGGTTACCGTAGCTCACGTTGAGCGTGTCGGAGGTGTTGCGGAATGGGTTGAGGTAGAAAATCTGGGGGCGCTGAATCCGTTTTGAGTACGCCAGCCGCAGCGACTGGCCGGGCTTCTTGGGGTTATTGGGCTGGAAGCTCAGGCTCGCGTTGGGCAGCACGTTGAAGTAGTCCTGCGACACGCCGGCGTTGTCATCCTGCCGGGGCTCAAAGTCCCCCGGACGCGCGTGTTTTCTACTCGCGCACCCACTTTGAAGCTCAGTTTCTTGGAGGCCGAAAACCCGTAGGTGCCGTAGGCCGACACCACGTCTTGGTTGTAATTAAAGAGGTTGGAACGGGCTGGATTGAAGTTCAGCGCCACTTGGTCGTACACGTCGTAGTCGCTGCTGACGCGGCGCAGAATTGCCTTGGCACCGGTTTCGAGCAGGGCCGTTTCCGAGAATGGGTGGGCGTAGTCGGTCTGAAGCGTGGTTTCCAGGTTGCGGGCCAGGTTGTCACTCTGTTCCCGGTACTGCACCGCCCCAGCCTCATTGCGGCCAGGGTACTGGTTGAGCTCGTAATCTTGCTCGTTGCGGTTGCGGGTGTGCTGGGCCAGTACGCTCCACTCGCGGCGCTTCTGCTCGAAGGTCCGGGTGTAGGAGCCACTCAAATCGTAGCTCTGCGTGCGGAATTTCCGGTCGGTGTCGCGCGTAAACTGATTGGCCGCCGTTACCGGAAATAGCACGTTGTTGAACTGCTGATAGTCGCCGGAGTTGCGGAACATGCTGCCCTGCAAGCCTATCGTGAGGTTGTGGTACTGGGCCGGGTCGTAGTCAAGGCCCAGCCGGCCGAAGCCGCCGCCACCCAGCGTATTTCCGTCGCCATCCTGCTCCAGTGCCTGCGTTTCAGTCCCGTCCGGGTTTTTCAAGGAACGACGCAGGTCGTTGCGGTTAGGGCTATAGAAGGCAAAGCCGCTGGCCGAGCTGGTCAGCCCGATTTTGCCCTTGCGGTAGTTCAGCGACGCATTGCCATTGGAGCTACGAGTACCTCCCGCCAATCCGATACTACCGTTGGTACCCTGCAGATTGTTCTTCTTCAGAATAATGTTGATGATGCCGCCCGTGCCTTCGGCGTCGTATTTGGCCGAGGGCGTGGTAATCACCTCTACGCTCTTAATCTGGTCGGCCGGAATCTGCTTCATGGCATCCGCTACCGACGAAGCCACGATGCCGGAAGGCTTGTTGTTGATAAGTACGCGCACGTTGGAAGTGCCCCGCAGCTCCACGTTGCCATCGGGGTCCACGTTTACCAGCGGCACTTTGCGCAGCACGTCGGCCGCGGTGCCACCCGAGTTGGTAATGTCCTTTTCGGCGTTGTAAACAATCCGGTCGGGCTTGGTTTCCACCACGTCCCGCTCTCCGGTTACGGTTACTTCCCCCAGTTTCTGAGCCGCCGAGGTAAGTTGCAGGGTGCTCAGATCGGTGGTGCCGTCGGTGATGGTTACGGTTTCGGTACGAGTCACGTAGCCCACGAAGCTGATCTGCACCCGGTACGACCCGCTGGCGAGGCTTTTGAGCGCAAACCGGCCCTTGTCGTCGCACACGGTACCATCTATGGGCTGGTTGCCGGTAGCGGGCAGCAAAGCCACGGTGGCAAACTCCACGGGCTTTTTGGTGGTGGCGTCCAGTACGGTGCCGGTCAGGCGGCCCGTGCCGCGGGGTGCCGCCGGTATATCCAGCGGCTTGGGCGCAGTGGTCCCGGGCGCCGAAGACTGACTGGGGCGGCCGGCCGGTGTTCCGGCTGGGGGCGTGGTCTGGGCCCAGGCCGGAGCCGTGAGCAGACCAGTAGTTACCAGAATGGGTAGATAACGTTTCATATACTACAAAAGAGGAAATGCAAACAGTAAGGTGGCCGGCAATGGGCCAGGTGTAAGGGAGATAAAAGCCAGGGGCAAACTCGTCCCAGGGTCGGGTTAGGCCGACAGAAGTTGCACCGTGGAATGGATTAACTGCTTAATGGAAGTCCGGTTATGAATCGCCGGGGCGGGCGCGGCATTACAATACGCGAGAAAAAAATATGACTAACCGCAGGTCAGGAAGGAAAAAAGCGGTACAAACCTACTCAGCCCAGTCGATTTGGCCCAACAATACTCGGCCAGTTGTCTAAATAATCTGACCGGTGCCCGTAAGTAATCTGTCAGTAAAATATCTGTATGGTATATCATAAATGTCTCTGCCTGAAGCCGGGACATAAAAAAAGCAGCCACTCCGGGGGAAGTGGCTGCCAAGGGTTGCAGGTAAGTGTGCAGAGAATAAGCGCCTAATATAGCATTCCGTTAGGAACGAGCTAGTTTGCTGGCAATTTCCGAAGTGTGCTTGCCCTGGAAACGGGCTCCTTCCAACTCGTTGGCGCTGGGCTGCCGCTCGCCCTGACCGCCGGCCACCGTGCTGGCGCCGTAGGGTGTGCCGCCGGTTACCTCTTCGTGGCCCATCTGGCCCTGCCAGGCGTAGGGCAAACCCACAATTACGAAGCCGTGGTGCAGCAGCTCGGTATGAAACGAGCGAATCGTGGTTTCTTGGCCGCCGTGCTGGGTAGCCGTGCTCACGAACACCGAACCAACTTTGCCCACCAAGGCTCCTTTAGCCCACAGGCCGCCGGTACTGTCCATAAAGGCCTGCATCTGCCCGCACAAGTTGCCGTAGCGGGTGGGCGTGCCAAAGACGATGTTGTCGTACTCGGTTAGCTCGGTTGGGGTAGCCACCGGAATGTGCTCGAAGGCTTTCTGGGCCTGAGTGGCGCCAATCTGGTCGAGCAGGGCCTGAGGGAGGGTTTCGGGCACCCGCTTTATTACGACTTCATTGCCGGCCACCTCGCGGGCACCTTCGGCAATGGCTTCCGCCATCTTGTAGATGTGGCCATAGGTGGAATAGAACAGAACAAGGGTCTTCATATGGTTGGCTGTGGTAGAACGATGCAGAGGCTACGGCAGAACAGGGAAGGGGTTGCCTTACTTATAGCTATTAACTGCAATAATGCACTGGGTCAGGCGCGAGATGTATCTTTAAGCAGGAAATTAAGCGGTTGACTTACAGTTGTTTTTGCCGGAGTTTGGGTTTTTTATCCGCCTCATGCAACCGCTACGCTCCTACTATGCTCATCCTAGTAGACCACACTAGGTAGTTTTCCTTTCCTGATTCTATCCGCTTACTATGGAATTATTGGCTACAAACATCTTCCGGTCGCAGCCTGGGCTGCAGGGGCCGGTGCATAACGTGGGCCAGGTGGGCCGCTGCCGCTAATGGGTGCTCTGTCCTCCGCTCTGGGTTCGGTAAGCGGGCTGCGGAGCCTGCTGCCCGATGGGCATTCCACTGCTAAGCCGGCCGCGTCGGCTCCTGTGCGCCACCTTACCCCGCCTTCCGCTATGACTGAGGCCGAGATAATTGACGGGTGCCTGGCTGGCAGCCGCGCTATGCAGAAGCAGCTCTACGACCGGTTTGCCGGGAAGATGATGGCCGTGTGCCTGCGCTATGCGCAAACGACGTTTGAGGCCGAGGATGTGCTGCAGGAAGGCTTTATAACAGTATTCAACAACCTGCGTAACTTCCGCCGCGAGTGCCCGCTGGAGTTCTGGATTCGCCGCATTATGGTGAATGCCGCCCTGCGCCAGCACCGCCGCAACGCCCCGCTGGTAGCCGTCAGCGAAGGTGAGTACCCCGAAGAGTTGGCCGGAGAGGAATTTACGCTCTCCAATTACGCTTTTGAAGAAATGCTGGCTATGGTGCAGGAGTTGGCCCCCGCTACCGCATGGTGTTCAACCTGTTTGCCATTGAGGGCTACGGGCACAAGGAAATCGGGGAGCTCATGGGCATCTCCGAAGGCACCAGCAAATCCCAGTACGCCCGGGCCCGGGCAATTTTGAAGACCAAATTAGAGCGCCTCGACGCGCATCGTTCCAATGGTACCTACCGCAAATAACCACACGCCCACTCCGGAACCTACCGGCGACTTAGAGCAGCTGTTTCGGCAGAAGCTGGGCGAAGCTGAGGTAGCGCCCCGCATGCACCTCTGGGAACAGATAGACCACGAGCTGCTGGTGCAGCAGAATGAGACTTTCCGGCGCCGCCTGGTGTGGCACCGCTGGGCCGCTGCCGCCTGCATTCTGTTGTTTTTGGCAGCGGGCAGCTGGCTGGCCGTGCGGCAATCAGCTCCGGCGAATCTGGCGGGCACCGTGGCGGCTACTTCGGCTACTACTGGTCAGCACAGCGCGAAGCGCAGCGTTTCCAGCCCGGATGCTGCCATTGATCCAGCCTCAGATGCCGCTAGCTCGGCCTCAGATTTATATTTGGGAGACGCTACTGCCGCCAGCCTAGCCGCCATGATGGCCCAGCCAACGGAAACGGACATGGCCACGAGTAGCACCATGCCAGGCTCCGACTACGGGGTAGCCGACGCGACAATGTCTACGGCCGGCACGTTTGGGGCAAACCGTAGCGGGGCCGCCTTCAATCACTCGGGGGCAACGGCAGGAACCTACGGCTCGGCCTCCGGGACGACCTATAACAGAACGACAAGCGGTTCGGCCGGCTCTTTCTATGACCGGGTGATAGGGGCCGGGCGCCCAGCTACGGGCGGCGCTACCAGCTGGCTGGCCGCGCTGAGCAGTCAGCAACTGGCCTTGCCGGGTCTGATTGGTGGCAGCCGCCCCGATACGCTCAAGCCTGCTTTGTCTAGCACGCCCAGCATGGCGGCCGTGCAACTGCCCGCAGAACTGCAGGAAGAACCCAAGCCTGAGGTAGCTGCCCGCCCCAAGCGGTGGCGCCTGATGGGTGGGTATTCCGCCTCGGCCTATAACCCGAACATGAGCTTTGGCGCCTCGCCGGCAAACGTTACTTATGCCAACAGTGTGGGGGGAGCAGTGGCGGCCCGCGCCGTAAACACCTATGAGCAGGCGGCTCAGGAGTATCGGCAGAACCTGCGGCCCGGCTTTGCCCAGCGCGTGGCCCTGGCTGCCAACTACGCCGCTTCGAAGCGCCTGACGGTGAGCACCGGCCTGGCCGTAGCCGAGCAGCGTGCTACCTCACAAACCTCTTACTATTTCCTCGATGGTAAGATGCCCGTCGTGGAAGCCTCGCTGGCCAGCAAAGATCAGCCTACAAGTAATTTCCTGGCCCCGCCCCAGGCAGCCAAGCTCCGTACGGCCCAGTACCGGTACCGCACGGCGGGCGTTCCGGTGAGTGTGCGCTACGGCTCGGCCAAGCCCGGCTGGTCGCTCTACGCCAAGGTAGGCGCAGCCGTCAATGTACTGTTCAGCACGCGTTCTGAGCTAGAGGGCATGCCCGAAGCCTCGACTTCCTACACGCTGAAATCGACTAACTCCCCCTACCGCAAAGTGCAGGGCTCGGTTAACACCGGTGGCGGCGTACGTTTCCAGCCCATGGCGGCGCAGTGGAGCGTATCGGTGGGTCCTACGGCGGAAGCCGGCCTGTCTACCCTGAACACTGATGCGGTGCGCAACAACTACCAGGCCCGGCCCTACGCAGTGGGCATGGAGGCCAGCGTAGAGTTTGGGGGCAAGGCGACGGTGGTAGCCCACTAGGAGCGGATCTGTTTATCTCACCACATTCCTCTTTATGCAATGAAATCCTTACTGTTTTTAGTTGGCGTTTGGGGTTGCCTGGGTATGGTCCAGTGTCAGGACGATACTGCTGAACCGGCTCCTGCGGCTTGTGATGTCGCGTCAGCCCAGCCCCTGATTGATAAGCTGCTCCAGAACCCCAAAGCCAATCCGGCTGGGGAAGTAAAGCGCTACACCGTGCACGGCAAGATTGTATTCCTAGTTGATTCTCATTATCCGGATGCCTATGCGAATTATTACGATGAGCAGCTAAAACCACTATGCTCGGAAGGAACCGGTATTTCCGGCCGGTACCAGAACAGCTGCCAGTGGGAGAAGCAGGACCTTATCAATGAATGTCTGGTGTGGCGTGACCCCCGTTAGGGTATTGGTTATTAAAATGAAAAACCTGTTCAATTCACTTGAGCAGGTTTTTTCGTTTCCGAAGAAACCTACCTTGCGCCAATAGAGTTATTCTTGGCTGCCTTAGCTGTCACCTTTTTGCCTGAATGGACTACCAACTAACCTCCGAATTCAAACCCACCGGCGACCAGCCCAAAGCCATTGCCCAGCTCGTATCGGGCGTGGAAAGTGGGGAGCCGGCCCAGGTACTGCTGGGTGCCACGGGTACCGGCAAAACCTTCACGGTGGCCAACGTCGTGGCCCAGACGGGCAAGCCCACGCTGGTACTCTGCCACAACAAAACCCTGGCGGCCCAGCTTTACGGCGAGTTCAAGTCGTTTTTCCCTAATAATGCCGTCGAGTACTACATCAGCTACTACGACTATTACCAGCCCGAGGCCTACATTGCCAGTACCGACGTCTTTATCGAGAAGGACCTGGCCATCAACGAGGAAATCGAGAAGCTGCGCCTGCACTGCACCGCTACGCTGCTCTCGGGCCGCCGCGACGTAATCGTGGTGGCTTCCGTGTCGTGTATTTACGGCATTGGCAACCCCGAGGAGTTCAGCAAAAACGTTATTTACCTGGCTCCGGGCCTGAAATACTCGCGCAACAACCTGCTCTACCAGTTCGTGCAGATTCTCTACTCGCGCACCGAGGTGGAGTTTACCCGCGGCACGTTCCGGGTGAAAGGCGACACGGTAGACGTGTTTCCGGCTTATGCCGACTTTGCCTACCGCATCTATTTCTTCGGCGACGAAATCGAGGCCATTCAGAAGATTGATCCGGTGAGCGGCAAAAAGCTCAGCGACGAGCAAAGCGTGACCTTGTACCCGGCCAACCTTTTCGTGACCGGCAAGGACACGCTCAACCAGGCCATCAAGGAAATCCAGTTCGACATGGTGCAGCAGCACTCCTACTTCGAGAAGGAGGGCCGCGACTCAGAAGCCAAGCGCATCATGGAACGCACTGAATTTGACCTGGAAATGATTCGGGAACTGGGCTACTGCTCGGGCATCGAGAACTACTCGCGCTACTTCGACGGCCGGCAGCCTGGCTCCCGCCCGTTCTGCCTGCTCGACTACTTCCCCGATGACTACCTGCTGGTTATCGACGAAAGCCACGCTACCATTCCGCAGGTGCGGGCCATGTGGGGCGGTGACCGGAGCCGCAAGACGGCCCTGGTAGAATACGGCTTCCGCCTGCCCAGCGCCATGGACAACCGCCCGCTGACCTTCAACGAGTTTGAGAGTATGTACCGGCAGGCCATCTACGTATCGGCTACGCCCTCGGACTATGAGCTGACCCAAGCTAATGGTGTGGTCGTGGAGCAGATTATTCGCCCCACCGGCCTGTTGGACCCCGAAATCGACGTGCGGCCCAGCGTTAACCAGATTGACGATTTGCTGGACGAGGTGGACAACCGCGTGAAGATGGGTGACCGGGTGCTGGTAACCACGCTTACCAAGCGCATGGCTGAGGAGCTGCAGAAGTACATGGAGCGTCTGGGCATCAAGTCGCAGTACGTACACTCCGATGTGAAAAGCCTGGACCGGGTGGAAATTCTGCGGCAGCTACGCCTGGGCGTCATCGACGTGCTGATCGGGGTAAACCTGCTGCGTGAGGGCCTGGACTTGCCCGAAGTGAGCCTGGTTTGTATTCTGGATGCCGATAAGGAAGGCTTCCTGCGTGACCAGCGCAGCCTGATTCAGACCATGGGCAGGGCTGCCCGAAACGACAAGGGCAAGGTGATTATGTACGCCGACCGGATGACGGGCTCCATGCAGCGCGCCATCGACGAGACGAACCGCCGCCGGGCCGTGCAGATGGCCTACAACGAAGAGCACGGCATCACGCCGCGCACGGTGAAGAAGTCGCACGACGAAATCATCGGGCAGACTTCGCTGTCGGACAAGCGCCGCATCGAGCCTGCTGCTTACGTTGGCCCCGACACGGACACCATGACTTTGGCTGCCGAGCCGGTTATTGCCATGATGACCAAGCCCGACCTGGAAAAGCTCATCAAAACCACCGAAAAGCAGATGGAAGCCGCCGCCAAGGACCTCGACTTCCTGCAGGCTGCCAAGTACCGCGACGAACTGGCCCAGCTGCGGCAGATGCTGAAAAGTAAGCGGGATTAGCCGTTGGCATGAAAGTAGAAGAAGCCTGGCCGGCCGACTCCCGTGTAGAGCGGAAGCGGCCGGCCAGTTCTTTTTACGATTTATGCCTTTCGCTATGAAATACCGCTTACTTGCCTATCTGCTACCCGCCGCCTTGCTGCTGATTAACCCGGCCCTAGCTCAGTCTACAGCGCCAGTCGCGCCGACACTGGGCGCAGCACTGCCCAAGCTGCCCGAAACTGCCTTTCAGGCGACGACCAGCAGTAGCCTGCTGCCCGTTACACCAGGTGTGCGCTACCAGTACCAGCTGGTGCACCTCTACGACGACCAGCAGATTTATCTGGCTCCGGCCTGGCGGGGGCAAACAATGCTCAAACCAGCCAAAACTAAAAAGACTTCCCCGAAACCGTACTGGGCGAGCTGGACGGGCTGCTGATGACGACGCTGAACGAGCTGGCCGCCGAAGGCTGGGAGTTACTCGAAATACAGAACTCGACGCAGCCCACCCGGGCCACGCAGCAGGTGGAAACCAGCCTGCGGTTTGATGACCCGCAACGGCCCATTCATACGGGTACCACCAGCATCAGCACCCTGACCCAGACGCGTTACCTACTGCGCAAGCCACGGTAACGCTGTGCCGAAGGCGTACTGGCAAGGCCCGGTGCGAAACAGGTAGTAGCCCGAAGGGCCCCAGGCAGAGCTTTTATTTGCTATAAGTCGGCTTTGCGAAAGGCTTCCCGTGCTTGCTCCACCAAGGTACGGGCCCGCTTGGCACCTGCCCGGCGTACGGGCACAAACTTCCGGCCGGCGGCCTCATTGTACGAGTGGAAAAAATGCTCGATTTCCTGCAGCAGCTGGGCCGGTAAATCTTTGGTGTCGTGCAGGTGCTGGTGCTGGCGGGAGCTGGCCGAAACGGCCAAAAGCCGGTCGTTGCGCTCGGTTTTGCCGTCCTCGGTCTGCTCGGCTTCAATGGCCCCGATCAGGCGGGCTTCGAGCAGGCAGCCGGCAAAGGCTGGGGCGTCCATGAGTACCAGCACGTCGAGCGGGTCGCCGTCGGCACCCAGGGTAGAGGGCACAAAGCCGAAGTCGTAGGGAAAGCTGCTGCCTTCGGGCAAGGTGCCCTTGAGCTTGATCAGCTGCGTTTCGGGGTCATAGGCAAACTTATTGCGGCTGCCCTTGGGCGTTTCGATAAGGACGTGCAGGTGGCCCGAGGGCTGGTGCCAGGTAGGCAAAGAAAATAAGGAAGAGCTCATAAACAGTAGATTTAGCAGGACTGCTTATACTGCCCTGGGAAGCGGAAGTTGTTAGGGCTGAGCTTGCCACAAACTTCCACTGGCCGCAGGTTTCCAGGCCCGTGCTAAAGCCAAACCAGCCTCCGAACCGGAGTTCGAAGGCTGGTTTATGGAAGCAGCAGAAAGGCGCTACGGCTGCCTAGCGGCCAAAGTCGTCCTGCACGCGCACGATGTCGTTTTCGTCGGAAGGCTGCTGGGCGTCGGTGTGCTGCCAGATTTCGGCTATCATGCCCCAGTCGTCGAGGCCCACGAGGCGGTGCCGCTCGCCCTGGCGCAGCGTAATGGTCTGGCCCGGACTGTACGTTTTTAGCTCGCCTTCCTCGTCGGTAGGGCTGGTAATTACGCCCACCGTGCCGCGCACCACTTTCCAGATTTCGGCCCGACGGTGGTGGTACTGCCAGGAAAGGCGCTGGTGCGGGGCCACGAGCAGAATCTTGGGGCTGAGCTTGCCCGAAATCCGCAGCTGATCCACGGGAAGACCTTCGAAATAGGTGTTGGCAAACTGCTGGGCCTGGTCTTCATCGAGCACGAAAAAGCCGCCCCAGGGCCGCGTCTGGTCCTGCTGCGTGATGCCAAAGCCCTGGGTGTGGAGCTGCTGCTGGGTTTGCTCGAAAAGCTGTTGCTTGGACAAGTCTGAGCTCATAGGCGGGGGATGGGAGAGTAGGTTGGGAGTAGACAGGGCTGGGGCTGAAAATACGAGCCGCGCTGCAACTACCCAATAGCTAAGCAAATAAGACAAGCAAAGATCATCATCTACCGCGCTTCCATGGGCTCCTGGGAGCGGTGCAAAGACGAGTCGCGGATAATTAGCTCGGGCTTAAGAATCAGGTGGGGCGGCTCGTAGGCCGGGCCGCGCTTGAGCAGCTGCAGAAACAGGCGCACCGCGGTTTCGCCCATCTGCTCGGCCCGCTGGTCGACCACCGTCATCTGGGGCTGGGTCATGGTGGTAAACGGCTCGTTGCTGAAGCAGGCCAGGGCAATATCCTGGGGCACCCGCAGCTGCTTCTCGCGCAGCACTTCCAGAGCCCCACCGACGGAATGGCGTAAGCGGCGAAAATACCGTCGAGGGGCGGCTCTAGGGCCAGCAGGTGCTGCATACCCAGGCGGCCGGCTTCGTGCGTCAGGGCTGGCAGCGAGTACACCCAGTCTTCCTCGAAGGGCAGGCCATGGTCGGCCAGGGCGGCCTTATAGCCCAGAAACCGGTTGCGGCTGGTATTCAGGTGCTGGGGGCCAGCCAGGTGCACGATGCGGCGGCAGCCCTGCTCAATAAGGTGGCGCACCGACTGGTAAGCTCCCTGAAAATCGTCGAGAATAACGGCCATGCTCCGCGGCAGGTCGGGCACCCGGTCGAAGAAAACCAGGGGCGTACCCTGCTGCCGCACTTGCTCCAGGTGCTGCATTTCCTGGTAAGTGGTGGCCGATACCGACATCAGAATGCCTTCGACCTGGGCCGCCAGCAGGGCCTCAATGTTGCGCTGCTCCCGCTTCAGGTCTTCGTTGGACTGGCAGAGCAGCACGTTGAAGCCTTCCCGGGTAGCTACTTTTTCGATACCGTTCATGACGGCCGGAAAAAAGTAGCCCTTGATGTGGGGCACAATGACGCCCAGGGTTTTGCTGTGGCCGCGGCGCAGGGCGGCCGCCAGCTGGTTGGGGCGGTAGTTGAGTTCCTGAGCGGCCTGCCGTACCCGTTCCTTGGTGCTCTCGCTAATGTCGTGGTGGTTGGCTAAGGCCCGCGAAATGGTGGAGGCCGAAACGCCCAGATGCTGGGCCAGGTCCCGAAGTGAGGTCTGTTGCTTTTTGGTGGCCATGGGTTCTAACGGAAGAAAAGATAAAGGAGTCCGGATAGTTCTTAGGGCCGGGCGGGTTGGCCTAGGGGCCAAAATAGTCCTGATTGGCCGTATTTGCAGCATCTATTTTCGAGAGGCCGGGTTATCAGCCGCTTCTGTAGCTCTGGCCGCCGGCCTTCTGTGGCAGTTATCTTGTCGAGCTAAACAGGTTTGTTCTACTTTTGGGCCCACGTAGTCAGAAAATGCCCCCATGGACAGCAAGGTGAAAAAACGGACGTTGATCAACGATGTAGCCAGCCATCTGCAGGTGTCCATTGCTACGGTGTCTTTGGTGCTCAACGGCAAAGCCAAGCAAAGCCGCATCAGCGACGCGGTAGCCCAGCGCGTGCTGGCCTACGTGGAGGAAGTGGGCTACCGGCCCAATCAGCTGGCCAAAAGCCTGCGCACGGGCAAAACCCACGTCATTGGGCTGGTGGTGGAGGATATTTCCAACCCGTTCTTCGCTACCGTGGCCTGGCTGATCGAGAAGCACGCCTTCGAGCGGGGCTACCGCATCATCTACTGCAGCACCGACAACGACCCGACCAAGACCAAGGAGCTGATTGCCATGTTTCAGGAGCGCCACGTCGACGGCTTTGCCATCGTGCCTTCCGAGGGAATCGAAAAGGAAGTCGGCGCCATCCTGCGGGAGCATACGCCCACCGTGCTCTTCGACCGGCACCTGCCGGGCCTGCCCACCAACTACGTGGTGGTGGATGGGGCTCAGGGAACTTACGCGGCCACCGAGCACCTGCTGGAACAGGGCTACCGCCGCATCGCCTTTGTCACCACCGATTCCGCTCAGACCCAGATGGAGGACCGGCTGCGGGGCTACACCCAGGCCCTGCAGGAGCAGAACCTGCCCGCCCAGGTGAAGCGCGTGGCCGTTACCAAGGAAACCGAGAAAGTCATTGCCGCCATCCACGACTTTATTCGGGACGAGGCCGAGTGCGACGCCATCATCTTCGCTACCAACTACCTGACCATCTACGGTCTGGAGGCTATTGCCCAGCTGGGCCTACGCATCCCGACGGATCTGGCGCTGATTTCCTACGACGACCACGACCTGTTCCGCCTCTACACCCCGGGCATTACCGCTATTGCCCAGCCGGTGGAAAGCATTGCCCAAAACGTCATCGACATCCTGCTGGAGGAACTCCAAAACCCCGTCGACCCCACCGTGGCACCTAGCCAGCAGGTGCTGTTGCCCACTAAGCTCATCGTCCGCAAGTCATCCATCCGCCAGCCCGAGCAACCGACGATGTAGCAGGGTAGCCAGCCGCCGTTGTAGGTCGTCTGGGCCTTCTAGGCCCGTTGATCTGGGCGTTCAAGCAGTCGAAGCATTCCTATAGTTTCGTTACAAACTATAAGAACGTCATGTCGAGCCTGAGCGAGACATCTCGCGTGCTGTAGTAATCCAATTACTATGGCGGTAGAGATGCTTCGACAGGCTCAGCATGACGTTCTTGCCGATAGGACGTTCCCTTAGATTAACGCCAGTAGAACTTCAGGACAGAAGGCTGATTAGCCGGCTTCCGAATCCGCCTCCGCTGGTTGCGGTACTCCGGTCGTTTTATTCCAGTGCTGGAGAACATCGGGGAAGCTGACTTCCACCCAATCGGCCAGGGCCCGCACTTTTTGCGCTGCCTGCTGCCCTAGGGGTGTCAGGCTGTATTCCACATGGGGCGGCACTACGTCGTAGGCTACGCGCTTCACCAGGCCGTCGGCTTCGAGCCACTGCAGGGTCTGGGCCAGCATCCGCTCACTTACGCCGTCAATCAAGCGCCGCAGCTCACTGAAGCGGCGGGTTTCGCCGTCCAGCACCATCAGGGCCAGTACGCCCCAGCGGCTGGTAATGTGCTTAAGCACTACCCGGGAAGGGCAACCCGCCGACAGCAGGTCGCCCCGCTGCAGCTTGTCGGTGAGCGTGAGGCCGGCTGCCGGGGTGGGCTGACTACTTTTTTTCATACTTACCTTTCTGTACGTACTTACTTTGCGTAAGTATACCACCTACTTTTGTTTCGTTCCTTATTTAATCGACGAAACCATGAAAATTGCCATCACCGGCGCCACCGGTCAGCTCGGTCGCCTTGTCGTTGAAAAACTCAAAACCCAGGTTGCCGCCGACCAGCTCGTGGCCCTGGTCCGCAACCCGGCCAAAGCTGCCGACCTGGGCGTAGAAGTCCGGGAAGCGGATTACAGCCAGCCCGAAACCCTCACTGCTGCTCTGGCCGGCGTGAACACGCTGCTGCTGATTTCCTCGAGTGAGGTTGGGCAGCGCGCCACCCAGCACCGCAACGTTATTGAAGCCGCTAAGCAGGCCGGCGTTACCCGTGTCGTCTACACCAGCGTGCTGCACGCCGATTCCTCACCCCTAAGCCTGGCCGAAGAGCACCGCGCCACGGAAGCCGACCTCAAAGCCTCGAGCCTGGCTTTCACCATCCTGCGCAACGGCTGGTATACTGAAAACTACACCGGCTCCATCTCCGGCGCTGTGGCCGGCGGCGCCTTTATCGGCAGTGCGAAAGAAGGCCGGATTTCCTCCGCCACCCGCGCCGACTTTGCCGATGCTGCCGTAGCCGTACTCACCGGCACCAGCCACGAAGGCAAAATCTACGAGTTGGCCGGCGACGAGTCGTACACCCTAGCCGAGCTGGCCGCGGAAATTTCGCGCCAAACCGGCAAAGACATTCCCTACCGCGACCTGCCCGTCGCCGACTATGCCGCTGCGCTTGCCAGCTTCGGGGTGCCCGAAGGCTTTGCCCACGGCATAGCCAGCTGGGATGCTGATGCCGCCGCCGGTGCCCTCTTCGACGACAGCCGCCAGCTCTCCCAGCTGATTGGCCACCCCACGACGCCTTTGACCACGGCAGTAGCTGCCGCGCTTCAATAGGCGAGTATTATCCCCGTTTCCACGGCTCCTCTGTCAATGCGCTGCTGGCGCGTCGGGAGAGGGGCCGTGGTGTATTGTTGCTTTCACGTTTGGCGGGGCGCTGGCTGGGGCAGAATAGGAGGGCGGGTGCCGTGCTTCCGTTAGATTCGGCTTGCTTCCTTAGCAGTATCTGCCCCGCGCCGTAACTCCCTGCTGAATCAGGAGCCTTGCAGCGAAAATTGCTGGAGCGTAGCAGCGGGCACTTTGCTGATAAACATTTGCTGCGCGTGCCGGTAGGCGCCAGGGGCATCTTTTTTGCAGATCAGGCTAAATAGGTCGTCTTCCCGGATGTTGTCCGAGGAGGGTACGCTGTAGAGTTTGCGTAGGGCATCCAAAGCGTGGTAGCGAATCAGATAATCAGAATGGGTGAGCTGCCCGAGCACGGCTTGCCCTACTTTCGCGCCTACTTGCGGCAGGGTGAAACTGCTGTATATACCTATCAGGGTTTCCATTAGCTGCGACTTGCTACTAGTGCTGCTCAGTAGTACTTCGAGCAGGATGGTGCGGTTGAGGCCAGCGGGGTTGATAGCGGCAATAGCGCCCAGTACATACTGCGCATACCAGCCCTGGCGCAGGAGATTATGCAGCAAGGGCAATGCTTCCTCGCTACGCAGGTACCCTAAGCCCAACAACGCCCGGGCATCGGCCTGCCGGTCGCGCAGAGCTGTCAGCAACTCCGTTTCGGCCTGCGCCTGTTCGACGGGGGAAAGGGCAGTTAGGTATTTTGGGTCTGCATCAAAGCCGTCGTGCCAGGCCAGGTACTGGTCGATAGGAGCAAAATAGGCGTGCCGGAAGGCTTCGAGGGAGTAGGGGCAGCAGACATCCGTGCAAGTAAGGGCTAAGGCAGAAACGGCTGGTAAAGTAAGGAGGTATTTTGGCGTGGTCGTACCTTACGCACCTCAACTTTAAACTTGCTTTCGACCATTAGCCCGGCATTCTATTAGCTACCTATGCTCAAACAGCTGCTTTCCTGTTCACCTGCCTGCCTAGCCCGGCCATTGCTGGTGCTGGCTGCCAGTCTAGTTGGCTGCACGAGCCAGCCCGACTCAAACCAGACCCCAAAAGAGCCAGCTACTACGGCCCGCCAACCAACTGCTACTGGCCCGGCTACCGCCCAGTACGCCGGTCAGTACTGGTGGGGCAAAACGGCCGGCGAAGAGCCCAGTGGCCTCCTGACGGTGTACCCCGAGTCCGACTCGACGGTGCTCTTCCAGGTTGATGCCAACGGCGGGGCGCCGGCTTACCATCTGGCCAACGTGCTGGGCCGGGCCACGCTTCGGGGCAAAACCGCATTCTATTTTGCCAAAGCGCCGGAGGACGAAAAAGGCTGCCGGCTGCGCATTGCCTTCACGCCGGACGCTGCCACGGTGGCCAGTGTGCCCGGCTACACGCAGGATTGCCTGTTCGGCGGCAGCTTCACGCCCGACGGCACTTACCAGCGCATCAGCCGGCAGGCCCCGGCCTACGTCCTGGACAGTGCCGGCGACACGTTACGCTTTGCTAAGCTGCCGCCTGAGCAGCTGCAAAACGAACAGCCGCTACCGGGCCAGTAGCGGCTGTTCGTTTTCAAACCGTGTGCAGCATGGTAACCTCCTACGACGGGTGCTGACAGCGAAGAGCGGGAAGCCGAGTACTGCTACACGACGGGTGGCTGTTCAGGCTACAACTGTCGCAGAATGGTTTCGTCGGTAATCTTGTCGTCGTCCATCAGGAGCAGGGCTTTGCTCAGGATAATGGACAGCACGGCGTCGCCCTCGAAGGGCAGGAATACGTCGGCCGCGGCCGCCGACTTGCCGGACCGGTCGGGTACGATGCACAGGTACTGGTCGTTGGGCTCCATCAGAATGTTGCCGCTGCCCAAGTGAATCTTGTAGACGTGGCGGTGGCCCTTCACGACCAGGAAGTTGCCCTTTATTTCACTCACCTTCCCGATTTTCAGGCGGGGCACCAGGCGTTGCAAGGCCAGCTTACGGGTTTTGGCTACTTCGCTCAGGTCGCCGAAGCTGTAGCTTTCCCAGTAGTTGCGGAACTGGGCCAGCCCGCCATTGTCGCGCCACTGCGGGTCGTTGCCCACCGAGGCCACGCCCACAAACAGGTCCACGTCGCGCATTACTTCCGAGAAGGCCAGTGGGGGCACTTCGGGCAGGGGCACTGGCTCGGTACCGCGGGTAAACCGTACCTGGTCGGTGCTGACGTAGTTGTAGATGCCCGTGTCGTTCCACTCGCCGTCGGCGTACACTTCGCTCACCCAGAACTCGGCCTGCAAATCGTGGGTGGGCAGGGGCAGGCTGGCCGTTTCGGAGTCGTAGCCTTTGTCGTAGGCGCCCAGCAGGCGGTAGCGCCAGCCGCGCAGCTTGGCCAGGCTGTTGAACTGGTGCTGCTTGAGAATGTGGGCCGCCATGCGGTTGGAGTAGGTACGGGTGCGCTCCTCGGGCGGCGTGAGCAGGTACACTTCCCGGAAGGCCTGTTTCAGCGGCTGCCGCAGCTGCTTTTCTTCCAGGAGTTGGCGCCAGGCCAGTACCTCGTCGGTAGAAGCCAGCACGGGGTGCCAGAGCTGCAGCTGCGTATCGGCGGTAGGCGCGGGCACGGGCCGGCCGTGGGCGTTTTGCCAGGCGTCGTCCTGAAACAGGGCATCCTGGGTGGTGCCGTCGGGGCGGTACAGGCGCCAGATCAGCGGGTGGGCCAATATGCTCATCAGCCCGTGCTGGAAGTAGTATTGCTCAAACCAGGGCCAGGGAATGCGGCGCTCTTCCACAAAGCTCCGGTCGAGCCGGTCACGCTGGGTGGTATACGTCTGCTGGGCCTGGGTTTGGGCGGCTTTAAGCTCCTTGAGCTCGTCGGCGTGGGTAGCTTTGAGAGCCGCTGGAGCACTTTTTAGGAATTTGCCGGCTTTCTGCCACTGTACCTCGGCCTTACCGTCGGTGAGGGTAAGCGTGGCCCTGTAGTCGTTGAACTCTTCTTCCAGGCGGCCGTTTTCCAGCCCAAAATCCGGTACGGCCATGTCCTCGATTTCAGCCGGACTCACCCCCAGCTTTTCCGACTCCTGGGCAATGTAGCGGGCAATGGTTTCCTGGGTGTTGGTTTGCCGGATCTTCGAGCGGACCCGCGCCAGGGCAGCCACGCCGGGCAGGCCGTTTTGCGACAATGCCAGCAGGCAGGCGTTGCCCAGGCCAGCCGCCAGAGGGCCCTTACCCGGAATCTTGCGGAAGCACTTCGCCGCCAGGGCCGTCAGTTGCGCCAGTACGCCCGCGTCGGCCAGGGTCTGCATGGTCCACACAAGGCCCTTGGCTACGACCATATTGGCATCGGTCAGGAAGTCCCAGCTGGTGTAGTTGTACACTGAGCCATTGCCGTAGTCGTGCACGTGGGCCCGCTCTACGACCGGCATGCTGGCCAACAGCTGGAGCCAGGTGCAGCCTTGCTCGCGCACGGCAGCGGGGCCAACAGCGGCCGTGGCGGCGTCCAGCTCCTTACGCAGCTTGGCACTGGGCTGGCCAGCCGTAGCTTTCTGCCAGAGCTGGAGCAGCGGTACCCACTGGGCCGCCGCGCCGGAGTCGAGGCCGGCTACGAACTGGTTGAGCTGCTGACCAAGCGGGTCACCGTCGGCAAAGGTTACCGTGGGCGCCTGTTGTTCGCCGGTCAGATTTAGGATTTCCTGGGCTTTCAGATTAAGCTGAACCTCGTCGCGCTGCCCGCCGGTGGTAGCCTGGTAGATGGCCGTGAGTACTTCCCGCAGCGGGCGCCAAGCTGGCCCTGCTTTTTGGCTAGCCGGCCAATCTGGGCTAGCGTAAGGCCCCAGGGGTAAGGCCACAGATCCAGCTGAGGACTGGGGTCGTTCAGGTTCAGGCCGTACAGCTGGGTCAGTCGCAGGTAGTCGTCTTCGCCCAGCCCCAGGGTGCCGCGCAACAGCCCCCCAGCAGCTCGCCCATGCCATAGCGGACGCGGTAATCATCCTGGGCGCAGCGCTGCATGGCGGTGGCCAAAGCCAGGGCCACCCGGCCCTGGTAGGCGGCATTCTCGGCGCGCACGGCCTGGTAGGCAGGTAGCTCGTTGAGTTTGGTATAGTAGCTTTTCTCCAGGATCTGGGGATTAGCTCGGCCAGCACGGGCTTCATTTCTATAGCTTCGGCGCTGGCGCCTTCCAGAATAGCGGGATTATAGGGTTGCTTGGTAACAGGCATGGTGTACAAGGGGACGTGAACAGATCAGGAAAACGGGCCGGAAGCCGTGTGAATCAGCCGCCGACCAGGGGCGTGAGCTTGATAAAGCTGGCCGTAGCGCCCGAGCCCAGCCAAACTTCCTCGTCCAGACTTTCGACCTGCTGGTCGTTTACCAACACGAAAAAGCCGCTTTGCTGAAATGCTTCGAGGGCGCGGTACACCTGCTTTTCAGCATCGATGAGCTTACGCGGCCGCAGGCGGTAGCCATTCAGCACCCGCTCCGACTCGGTGGGCTGCACCAGGCCCTGGAACATGCCGCTCTGGCGCTCATTGTAGGTTGCTACCTCATCCTGCACGCGGCGGGCAATCAGCTCGCGTACGGTGAGCATTTCCTGGGCAATTTCCAGCTCCAGCCGGTTCAGCACGCTGCCGCTGGCGGTTTCGTCGAGAATAGTGAGTAAGGGCATGAGAGAGGGAATACTGGTTGTGGCAAATAGCGTGAACGGAGGACGCTTAGCGAACCGGCGGTAGAGTCAGCTCAGCGTAGGTAGCTGCTGCATCGTCGGATATCTGACCGTCCTGGTCGGCGCGCAGCAGCTTCAGAATGGCCCGGTTGGGGGCGGCCCAGCGGACTTCCTGGGGCTCCCAGGCCGTAGGCTCGCGCTGCCACAGCTTGCGCGGCCCTGTCGGCGTTATCTGCACCAGCGTCAGGGTATTGGGCTGCTCGCCGCCACTCAGGCCGGGGCTGGTGAGCAGTAGTAGGCGGCCATCGGGGCGGCCGACGGAGTACCCAGCAGCTCCGCGCGGCGGCCGGTGCGCTGGTCTACCAGCACCACGCCCGACGATTCCCAGTACCAGGCCTGCACTACCCACTGGTGGGCAGTGGGCAGGCTGCCCCAGTATTGGTAGCGCACTCCGTCGCCGTTTTCCAGGGTAAACTCGGCCGGTGGCGTCGAAGCTAGTTGTACCTCCGGGCCCTGGTCGGGCTTAAGCATCAAGTTGAGTTCCTGCCGCCGCACCCGGTCTTGAGCGGTAGCCAGCGCCTTTTCTTCCACCGTGCTGTCGTTGGCTATTGCGGGCAAGGCGCTGGCGGGTAGCTGGTCGAAAGCGGCGGCAGTGCTAGGCTGCAGCTGTAGAACTACCCCGCCGGGAAGGCGTAGCGTATCAGTTGAGTTAGCTGGGGCAGCTTCAGGTGCCGCCGTTGGGGGCGGAGCAGAGGCCGACTCCGTAGCGGGCGTATCAGGCCGGCAGGCGGCGAGCAGGGTTAGCGCGGCCAGGAAAGGACCGTATTTCATATAGCGACCAATAGACGAGCTGAAAGTATCGAATGCCTGCGCAAGGTTAGGCCTCAAATGCCGATTCCGGCCCCAGCCCGCGAATGAACGTTTCAAAGTTGGGCGCCAGATACGTAATCCGATACTCATCTTCCTGATCGACGTGTACCACGGCTGGCTCCCCTCGGGGCCGCAGGCGCGGTAGTCGAGCATGATCAGGTCGTGGCCGGCCGAAGGGCAGTCGCAGACCACCACCCCGATGGCCGGGTAGCCCCATTCCTCCAGCATAAACTGGCTGCCCATGCCGCCGCAGAGCGCGTACGGCTTCTCGTAGCCGATGCCGCTGATGCTGGTAATGGCTATGTGGTCGTCGGCCCAGCTGGTTGGCTCCGTGGTCGGGAAGCAGGTATTGCGCGGGATACCGCCGTTGCGGGTGCGCATCAAGGCTACGTAAAAAGCCGGCAGCCGGTAGCCCAGGTCCGTTTCTACCCGGGCAATCAGCTCGGCGGTGGGTGGGGCCTCCGTGTGTTGTTTGGTGGCGTAGTCACTGTCTGCCCAGAAATCATGGGCGTCAAAATCGGTCGGTAGTGGCATGGCTCGAAGTATAGTGGAGTCAGGTGAATATGGGGCAACCGGGTGGGCAGGCAAACTTGGGTAAAAAGATGAAAAGGGTCTGGCAGCCGCTCCGGGCAGCAACTTGTCAGCATCCCGCTTACAGCACAAACTCCGCATCTACTACCCGCACCACGTGAGGACCTTGGCGGGGGTAGTGCGTGGGGTAGGTGCCCAAATGGCCGCTTTGCGCGTTGTAGGCCGCTATAGGTAGTTTCACAGCGCTGGCCAGCGCCTCTACGTTGGTGTAGCGCAGCGGCGCGCCACCCACGCCCTGCCGGCCATTGCCGAAAAACAGCATCAGGTTTACTTGGGCGGCTACTTGCTGGTCGAGGTAATGCAGCACATCCAGCCCAAAGGCCTGGCACAGCGCGTCCAGCTCCTTAAGGAAGCCTTCTTTCTGCCGCAGCGGCAGGTGGCAGTCGAGGCGTAGGGACGCGGTTTCGGCCTGGTGCTTTTTTGGCCCCGAGCTGACGGCCTGGAAGATGCCGCCGTAGCGGTAAGGCGGCGTATCGTCGTCGGCCCGGCCCAGGCGCAGCAGGGCTACGCCAGCAGGGAGGAGCTCCGCAGTACGCGTCGCTTCGTACTGGTGCAAGGCGGCTTCCAACTGGGTGGCCAGGAAAAAGGCATAGTCGGGTAGGGCCCAGTCGCCCAGGGTGAGGCGTAGCAAGGGGCCGTGCGCTTGAATCAGCAGCTCCACCTGCGGATACCGGGCGGCCACGGTTTGCACGGCACTCAGCAGACTAGCCGGGTCGGGTACCCGGACGGTAGCCTTCAGCTCGGCTGGGCCCCGGCCATGCCGCCGGTGCCGGGCTGGTACGTGAAAAAATCGTAGTGGTAGAGGTCCTCGGGAAAGCCGTAGTACCAGTAAACGCCCAGGAGCATAGAGTCGGAAATAAGCAGGCCCGCAGTAGTGACTAAGCTTTTGGGTCCGGCAACGTTACCTCAACGTAGGTAGGCGGCGGACCATCTTCTTCCTGGCTAGGCGGGGTGCGCTCCTGCTCCAGCACCACCGTGCGCGGGCCACTCCAGCGGGCCCGGGTGGCGCCCCAGTGCAGGGTTTGGCGCGTCCAGAGCAGACGGGGCGGCCCGGCCCCGAGCTGGAACAGCTGAATTCCCGTGGCACTTTCGTCGCTGCCGTCGTTGGCCTGGTCGCTTTTCACCCCAATGAGGTAGCGCCCGTCCGGCGACACGGCCGGCTCGCCCACTACTTCGGTGCGCTGCCCGGTGCGTTGGTCAATCAGCGTGGTTACCCGGCGGTTTTCCTCCTCCGTTACCACTACCCACTGGTGGGCTTTGGGCAGCTCGGTCCAGTACGAATGCACGGCCCGCCCGGTGGGGTCATCCGGACCGCGGGAGCCCGACAACACTGTGTGCAAGCGCACTTCGGGGCCCTGTTCCGGCCGGAAGATCAGGTCGTCGTGCTCCCGGCGTACCCGGCCGCTCGTGGCCGTCAGGGTGCTGTCGAGGTAGCGGCCCAGCGGATCCGGCAACCGGGCAAAGTAATCGGCCGATACCGGCGTAACGTGGAGCACCGAGCCATCGGCCGTGTGCAGCGTGTCCTGAGAAGTTGCCTGGTCGGCATCAGCGGAGCGAAACGGGCCGGCAGGCAGGTTGTCGTGGTTGCGGGCCACCGGCGCGGAGGCCGGGGCGTCGGGGCGGCAGGCGGCCAGGCCCAGGCTCAAGCCAGCCAGCCAAAATAGGTGCTTCATAGGAGGGATACAACAGTCAAACAGATAGCGGCAAGCAACTTACTATAGAAGGCTGATTAGAAGGATTCGCAAAAACGAAACGCTATAGGGCCGGGCCCTCAGCCTTTGGTGGATACGAAGCGCCGCCCGCCTTGTTGGAGCGTAAAGAGGGGCGGGGCCGCAGCAAACTATACCCGACCCCCCGGCCTGATCGAACCATCAGCACGCCCGGGCTCACCGGCTCCATTAGTCGCCGCCGGGCTGGAGCGTGCTGATGGTATGGCGGATAACGGCGTCCATGGCCTGCTTTTGGGCGGCTGGGTACTCCCAAATGAAGGTCGTCAGGGTGCCGGCCCGCAGCACGGCCTTCTCGTAAAAGATCCGCTGGCCCACCGTACCCGACAGGACGTAGCCCGTAGCCAGCTTCTGATCCAGCGCCAGCGCGGCTTTCTTTTGCTGCCACCCCCGGCGGGCCATCTGCCGGTACTGAGGCAGGCCCCATCGAGCACATCGTAGCCCGCGTAGGCAGTCAGGGTGGTCAGGCCATCGGCCGAGACAAAGCGGCGCCCATCGGCATTATCGGCTTCCGGCTGGGGCCTGAGCGTGGCGGGGTAGTCGATGCTGAAGCCAAAGCGCGCGTTGTAGTAAGTCTTGTACGGGGGCGCCGCCACGCTGCTCCAGAGCAGCCATACCGTTGCAAAGAGGAGGTGAGTCATAAGCAAAGGAAGCAATAGTGTCCCAACCTACCATGCCGGCTCTTCCTGTGCTCCCGCTTCGTCGGGCGGAGCTTAGGGGCGCTTTACTATCGAAAAGTAGTATGACGGAACAAAAAGGGCAGAAGGAACATCCTATGTATAACCCAAAAGCAAATCAGCCACCCAGACTTGCATCTAAGTGGCTGATTTACAATGAGCGAGAAACGAGGTTCGAACTCGCGACCCTCAGCTTGGGAAGCTGATGCTCTACCAACTGAGCTACTCTCGCTTAGAGGTTGGTACAGGCAAAAGTACGCAGCATTTACCAAACAAGAAACAGCTGGTGCCTACTACTTTGCCCTAACCGCGAAGCTAGCTGCCCGGCCCGGCTGCCGGAAGTGCCACCCAAGTCAGGAGCTTGCGTATGAGGACTGAATTGCGCTCCAGCTTCCTGGGCCAACCGTTCTTTTGCTTAATCTCCCGCTTTATGAAAATCCTCATTTTCGGTGCTTCCGGCGCTACTGGCCGCCAACTGGTGCAGCAGGCCCTCGACCAGCAGTTCAGCGTCACGGCCTTTGTGCGCGACCCGGCTAAGTTTAAGCTGGCGCACCCGAATCTGCGGGTGGTACAGGGGGATGTGCTCCGGCCCGAAACCGTGGAAGCCGCCATACCCGGGCACGAGGCCGTGCTGCTGGCCCTGGGCGTGAAGAAGAACCAGGCGGGGGATACTACGCTGTCGGATGGCACCCAGCACATTATTGAGTGCATGCGCAAATACGGGGTGCAGCGGCTGATCTGCGAATCGTCGCTGGGGGTGGGGAGCAGCAAGAACGAAGTAGGGTTTGTGTTCGGCAAAATCGTGGCGCCGCTGTTTCTCAAGCACATCATGGCTGATAAGGAGCGGCAGGAGGCCCTGATTCAGCACAGTGGTCTGGAGTGGACCATCGTGCGGCCTGCGGGGCTGACCAACGGCAAGGCCACGGGCGGGTATAAAGTGGCGCTGAGCTTTGCCAACGCCAAGATCAAAGGCCGGGTGTCGCGGGCCGATGTTGCGCAGTTTATGCTCAAGCAGCTTGCCACTGATGCCTTCGTGGGGCGGGCCGTGGGAATTTCGTATTAAGTTTGACCTCTTAACTTCTTGCGCCATGGCATATCCTCCGGCGGGCCGTAATTCGGCATCAGGTTCCCTCTATTTGCTGGCCGGCGTGCTGCTGCTCGTGGCCCTGGCCGTGCGCTCCCCGGATTTGTACCGGGCCTGGCAAGCCGGTACCCTGACCACGGAGCGCACCGTCCTGACGCTGGTGTTTCTGGTCGGGGCGCTGTTTATGCTACGCATGGGCTGGCGTTTGCGCCGCAACAACCGGCAGAACGACGTTATCGACTAACGGCGCTGCCTTTTCTTTTTTGCTTGTATGTCTTCTCCACTTCGAATTTCCGTTGCCAAACGCACCCCGGCCGTAGCTGCCCAGCTCGCCAATTTGGGCCGCCAAACCTTCCACGACACCTTCGCGGCCGATAACACGCCCGAGGACATGGCCGAGTTTCTGGCCGCCACCTTCAGCGAGGAAAAGCAGCTGGCCGAGCTCAACGACCCGCAAACCACCTTTCTGCTGGCCCATATGCAGCAGGAAGCCGTGGGCTATGCCAAGCTGCGGCTGGGCTCCGCGCTGGGGCTGGAAGAAGGCAAGGAGCCCACGGGCCGGCTGGAAATCGAGCGGCTGTACGTGCGCCAGGATTGGATTGGCACCGGCCTGGGCGCAGCTCTTATGCGGCGGGCTATAGAGGAAGCCCGGCAGCACCAGTGCCGCACGGTGGTGCTGGGCGTGTGGGAGCGAAATCAGCCGGCCATTGAGTTCTACCGCCGCTTTGGGTTCCGGGAAATCGGCAAGCATGAGTTTAAGGTGGGTCAGGACGTGCAGACGGACCTGATTCTGCGCAAAGGCCTGTAAACCGCGCACATTCCGCCCGGTCATTACCTTTGCGCTCCGGTAACCTCCCGTTCACGCTGTGCGAATATTTCCGCTTATGTCTTTCCCGGCCCGCCGCTGCGGGGCCTTGCTGCCTAGCGCGGCGCTGGCTCTGCTGCTGGGCGGCTGCTCTTCCGGGGGCGGCAGGGAGGCTACCACGCTGCCCTTACCCACGGGCCACTACGAAGGCCCCATCAGCTACCAGGGTACCGATTTGCGGGTAGCGCTGGACTTGCGGGAAGTTTCGCCTGGGAAGCTGGAGGCTGATATGACCTTTCCCGAGCTGCCAGGACTGAGCTTTGCCGCCACCAACCTGCGCTACAAGGAGCCCCAGCTGATGTTTGAGCAGCCCGGCCAGCTGAGCAAAGCCTCGGTTAACGCCATTCGGGAGGGCGACTTTCTGCGGGGCCTATTTACCCTGGACAGCATCAAGACCGAGTTTGTGTGGGTGCGCCGGGGGCAGGCCGCGCCACGGGCTTACCAAGAAAAAGCCGTTAGCTGGCAAGCCAACGGCCGCACCCAAAGCCTGACCCTGCTGATTCCCGCCGATACCGTCACGCGCCATTCCGCGGTGGCCCTGCTGGCCGATGCCGGCTCGGCGGCCTCTGCTGCCGCCCGCGCCGACTTGCTGGCCCGCCAGGGGTTTTTGACCGTAGTAGTGCCCACCAGCACCGTGCCCGAGGGCGACTCGACCGTCATCCGCAGTGTGGCCGCCACGTTTCAGGCTCTGCGCAAGCACCCGGCCGTCGATTCCACCCAGGTAGGGCTATGGCTGCGCGGGGCCAACGCCGTGCGGGTCATAGAAACCATTGGCCTCACCGAGCCGGCTCCCAGCTTTGTGCTCCTGGAAAACGTGGAGGCCACTTCTGCCGCCGAAGCCAAGCCCTTCCAGCAGCTAAGCCGCCTGCGGATTCCGGCCCTGGCCCTGTATGCGGCCAACGACACTAGCCTGAACGCCCGCGACAGTGCCAAGCGCCTGCGGTTGGCGGTGGGCGCGCGGCAAGGCTCCCAGGTGCGGGTAATATCTCAGGCCAATGCTGACTTTATCGTGCCCGGCCGCCTGAGTTCCGACGGAAAATGGACCTGGACCCAGCCCGCGCCCGGCTTCGTGGATGATTTGACCTCCTGGCTGCGCCAACGCAAGGCGCTGTAGGGTCGCCGCTGCTTTCGACGCTGCTTATAAGATCAGCAGACCTTTTTCACGCAGCAGTTGCCAGGCGTGGGAGGCCACAAAGGCTTCGAAGCTCATGCCGGCTACGCTGGTCGGGAAAGTAGCGGCGGCATCCTTGAGCAGCAGTTTGGTATCGTAGTCCGTGGCCAGGCCGGTGATAAGCTTGTGCAGCCAGGGACCCAGCGGGGCGGCGGTTTTGACTTCGAAGTCTTCGGCCTGCTCGTAGAACGTCAGCACGGCGCGCTGGCCTTTCTTGGCGTCGGTGTAGCGCAGCTCCGGCACGTTGCCCAGCCAGAACAGGCGCTGGTTATGCTTGGCAAAATCCGGCTTGCCCGGGTCCTGCAGCGCCTGCTGAATCAGCTGGCGCGGAACCGTGGGGCGGGGCGTTTTGAAGTCGAACCAGAAGCTCAGGGGTTCGTCCAGGGCTATGCCGTGCATGTAGTTGTAGAGCGCCTTGGCCAGGCCCGCGCCGAACTTCTCGTGGTCGGTGCCGGTGGGGTCGTCGTGCCACAGGTCGTTCCAGGCAAAGTCGCCGGGCTCAGGCCCGATGGGCACCACCTGGTACTTGGCCGGGTTTTTCCCCACGGGGGAGTGGGCCGTCATGGCGAAGCGGTGCCAGTAGCCGCTTTGCACGATGCCCGCCCCGAAGAGCTGCCGCACCACCTCCAGCGCGTCCACAGTTTCCTGGGTGGTCTGGGTCGGGAAGCCGTACATCAGGTAGGCATGCACCATGATGCCGGCCTGGGTAAAGCCATCCGTGACGCGGGCCACCTGGGCAATGGTCACGCCTTTTTCCATCAGGGCCAAGAGCCGGTCGGAGGCCACTTCCAGTCCGCCCGATACGGCAATGCAGCCCGAGGCGGCTAGCAGGCGGCACAAGTCGGGCGAGAAGGTTTTCTCGAAGCGGATGTTGCCCCACCACGTAATATTCACCTGCCGCTTAATGAGCTCAATGGCCAAGTCACGCAAAGCCAGGGGCGGGGCGGCCTCGTCCACGAAGTGAAAGCCGGTCTGCCCAGTTTGCCGCACGATTTGCTCAATCCGGTCCACGAGCAGGGTGGCCGGGGCGGTTTCGTAGCGGGAAATGTAGTCGAGCGTCACGTCGCAGAACGAGCAGCGCTTCCAGTAGCAGCCGTGGGCAATGGTGAGCTTGTTCCACCGCCCGTCGCTCCAGAGCCGGTGCATGGGATTCAGCACCTCGATTACCGACAAGTACTCCGTCAGCGGCAGGTCGCTGTAGTCGGGCGTGCCGACTTCAGTGTGCGGAACATCGGGGTGCGGGTGGTTAATGTACTCCACAATGCCGGCCTCGTTGCGCAGAAACGTGCGCTGCAGCAGGCTGCGGTCCGGCAGGACAGTGGGTAGCGAAAGAACGTCATGCAGAGGCAAAGCCGAAGCAGCTAGCGTGCTGTCGTTGGAATGGTAAGCAGCCGTCAGCACGCCAGATGTCTCGCTGTGCTCGACATGACCCTCAACTTGCTGGGTCCGAAGCTCGTTTTCCTGCTGAATGTACTCCAGCAGGCGCAGCCAGGGACCTTCGCCGTCGTCCAGGGTCAGGAAGTCGATGTAGTCGAAAAAGCGGGGCTCCTTGATCTGGCGCAGCTCAGTGTTGGGGTAGCCGCCGCCCATCAGGGTTTTTACCCGTGGACGCAGCTCTTTCACGCGGCCTGCCAGGCGCAGGGCGCCGTACAGGTTGCCGGGAAAAGGCACCGAGAAGCCCACGGCCTCGGGCTCCACCCGGGCTACCAGCTCGTCGAGCAATTCCAGCAGCATCCGGTCCAGCAGGTTGGGGGCGGTTTGCAGGGCCTCGTGCATGGCATCAAACGAGGTGGCCGACATCCCCAGCCGCTCGGCGTAGCGCGAAAAGCCAAACTGCGGCCCCACGGTTTCCTTTATCAGGTCCCCAAGGTCTTCCAGGTAGAGCGTAGCCAAGTGCCGGGCCTGGTCGTGCAGGCCCAGGGTGCCGAAGGCGGCTTCCAGGTCGGCAATGTTGTCGAAACGGGCCGCCTCGGGCAGAAACCGGTTGTGGCAGATGCGCGAGGCCAGGGTGCTGTCCTTGTTCTGCAGAAACCGGATAACGGGTCCGATGGTGGCCAGGTAGCTGCGCTGCAGGCGCACCATGCGCCGGGCGTTGTCGCTTAGCTCAAAGCTGCCGGCCTCGATTTCGGCGAAAACCCGCTGCAGCCCTTCGGACGAGAATAGCTTCAGCACTAGCTCCAGGCCCAGGTCGGCCTGGGTAACCTGGTAGCCCCGGCCCCCGAGAAACCCCTTGATGTAGGGCGTGGCCGGATAGGGCGTGTTCAGCTGCGTGAGCGGCGGCGTGATGAGCAGAATTCGGGGCGAGGCAATAGACACGGAGGCACGACAAAGAGAACCACAAAGATACGCCCGAACAGTGTAGCGCCGGCTGTTGGTTCAGGACCGGCCCCGATTCCCGGGCCGTAAACGCAATTGGGGCGCCCGAAAAACAAGTTTCTTGGGCGCCCCAGGTTGGTAAGGCATACTTGAAGGGCTGCGGCAGCCGGCCGTTGTCGTTACGCCAGCTGGTCCAGGGAAAGTCGTTTCGGCATAAGGTCCCGGCGGAATTCACTGACCGAGCGGCCCGTAACCTGGCGGAACTGGTTGCTCAGGTGCTGGCCGCTGCTGTAGCGCATCTGGTCGGCAATTTCGCTGAGCGTCATTTCCCCGTAGCTCAGCATTTCCTTGACCCGCTCAATCTTGAGGCGAATCAGGTATTTCTCGATGGTCAGGTTGGCCGTGCGCGAGAATACTTTGCTCAGGTGCGAGTACGTGGCCGCAAACCGTTCGGTCAGGAAGGCTGAGGTGGTCAGGGGCATGCGGGCGGTGCGCAGGTGTTCCAGGTATTCACCCAGCGCCCCTTTGATTTGCTCGGTGAGCTGGTCGGCGCGGCCCATCAGCACTTCGAAGCCGGCTTCGTGCAGAATGGGGGCCAGCACGGCCGGGTCGGCGGGCGTGGTATGGTCGAGCTGCGCCTGGCCGAGAGTCACCTCGGTAGGACGGTAGCCGGCCTGTTCGAGAAGGTGGCGCACTGCGTCGATGCAGCGAGGGCACACCATGTTCTTAATGTGGAGGAGCGTCGTTTTCACGGATGTTTTGGAGTGTTCTGCCGCGGCGCGGGCCGCGTGGGTTTCCGATTATTTACTGCAACCGAAGCCGAAGCCGGCCGGGCGCGCCGCACGGGAGCCGCGGGCTCATCCGACCATTCTTTACCAAACCAACGAGTAGCCGCCCAGTTCACGAAAGGCACAACGCCCAGGAACGTAACGGCTAAGAGCCAGAATAATACGAAAAAAGCACCAAACAATCGACCGAAGAAATGATCTGACACCCCGAAAAGGTAGGTTATCAGCAGCAGGGCCAATAAAAAACTTACGCCCGCCAGCACGCCGGCGCGGCGCAGCAGGGCAGGAGAAAAGGCAGACAGGGCGGTAAGACGATTCATAAGCTAAGCGTGGCAACAAATATACCCGGAAAGCAGTTTCGGCGCATTTGGCGGCAAGGCTCAGCTTGTCGGTTACCCTGATCTTGCGCCGGCCGCTAGCTGTCCGGGTGGCAGGCAAAGCAAATTTATTCTGGCGGTTGTTGGTCTGATTGAGGAGCTGGCTGAGGGGCCTCCGTGCTTACGCAAAAACCACGGCGGCGGTCAGCCGTAGGTAGTACTTCAGCTCTCCATCCTATTTAGCCCAACCCATGAAAACCTTTCTGCTCCGACCCCTCGCGCTGGCTTTCCTGCTGGCCACTGCTTCCCTCACGGCCTGTAACACCGGTAACGACTCGGGTGATACGAACGTAGAGCGCGGCGCCGACAAAACCAAGGACCCCGCTCCCGGCGAAAGAAGCAGCTCCAATACCAACGGCATGGCCAACGACACAGCCAAGGTCACCACTGGTAAGGACCTGTACGACCACGCCGGCGAAGCCAAAGACCGTAACAACGACGGCCTGGAAGACTAAGCCGACCTCCGCATTCATAGAAAAAGCCCTTCTGCATCGTCGCAGAAGGGCTTTTTCATTCACAAGGAATAAAGCACTAAGGATAAGTCACACGATTAATAGAACACAAAGCCGTTGGGAGCAATATTGACCTCGAATGAGTCGATGGCTGCACCCGTGCCCTGGTAGCGGATAAACTTGCCGGCCGTGGTGTAGGAAGGCGTAACGGCGGCATAGATGGTGTTGTCCTTGGGGTCAATGTCTAGGCCGCTGAAGCTGCGCCGGATCAGCGGGGTAGCGGGCAGCGTAAGGTCGGTGGTGCTCATGCGGTAGATGGCGCCCTTGTAACGGTAGAAGAGCTGGGCGCCCGTCCCGTCGATGCGCAGGCCGCTGGGGTTGTTGCTGGCAAAAGCCAGGCTCGACTGCACCGTGTTGGTCGTCGGGTTCACCTTGGTCAGGCTGCCGGGCGTCGACGACAGCACGGCGTAGGGCGGGTTGGAGTCGTACACGGTAAAGCCCGCGCCCAGCACCCAGATGGTGTTGGTTTTGTCGACTACAAGGCTGCTGGGGCCGTCGGGCACCGTGATGGTGGCTTCAACCACGTCGGTAGCCGGGTTGATAACGCTCAGGTTATTGTCGCCCGAGTTGGCCACGTACACCTTGCCGTTCACGGCCACGATTTGCTCGGGCTGCTTGCCAACGGTAATGGTCTTAACCACGGTATTAGTAGTCAAGTCCAGCACCGATACCCGGCCCGGGCTGCCGTATTTTACCCACTCGGTGATGTACGCCTTGTTGGTACCGGCCGCTACCGCGTAGCGGGGCTGCTCCAGGTTTTTGACCGTAGCTATAGTCTTAAACGTGGTCAGGTTCACTACTTCCACCTTCTTGCTGTTGTTGGCCACGATGTAGCCTTGGTTGCCTACCACCAGCATCGACTGTACCACGTCGCCCAGTTCCCGCTGGTTTACGGTCTGGAAAATGCTCTTGTCGACTACCGTCTTGCTGCCCTTGTTGAAGTAGGAAACGGCCCCGTTAGGAGTCTGAAACTTGCCTTCATTCAGTACGAAGACGTTGTTGCCATCCTTGCTGATGTTGTACAAGGGCCCGGCTTCTTCCGGATCGTCGGAGCAGCTGCCCAGGGCCAAAGCCAGGCCGCCGACGAGGGCGAAGCGGGAAAACAGAGTAGAAAAGGGTTGTGCGGAAAGCATGGGTAGGGGAAAGTGGAAAAGTGAAGAGTTATTGATTCGTTGGACTAGTGCCAGTTCACGCGCAGACTCACGCTGCCCGAGCGTAGCGGCATGGCGCGGTACTCGTAGCTCTGGTACACCAGGTTGGTTAGGTTGAAGCCCTGCACCAGCACCGTGGCCGACCAGGCCGGCGTGACCCGTACCGTGTGGCCCACCGTGGCATTGAGCAGGGTATAGCCCGGCAGTTTGTTGCTGCCCGTGGCGTCGATAAAGCGGGTGCCCGTGTACGTCAGGACCGTGGACAGCACCCAGCGCCGCCAAGCGTGGTCGGAGCTGAAGGCCGCCGCGTGCAGGGGCACGTAGGCCAGCTGCTGGTTTACCGGGTCGGGGTCGTCGTTGTAGCCCCGCACTTTCCTGGACTGGGTATAGGCGTATTCCACTCCGGCCCGCACCTGGTAGCACCGGTGCGTCCAGCGCAGGTGGGAGCCAAGCTCTACGCCCTGGGCCCGCACCTGGCGCAGGTTTTTGGGCGTGTAGCGGCCCAGGCGGTCGGGCAGCCACTGCACCCAGTTATCCACGAGTTGATGGTAACCAGTCAGCTCACTCTGTAGTGTCAGGTCTTCCCGTGGTTTCCACTCGTAGGTCAGCCCGCCCTCGTAGCCCAGCCCCGACTCCGGAGCCAGGTTTGGGTCGCCGGTGGGCCAAAACCGCTCATTGAGCGTGGGAGCCCGGTAGCTGCGCGATGCGTTGGCCTTCGCGGCCAGAGTTTGGGCATCGGTTTGCCAGAACTGCCACTCCGCACCTAGAGTAGGAGTGAGGGGCGCCCGCCGTCCCGGGAGCAAGGCCTGGCGCAGGTTAGCCGTCAGGTGCAGCCTGGGCCGCGGGTCGTAGCGCAGCAGGGCAAAGCCGGCGTAGCGGTTCTCGTCGATAGACTGTTGGTAGCCATCTACCCGCCCGCTGAAGTGCTGGGCTTCTGCACCCACGCGCAGACTGGCATTGGGTCGAAAGGTAAACGTGTGCTCCGCCTGAGCCTGGGTGGTCTGCACCCGGGAGTTGTTGGTCACGTCATCGGAGCGGTAGTTGAGCACGTCTTCAAACCAGGCTACCCGCACCCCCGACTCGTGACGAGCCGCTACGTGGTGGTAGCCGGCCAGCAGGCGGCGGCTTTGGTCGCGCTGCCGGGCATGGGTATTGGCCGAGCCCGTCGAGGGCTGAATCTGCCGGTCGGCATCGGTCAGCCAAGCGGCGGCCTGCCACTCGCTATGCTCGCCGGTGCGCAACTGGATGTCCTGAGCTAGGCTCCACTGGCGAAAAGCGGCATTTTCCTGGCGGCGGCGCACCATCCCGCTGGCCTCGCGCACCTCGTAGGAAAAATCGTTCTGGGCCGAGCGTTGGGAGGCGCTGGTCCGCACCGAAACGCGGGCATTGCTGAAGCCGCCTTCCAGACTGTTGGCCTGCAAGCCAAAGTTGCCCAGCTCGGTTTGAAACGAAGCCCGCGGGCCCGTATTCCAGCGGGCCGGTGAGGAAAGCAATACGGTGCCGCCGATGGAACTGCTGCCGTACAATGCGCTGGCCGGGCCGTGCTGCACCTGCACCTGGGTAGCGCCGCTATTAGGCAGCAACGCAAAGTCCGACTCGCCCAGGGACGGCAGGCTGATGTTGAGCCCGTTCCAGAGCACGGCTGTATGGCGGGCTGAGGTACCTCGAATTGAAATAGAGGATAACTGCCCCGGCCCGTAGTTCTTAATATATAAAGGCGTGCGGGCCGACAGCACATCAGCCACGGTGCCGCTGCGGTAGTGGGCCAGGGCCACCGAGTCGAGGGTGAGCGTGCGGCTACCGACGGCAAAGCGGCTGGGTTGCCCGGCCTGAACTCTGACCGCGGGCAGCTGCTGCACCTGCTGAATCTGCCGTGTCGAGTCGGCGGGCAGTTGCTGGGCGTGCCCTGCTATTGGCCCAGCCATGCCGGCGGCCAAAGCAAGTAGAAAAGGTGGCCCAAGCCACCGGAAACGGTAAAAACCAATCATCCGAACCAAATTTCCGGTTTAGGAAAATTCGGTTCAAAACTTCCCGCCGGCCTATTTCTGCGAAGAAAAGCCAACTAGAAGCCGAGGCTGAAAACAGGGAAATCAACGACCCGGGGCCGCCACTGTCATCATTCTCCGCCTTTCACCCGAAAGCGCTGAACACTATAATTTGTATAGGCAGGTCTCCTGGCTTGCTCCCGGTAGGCCGCCTTCCCATTTCTCGGGTCGTTTCAGCGGGTGAAACGGCCTTCGGCGAAACAGTGGCGAGAATGGGCCTACCAATACTCGAAGCGTACAGTTGCGGGGACAGCTCCGGATTTAAACCGGATTCCCTTTTCAGCCTCGCCCCAATCGGGGTCTGGCCACCTATAACGGGACAAAGATACGGCGTTTTTAGTATGCACCGCCAAACGTTCAGCTCCGTCAGCCGTTTGGGTGTCAAACTCCCTATCTGCTCACTCTATATGCCCAAGCTGCCCCTGGCCTTTTACCAGCGCCCCAACGTAGTCCAAATAGCCCGCGACCTGATCGGCAAATACCTGTTCACCACCATCGACGGCGTGCTCACCGGCGGACGAATCGTGGAGACGGAAGCCTACGCCCATATCAACGACCAGGCCTGTCATTCCCACCTGGGCCGCTACACGGCCCGCACCAAGGTAATGTACGAAGCCGGCGGCGTGGCCTACACCTACCTCATTTACGGCCGCTACGTGCTGTTCAACATCATTACCAACGAGGCCGGCAAAGCCGATGCTGTCTTAATTCGGGGCCTGGAGCCCACCGAGGGCATCCCGGAAATGCTGCTGCGCCGCGGCCTTACGGCTTCGGCCCGCAACCTGACCGGCGGCCCCGGCCTGCTTACCCAGGCTCTGGGCATTACCACCAAGCACTACGGTACCGACCTAACCGGCGACCTGATCTGGATGGAAGACCGCCAGGAGCCCGTCCACGAGGAGTTAATCGTTGCCAGCCCCCGCGTCGGTATCGACTACGCCGGCTCGGATGCCGCCTTGCCCTGGCGCTTCCGCCTCAAAGGCAGCCCCTGGACCAGTCCGGCAAAGTGAGAAGTGGTAGGCGAACGAAATAAATAGTGAGAACGTGTCATGGCGAGGCCGAAGGCCGTGGCCATCCGTCCTCTGAAATGTGCTGAGCCCTCTAAAATGAAAAGCCCTAACGCCTGAGCAGGCGTTAGGGCTTTTTGGTAAAAGGGTTAAATCGTGCTGCGTCTCACATTGACAGATGGTGCTGCCTACAGCTTTTCACAGACCAAAACCGCCAATCTGCCCTGCAGGTCCGTGGTGGCAAACATGTATAGGTTGCCACCTTCCCGGATGCCGGTACGGTGGCGAAAATCAGCCACGGTGTCGGGAAAGTTGCGGGTCGTGACGTGGGCTCGGGCTTCGGGCCGAGGTGGGCCCGCAGGGCGTCCCGGTCGTAACGCTCCGTAGCCACGATGCGGAAAATTCGGCCGGGGAAGTCGGCGCGCAGCACGTCGGACGTGTAGAGGTGGCTGTGCTGATGCAGCTTAAGCAGCTCGAAAGCCGTGCCTACGCTCTTGAAGCCTCCAGCCTTGAGCACTGCCACATTGGGTTCGTACAGGTAGCCCTGAGCTTCGGCGTAGCGGGCAATAGCGCGGGTTTCGCGGGCTTTATTCAGCCGGAATTCCTGCTGCTGCCCATTACGCAGCAAGTTCACGGTGTAGCGCTCCGGATCCACAGCCGGCTCGGGGCTCAGCTCGTAGAGCACTTCCTTGCACTCATTGTCCACGGCTACCACCCACAGGCGGCGCACTTGCTTAAGCTCCAGCAGCGCTTGCTCAATGTCCAGCATCGGCGAGGTTTTGAGCAGCACCCGGTTGCCTTTGTGCAGCAGCAGGGGCAGAATACGGAGCACGTCGGGCTCACAATCCTGCAGGCGGTAAATCTTCTTGTCGGCCGGATTGCGCCGGGCCGGGTCCAGATAAATCCAGTCGAACGTATCGGGTGTGCTCTTTAGGAAGCTCAGCGCGTCACCGGCGTGGCAGCTGATATTAGTGATGCCGAGCTGGGCCAGGTTGTATTCGACTACAGCCACCAGACCCGGGTCCCGCTCCACATAATGCACCTCCGGAATCTGCTCGGCAAAATGCGTGGCATCCACCCCGAAGCCGCCGGTTAGGTCCACCAGCCGCTGCCCGCTTACCAGGCTGGCCTTAAAAGCCGCGGTGCGGGCCGAGGAAGCCTGTTCTACCGACAAAGCCGGGGGAAATATCAGGTCGGGGTTATCGGCCCAGGCCGGCAGCTTGGTACGGGCTTTCTGGCGGGCCTGGATTTGGCGCACCAATTCCGGCACCGGCAGGCCCGGGTATCGGCGGGCCTGCAGAGCTAGTTTAGCAGGGTCATCATGCAAATGGTCGGCAACGTATTGCCGGGCCGCTGCAGGAAGCGGATAGTTCATGAAGGGGAATTACGGGAAAATAGCGCGAACGGCTTACCGCACGTTCCAGCGCAAAGCTAGCAGCGGATAGCCACTAGGCGCTGCTGCTATTCCAACAGACGACGGCGTCAGCCGGTTCAGCATGCTGCCCTGAGCCGTCGAAAGTCCGGCGTTGTGCGCCTCTACGGCCCGCTGAAACCGTTCGTTGGTGTGGCGGGTAATAAGGATGTTGGACAACAAACTTGCCGCTGCCACCCCAATAGCCACTTTCTGAGTATTCTGGAAATACTGCTGGTCGCCGTCGCCGGCCAGTACCTGCTGGCTGTAGAGCGCTACGGCACCCACAAACGTCAGCCGCTCGCCCAGGTACAGCCATTTGTGCAGGCGGTAGCTGTTCAGGCTGGCCAGAGCTTCCTCGTTGCCTTTCAGGTACGGGCGCAGACGCTGCCCGAAAAAGCCGGCATTCTTATAATCTTCCTCCCGCATGCCGTCACCGGCCTGAAAGAAGAAATTCCGCTGCGGGCCATTCAGCCCCGGGCCTGATCTTCCGGGCTGAGCCGGATGGCGGGCGGAGCGGGAGTAGGTGCCTGCTGGGCAAAACCGGCCAAAGAAGACAAAGAGAGGCCAAGCACGAAAGTAGTGCGACGAAGAGCTGACATGGAGGGTTGCAAAGGTAGAATAGGCGTGAATGCAAATATAGCGCTCTGTACAATAGCTCACTAGACCGTTGGTCGAGGAAAAAATCCTATTCGTCTAGAAAAAGTTTATTGCCCCCATCCAACAAAAGCCCTAAGTCTTACGTTCTGTCGGCAGTTGAATTTGCACCTACCTTTTTTCTCTGCTTATGAAAACCTTACTAAACATCCTGCAGCGCCGTATTTTCCTCGCAGCCGTACCCGCTGTATTGGCTTTTGCTGGCTGCGGCAAGGACGATGATTCGCCGGCTCCCGCCCCCGACCAGGGCCGAATCGTAATCGTGAATGGTGCTGCTAGCCTGAACGTACCAGTAAAAGTGCTGGCCAACGATGTCGAAAAAGCGCAGCTTTCCTACGGGCAGAGCAGTTCTTACCAGAACATCAACACGGGCGCCCAGACGTTTAAGGTAAACGTGGCCTCCTCGGGGCAGAACGTCGTTACCCAGCCGTCTTCCCTTAGCATCGAGAAGGACAAGAGCTATTCTTACTTCCTGTATACGCCCAACGCTACTACTGCCGGGGCTGGCCTGCAGGTAGTCGACGACCTGACGGCGCCGGCCACTGGCAAAGCCAAGATTCGCCTGGTAAACCTGGCTATGGCCTCGACTGGGCCGCTGCGCCTAAGCCAGCAATTGGCCGTGGGATACTCCGATATTATTCCGGACGTAACTTTCCCCGGTGCTTCCAGCTTCATTGAAATCAACGCCGGCCCTTGAATCTGGCCGTGTCGGCTGGCAACCCGAGCTTGCCTATCTATCAGGTAGGTGATGGCAGCGGCAGCGGTACCGGTACCAAAACCTACGAAGCCGGTAAAATTTACTCGGTCATCGTGCGCGGCGACGTCAACAACCTCGACCCCGAGCGCAAGCCCAAAGCTTTTTTGCTGCAGCATAACTAAGCTGAGCAGAAATCAGCTCTCAGAATCAAAAGCCCGGACCGCCATGGTCCGGGCTTTTTTGTCTTATATAAGCCCGCGAACAAAAACCGTATCTTTGTGGTTGAATCGCAAATATCTTCTGCATCATGGTTGAAACCACGACGAATACGTACGTTCCGTACAAAGTAAAGGACATGTCGCTGGCCGAATGGGGCCGCAAAGAAATCCGGTTGGCTGAGGCCGAAATGCCGGGTTTGATGTCCCTGCGTGAGGAGTTCGGTGCTTCCCAGCCGCTGAAAGGCGCGCGCATCGCCGGCTGTCTGCACATGACCATTCAAACGGCGGTTCTGATCGAAACGCTTATCGCGCTGGGTGCCGATGTTACCTGGTCGTCTTGCAATATCTTCTCTACCCAGGACCACGCCGCTGCTGCTATTGCCGCCGCTGGTATTCCGGTGTATGCCTGGAAAGGCATGAACGAAGAGGAGTTTAACTGGTGCATCGAGCAGACGCTGTACTTCGGCGAAGAGCGTCAGCCCCTGAACATGATTCTGGACGACGGCGGCGACCTGACCAACATGGTTCTGGACCGCTTCCCCGAGCTGGCCGCCGGCATTAAAGGCATTTCGGAAGAAACCACAACGGGTGTACTCCGCCTGCTGGACCGCGTGAAAAACGGTACGCTGCCCATGCCTGCTTTCAACATCAACGACTCGGTTACCAAGTCGAAGTTTGACAACAAGTACGGCTGCAAAGAGTCGGCCGTGGACGCTATCCGCCGCGCTACCGACGTGATGATGGCCGGCAAGATTGCCGTGGTGGCCGGTTACGGCGACGTAGGAAAAGGCACTGCTGCCTCCCTGCGTGGTGCCGGCGCCCGCGTTATCGTGACCGAAATTGACCCCATCTGCGCCCTGCAGGCAGCCATGGACGGCTACGCGGTGAAGAAGATGAGCAATGCCATTAAAGAGGCCGATATCGTGGTAACGGCTACCGGCAACTGCGACATCATCACCGAGGAGCACTTCCGTGCCCTGAAAGATAAGGCCATCGTCTGCAACATCGGTCACTTCGACGATGAAATCGACATGGCTTGGCTCAACAACAACTACGGCCACACCAAAGACACGGTGAAGCCACAGGTTGACCTTTACAGCATCGACGGCAAGGAAGTAATTATCCTGGCTGAAGGCCGCCTCGTAAACTTGGGCTGCGCTACGGGTCACCCTTCGTTCGTAATGTCGAACTCGTTCACGAACCAGACGCTGGCGCAGCTGGAGCTGTGGCAGAACTCGGCCGCCTACGAGAACAAGGTGTACACCCTGCCCAAGCACCTCGACGAGAAAGTAGCCCGTCTGCACCTGGCCAAAATCGGCGTGGAGCTCGACGAGCTGCAGCCCAAGCAGGCCAGCTACATCGGTGTGGAAGTACAAGGCCCGTTCAAGTCGGACCTGTACCGCTACTAAGCCCGTTTAATCCTTTATAAAAAAGCCCGCCTGTTTATTTCAGGCGGGCTTTTTTATTCTAGAATAGTAAACCAAGGAATGGACAATGCCCCGGCTGCAGCAGAACCTGAGCTTTGGTGCCGGGTTGGGCGCTTTCGTAGAAGTCTTCGGATACGGTGACGTCCTCAGCCGTGGTGCGCGGCCCCACGGGCTCACCTTTACATAATACGTAGTGGTTTTGCCCGAGCTTTTGTGCTTGTCGAGAATCTGCACATCGTAGGTAGCGCCTTGGCTTTCGTCGAAGGTGCAGTTGTAAGAAATTACGGCCGCAAAGCCATACACGGCAGCGTAGGCTATGCAGGATAGCAGTAAGGAGGCGCGGGAGTCGTTACGGGCTATAAATGGCTGGCTCCCTACCAGCAACAGTAAGGCTACCAGCACGGCTACGGTGCCGGCCACAGGCCAGAGCGGGGCATAGCTTAAAAGCTCAAAGTCCATTAGCACCCGCATTACCAGCGCCAGCGCCGGCATCAGGAACGCCACGGTTATGGAAGGGTAGGCACTGTTCTTTACCTCGTCGGGCCGAATTACACCCCGGTGCAGCCAGAGCAGCACCGTAGCTAGCAGCGGCAGGGCCAGTCCGGCGGCTATGGCCCACTGATAAGGCTGGGGCTCTAGAAAAAGCCAGGCCGCTACCAGTCCGCCAGCAATGTTGGCCACTTTTGCTACCTGGCTAGCTGTGGCCAGGGTTGCTTCGCGCTCTTCTACAGTGCGCCCCAAGTCTTCTTCCTGCAGCAGGCGGGCGGCTGCTTCCTGCTGCTCCTGCACATCCAGATTGGGGTAGTGAGCAGCAAACCACTGCTGCATGGCGCTATATTGCTCACTGGTGTAGCCAATGCGGATTTTAGGATCTGCAGGGCTCATCGGCACTATGTGGGTGTAGTGCTCATCAATACGAAACCCTTTGATATTAGCCAGCGGCAATTCCTTGCGCCGCAACACGCCCTGGTAGATAAGTTTGTCGGCAGTAATGATGTGCCTGCCCTGAATAGTTTCCAGCAGGCCATAGCCCAAAAACAGCGCCATGCCAATGGCTCCCACGGTTACCCCGATGGTGAGGCCAAGCTGGTCGTCGTCTTGCCACAGCAGAAAAGGCACCGCCAGCAGTCCCAGAATCAGGGGTGGAATGATAATGTATATGAACAGGCGCCAGCCTTTAGCAGTGCCGTACTCCTGACGGACTTCCGGCGGTTGGGTTGTAAGCATTAAGAGTAGAGTTGCGAAATAGAGCAGGAGTAAAGAGAAATGCTTTTGAGAATTGAGTCAGGGCAAAGTATTCCAAACGTATCTTAAAGTACGGTTTAGGGGTGTCCAAAAGCAAGAAGCTGAACTCAAATCCGGATATTTGACGCCTTATGCTCCCCATTTCTCTCTCGGTCGTCGTCATCACCTTCAACGAGGAAGCCAATATTGGCCGCTGCCTTGCCGCACTGCAGGACGTGGCCGACGACGTGGTAGTTGTTGACTCCTTTTCCACTGATGGCACCGTGGAAATCTGCCGTCAGCACGGGGCGCGGGTTGTTCAGCACGCGTTTGCTGGCTACGTCGAGCAGAAAAACTACGCCACGGCCCAGGCCCGCTACGACCATGTGCTCCAGCTCGACGCCGACGAAGTGCTAACCGATGAGCTCCGGGCCTCCATTCGGGAGGTAAAAGCCAGTTGGCAGCACGCGGGCTACACCCTGGCCCGGCTTACCAACTACTGCGGCACCTGGGTGCGGCACGGAGGCTGGTACCCCGACCGGAAGCTACGCCTCTACGACCGGCGTCTGGGCCAGTGGGAGGGCCTGCTGCTACACGAGCGGTTTGAGGTAGCAGCCGGGCAGTCGGTGGGGGCCTTGGCCGGCGACGCGCTGCATTATTCCTACCATTCTGTGGAGCAGCACGTGAGTCAGCTCAACCGCTTTACCAGTATTTCGGCCGCTGAGCTGGCCCTGCGGGGCAAAACCCGGGTGGGCCTGTTTCATCTGCTGCTCAAGCCCCTGTGGAAATTTGTGCACGGCTATTTTTTCCGTCTGGGCTTCCTCGACGGTTTTGCCGGGCTGTGCATTGCCACGATTTCCGCCTGGGGTGTTTTCTTGAAGTTCGCCAAGCTGCGTACCAAACCGGCTCCTGCCGCCTTGCCCATATGAGAACGTTCCTGATCAGCCGTACCGATGCCATTGGCGACGTGGTACTGACGCTTCCCATATGCGGCTTGCTCAAGCTGCAAGTCCCGGCTGCCGGGTCGTGCTCATAGGCCGTACTTACACGCAGGCTGTAGCGGAGGCCTGCCCCTGGGTTGATGATTTTCTGAACGTTGACGAGTTGCTCAAGCGCAGCGAAGCTGAACAGGTAGCCGCTCTGCGGCAATACAAAGCGGAAGCCATTGTGCACGTGTTTCCCCACAAGGTACTGGCCCGGATAGCGCAAAAAGCGGGCATTCCCGTGCGCATCGGTACCCGCAACCGGTGGATTCACTGGCTCACCTGCAACCGGCTGGTGTCCCTGAGCCGCCGCAACTCGCTGCTGCACGAGGCTCAGCTCAACGCAAAGCTGCTACTGCCATTGGGATTCTCCCAGGAGTGGCCGTTGGCAGAGTTAGCGTCCTTGGTAAAGCTGCAGGCCACGGCGTCACTTCCGGAACCGGTGCAGCAGCTTCTGCAGGCCCGCACTACCGGGCAGCTCAACATCGTTCTGCACCCTCGGTCCCGCGGTAGTGCCCGGGAGTGGGGCCTTACGCATTTCGGCACTCTAGCTAAGCTGCTCCATGAGGCGGGGCACCGGGTGTTTGTTACCGGCACTGCCGCCGAAGGGGAAGAGCTGACCGATTGGCTCCAGCAACACGCCGCCTACCTGGCCGGCAACCTGACCGGGCAGTTGTCCCTGGCGCAGCTGCTCGGCTGCATAGCGGCTGCTGATGGCCTGGTTGCAGCCAGCACGGGACCATTGCACCTGGCAGCCGCTTTGGGCCGGCATGCCCTGGGTTTGTACCCGCCCATGCGGCCCACGCACCCCGGCCGGTGGGCCCCGCTCGGAACCCATGCCGAATACTTGGTCTTCGACCGGCCTGATTGTTCCGACTGCCGCCAGGAACCTAGTACCTGTGCCTGCATTAAAGCCATTACGCCTCTGCAGGTAGCCCATCAGGTTCTTGGCTGGCCGCCGCTGCCCTCTGGCTTATCCTAACGTTATTGCGCCTTTCTTCTGCATATGACACATTCCTCCCGGGAATACGTTGCGTAGTGCCTACCACGATGGTCGGCTTTCTCAATACCTGCTGCTGGTGGCCTGCCTGGCCGGTGTGGTAGGGCTGTTTGCCGCACGGGCATTGGTGTCTCTGAGCCCGGTAGCGGCGGTGGTTGCAGCGTTCCTGAATCCTGATATCCGGCAGCAAATACCGCGGTGGCTGCGCAATGGAGCGGCCATCCGGCTGGCTCTGCTATATGCTTTACTTCTGATTAGTGGCTTCTATACGTCTGCTTGGGACGTCTGGCGGCATGAGGTTTTTCGCCAGCTTCCACTGCTGGGGTTCCGTTGGCTTTTGCCCTGGCAGTTCCCCTGACCCGGCTCCAACGCTACTGTGTAGGCTGCTTTTTTACAGTTGGCGTCGCTTTGATTGGTCTTGCTACGTTGGGCAAATACCTGCTCAATCCAACAGAAGCCAACCGCCTTATCGAAACTGGGCAGAATATTGCCTCCGTAACCCGCATCTTCCATATTCACTTCAGCATCATGCTGGTGCTGGGCGTGTATTTTGGTTATTTCCTGCAGCGCGAAGCCACTGCCCCGGCGCTTCTGCGCTGGATCTTGCGCGGCGCAGCCCTCACGTCGGCCGTGGTTTTGCACGTGCTGGCCTACCGCACAGGGCTCCTAGCGCTCTACACTACGCTGCTGGTCGATGTGGTGTTGGTCGTAATTCTGAAACGGAAGCTCCTGGTCGGACTAGGGTTGTTGACTTGTCTGGTGGTGGTGCCTTATGCCGCCTATGAGAGCCTGCCTTCTATTCAGCGCCGTTTCTGGGGCTCCCTTCACGATGTAACGCAGTTTCGGGAAGGCCGGGATATCAATACTTCTTCCCTGTCGCAGCGCTTGGCTGCTTGGCAAACCGCCCAGGACGTCGCCGCGCGCAGTCCGTGGTTGGGCGTGGGCCCAGCCGATGCCTTCGACGCCATGATGCAGGAATATGCTTGGCAGGATTACGGGCTGCGCTCCGAACACCGGCCTATGATTCATAATCAGTACTTACACTACTTGGTTGCAAGTGGACTACTGGGCTTATTCCTCTGGTTACTGGTGCTTCTTACGCCGCTGTTGCAACCCGCAATGCGGCAGAACCCGTACGTAGTGCATTTCCTAGTGATTCTTGGGGCCGCTATGCTGGTCGATTCCTTGTTGGAAGTTCAGATCGGCTTCAACCTTTTCGTATTTCTTTACGGCTTTCTCGTAGTGAGTATGGAAAGGCAGGTGCAGGCTGCCCAACAAAACCCTTCTTGAGCGGATTAGTATAATCTGTACATTTGTTTACACGGCTGCTATTTTTTAGTCTAGCGTAGCCGCAATCTTTTAGCGCCCATGAGCGATTCTCCCGAACGGGTTCCGAAGTTGAGCAAAGAGGAAAAAGACCGCCGTTTTCAGGCGGAATTGATGCCTGTGCTCGATTCGCTGTACAACTTTGCCTTCCGCCTCACACTCGATGAAGACGACGCCAACGACCTCGTCCAGGAGACCTATTTGAAGGCCTACCGCTTCTTTGAGTACTTCGAGCAGGGAACCAACGCCAAAGCGTGGCTGTTTCGCATCCTGAAAAATTCGTTCATCAACGACTTCCGGAAAAAAAGCAAGCAGCCCGCTAAAGTTGACTACAGCGAAATAGAGGGCTACTACAATACGGAAGACGTGGAGTCCGAAGGCGACGCGGGTAGCACGTCGTCCGACATGCGGCAGCAGGCCGTGCGCGACCTTATCGGTGATGAGGTGGCCAGCGCCCTGAACTCGCTGCCGGTTGATTTTCGCACCGTCATTATCCTCTGTGACCTGGAAGGGTTTACTTACGAGGAAATGGCCAAAGTCTTGGACATTCCAATCGGGACTGTCCGTTCCCGCTTGCACCGGGCGCGCAATTTTCTAAAGGAGAAATTAGAAAAATACGCAAAATCAATGGGCTACGGTAACGATATCGATGGCTCTGATGTTGAGGACGAAAACGAATAAACTTTAATACCGGGCTCGGTTATGGAAAACACTGCTACTACATCAACCAATCAGCAAGCTGCTTCTCAAGTGGAAGGGGCCGATTGTGAACGCGTGAATACAATTCTCGACCAAATCATCGTAGGCCAAGAGCCTAGCGTGGAAGATGAAGAATACTTTGTTAACCATGCCGAAGATTGCTCCCCTTGCTTTGATAGCATCGGCAAGCAGCAGATTTTCATCGACTTTCTGTCCCAGCATGTAGGGCGGAAAGGCGTGCCAACTTCGCTTTCGCAAACAATTTTAGCGCGCGTTCAAGCAGAAATGGCCTAATTTTACCCCATGCAGGGTAAAATCATCGCTTTTTCGGCTCCTTCCGGTGCCGGTAAGACTACTATCGTCCACCGGCTTATGGAACAAATTCCGGAGCTGAGCTTTTCCATTTCGGCCTGTACGCGTGATAAGCGCGGCCGCACCGAAGCCAATGGCAAAGATTATTACTTCATTTCCGTCCAGGAATTCCAAGAGAAAATTCGTCACGACGAGTTTGTGGAATGGGAGGAAGTGTATGAAGGGGCCTTTTATGGCACTCTCAAATCCGAAATTGAGCGCATCTGGGAAAGCGGCAAACATGCCATTCTGGACGTGGATGTAAAAGGCGGCCTTAGCATTAAGGAGTTCTATAAGGACCGGGCCCTAGCCATTTTTGTAAAGCCCCGTCCCTGGAGATTCTGGAAGAGCGCCTGCGCACCCGCGCTACTGATTCAGCTTCTAGTATTTCAGCCCGTCTCTACAAAGCCAACTTCGAACTCACCTTCGAGGACCGGTTTGATGTCACAGTCGTTAACGACGACTTAGACCATGCCACTGAGCAGGCTGCCAAGCTAGTACGGGACTTTATTACTGCCGAGCCCGCCATTTTGTGAAATCAGCACCTAAAATAGGACTGCTTTTCGGCTCGTTCAATCCTATTCATACCGGCCACCTGATTTTGGCGCATTTCATGGCCACGCACACCGACTTGGACGCGGTGTGGCTAGTCGTGTCGCCCCAAAGCCCATTTAAGGTAGGGCAGGAGATGCTGGGCGAGCAGGAGCGGTTTGATATGGTTAGCCTGGCAATTCAGCACAACGACCGGCTGCGGGCTTTGGACATTGAGTTTGCCATGCCCAAGCCCAGCTATACCATCGATACCCTCGATGAGCTGCACCGGCGTTACCCCGACCATAGCTTTGTGTTACTCATGGGGGAGGACAACCTGCCGGGCTTACCCCGTTGGAAGCAAGCCGACCGTATCCTGGCTGAGTACGCCGTTTATGTGTATCCTCGACCCGGAGTAGACGCTACCGACGTTAATGCTCACCCCGGTGTGCAGGTAGTAGAGGCGCCCCTGCTGGACATATCAGCTACCTTCATCCGGGACTGTGTGCACACCGGCAAGTCAATTCGGTATCTGGTACCGGAAGCCGTAGAGGCCCAGATTTTGGAGAAGGGTTTCTGGCGCTAACAAAGTACATTAGCATAAAAAAGCCCCGGCAGCTAACTGTCGGGGCTTTTTTATGCTCGGTAAGAACCAGAATCAGATGGTCATGATTTCCGATTCCTTCTTGCTCAGCAGGTCGTCTACTTTGCTGATGTAGGAATCCGTGGCTTTCTGCACCTTGGCTTCGGCGTCTTTAATCGAGTCTTCCGCAGCGCCGTCTTTCAGCAGCTTGCGCAAGGCTTCGTTCACGTCCTTACGGATACCGCGGATACGAACTTTGCCCGATTCAGCTTCGGTTTTGGCTTGCTTTACCAGGTCACGGCGCCGCTCTTCCGTCATGGGCGGGATGTTCAGGCGTACTCCTTCAGCATCCGACTGTGGGTTCAAACCCAGGTCGCTGTTCTTGATGGCCTTGGCTACCTCGGAAATAATGTTCTTTTCCCAGGGCTTGATGAAGATGGTGCGGGCATCAGGCGTAGAGATATTCGCTACTTGGCTAACCGGCGTCGGGGTTCCATAGTAATCCACTCGCAGGCCATCCAGCATGGCGGGCGAGGCTTTACCCGCCCGGATTCGACTCATCTCGAGGCTGGTGTGCTGCAGCGACTTGGCCATCGACTCTTCGGCATCGCTGAGGTAAAACTGAATTTCTTCGTCCACTTTTAAAAGGTTGAATGTTGAAGTTTGAATGATATGAATGCCTGGGCTTTAACAACAAATTGCTTGATTCAGCGCCCGGAATCCAGAATTTCTTAGGCCTGCTCCGTGGGAGAAGTCAGGGAAGGCTGCAGAACGCTAGACTTAGCATCGGTCTTGGGCGTTTCCGAGCCGTTCATCGACACCCGGGTACCGACTGTTTCACCATCAATGAGGCGCTGCAGGTTACCGGGCTTGTTCATATCGAATACGATGATGGGCAGGTTGTTTTCCTTGCACAGCGTGAAAGCCGTCATGTCCATCACGTTGAGGTTCTTTTCCATTACCTCGTCGAAGGTAATTTCCGGATAGCGGGTCGCGGTGGGGTCTTTCTCCGGATCTGCCGTGTAGATGCCATCCACGCGGGTACCTTTCAGCACCACGTCTGCTTCAATCTCAATGGCTCGTAGGGAAGCTGCCGAGTCAGTCGTGAAGTAGGGGGAGCCGATGCCGGCGCCAAAGATGACAACCCGGCCTTTTTCGAGGTGGCGCAGCGCCCGGCGGCGGATATAGGGCTCACACACCCGCTGAATCGTAACGCCTGAAAGCAGACGGGTATTTACGTTAAGCTTCTCCAGGGCGCTCTGCAGGGCCATCGAGTTGATAACCGTGGCCAGCATACCCATATAATCGCCCTGCACCCGGTCGAGACCAAACGCCTCAGCCTGCACACCGCGGAAGATGTTGCCCCCGCCAATGACGACGGCCACCTGCGTACCAGTAGCGGCGGCAGTCTTGATTTCCTCGGCGTATTGCATCAGGCGGACCGCATCGATGCCATATTGCTGCTGGCCCATCAGGGCCTCACCGCTCAGTTTTAGCAGAATTCGGTTGTACTTCAAAGGGTGGGGGGTTAAGCGTGAATATGTTAGTCGTTTTAAAGCAGCCCGCCAGGGGAGGAGTTAGGCCTCAAGCCGGTATACTGGCAAACGAGGAACAGGTTAAAGACTTAGCTGAATTGAATGAGCACCTGGCCTTTGGTGACATTGTCGCGCAGGCCGACCTTGATGGCGCCTACTGTTCCGTCGCCGGGTGCTTTGAGGATGTTTTCCATTTTCATGGCTTCCAATACGAGGAGCGGGTCGCCCTTCTTCACTTGTTGGCCGGCTTCTACCCGAATGGCGACTATCAGGCCGGGCATGGGCGCTTTGAGTTCATTCACCTTACTGGCCGCGGCATTGCTCATTCCGAGCTTGTCGAGCAGCAAATCGAACCGGTCTTTTGCCTGGAGTTCGATGAGCTTGCCGTTGAGCTTAAGCACGAAAGTTTTGGCTGTATAATCGGTGCTGATAACTTCCGCTGAATACGAGCGGCCTTCGTGCAGCAGGTGGTAGTGGCCATTTCCGAGCGAAACCAGGTCCCAACTAAACGGCTCACCGTTAACTAGTGTGGAGCCGTTGGGACGATAATCAACATCCCAGGTCTGGTTGGAACCGGTGCTTACCTGTAGCATAGAGAGGGGGCAGATGGGCGGAAAAGGGCTTAAAGATAGGCCAAATCTGAAATATTTTCGGAACTTTAGCCCACTTACCCCTATTGCCACTCTGCATGAAATATTCGGTCCTCGGCATTCTTGGCCTGGTCCTTACGTGCCATCTGACAGCTCCGGCGCAGACTGCTAAATCGGCGAAGCCTTCTTCGGAAAAGCCCGCCGTACGTAAGAAAGCTACGCCTGCTGCCGAACTGCCAGCTACGGAATCCGCTACGAGTACCATCATCGTGCCTTCTTGGCTGCCCCCACCAATCCGGTGCAGCCTGCTGCTACCATCGTAACCGACTTGCTGGATACCAAGCTCGATGTGCGGTTCGATTGGGCCAAGCAATGGCTGCTGGGTACGGCTTCCCTCACCTTACGCCCACATTTTTTTCCTCAAAGCCAGGTTGTGCTTGATGCCAAAGGCTTCGACATCAAAAGTGTGCGCCTGCTGGCCGGCGGCAAGGAGAAAAACCTGAACTATACCTACGACAAGCGCAAAATCACCGTCACGCTTGACCGGCCGTATTCCCGCACCGAGTCCTACCAGATTCGCATCAGCTACACGGCTAAGCCGAACGAGCTGGAACAAGGAGGCAGCGCGGCTATTACCAGCAATAAGGGCCTGTACTTTATCAACCCGCTTGGCACCGATAAGAATAAGCCCAAGCAGATCTGGACTCAGGGTGAGACGGAAGCCAACTCCTGCTGGTTTCCGACCATCGACAAGCCCAATCAGCGCATGACCCAGGAAATTGCCATGACCGTGGACGCTCAGTACAAGACGCTGTCTAATGGGTTGATGATTTCCTCCAAGAAAAACGCCGATGGCACCCGCACCGATGTGTGGAAGCAGAGCCTGCCCGCGGCCCCTTACCTGACCATGATGGCCGTGGGCGACTTTGCCGTCGTCAATGATACCTGGCGTGGTAAGGCTGTGGACTACTATGTGGAGCCCAAGTTCCAAGGTACGGCCAAGACCATCTTCGGAAACACCCCGGCCATGCTGGACTTCTTCTCCAAGAAGCTCGGCGTAGACTATCCCTGGGAAAAGTACGCGCAGGTATCTATCCGCGACTTTGTGTCGGGAGCTATGGAAAATACCTCCGCTACCACCATTCGCCAGGAATGGACCCAACTGACGCCCCGGGAGCAGCTCGACAAAACCTATATCACCGAGGGTACCATTGCCCACGAGCTGTTTCACCAGTGGTTCGGCGACTATGTTACGGCCGAGTCATGGGCCAACCTGCCCCTGAACGAAGCCTTTGCCGACTACTCGGAGCTGTTGTGGGCTGAGTTTAAGTATGGGGCTGACGCTGCCGAGCTAGTGCAGCAGGAAAAGCTTACCCAATACCTGAGTGAAGCCGAAAGCAAGCGGGAGCCTCTGATTCGCTACCGCTATGCCGAGCAAGAGGACATGTTCGACCGGCACTCGTACGACAAAGGTGGCCGGGTGCTGCACATGCTGCGCAAGTACGTAGGCGACGAAGCATTCTTTGCCTCACTCAACCGGTATCTGACGACCAACAAATTCTCGGCTTCGGAAATAGCCAAGCTGCGCATTGCCTTCGAGGAAACGACCGGTGAAGACCTGATGTGGTTCTTCGACCAGTGGTTTATGCAGCGGGGCCATCCTGAGCTACGCATCACGCACTCCTATGCCAATGGGCAGGTGACTATGCGGGTGCAGCAGGTGCAAGACTCCACCTTTACGCCTATCTACCGCCTTCCCGTCACGGTTACTACCTGGATCAACAAGCAGGCTACCGATACGCGAGTTGTTATCACCAAAGCCGACCAAACCTTCCAGTGGGCTGCCCCACAGCGTCCCAATCTGGTCAAGTTTGATTCCGAAGGCCAGCTGCTAGCCAAAGTGCAGGAGGAGCGCACTCAGGATGAGCTGATGTTCCAGTACTACAATGCCCGCAATTACCTGCAGAAGTATGAGGCTATTGATGGGCTGCGTAGCAAAGTAGGGGACCTGGCCGTGAGCGGACTCCTGCGCAATGCGCTAAATGATAATTTTTGGGCCGTGCGTAATGCCGCTCTCGAGGCTCTGCGTAAATACAAAGGCCCCGAAGGCAATGCCGTTCGTAAAGACATCAAGCGAGTAGCCGCCGGCGACGTGAAAAGCCAGGTGCGCGCTACGGCACTAGGGACCCTCTCTACTTTCCCAAATGAAGACTTCGGCGACGTGTACAGCGTAGCACTCAACGACAGTTCTTACCTCGTGGCTAGTGCTGCTATAAATGCGCTTACCAAAGCTCCTACCGTTGGTACCCGGGACCGAATCAATGCATTGCAGGAAACTAGTAGCACAACGGTCCTTAGCGCTTTAGCCAACTACTATTCTCTCAACGGCAACCTCGACCACTATCCCTGGTTTCTGCGCCGTCTGAATGATGTACCCGAAGAAGACCTGTATAACTACCTGCAGAACTTCGGCACTCTCATGACCCGTATCCCACCGATTGAGCGAGAGAAGGGTATTCAAAAGCTCGAAACGTTGGCCCGTACTCACCGCAACTATGCTGTGAAACTTGGCGCCTACCGTGCTTTAAATACACTTGTGGCTAGTACTCCTAGTCTCAAGCCCATCCTGCAGGATATTAAAGCCAAGGAAAAAGACAGTCAGTTAAAGGCCTTTTATAGCCTGCTTCAATAAATTTTAATAAATTTTTTGCCTGATTTGGGTTGGATATGCTCTAAGCTTACTCCTCCCAAATCAGAGGCTTAGCTTCACGTAGCACCAAAAAGCAGCCCTGTCCCCAGAAAAATATTACAACGATTTTTGGCGGAGGACTTGACTTGCATCAGAAAGTGCCTAATTTTGCAACTCCTTTAGCAACCACCCCACTTCTAGGTCACGGTTCAAAGGAAAAACACTCAGCGCAAATGGTGCTGAAAAACTAACTGGGGGTATCGCATAGCGGCAATTGCGGGTGACTGTAACTCACCTCCTTCGGGTTCATAGGTTCGAGTCCTGTTACCCCACAGTAAGTGAAATATTAGAGTAGAGGTTCGATGAACTTAAATCGTCGGACCTCTACTCTGAAGCTCACAAACGCGGGAGTAGCTCAGTTGGTAGAGCGGCAGCCTTCCAAGCTGCAGGTCGCGGGTTCGAACCTCGTCTCCCGCTCTAAAGTAAATCCCGAGTACAATACATAAGCCGTTTTAGCTCAGTGGTAGAGCACTTCCTTGGTAAGGAAGAGGTCATGGGTTCAAATCCCATAAATGGCTCACATTACATTACAAATACCGACGGAGCAGCGCGACTGCACTGTTTGGATCTGTCAAACAGGTAAAGCGACGTGCAGGCCCTAGGTGGAGCTGCGTTTCGCTTTCTTGTAGTATAGCTCAGTCGCGTTTTACTCTCATCCCCACAAAATCTCCTCTTAATCTCTTTACAATGGCCAAAGAAAATTTTGATCGTTCCAAGCCGCACGTGAACATCGGTACGATCGGGCACGTCGACCACGGCAAAACCACCCTGACTGCTGCTATCACCACGGTACTGGCGAACAAAGGTTTGGCTGCTAAGCGTGACTTCTCTTCGATTGACAATGCTCCCGAAGAAAAAGAGCGTGGTATCACCATCAACACCGCTCACGTAGAATACTCGACCGAAAACCGTCACTACGCTCACGTTGACTGCCCTGGTCACGCTGACTATGTGAAGAACATGGTAACGGGTGCTGCCCAGATGGACGGTGCTATCCTCGTAGTAGCTGCTACCGACGGCCCAATGCCCAGACGCGTGAGCACATCCTACTGGCTCGCCAGGTAGGTGTACCTCAGCTGGTAGTGTTCATGAACAAAGTGGACATGGTGGATGACCCGAGCTGCTCGAGCTGGTGGAAATGGAAATCCGTGAACTGCTCTCGTTCTACGACTTCGACGGCGACAACATTCCCGTTATCCAGGGTTCGGCTCTGGGCGGCCTGAATGGCGACGCTACTTGGGTTCCCAAGATCGAAGAACTGATGGACGCTGTTGACTCGTTCATTCCGATTCCTGCCCGTCTGACCGACCTGCCCTTCCTGATGCCCGTAGAGGACGTATTCTCTATCACGGGTCGTGGTACGGTAGCTACTGGCCGTATCGAGCGTGGTATCATCAACTCGGGTGAGCAGGTTGACATCCTCGGCATGGGTGCTGAAGGTCTGAAGTCGACCGTAACCGGTGTTGAGATGTTCCGCAAGATCCTCGACCGTGGCGAAGCTGGCGACAACGTAGGTCTGCTGCTCCGTGGTATTGAAAAAGAAGCCATCCGTCGTGGTATGGTTATCTGCAAGCCCGGTTCGGTAACTCCTCACCAGAAGTTCAAAGCTGAGGTGTACGTACTGTCGAAAGAAGAAGGTGGCCGTCACACGCCCTTCTTCAACAACTACCGTCCACAGTTCTACCTGCGTACCACGGACGTTACTGGCATCATCACCCTCCCAGAAGGTGTTGAAATGGTAATGCCCGGTGACAACATCACCATCCAGGTTGAGCTGATCAACAAGGTGGCAATGGAGAAAGGTCTGCGTTTCGCTATCCGCGAAGGTGGCCGTACAGTAGGTGCCGGTCAGGTAACTGAAATCCTCGACTAGTTTCTGCTGGAAATCCAGTAAATCAATACAATCCGCCTCTGATTTTTTCAGGGGCGGATTTGTTTTGTATAAAGAGTTCAGTACATTTGCAGTCCCAATCCGGCTTTACTGAGAAAGGGACGCATCCACGGGCGTAGTTCAAGGGTAGAATAGAGGTCTCCAAAACCTTTGATGGGAGTTCGAATCTCTCCGCCCGTGCAAGATTGGTTACGGAGAAGTAACCGCAGTAGTTAAAGCCAAAACCGGCACCATGAGCAAGCTGACGAAATATTTCCGCGATACCACGGAGGAGATGCGTTACAAGGTAACGTGGTCTTCTTTTGAGGAACTGCAGAAGAGTGCCGGTCTGGTGCTCATCGGTTCGCTCGTGTTTGCCGCTGTTGTAGGCATTATGGACGTGGTGTTCAATAAAAGCCTCGAAGCGTTTTACAACTCGTTCCGTTAATCGAATTCAGTAGAGATGGGAGAGTTGAAGTGGTACGTGGTTCGCTCGGTTAGCGGACAGGAGAAAAAGGCCAAGCAGTACTTGGAAACCGAGATTGGCCGTCATGGCCTTTCGGAGCTAGTCCCTCAAGTATTGATTCCGGCCGAGAAGGTTTACGAAATGCGCAATGGTAAGAAGCGCGTTCGGGAGCGGAACTTCTTCCCCGGTTACATCCTGATCCACGCTGACCTGACCCACGGCGAAGTTGACCACATTATCACCAGCACACCAGGGGTAATTGGTTTCCTGAGCGACAAAGAAGGCAAGAGCACCAACACCAAGCCGATTCCGCTGCGCCTGTCCGAAGTAAACCGGATTCTAGGCATTGTTGACGAAGCCGAAGAAGAAACGGCCAGCCTCGAAACGCCTTTTGTAGTAGGCGAGCTGGTGAAAGTAGTCGATGGAGCCTTTAGCGGCTTCTCGGGCAACGTTTCGGAGGTGTTCGAAGAGCGGAAAAAGCTCAACGTAATTGTGAAAATATTCGGCCGTAGCACGCCCATGGAGCTGAGCTACACCCAGGTCGAGAAAGAATCATAAGTCAGTTAGTAAAAGACGAGAGCGTAGAAGTAGGAGACTCCTCCTTTTTCTACGCTCTCTGATCTAACTTCTGCAAAGAACGTCGTCGGTTATTCGCTCTGAGCCGGCGGGGCTTCCACTAGAGCACACATAAAATAAAACGGAGGGTTGCTTGTGTTACGACATACAGCCCGAAGCCTTTCAAACCAATGGCCAAAGAAATTAGAGGTTATCTGAAGCTTCAGATAAAGGGAGGCGCTGCGAACCCCTCGCCGCCGGTTGGACCTGCACTTGGTAGCAAAGGCCTTAACATCATGGAATTCTGCAAGCAGTTCAATGCTCGCACCCAGGATAAGGCCGGCCAAGTATGTCCCGTATTGATCACCATGTACACCGACAAGTCGTTTGACTTCGTGGTGAAGACCCCTCCAGCACCAGTGATGCTGCTGGAAGCTGCCAAGCTCCAGGGTGGTTCGAAAGAGCCTAACCGGAACAAGGTAGGTTCGGTTACGTGGGACCAAATCCGCACCATCGCCGAAGTGAAAATGCCCGACTTGAACGCCTTCCAGGTGGAGTCGGCCATGAAGCAAGTGGCAGGTACGGCCCGCAGCATGGGTATTACCATCAAGGGCGATTCTCCCTTTGCTGAATAACTTTAAAGGAGAAGAAAACTGATGGCACAAGTTAGCAAAAAGCGCAAGGAAGCCCTTGCCAAACACGACCTGACGCAGGTACGCAACCTTGTTGAGGCAGCCAAAGTGGTGAAGGACATTACCTACACCAAATTTGACGCTTCCGTTGACATCGACGTACGTCTGGGCGTTGACCCCCGCAAAGCCGACCAGATGGTTCGTGGCGTCGCCACGCTGCCCCACGGTACCGGCAAAACCGTACGCGTTCTGGCTCTGGTTACTCCCGACAAGGAGGCCGAAGCTACCGCTGCCGGCGCTGATTTCGTAGGCTTGGACGACTACATCTCGAAAATTGAGAAAGGCTGGACCGACATCGACGTGATTATCACGATGCCGTCGGTAATGGCTAAAGTAGGTCGCCTGGGCCGCGTACTTGGTCCCCGTGGTCTGATGCCAAACCCCAAGTCGGGTACGGTAACGACCGACGTGGCTAAGGCAGTGCAGGAAGTGAAGGCTGGTAAAATCGACTTCAAAGTTGACAAAACCGGTATCATTCACACCAGCATCGGCAAAGTGTCTTTTGATGACCAGAAGCTGGCTGAAAACGCCATCGAAGTAATCCAGACGCTTCAGCGTTTGAAGCCTTCGTCGGCCAAAGGCACTTACATCAAGAGCATCACGCTGAGCAGCACGATGAGCCCCGCCGTTCCGGTTGACACCACGGTTACTTCCGCTTAATTCACAATCAAGACGATATGACCCGGGAAGAAAAACAAGCCCTCGTCGACGAGTTGAGCGAAAAGTTTCAATCGCACAACGCGTTCTACATTACCGATGCTTCGGGAATGTCGGTGGCGAAAATCAACGAATTCCGCCGGTTGTGCTTCAACCGTGGCCTGGAGTTCAAAGTGTATAAAAACACGCTAATCCGTAAGGCGCTCGATACGTTGGGCACTGACACGGCAGAACTGGACGCAGCGCTGAAAAGCCAGTCGGGTGTACTATTCTCGAAAGAGGCTGGCAACGCTCCCGGCAAACTGCTGAAGGACTTCTATAAGGCTCAGAACTACGGCAAAAACGTAGAGCCCAAGCCTGCTCTGAAGGGTGCTTACATCGATGCTAGCATCTATCTGGGTGCTAATCAGCTCGAGACGCTGAGCACGCTGAAAGGCAAAAACGAGCTTATCGGTGAAGTTATCGGTTTGCTCCAGTCGCCTGCCAAGAACGTTATCAGCGCTCTGTCGAGCGGTGGCAACAAGCTGGCCGGCATCCTCAAGACGCTTTCCGAAAAAGAAGAGGCGGCTGCTTAATTGCCCCTACCTTTTTCCTCCTAAATCAAATTCAACAACCCTCTTTTTTTAACAATCTACAGAAATGGCAGATTTGAAAGCATTCGCTGAGCAGCTCGTTAACCTGACGGTGAAAGAAGTAAACGAACTGGCTACTATCCTGAAGGACGAGTATGGCATTGAGCCTGCTGCTGCTGCTCCCGTAATGATGCAAGGTGGTGGCGGTGGCGCTGCTGCTGACGCTCCCGAGGAGAAGACGGCATTCGACGTAATCCTGAAGTCGGCTGGCGCTAGCAAGCTGGCAGTAGTTAAGCTGGTGAAAGACCTGACCGGTCTGGGCCTGAAAGAAGCCAAAGAACTGGTTGACGGTGCTCCCAAGGCCCTGAAAGAAGGTGTTGCTAAAGACGAAGCTGATTCGTTGAAGAAGCAACTGGAAGAAGCCGGTGCTGAAGTAGAAGTTAAGTAAGCTGCTCCGCGCTTTTTCTCTTAGAAACATGGATAGGCCTGGCAACTAAGCCAGGTCTTTTCCTGTTTGTAGGCTACAAGCTTTACCAGATTGCCCCCAGACGCCGCATTGCGGCTTTTTGTGCCTACGGGTAACGGACGAGGGCGCGGCAGGGTTTGCCGATAGTTTAGTACGCTTCAGTGTCCATTTTTAACCTTCAACGCATTGGCTACACCGAAAGCACAGGCTTTGCAGAAAGCCGACGAGCGAATCAATTTCGCCAAGATTAAGAAAGTTATCGAGTATCCGGATTTCCTGGACGTGCAGGTTCGCTCGTTCATGGATTTCTTCCAGTTGGAGACGGCGGCCGAAAGCCGCACCGACGAAGGCCTGTTTAAGGTATTCGCCGAGAACTTCCCCATCTCGGACTCCCGCGAGAACTTCGTACTGCAGTTCATGGACTACCACGTCGATCCGCCGAAGTATTCGGTTGACGAGTGTATTGACCGTGGCCTGACGTATTCGGTTCCGCTGAAAGCCAAGTTGCGCCTGATCTGTAATGATACGGACAACGAGGATTTCGAAACGATTGAGCAGGAAGTGTTTTTGGGCAACATCCCGTACATGACCGAAAAAGGCTCGTTCGTTATTAACGGTGCCGAGCGGGTTATCGTTTCACAGCTGCACCGCTCACCCGGTGTGTTCTTTGCCCAGAGCAAGCACACCAACGGCACCAAGCTGTATTCGGCCCGTATCATTCCGTTCAAAGGTTCGTGGATTGAATTTGCCACGGACGTGAACAACGTGATGTACGCCTACATCGACCGGAAGAAGAAATTCCCGGTTACCACGCTACTGCGCGCCATTGGCTACGGCACCGACAAAGACATTCTGGACCTGTTCGGTTTGTCGGAGGAGGTGAAGGCTGAGAAGAAGGCTTTGAAGAAAGCCGTCGGCCGTAAGCTGGCTGCTCGGGTGCTGCGCACTTGGACGGAAGACTTCGTGGACGAGGATACCGGTGAAGTAGTATCTATCGACCGCAACGAGGTACTCCTGGAGCGTGACTCCACCATCGAGGAAGACGACATCGACACCATCCTGAATGCTGGTGCCAAGTCGGTTATTCTGCACCGCGAGAACGTGAACATTGCAGACTTCGCAATTATTTACAACACGCTGCAGAAAGACAACTCCAACTCGGAGAAGGAAGCTGTTGAGCAAATCTACCGTCAGCTCCGTAATACGGAAGCTCCCGACGAAGAAACTGCCCGTGACATCATCCAGAAGCTGTTTTTCTCGGATAAGCGCTACGACCTCGGTGACGTAGGCCGCTACCGTATCAATAAGAAGCTGGGCCTCGACAAGAACTGGGAAGCTCGGGTACTCACTAATGAGGACATCGTCCTGATCGTGAAGTACCTGATCGGCCTGATTAACTCGAAGGCTGTAGTCGACGACATTGACCACTTGTCAAACCGTCGGGTACGGACCGTAGGGGAGCAGCTCTACGCCCAGTTTGGCGTAGGCCTGGCTCGTATGGCTCGTACCATCAAGGAGCGCATGAACGTGCGGGACAACGAGGACTTCAAGCCGGTTGACCTGATCAACGCCCGGACGCTGTCGTCGGTAATCAACTCGTTCTTCGGCACCAACCAGTTGTCGCAGTTCATGGACCAGACCAACCCGTTGGCCGAGGTGACGCACAAGCGTCGCGTATCGGCACTGGGGCCGGGAGGTCTGTCGCGCGAGCGGGCCGGTTTCGAAGTACGTGACGTTCACTACACGCACTACGGCCGCCTCTGCACCATCGAAACGCCGGAAGGACCAAACATTGGTCTGATTTCGTCGCTGTGCGTGCACGCCCGGGTGAACTCGATGGGCTTCATCGAAACGCCCTACCGCACGGTAGAGAGCGGCAAGGTGGATACAAGCTCGAACGTAAAATACCTGACCGCCGAAGAGGAAGATACCCACCACATTGCTCAGGCTAACGCCCGCATCGATGAGAACGGTAACTTCATCAACGAGCTGGTAAAAGGCCGTTTCGAAGGTGACTTCCCCGTGGTTGGTCCCGACGAATACAGCTACATGGACGTAGCGCCGAACCAGATTGTATCGGTGGCTGCTTCGCTGATTCCGTTCCTGGAGCACGATGACGCCAACCGGGCACTGATGGGCTCGAACATGCAACGTCAGGCCGTACCGCTGCTCCGCCCGCAGGCGCCCATCGTGGGCACTGGCTTGGAAGGCCGTACCGCTATTGACTCGCGTGCTCTCGTAGTTGCCGAAGGTGACGGTGTTATCGACTACGTTGACGCCAATAAGATCGTAGTTAAGTACGACCTTACTGAAGACGACATTCTGGTAAGCTTCGACGCTGAGAAGATTTCGTATGATCTGATCAAATTCCGTCGGACCAACCAGGATACCTGCATCAACCTGACCCCATCGTGAAGCGCGGTCAGCGCGTGACGAAAGGTCAGCCGCTGTGCGAAGGCTACGGCACCAACAATGGTGAGTTGGCTCTGGGTCGTAACATGCAGGTGGCATTTATGCCCTGGCAGGGTTACAATTTCGAGGATGCCATCGTTATTTCGGAGCGCGTTGTGCGTGACGACATCTTCACCTCGATTCACATTGAGGAGTTCGAACTCGAAGTGCGCGAAACCAAGCGCGGCGAGGAAGAGCTGACGTCGGAAATTCCGAACGTAAGCGAAGAAGCTGTTCGTAACCTCGACGACAACGGTATCATCCGTCTGGGTGCTGAGGTGAAGGAAGGTGACATCCTGATCGGTAAAATCACGCCGAAAGGTGAGACGGACCCGACTCCGGAAGAGAAGCTGCTCCGCGCCATCTTTGGTGACAAAGCCGGCGATGTGAAAGATGCCTCACTTAAGGCGCCGCCATCCTTGAACGGTGTTGTTATCGGCACCAAGCTGTTCTCACGTCCGAAGAAAGACAAAAACCTGCGGGCCAAGTCGAAGAAGGAAGTAGAAGAGCTGAAGGATTCCTATGCGAAGGAGCTCCGCGGTGTGAAAGCCGTGATGATCGACAAGCTGGTGCAGTTGCTGGAAGGCAAGACGTCGCAGGGCGTGAAGCACAAGTTTGGCGACGAAATCCTGACTAAGGGTGTGAAATTCGGGAAGAAGAACATTGCTGATGCTCTGTTCCCCGAGAAGAACCCCTACAAGGATGAGAGCAACTACGCCGTACCGGAAGAGGTGAACATGTTCAAGGACCTGATCCTGGAGAACTGGACCGCCGACGAGAAAGTGAATGGCATGGTGCTGCAACTGGTGAAAAACTATACCAAGCGCCGTAACACCATCACGGCTCGTTTCAAGCGTGACCGGTTTACCCTCGAAGTAGGGGATGAGCTGCCCGCCGGTATCGTACAGCTGGCCAAAGTATACATCGCCAAGAAGCGTAAGCTGAAGGTGGGTGATAAAATGGCCGGTCGTCACGGTAACAAGGGTGTGGTAGCCCGCATCGTGCGCGATGAGGATATGCCCTTCCTGGCCGACGGTACGCCAATGGACATCGTACTCAACCCGCTTGGTGTACCAAGCCGGATGAACATCGGTCAGATCTACGAAACCGTACTGGGCTGGGCTGGCCTGAAGCTGGGCCGTACCTACGCTACCCCGATTTTCGACGGTGCTACCGAAGAGGAAGTATCGCGCGAGTTGACGGAAGCTGGTCTGCCAACCTTCGGCCGCTCGTACCTGCACGACGGTCTGACCGGTCAGCAATTCGACCAGCCGGTAACCGTAGGCGTTATCTACATGCTGAAGCTGGGTCACCTTGTCGACGACAAGATGCACGCCCGTTCGATCGGACCGTACTCCCTCATCACGCAGCAGCCGCTGGGTGGTAAGGCCCAGTTCGGTGGTCAGCGCTTCGGTGAAATGGAAGTGTGGGCTCTGGAAGCCTTCGGTGCGTCGAACGTGCTGCAGGAAATCCTGACCGTGAAGTCGGACGACGTGATTGGTCGGGCCAAGGCCTACGAAGCCATTGTAAAAGGCGACGTTCTGCCCAAGCCGAATATCCCCGAGTCATTCAACGTACTCATCCACGAGTTGCGCGGTCTGGCCCTGGAAATCACGCTGGACTAATAAGGCTCATTGAAATTAGGAGTTGTTGGTGCCGCGGTACCGGCAACTCCTATTTCGGGCTTTATACCATAAAGTTTACTGCGGTTCGGGCAACCGAGAATAGCTGCCGCCGGCGTCGTTCCGAGATATGGTCAGAGCGACATTCACAGCCGACAGTAATTAGCCGCACCAAGTTCAGGTTTGCCAAAACCTGCGCTATTGCCCATTAGACCTGTTGAAACCTGCTGCCTGGCGTACCTATCCGACCGGCAGAGCACTTTTATCAGAGTCGAACTGTTTTGGTTTTTCGGACTCCTCTTAAGAAGAGCCGATCATTCAAGGCAGCCACAAAGCCAACAGCTAACAGCTCTACTACATGGCGTTTGCAAAAAACAAAAAACTGGTACAGGACTTCTCGAAAGTCACTATTTCGCTGGCCTCGCCCGAATCCATTCTGGAGCGGTCGAACGGCGAAGTTGTGAAGCCGGAGACCATTAACTACCGGACGTACAAGCCCGAAATGGGCGGCCTGTTCTGCGAGCGGATTTTCGGTCCCGTGAAGGACTGGGAATGCCACTGCGGTAAGTACAAGCGGATTCGCTACAAAGGCATCATCTGCGACCGTTGCGGCGTGGAGGTGACCGAGAAGAAAGTACGCCGGGAGCGGATGGGCCACATCGAACTGGTGGTGCCCGTAGCGCACATCTGGTACTTCAAGTCGTTGCCAAACAAAATCGGCTACCTGCTGGGCTTGCCCACCAAGAAGCTCGACCAAATTATCTATTACGAGCGGTACGTAGTTGTTCAGCCTGGTGTACTTGCCGAAGAAGGCGTACAACAGCTGGACTTCCTGACCGAAGACGAATACCTCGACATCATCGACAAGCTCCCCCGCGAGAACCAGATGCTGCCCAACGAGGACCCCAACAAATTCATTGCCCGCATGGGGGCGGATGCTCTGCAGCTGTTGCTGGAGCGCACCAACCTCGACGAGCTTTCCTATAGCCTCCGCGACTCGGCTGCGCACGAGACTTCGCAGCAGCGTAAGGCTGAGGCGTTGAAGCGTCTGCGCGTAGTAGAAGCGTTCCGCGACGCGGCTACCCGCATCGAGAACAAGCCCGAGTGGATGGTCATCCGCATGGTGCCGGTGATTCCGCCGGAACTGCGCCCCCTCGTGCCGTTGGATGGTGGCCGTTTCGCTACTTCCGACTTGAACGACCTGTACCGCCGCGTTATCATCCGCAACAACCGCCTCAAGCGCCTGATCGAAATCAAGGCTCCCGAGGTGATTCTGCGGAACGAGAAGCGCATGCTGCAGGAAGCCGTTGACTCCCTCTTCGACAACTCGCGTAAGGTAAACGCCGTGCGCGCCGAAGGCAACCGTGCCCTGAAGTCGCTGTCCGATATGCTGAAAGGCAAGCAGGGCCGCTTCCGTCAGAACCTGCTCGGTAAGCGTGTCGACTACTCCGGTCGTTCGGTAATCGTGGTAGGTCCTGAGCTAAAGCTGCACGAGTGCGGTCTGCCCAAGAACATGGCGGCCGAGCTGTTCAAGCCCTTCATTATCCGTAAGCTCATTGAGCGCGGTATCGTGAAGACGGTGAAGTCGGCCAAGAAGATTGTGGACCGCAAGGACGCCGTGGTATGGGACATCCTGGAGAACGTGCTGAAAGGCCACCCAGTGCTCCTGAACCGGGCTCCAACCCTGCACCGCTTGGGTATCCAAGCATTCCAGCCCCGCCTCATCGAGGGCAAGGCTATCCAGCTGCACCCGCTCGTTTGTACGGCCTTCAACGCTGACTTTGACGGTGACCAGATGGCTGTGCACGTTCCCCTGGGACCGGCTGCTATCCTTGAAGCCTCCATGCTGATGCTGGCCTCGCACAATATCCTGAACCCGGCCAACGGCGCGCCCATCGCGGTACCGTCGCAGGACATGGTTCTGGGTCTGTACTATGTAACCAAAGGCAAGCGCAGCACCGACGACGAGAAGATCCAAGGCGAAGGCCGTATGTTCTACTCGGATGAGGAAGTTGTAATTGCCCTGAACGAAGGTCAACTGTCGAAGCACGCCTATATCAAGGTGCGCACGCAGGTTCGCGACGAGGAAGATAACCTCGTAACGAAGATCATCGAGACCGTAGCCGGCCGCGTGCTGTTCAACCAGCTCGTGCCGACCGAAGTAGGCTTCGTAGATGAGCTGCTGACCAAGAAAAAGCTGCAGCAGATCATTTCGATGGTGTTCAAGCGGACTGGCATGGCCCGCACCGCACAGTTCCTCGACGACATCAAGACGCTGGGTTTCCAGTCGGCTTACAAAGGAGGTCTGTCGATGGGTCTGGGCGACATCCAAATTCCGAAAGAGAAAGATGCCCTGGTTCTGCAAGCGCAGAACGACGTGAAGGCCGTTACTCAGAACTACCAGATGGGTCTGATTACCGACAACGAGCGTTACAACCAGGTTATCGACATCTGGACCCGCATCAACAACCAAATCACTGAAACCCTCATGGGTCGCCTCGAAAAGGAGAACCAGGGCTTCAACTCGATTTACATGATGATGCACTCCGGCGCCCGTGGTTCGCGTGAGCAGATTCGTCAGCTCGGCGGTATGCGTGGTCTGATGGCTAAGCCCCAGAAGTCGTTGCAGGGTTCGGTGGGTGAGATTATCGAAAACCCGATTCTGTCGAACTTCAAAGAAGGCCTGGACGTAATCGAGTACTTCATTTCGACCCACGGTGCCCGTAAGGGTCTGGCCGATACGGCTCTGAAGACGGCTGACGCCGGCTATCTGACCCGTCGTCTGGTGGACGTGTCGCAGGACGTAATCGTAAACGAAAACGACTGCGGTACCCTGCGTGGCATCGAAACCTTTGCGTTGAAAGACAACGAGGACGTGGTAGAGCCCCTGGCTGAGCGTATCCTGGGCCGCGTGGCCGTTCACGACATCGTGGACCCGCTGACGGACGAGGTAATCCTGCCCGCTGGTACGGAAATCACCGAGGAAATCACCCGCCGCATCGATGCTACGGCTATTGAGTCGGTTGAAATCCGCTCGGTACTGACCTGCGAATCGAAGCGTGGTATCTGCGCCAAGTGCTACGGCCGTAACCTGTCGTCGGGCCGCATGGTCCAGAAGGGTGAAGCTGTAGGCGTAATTGCCGCTCAGTCAATTGGCGAGCCCGGTACCCAGCTTACGCTGCGTACCTTCCACGTAGGTGGTACGGCTTCTAACATTGCTGTTGAAGCCAGCCTGCGCGCCAAGTTCGCCGGTGTGGTTGAGTTCGAAGATATCCGTACTGTTGACTCCGTAAACGCCGAAGGCGAGCCGGTGAAAGTAGTAATGGGTCGTTCGGGCGAAATCCGCATCGTGGAGAAAGGCACCGGTAAGGTCTACATCTCGAACCACGTGCCGTACGGCTCGTTCCTGCTGGTCAACGAAGGCCAGGAGGTAGAGAAAGGCCAGGAGCTCAACAACTGGGACCCTTACAACGCCGTTATCTTGGCCGAGTTTGATGGTACCGTTCAGTACGACGCTATTACGGAAGGTGTCACTTACCGTGAGGAGTCGGACGAGCAGACCGGTCACCGCGAGAAAGTAATCATCGAAAGCCGCGACAAGGCCCAGAACCCCTCCATCATCGTGAAGGCTGGGAAGAAGGACGCCGAGGAAGGGCAGCGTGGTTACAGCATCCCGGTAGGTTCGCACATCAACGTCGACAACGGCGAGAAAATCAAGGCTGGTCACATTCTGGCTAAGATTCCTCGGGCCGTGGGTAAAACCCGCGACATCACCGGTGGTCTGCCCCGCGTTACCGAGCTTTTCGAGGCTCGTAACCCATCGAACCCGGCCGTTGTGTCGGAAATCGACGGTGTAGTAACCTACGGTACTGTGAAGCGTGGTAACCGCGAAATCTTCGTCGAGTCGAAAGACGGTGTGAAGAAGAAGTACATGGTGCCGCTGTCCAAGCACATTCTAGTGCAGGACAACGACTTCATCCGCGCCGGCATGCCGCTGTCGGATGGTGCCATTACCCCTTCGGACATCCTGAGCATTCAGGGCCCCGGCGCCGTGCAGGAATACCTCGTGAACGAGATTCAGGAAGTATACCGCTTGCAGGGTGTGAAAATCAACGATAAGCACATCGAGGTGGTCGTTCGCCAGATGATGCAGAAAGTTGTGATTCTCGATGCCGGCGACACGACCTTCCTGGAGCACCAGGTTATCGACAAAATCGTCTTCATGGAAGAAAACGATACCATCATCGACATGAAGGTGGTAACGAATGCCGGCGATTCGACGAACCTGAAGCCCGGTCAGATCGTGAGTGCCCGTCGTCTGCGCGATGAGAACTCCTCGCTGCGTCGTCGCGACCTAGCTCTGGTAGAAGTGCGGGAAGCTCAGCCGGCCGTATCGCGGCCTACGTTGCAGGGTATCACCCAGGCTTCGTTGGGTACTCAGTCGTTCATCTCGGCCGCATCCTTCCAGGAGACGACCAAGGTGCTGTCGGAAGCCGCCATCCGTGGCAAGGCTGACGAACTGCTGGGTCTGAAGGAGAACGTAATCGTAGGTCACCTCATCCCGGCCGGTACCGGCCTGCGCGAGTACACGCGTCAGGTGGTTGGGTCGAAAGATGAGCCCGAGGTTACGGCTCCCGCGAAGTCGGACGCTCCCGAGCCGAAGACCCGTGCCTCGCGTGCCAAGCGTGAAGTATCGGCTGACTAAGCTGAATTGAATACTGGAGAAGCCGACCGGAGAAATCCGGTCGGCTTTTTCTTTTTAGTAGCTTTAGCAGCAACTCTTCCTCCTCTTACTTACTACGTATGGCAGCCGATGCTCCGGTTCCTTTAGTTGATATTACTACTTCCCGGTTTCAGGTTGGGCAAGTTTGGGAGTATCACACAAGGCCGACCGAAACCGATTCTTTGTTGACTGTTGTCAAAGTGGAATTGCAGCATGGTGCCGATGTTGCCGTGCATGTATACGTGGATGGGTTAAGGCTAAAGACGCCTAACCCAAGCGGGAAGCCCGGTACTACGGCGTCCCACCTGCCTTTTTCGGAAGAAGCTTTAACTGCCAGCGTAACTCATGTAGTGCGCCATGCAAATACGCTTCCTGACTTTGAGGAAGGCTATGAAATCTGGCGGGAAGCTTTTCTGACCGGACAAGCCGGGATATTTAGCGTAACAGTAGCTGAAGTAATGGACTTCATCGAGTCTACTTTCGGCAATCAGTAAAACAATCACCTCATGAACGAACCCCAGGAAATTCCCGGACCTCAGGACCCCAACGCCATCAACATTGAACTCTCCGAGGCCATTGCCGAAGGCGAGTATGCTAACCTGGCCATGATAGCGCACAGCAGCAGCGAGTTTGTCATCGACTTCATTCGCCTGATGCCCGGTGTGCCCAAAGCCAAGGTGAAGGCCCGTATTATCGTGACGCCCGAGCACGCCAAGCGGCTGCTGTCGGCCTTGGCTGATAATGTGGAGCGATTTGAGCAGACCTTTGGCCCGATCAAGCAGCAAAACGACATGCCCAGCTACCCCTGGGTTTCGGTGGCACGATGGGAGAGGCTTAGACCTCGAAATAATACAGTGTAAGGAGCGGCTTTTATCGGGAAGATAGAAGCCGCTCCTTTGTTGAATACAAAAAGTAAGCTGAGTGAACTGTCAAAGGCAGGTTGTACGATAAAACATTCGCGCAATTAGCTCAAGTAGCTCCACATGCCCAGTTACCCCATAGGTCTTGGTGGTACAATGGAGAGACATATGCTTATCAAGACCCTAGATCGAACGTATTCAATGCTAAAAAGCCTTATGGACTTATCCGTAAGGCTTTTTTCATGCAGGTATTTAACCGGAATAGACAGTTTGGGACACTTAGCAAGCTCTTCTATGTGTTCCTAAAACAAACTATTTCAACCTGTTTGCTATTTCGAAGCAACTTTTATACCTTTGCAAGCCTAATTTTTTGGGAGAGAACCCTCCTTGACAAACCATTCCGTAGATGCCTACCATTAACCAATTAGTACGAAAAGGCCGCGAGAAGCTGACGACGAAGTCAAAGTCGCCGGCTCTTGACTCGTGCCCGCAGCGCCGTGGCGTTTGCACCCGGGTGTACACCACCACGCCTAAGAAGCCGAACTCGGCTATGCGTAAAGTAGCCCGTGTGCGCCTCACCAACGGCAAAGAAGTTAACGCCTACATCCCTGGTGAAGGCCACAACCTGCAGGAGCACAGCATCGTGCTGATCCGTGGTGGCCGTGTGAAAGACCTTCCCGGTGTGCGTTACCACATCATCCGTGGCGCTCTGGACACCGCCGGTGTAAACGGCCGTACCCAGCGTCGCTCGAAGTATGGCGCCAAGCGTCCCAAGCCAGGTCAGCCTGCTGCTACGGGCAAAGGCGGCAAACCAGCACCCGGCAAGAAAAAGTAATTGATACGAGTGTGGTAGCGCGCAGTGCTGGATAGCACATGGTTCTTATCCCACTTCCCGCTACTCACCCTCATTTCTAAACTCATGAGAAAGTCAAAACCAAAGAAGCGCATCCTGCTTCCCGATCCTAAGTACAAGGAGACCTTGGTAACTCGTTTCGTCAACTACATGATGTATGACGGAAAGAAGAACCTGGCCTACACCATTTTCTACGATGCCTGCGAACTGGTTGAGCAGCGCACCAAGGAAAACGGCCTGGAAATGTGGCGTAAGGCCCTGAACAACGTGATGCCGACCGTAGAAGTGAAGAGCCGCCGCGTAGGTGGTGCTACCTTCCAGGTGCCGATCGAAGTTCGCCCCGACCGTCGTATCTCGGTAGGTGCTAAGTGGATGATTCAGTACGCTCGTCGTCGTGGTGAGAAAACCATGAAGGACAAGCTGGCTGGCGAAATCATTGCCGCTGCTAAAGGTGAAGGTGCTTCCGTTAAGAAGAAGGACGACACCCACCGCATGGCTGAAGCCAACAAGGCCTTCTCGCACTTCCGCTTCTAACAATCGTTATTAGGCACTCTAGGGTCTTAAGGACTTGGATTTTTTTGACGGATTTTTCTGTTGAGCAGCCCAAGACCTTAAGACCTTAAGTATCTAAGACCCCAATAAAAGCAATGGCTGTTAATAAAGACCTGCAATACCTCCGGAATATCGGGATTATGGCGCACATCGACGCCGGTAAGACCACGACTTCGGAGCGCATTCTCTACTACACCGGTAAGACCCACAAAATCGGGGAAGTGCACGAAGGTGCCGCCACGATGGACTGGATGGAGCAGGAGCAGGAGCGTGGTATCACCATCACTTCGGCTGCTACCACCACGTTCTGGAATTACCCCACCGACGCAAAAGGTGACCCAACCCCAGAGACCAAGCAGTACAAGATCAACCTCATCGATACCCCCGGCCACGTTGACTTCACGGTAGAAGTTGAACGCTCGCTGCGTGTACTCGACGGTGCTGTTGCTCTGTTCTGCGCCGTTTCGGGTGTTGAGCCCCAGTCGGAAACCGTATGGCGTCAGGCTGACAAGTACAAGGTGCCCCGCATCTGCTTCGTCAACAAGATGGACCGTGCCGGTGCTGACTTCTTCAAGGCTGTTAGCGAAATCAAAGACAAGCTCGGTGCTAACCCCGTGCCCCTGCAAATCCCAATCGGCGCCGAAGACACCTTCAAGGGTGTAGTCGACCTGCTGACGGGTAAGGCTATCGTATGGGATGATGCTACCCAAGGCAAGTCGTACTCCGAAATCCCGGTTCCCGAGGATCTGGTGGAGACGGTAGCCGAATGGCGTCAGAAGCTCGTTGAGAGCGTTGCCGAGTATGATGACCGTCTGTTGGAGAAATTCTTCGACGATCCAGACTCCATTACGCGCGAAGAAATGATGGTTGTTATCCGCCAGGCGGTTATCGACATGAAGTTCTCGCCCGTAATGTGCGGTTCGGCGTTCAAAAACAAAGGTGTTCAGTCGATGCTGGACGGCGTTATGGCTTACCTGCCTTCGCCGCTCGACATGCCGGCCATCGTTGGTACGGACCCTGAGACCGGTGAGTCCGTTGAGCGTCACCCCGACAACAGCGAGCCTTTCACGGCTCTGGCCTTCAAAATCGCAACTGACCCCTTCGTAGGTCGCTTGTGCTTCTTCCGCTGCTACAGCGGCGTGCTGGATGCTGGCTCGTACGTGCACAACAACCGCACGAACAAGAAAGAGCGTATTTCGCGTCTGATGCAGATGCACTCCAACAAGCAGAACCCAATCGATAAGATTCAAGCGGGTGACATTGCTGCTGGTGTTGGTTTCAAAGACATCAAAACCGGTGACACGCTGACCGATGAGAAGTCGCGCGTGGTACTGGAGTCGATGAGCTTCCCTGAGCCCGTAATCGGCTACGCCATTGAGCCTAAAACTCAGGCTGACGTTGATAAAATGGGTATGGCTATTGCCAAACTCGTGGAAGAAGACCCCACGCTGGTTGTTCAGACCGACCCCGAGACCGGCCAGACCGTGTTGAAAGGTATGGGTGAGCTTCACCTTGAAATCATCATCGACCGTATGCGTCGTGAGTTCAAGGTTGAAATCAACCAGGGTGCTCCTCAGGTTGCCTACAAAGAGATTCTGACCAAGTCCGTGGAACACCGCGAGACTTACAAGAAGCAGACGGGTGGTCGTGGTAAATTCGGTGATATCGTATTCGAACTCGGTCCGAAACTGACCGATCCGGAGAAACCCGGTTTGGAGTTCGTAAACGACATCACGGGTGGTGTTATCCCCGCGAATTCATTGCTCCGGTTCAGAAAGGTTTCGAAGAAGCCATGAAGAACGGTCCGTTGGCGGGCTTCCCCATCGAAGGCATGCGCGTGCGTCTGTTCTACGGTTCTTACCACGATGTTGACTCGGACGCTCTGTCGTTCGAACTCGCTGCCCGTGGTGGTTTCCGTGAAGCCGGCCGCTTGGCTGGTCCGAAACTGCTCGAGCCTATCATGGCTGTAGAAGTAGTTTCGCCCGACGAGTACACGGGTTCGGTAACCGGTGACTTGAACCGTCGCCGCGGCATCATGAAGGGCCTCGATACCAAAGGTGGTCTGAACGTAATCAAAGCTGACGTCCCGCTGTCGGAGCTGTTCGGCTACGTGACTACGCTGCGTACGATTTCGTCGGGTCGCGCTTCGGCGTCGCTCACGTTCTCGCACTACGACCAGGTTCCTCAGAACCTTGCCGACGGTATCATTGCCAAGCAAAAGGGTAACGCCATTCGCTAATCCGCTTCCACATTACAGACATGAACCAGAAAATTCGCATTAAACTTAAATCCTACGACCACAACTTGGTGGACAAATCGTCGGAGAAGATTGTGAAGGCGGTGAAGGCTACGGGCGCTATCGTAAGCGGTCCAATTCCATTGCCGACCGACAAGGAAAAATTCACCGTTCTTCGTTCGCCCCACGTGAACAAGAAGTCGCGTGAGCAGTTCCAGCTCTGCACCTACAAGCGCCTCGTGGACATCTACTCGACTTCGTCGAAGACCGTAGATGCTCTGATGAAGCTTGAGCTGCCCAGCGGCGTTGACGTTGAAATCAAAGTCTGAGGACTGGTTTCAGTAGCTGAATAAGATAAACACCCCATCAGTTTTCGGACTGGTGGGGTGTTTTCTTATATATACTAGCCAACTTGCGCCGTTGAGTTGGTCTCTATTTCGAAGTAAGTAGGAGGAAGGCTCCCAAAATCTCACCCCGCAAGATTCCTTATGCAGTTGATCCTGACAGTGCCACGCTTGACCTTAGCCGCAGCTGTGTTCTGCTCCTTCATTATCGTGGGGTTGTTTGTGGCTGACTTCTTCCGGATCCTGCCTAGCATCGGTATTGTAGGGGTTACACTCACCGCAATTTGCTACAGTGTGGTGCATCGGCAGCAGGAGGGAAGCAAACGCGACTGGCGCGTGTATGCTGCTTTGGCTTGCGTGTTCTTGCTCCATCTGGCGGCTGGGCTTACAACCGAGCCCCGAAATCTCGGAGAGTACACCCGGGATGTGGTTCTGCAGTCGCCATTTCTCTTGTTGCCCTTGTCGTTCTGGTTGCTGCCGGCATTGCCAAGCCATTATCTGACTCGTTTGTGGGAATTGTTTATTGGCTGCGTCGTAGTAGCTGCTTTATTAGCTACTGGCAATTATCTGTTGCACACGGCTGAAATCAATGAAATGTATCTGCATTCGAAGATAATGCCCACGGAGCCCGACCATATTCGCTTTAGCCTGATGGTGACGCTGGCGGTGGCTGTAGCCGTTGTGCACTTGACCTTCGATACTACTTTGCAGAGCACTCGGCGTCATCTGCTCGTTATAGCCGTTGTCGTGCTGGCTCTGTTCCAGCATCTTTTGGCAGTACGAAGTGGCCTGGTAACATTTTATGTAGTAGGAGCCCTAATGATAGGCTGGCTAATACTACAACGGCGTGCTTACCGTCGAGCAGCCGTTATAGCGGCAATACTGCTGCTATTACCAGTGCTGAGCTACGTGAGCTTCCCTACTTTTCGTAATAAGTTTACCAACACCCAAGAAGACCTCAGCAAAGTGGATAACACCGCTGCGGCTAATAACTATTCGCTTGTAGCTCGGGTGTATTCCTATAAGGTTGCCGGTAAGTTGGTACAAGACAATCCATGGTTTGGAGTGAGTAAGGCTGATATGCCCGAAGAAATGGCTATTCATTACCAGCGCGATTATCCCAGCATCCATCCCGAGTCCTACATCCAGCCCCACAATCAATTTATTTATTCTGCAGTGGCTTTTGGTTTGGTTGGCGTGCTCGTCTTTACGCTGTGCTTTTATTATCCCCTTCTCTGGACTTGGCCCCGCTTTGCGCCACTGGTCGTCATTCAGTACGCTATAGTCTCTCTTTCCTTTCTGGTGGAGTATACCCTGGAAACTCAGATTGGCCTGACTTATTCCCTGTTTTTCATCCTGCTTGGATTAAACGGGTTGCGCGTCACCGCTGCTGAAGAATCCCAGACCTGGAGACCAGCCTGATTAATCTTTCTGAACCTAGTTATTGTACTTTTTAAGAGCTCAACTTTGCCCCGCTGGAACTGGGAGGAAGTGGAGCTTCTTCATGCAGTGGCTGTACCCGACAGAAGTGGGGTAGGGAAGAAGCTGAAACTGAGTTAATAGCCTCCTCAACGAGCCAACTAAGTGATTCTGAAAATATTTCAGAGCGGGGTTGGATTATGCCCCAACAATTTGCTAGCTTTGCACTCCCATTCCGAAAACGCTATTTGGGCGTTTTCTTATTGCGTCTTTTCATAAAATCTAACAGAATGCCTGGCATCATCGGTAAAAAAATCGGTATGACAAGCCTCTTCACTCCGGACGGGAAAAACATTCCCTGCACGCTCATCGAGGCGGGTCCGTGCGTAGTGACGCAGGTTAAAACGCTGGCCAACGACGGTTACACCGCCGTTCAGATCGGCTACGGCGAGAAAAAAGCGAAGAACACGACCAAAGCTTTGGCTGGTCACTTCGCTAAAGCCGGTACCACCCCCAAGAAAAAGCTGGTTGAATTCCGTCTCGACGCGGAATCGACGTACGCTGCAGGTTCTACCATCGACGCTAGCCTCTTCGAAGAAGGCGAGTTTGTTGACGTAGTAGGCACCTCAAAAGGTAAAGGTTTCCAGGGCGTAGTTAAGCGCTACAACTTTGCCGGTGTAGGCGGGCAGACCCACGGTCAGCACAACCGTCTGCGTCACCCTGGTTCTATCGGTGCTTGCTCCTGGCCTTCGCGCGTATTCAAAGGAATGCGCATGGGTGGCCGTATGGGCAATGACCGGGTAAAAGTGCAGAACCTGAAAGTAATGCGCGTAGTAGCCGACAAGAACCTGATTCTGGTGAGCGGCTCTATTCCCGGCTCCAAGAACTCTTACGTGGTCCTGGAAAAATAACGCAAGATGGAACTGTCAGTATATAACATCAAAGGTGAGGACACCGGCCGCAAGGTAACCCTGTCCGACGCCATCTTCGGCCTCACGCCGAACGAGCACGTGATGTACCTCGACGTGAAGCAGTACTTGGCCAACCAGCGCCAGGGTACGCACAAGTCGAAGCAGCGCAACGAGGTGCACGGCACCACGAAGAAGCTCAAGAAGCAAAAAGGTACGGGCGGTGCCCGCGCCGGCAGCATGAAGTCGCCAGTATTTATCGGTGGTGGCCGGGTATTCGGTCCTGAGCCCCGTGACTACGGCTTCAAGCTGAACAAAAAGACCAAGCGCCTGGCCCGTCTGTCCGCTCTGTCGGTACTGGCCCAGGATGGCAAGGTTGCTCTGGTGGAGAATATCTCCCTGGACGCTCCCAAAACGAAAGATTTCCTCTCGATCTTGAACGGTCTTAAGCTCAACAACGGCAAGAAAACCTTGTTCGTTGCCGCTGAAGCCGACAAGAACGTGCTGCTCTCGGCCCGTAACATCCAGCGCGTGAAGATTGCTACTCCAGTAGCTCTGAACACTCACGACCTGCTGAACACGGACACCCTGCTGCTGTCGGAAGACGGGTTGAAATCCTTGGAACAACTCTATACTACCGCTGAGTAATGAGCACGCTGAAGAAACCTATCGTGACCGAGAAGGCCACGGCCCTGAACGAGAAAGGCCAGTACGCTTTCGAAGTAGAGCGCACTGCCAACAAGGTTCAGATCAAAAAGGAAATCGAGGCTCTGTATGGTGTAACGGTAACGGGCATTAGCACGATCCGCACCAACGGCAAGCTGAAGTCGAAATTCACCAAGGGTGGCTCCGTTTCGGGCCGTCGCCCCCACGGAAAGAAGGCTATTGTAACCGTGAAGGAAGGCGACGTAATCGACTTCTACAACGGTATCTAAGGTCGGGCAACCGACGAAACGCGCATTTTAAGATAAAATGGCACTCAAAAAACTAAGACCAACATCACCGGGTCAGCGCTTCCGCATCGCACCCGCGTTCGACGAGATTACGACGTCGACGCCGGAGAAGTCGCTGTTGGCACCCCTGAAAAAATCCGGTGGCCGGAATGAATCCGGAAAAATGACCAACCGCTACATCGGCGGTGGTCACAAGCAGAAGTATCGGGTTATCGACTTCAAGCGTGACAAGGCTGGTGTTCCAGCTACTGTTAAGACGATTGAATACGATCCGAACCGCACTGCTCGTATCGCTCTGCTGAGCTACGCCGACGGCGAAAAGCGCTATATCATTGCGCCCGCCGGTCTGGAAGTAGGCACCACGGTGGTATCGGGCCCAGGCGTAGCTCCTGAAGTTGGCAACGCTCTGTCCCTGCGCGAAATTCCGCTGGGTACGATCGTGCACAACATCGAGCTGATGCCCGGTGGCGGTGCTTCTATCGCTCGCTCGGCTGGCACGTATGCTCAGCTGGTAGCTCGCGAAGAGAAATACGCAACCCTGAAATTGCCTTCCGGTGAGATGCGCATGGTACTGGTTACCTGCATGGCTACGGTTGGTACGGTTTCTAACGGTGACCACATGAACGTACGTCTCGGCAAAGCCGGTCGTAACCGTTGGATGGGTCGTCGCCCACGTGTTCGTGGTGTTGCCATGAACCCAGTGGATCACCCAATGGGTGGTGGTGAAGGTAAGTCGTCGGGTGGTCACCCACGTAGCCGCAACGGTATCTTCGCTAAGGGTCAGAAGACCCGCAACAAGAACAAGTACTCCGAGCAGCTCATCGTTAACCGTAAAGGCAAGAAGTAACCAATGGCACGTTCGCTAAAAAAAGGGCCGTACATTGACTTCCGGCTCGAGAAGAAAGTCACGGCAATGGAAGATTCCGGCAAAAAGTCGGTGGTGAAGACCTGGTCTCGCCGCTCGATGATTTCGCCCGACTTCGTAGGCCACACCTTCGCCGTTCACAACGGCAATAAGTTCATCCCGGTGTATGTAACGGAGAACATGGTAGGTCACAAACTCGGTGAGTTTGCCCCCACCCGTAACTTCCGTGGCCACATCGCCAAGAAAGATAAAGGCAAGCGCTAATATGGAAGCTACCGCTAAACTCCGTAACGTGCCTACCTCGCCTCGCAAGATGCGCATGGTAGCCAACCTGGTACGTGGTCAGAAAGTGACCCGCGCTCTGGGCTTGCTGAAATTTGAAGCTAATTCGGGCGCTGAGAAAATCGAGAAACTGCTCCTGTCGGCTCTGGCCAACTGGCAGCAGAAGAACGAGGACGAGCGCATCGAGGATGCTAACCTCTACATCAAAGAGATTTTCGTTGATGAAGGTCGTCAGCTGAAGCGTCTGCGTCCCGCCCCTCAGGGTCGTGGTCACCGCATCCGCAAGCGTAGCAATCACGTGACGCTGACCATCGACACCAAAGTAGAAGCACTGGGAAGCAAGGCTGCTGTAAAGCAGGCTGCTGAAACCAAACCTGCTACTGACGCTGTTGCTGAGGCTCCGAAGAAAACTACTCGTCGTAGCTCGGCTAAGAAATCCAACGAAACCTCGGCTGAAGCCACCGCATAAGCACTATGGGACAGAAAGTAAATCCGGTTGGCTTCCGTTTGGGCGTCATCAAAGGGTGGGACTCGAACTGGTATGGCGGCAAGGACTTTGCCGATAAGCTGGTTGAGGACGAAAAAATCCGCAAATATGTACTCGCTCGTATCCCGAAAGGTGGCATTAGCCGCATCGTAATCGAGCGTACCCTGAAGCGCATCACCATTACCATCAACACGGCTCGTCCAGGTGTGGTAATCGGTAAGGGCGGTCAGGAAGTTGATAAGATCAAGGACGAGCTGAAGCAGATCACCAGCAAGGACGTTCAGATCAACATTTTCGAAATTAAGCGTCCGGAACTCGACGCCAAGCTCGTGGGCGAGAGCATCGCTCAGCAGCTGCAGGCTCGTATCTCGTTCCGTCGCGCTATGAAGATGTCTATCCAAGCTGCAATGCGTGTTGGTGCCGAAGGCATCAAGATTCAGTGCGGTGGCCGTTTGGGTGGTGCCGAAATTGCTCGTTCCGAGCAGTACAAAGAAGGCCGTACCCCGCTGCACACGCTGCGTGCCGACATCGACTACGCTCTGTCGGAAGCTCAGACTGTGTATGGCAAGATCGGCATCAAGGTGTGGATCATGCGTGGTGAGGTATTCGGCAAGCCCGACTTGTCGCCAAACCAGCAGCCTGCCAACCAGGGCAACGACACTCGTGGCGGCGGTAACGACCGTGGCCCACGTGGTGAGCGTGGCGACCGTGGTGGTGACCGTGGCCCACGTGGCCCTCGCAATGAGCGTGGCGGTGACAACCGCGGTGGTCAGGGTGGTGGCGACAACCGTGGCGGTCAAGCCGGCGGTGGTCAGCGTCGTGGCGGTGGAGCACCCGGTGGTGCCAACCGTGGCGGCGGTCAGGGCGGCCCACGTCGCTAGTCCTTTTCTCTTTTCAAGAATTTCAATTTTCGATAACTCATGTTACAACCGAAAAGGACCAAGTATCGCAAGATGCAAAAGGGTCGCGTAACAGGCCTAGCCTACCGCGGCAGCTCCATAGACTTCGGTTCCTTCGCTATCAAATCGTTGGAAGTGGCTTGGATCACGGCTCGTCAGATTGAGGCAGCTCGTATCGCCATGACCCGCGCAATGAAACGGGAAGGTCAAGTATGGATCCGTATTTTTCCAGATAAGCCAATTACCAAGAAGCCCGCTGAAGTTCGCATGGGTAAGGGTAAGGGTAGCCCAGAATATTGGGTAGCCTGCGTGAAGCCCGGCACTATCATGTTCGAATCGGACGGCGTGCCGCTGGAAGTGGCTCAGGAATCCCTGCGTTTAGCTGCGCAGAAGCTGCCAGTGAAAACTAAGTTTGTTGTTCGTCGCGACTACGAAGAGAACAAGTAAGATGAAGAACGCAGAAATCCAAGCCCTTTCGCTAGAAGCGCTGAAGGAGCAAATCAAGACTGAACAAACCAGCGGCCAGGCACTGCGTTTCGCGCACGCCATCTCGCCCTTGGAAAACCCAGTTCGCCTGAAGCACAGCCGCCGTACCGTAGCTCGTCTGAAGACTGAGTTGACCCGTCGCGAAAACGAGCAGGCAAACCAAACTGCTAAATAACGATGGCAACCAACGAAGAACAGCAGGTAACGACCGCCGAAGAGCGGAACCTGCGGAAAGAAATCATCGGGCGCGTAGCTTCTTCCAAGATGGATAAGTCCATCACGGTAGTAGTGGAAAGCAAAATGAAACACCCGATCTACGGCAAATTCGTTACCAAGTCGACCAAATTTATGGCTCACGACGAGAATAACGAGTGCGGTGAAGGCGATACGGTTCGCATCATGTCGACCCGCCCGCTGAGCAAGAACAAGCGCTGGAGATTGGTAGAAATTGTAGAACGCGCCAAGTAAGATGATACAGCAAGAATCCCGTCTGACCGTCGCTGATAACAGCGGCGCCAAAGAAGTTCTATGCATTCGTGTCCTCGGTGGCACGGGCAAGAAATACGCCAGCGTAGGCGACAAGATCGTTGTTTCGATCAAGTCGGCTCTGCCTTCCGGTAATGCCAAGAAGGGCACTGTATCGAAGGCTGTGGTAGTTCGCACGAAGAAGGAAGTACGCCGCAAAGACGGTTCGTACATCCGCTTCGACGACAATGCCGCTGTTCTGCTTAACAACAACGATGAGCCCCGTGGTACCCGTATTTTCGGCCCAGTAGCTCGTGAGTTGCGTGAGCGTCAGTTCATGAAAATTGTTTCACTAGCTCCTGAAGTTCTCTAAGCATATGGCAACGAAGACGAAAGCACAGCCCGTGAAACTGCACGTTAAAACCGGTGATACCGTTCTGGTAATTGCTGGTGATGAGCGTGGCAAGACCGGCGTTATCAAGTCGGTAAACCGTTCGACGCAGCGCGTTATCGTGGAAGGCCTGAACCTGGTGACCAAGCACAACAAACCCAGTGCTAAAAACCCGCAAGGGGTATCACCAAGATCGAAGCCCCAATCCACGTATCCAACGTGAAGGCAGTTGAATCGAAAAACGCCTAACCCGGTACGACGACAATGGCCCGACTGAAAGATATATATCAAAAAGAAGTAGTACCCGCGCTCCAGGAGAAATTCCAGTTCAAGAGCATCATGCAGGTACCACGCATCACCAAGATCTGCATCAACCGCGGTATTGGCTCGGCAGTAGCCGACAAAAAGCTGGTTGACAATGGTGTGGATGAGCTGACGACCATCACTGGTCAGAAAGCCGTTGCTACCATTGCCAAGCGTTCGGTGTCGAACTTCAAACTCCGTGAAGGCATGCCCATCGGCGCCCGCGTTACCTTGCGTGGCGAGCAGATGTACGAGTTCATGGACCGTTTGCTGACAGTTGCTCTCCCCCGGGTGCGTGACTTCAAAGGCATCAATGATAAAGGCTTTGACGGCCGGGGTAACTATACCCTCGGTATCAAGGAGCAGATCATTTTCCCCGAAATTTCGATCGACAAGATTAAGTCAATCTCGGGTATGGACATTACCTTCGTAACGACCGCCGAGAACGACGAGCAGAGCTACGAGCTCCTCAAAGCTTTCGGAATGCCGTTCGCTAACGCCAAGAAACAGAACAATGGCTAAGGAATCCGTCAAAGCAAGAGAAAGAAAGCGCATCGCTACGGTAGAGCGTTATGCTGAAAAGCGTAAGGCTCTGAAAGCCGCCGGCGACTACGAAGGTCTGGATAAGTTGCCCCGCAACGCCTCGCCCGTACGCGTACACAACCGGGATAAAATCAACGGTCGTCCTCGTGGCTACATGCGTAAGTTTGGCATCAGCCGGGTTACGTTCCGCGAAATGGCGCTGGCTGGTAAGATCCCCGGCGTAACGAAGTCGAGCTGGTAATACAGCTTTTGCCTTACTCACACTAAGGCAGTGATATTTGGCAGGTTGCCGAAAGAAACCATTGGCCGAGCCTCAATAAGTCGAGCCAAGTAGTCTTAACCGAAAATTTCGTCGCCACTTTCAAATGGCGGCGAAATTTTCATATCTTTGCGGCTCCCTAAAAAATGGGCTGCTCTCATCTACACAATGAATACAGATCCAATTGCCGACTTCCTGACCCGGGTGCGCAATGCCATCAAGGCAAACCACCGGGTAGTCGAAATTCCGGCCAGCAACATCAAAAAGGAAATCACGAAAGTGCTTTACCACAAGGGTTACATCCAGAGCTACCGCTTTGATGACTCTTCGGTACAGGGCACTATCAAGATTGCCCTGAAGTACAACCCTACTACGAAGCAGCCTGCTATCACCAAACTGGAGCGCATCAGCACCCCCGGTCTGCGTCAGTACGCTCACGTGGAGAACATGCCGCGTGTACTCAGCGGTTTGGGTATTGCCATCCTGTCGACCTCGAAAGGGTAATGACGGAGAAAGAGGCAAAAGCTCAGAACGTGGGTGGTGAAGTATTGTGCCACGTTTACTAATCGAGGAGAAACGAGACTATGTCACGCATTGGTAAACTGCCGATCAGCCTGCCTTCGGGCGTTCAGGTTGAAGTAAGCAACGAAAACACCGTCACGGTGAAGGGCCCGAAAGGTACCCTGACTACCCCAGTTGACCGCGACATTACCCTTACCCAAGCCGATGGCCAGTTGGTTGTTGAGCGTCCTACTGAGCAGAAGCGCCACAAAGCTATGCACGGTTTGTACCGCTCTTTGATCAACAATATGGTCAATGGTGTAAGCAACGGCTTTGAACTGAAGCTGGAGCTGGTAGGTGTAGGTTACAAAGCCGCAATGGCCGGTACTACGCTGGAATTGTCGCTGGGTTACTCGCACAATATCTTCTTGGCCTTGCCAAAGGAAGTTACTGCTACGGCCGTAACCGAAAAAGGTAAGAACCCAATCGTTACGTTGAACAGCATTGACAATCAATTGCTGGGTCAGGTAGCTGCTAAGATTCGCTCGCTGCGCAAAGTTGAGCCTTACAAAGGCAAAGGCGTGCGTTTCGTGGGTGAGCAAATTCGTCGTAAGGCTGGTAAAACGGCTTCGAAATAATTTCGCATCATGGCTTTCGATAAAGCAACTAGAAGAAAACGGATCCAGCGCATCATCCGCACTAAGGTGGCTGGCACGTCCGAGCGTCCACGTTTGTCAGTGTTCCGCAGCAATACGGGCATCTATGCTCAGATTATTGACGACACCACTGGCCGTACGTTGGCGGCTGCTTCCTCGAAGCACGTTTCGGTGGAAGAGGGCAACGGAGTCGCCCTGGCTGCCGCAGTAGGCAAAGAACTTGCCTCCCGTGCTCAGGAGAAAGGAATTTCGAAAGTGGTATTTGACCGTTCGGGTTACCTCTACCACGGCCGCGTAAAATCATTGGCAGAAGGAGCCCGCGAAGGCGGCCTCAATTTCTAAATCATCATGGCAGAATTCAATAACAACCCCGTGGTGGTGGCAATGACCGTGGCGGCAACGACCGTCGTGGTGGTGGCAATGACCGTGGTGGCAACCGCGACCAGGCACCCCGCGCTGGCGAATCCGATCTGAAAGAGAAGGTAGTCGCTATCAACCGTGTTGCTAAAGTAGTTAAAGGTGGTCGTCGCTTCAGCTTCTCGGCCATCGTAGTAGTAGGTGACGGTAACGGCACCGTAGGTTACGGTCTTGGCAAAGCCAACGAAGTTACCGACGCTATTGCCAAAGGTATCGACGACGCTAAAAAGAACTTGGTGAAGGTGCCGCTTTACAAGCACACCGTTCCTCACGTGATGGAAGGCAAATATTCTGGCGGCTTCGTGCTGGTGCAGCCTGCTGCTGCCGGTACCGGTGTAATTGCTGGTGGTGCTATGCGTGCCGTGTTTGAAAGCGCTGGTATCAAGGATGTACTTGCTAAGTCGAAAGGTTCTTCGAACCCCCACAACGTGGTAAAGGCAACCTTTGATGCTCTGCTGAAGATGCGTGACCCGATGCAGATTGCCCAGCAGCGTGGTATCACTCTTTCCCAAGTTTTTAACGGTTAAGCAGAGATGGCGCAGATCCAAATCAAACTCGTGAAAAGCGTTATTGACCGCCCGAGCGTCAAAAGCGTACCGTTAAGGCTCTAGGCCTCGGTAAAATTGGCAGCACGAAGGCCGTGGAAAACACGCCTCAGGTTGCCGGTATGGTGGCCGCTGTGCAGCACCTCTTGGAAGTAACTGAACTCTAGGATTCCCCTCGATATGAATCTCAGCAATCTCTCACCCGCCGTAGGCTCAACGCGCAACAACAAGCGCCTTGGCCGTGGTACGGGTTCCGGCCGCGGCGGCACGTCGACGCGTGGTCACAAAGGTCAAAAGTCTCGTTCGGGTTACTCCAAGAAGTCTGGCTTCGAAGGTGGCCAGATGCCGCTGCAGCGTCGTGTTCCGAAGTTCGGCTTCAAGAACATCAACCGTGTGGAGTACAAAGGCATCAACCTTGATGCTCTAACCAGCCTCAACGAAAAGAACAGCACTTCCACGATGGACGTTGCTTACTTCGTGTCGGCTGGCTTGGTGTCTAAGAACGCCAAAATCAAAATCCTGGGTCGTGGTGAAGTTACCACCGCTCTGGAAGTACATGCCCACGCCTTCTCGAAATCGGCTGTTGAAGCCATCGAGAAAGCCGGTGGTAAAGCTGTGACGCTGTAAAGTCTTATCGGCGATGAAAAAGTTTATCGAAACGATAAAGAACATTTTTGCGATTGAAGATCTGCGTACGCGGATCTTCAATACGCTTTTTTTCATTGCCATCTATCGGCTGGGTTCCTACGTGGTACTCCCCGGCGTCGACGCGTCGCGTTTGAAGCAGGGTGGCGCTGAAGGTCTGTTTGGTATTCTGGATACACTGCTTGGCGGTGCCTTCAGCCATGCCTCTATCTTCGCCCTGGGTATCATGCCCTACATCTCAGCCTCGATTGTATTGCAGCTGCTAACCATTGCAGTGCCTTACTTCCAGAAGCTACAGAAAGAAGGCGAATCAGGTCGGAAGAAGATTAACCAGTACACCCGGATTCTCACGATTCCGATTGTAATGGCACAGTCTATCGGCTTCATTGCCACTATTAATGCGGAAGCTATTATCGCTCCTGGCCCTTTCTTTACTTTCTCCACAATGCTCATCATTACGGCTGGAACGCTGTTTTGTATGTGGCTAGGTGAGAAGATTACGGATAAGGGTATTGGTAACGGTATTTCCATGATCATCATGATCGGGATTGTATCGCGCTTTCCAGGAGCTATTATCGGTGAGGCAGCAGCTAAAGGCATGCGCGGCTCGCTGATCTTCCTCATTGAATTGGTAGTGTTGTTCTTGGTCGTAATGGCCGTAATCGTATTGACGCAGGCTGTTCGCCGGATTCCAGTACAGTATGCCAAGCAAGTAGGCGGTACTACACAACTGAACGCTCAGCGCCAGTTTATTCCGCTGAAAGTAAACGCCGCTGGAGTAATGCCTATCATCTTCGCGCAGTCGTTGATGTTTGTGCCCGCTATTGTTGCCTCCGTTTGGCAAGCCGATAGCGACTTTGCAGCCGCTGTTGGTCAGAAGTTCTCGGACTATACTTCTTGGCAGTACAACGTAGTTTTTGCTACACTCATCATCGTCTTCACTTACTTCTACACGGCTATCAGCGTTAACCCCAATCAAATTGCGGACGACCTGAAGCGTAGTGGTGGTTTCGTTCCGGGGGTTAAGCCTGGCCGCGATACCTCGGAGCACATTGACGAGATTTTGACGCACATCACCCTGCCTGGTGCCATTGTCTTGGCTCTTATAGCCATCTTCCCAGCTTTGGCTCTTCTTGCTGGTGTGACGCGTCCCTTTTCTGCTTTCTACGGTGGTACTTCATTGATCATCATGGTAGGCGTTGTTCTGGATACCTTGAACCAGGTAGAAAGCTACTTGCTCATGCGTCATTACGATGGTATGATGAAGACGGGCAAGCTGCGTGGTCGTTCTACTCAGAACGTAGCCTTGGCATCCTAATTCGGTTATGATCATCTACAAGACCGAAGAAGAAATAGAACTCATCCGAGCCAGCGCGAAAGTGCTGGCTCAAGCCCACGGAGAGGTTGCGGGCATGATCAAGGAGGGCATCACGACGCGCGCGCTAGATCAGCGGGCGGAAGAGTTCATCCGGGACCATGGCGGGCAACCTTCCTTCAAAGGGTATAATGGTTTTGAATACAGTCTCTGCATCTCGCCTAACTCAGTCGTGGTGCATGGTTTCCCGAGCGACTATCAGCTTAAGAGCGGAGATATTGTTTCGGTAGACTGCGGAGTCTTGTTGAACGGCTACCATGCCGATAGTGCTTACACCTACCCAGTAGGGGAGGTGGTACCAGAAGTGCTCAAGCTGCTGGAAGAAACCAAAAAGTCGCTTTACCTGGGCATTGAACAGGCAGTAGCCGGCAACCGAATGGGTGACTTAGGTTACGCCATCCAAAACCACGTTGAAAAACAAGGATATGGAGTTGTGCGGGAACTTGTCGGCCACGGAATTGGTCAAAAGCTTCACGAGCGGCCAGAAGTACCTAACTACGGTAAGCGTGGTGCAGGTTTGAAGCTGCAGGCTGGCTTGGTACTGGCCATTGAGCCGATGGTGAATCTGGGCACGAAGAGTGTAATCCAGGAAAAGGATGGCTGGACTATCCGGACTAAGGATTTCAAACCTTCTGCTCACTTTGAGCACACGGTAGTAGTACGTAAAGACAAAGCGGAGATTCTCACTTCCTTTGAATACATAGAAAAAGCCTTACAGTAGCCTTATGGCCAAACAATCCTCCATTGAACAGGACGGAGTCATTCTGGAAGCCCTTTCAAACGCCATGTTCCGCGTGGAATTAGAAAACGGTCACCAGCTCGTTGCTCACATTTCGGGCAAAATGCGAATGCACTACATCAAAATCCTGCCGGGCGATAAGGTGAAGCTGGAAATGTCCCCTTACGACTTATCGAAGGGCCGAATTGTTTACCGTTACAAATAACCCGACGACATGAAAGTCAAAACCTCGGTCAAGAAACGCAGTGTTGACTGTAAGCTTGTTCGCCGCAACGGCAAGCTGTACGTCATCAACAAAAAGAACCCACGCTTCAAGCAGCGTCAGGGTTAGTAGCACCAGACTTTTTAAGAAAGCAAATGGCTCGTATTGCAGGGGTAGATATCCCGGACAACAAGCGCGGTGAAATCGCGCTGACCTACATTTTCGGCATCGGCCGTCCATCCGCACAGAAAATCTTGACCAAGGCCGGCATCGACCTGAACAAGAAAGTAAAGGACTGGACGGAAGCAGAAGCTGGCGAAATCCGCAGCATCATTGCTGCCGAAATTAAGACCGAAGGTGTTCTGCGCTCGGAAGTGCAGCTGAACATTAAGCGTTTGATGGACATCGGTTGCTACCGTGGTCTGCGTCACCGCAAAGGTCTGCCAGTTCGTGGTCAGCGTACCAAGAACAACTCGCGCACGCGCAAAGGCAAGCGGAAAACCGTTGCCAACAAGAAAAAAGCTACTAAATAAATTGTAGCGGGAATCGAAGCCGGTTCGGGACACTGAACCGGCTTCAACACCTTCCGCAGTTTTTTGCGATAACCAAATGGCACAAAAGAGAAAAGACAAAGCCAAAAAGCGCGTTGTCGTTGTTGAGCAGGTAGGCCAGATTCACATCAAGGCTTCCTTCAACAACATCATCATCTCCATCACCAACAACAATGGTCAGGTTATTTCCTGGGCATCGGCTGGTAAGATGGGTTTCAAAGGTTCTAAGAAGAACACGCCCTACGCTGCTCAGATGGCAGCTACGGACTGCGCCAAAGTTGCCCACGACCTGGGCATGCGCAAGGCCGAAGTATTCGTGAAAGGTCCGGGCGCTGGCCGTGAGTCGGCTATTCGTACCCTCCAGAACGTGGGCATTGAGGTAACCACCATCCGCGACGTGACCCCGCTGCCCCACAACGGCTGCCGTCCTCCTAAGCGTCGTCGCGTCTGATATACTGAACTCGCGAACCATCTGGTTCGCCCCTGTGTCGGGTTTCCGATCCGGCTTGCCCTGCGGGTGAGCCGCATCCGAGAGGCCCGACACGCGTGGTTCAACCCCTGCAAAACTCAAATACCCCGAAATGGCACGTTATACTGGTCCTAAAACCAAGATTGCCCGTCGCTTCGCAGAGCCAATCTTCGGCCCAAGCAAGGCACTCAACAAAAAGAACTATCCTCCAGGCCAGCACGGCCGTGGCCGCCGCAAGAAGCAGTCGGAATACGCAGTGCAGCTGATGGAGAAGCAGAAAGTAAAGTACATGTACGGTGTACTGGAGAAGCAATTCGAAAACCTGTTCCATAAAGCAGCTACTCTGCCCGGCATCACCGGCGACAACCTGCTGGCTCTGCTCGAGTCACGTCTGGACAACACAGTATATCGTTTTGGCATTGCTCCAACCCGTCGCGCTGCTCGCCAGCTGGTGTTGCACAAGCACATCACGGTGAACGGTGAAGTAGTAAACATTGCTTCGTACAAGCTCCGCGCTGGTGACGTAGTAGGTGTTCGCGAAAAGTCGAAGTCTCTGGAGGCCATCACTACCAGCCTGAGCGCCCGCAACTCGCGTGCTTTCTCGTGGCTGGAGTGGGACGGCAAGGAATTGGTGGGCAAGTTCCTGAACGCCCCCTCACGTGACCTGATTCCGGAGAAAATCACGGAGCAGCTCATCGTCGAGCTTTACTCGAAGTAATTATTGGAACCCGGCTTATGGTCGGGTTCTTACTTCGTTTTTTCCTTGTTGTATTTTTAAAGCCCCACTTATGTCAATCTTAGCTTTTCAAATGCCGGAGAAAGTAGTGATGGAGAAATCCGACGACTTCTACGGTACATTTGAATTTAAACCGCTGGAGAAAGGCTACGGCGTCACGATCGGCAACGCATTGCGCCGTATCCTGCTGTCGTCGCTGGAGGGCTATGCCATCACGTCGGTCCGCACTTCCAGTGTGCTGCACGAGTTCATGACGATTGAAGGCGTGATTGAGGACATGTCCGAAATCATCCTGAACCTAAAGCAGGTTCGCTTCAAGAAAGTGAGCGACGCCATCGAGGACAAAATCACGGTCCGCATCAAGGGCCAAGAGACGTTCACGGCTGGTGACATCAATAAATTCTCGACTGGCTTCGAAGTTCTCAACACAGATATGGTTATCTGCAACGTTGATCCTTCGGTAGAGTTGGAGTTTGAATTCACGATTCAGAAAGGCCGCGGCTACGTACCTGCCGAGGAAAATCGTCCGGCCGACCAGGTGTTCGGGCAAATTGCCATCGATGCCATCTTCACGCCTATCAAGAACGTGAAGTACAGCATCGAGAACACCCGTGTAGAGCAGAAGACCGACTACGAGAAACTCCTCATCGAGATTCAGACGGACGGTTCGATTCATCCGGAGGATGCACTGAAAGGTGCCGCCAACATTCTAATTCAACACTTCATGCTGTTCTCGGACAACACCATGACCTTCGAAACGGCCAAAGCCGAGGAAGAAGAGACGGTAGACGAAGAGACGCTGCACATGCGCAAGGTTCTGAAGACGCCGCTGGCGGATATGGACCTGAGCGTACGCGCTTACAACTGCCTCAAGGCCGCGGATATCAAGACGCTGGGCGAATTGGTGCAGCTGGACATGAGCGACATGATGAAGTTCCGCAACTTCGGTAAGAAGTCGCTGACCGAACTCGAAAACCTCGTGGAGGAAAAAGGTCTGACCTTCGGGATGGACCTGGGCAAGTATCGCCTCGACGAAGACTAGCATACCCAATAGGCTGATTGCCGCTACGCTGACCTACAAGTTGGCCTGCAGCAATCAGCCTATTTCTTTGCATACTTCATTTACACTTTTTCACTAGTGTGCCCGAGGTATGACGGTTCTAATGAGGTAGCCTCAAAACACTGGCTGCCCGCCGTGGTCGTCATACGCAAGCACACACATTCCTGCTGAGAAGCACAACCCAATGAGACACGGTAAGAAAATCAACCACCTCGGTCGTACCACCTCCCACCGCAACGCGATGCTGTCGAACATGGCTTCGTCGCTGATCATGCACAAGCGCCTGACCACTACGGTGGCCAAAGCCAAAGCTCTGCGCAAATTTGTTGAGCCCCTGCTGACCAAGTCGAAGAGCGACACCACGCACTCGCGTCGTACCGTATTCGCTACGCTGCAGAACAAGGAGTCGATCAAAGAGCTGTATGACTCGGTAGCGGGTAAAATTGCTACCCGTCCCGGTGGTTACACCCGTATCATCAAGCTGAGTGACAACCGTCTGGGCGACAACGCCGAGGTGTGCATCATTGAGCTGGTGGATTACAACGAAACTCTGCTGGAAGCTAAGACGGCTGGTGAAGCCAAGGCTACGACTCGTCGCTCGCGCGGCAAGAAGAAGTCGGGCGGCGACGCTACGGCTCCTGTAGCTGCTGCTGAGGCTCCTGCTACCGAAGCTACGGCTGCTGTAGTAAGCGAAGAGGCTGCTGCCGCAACCGATTCTTCGACCGAGACGCTGAAAGAAGGCGAAACTCGCGACGAGAAGAGCGAAGAAGCTGCTTCGTAGTCTTCGAGCAATTCAATATAGAAAAGGGACGTGCCGGCTGGTACGTCCCTTTTTGCTTTTTACGGCCGGGCTAATCCCAGTTGTTTGAAACCTTAGGACCGGTAATAGGGACAACATGGAGGCTTAGAGCTTTATAAAGCTAGATACTACGGGCAGTATGCCTATTACTGGCCCGGAGAAGTCAGTTTCAGAAGTGGCTGCAAGGATAGGAGGGTACACAGTGAATTCCTTACCTTTCGGCCCCGCAGCCGGATGTGGGGCCTAGAGTTAGGTTCGGCGGCTGCGGTAACGAATTCCTCACCACAATTCTTTTCAACATGAGCATTATCTCAGCCATCCATGCCCGGCAGATTTTTGATTCGCGCGGTAACCCAACCGTCGAAGTAGATGTAACCACGGAATCCGGCGTTGTAGGTCGGGCAGCGGTGCCGTCGGGGCCAGCACCGGTAAGCACGAAGCCGTGGAGCTGCGCGACGATGACAAGTCGAAGTTCATGGGCAAGGGCGTGCTGAAAGCCGTAGAAAACGTGAACAGCAAGATTGCCGAAGAGCTGCTGGGCTTCTCGGTATTTGAGCAGGGCCTGCTCGACAAGATCATGCTCGAAATTGACGGCACGCCGAACAAGGCTAATCTGGGCGCCAACGCTATTCTGGGTGCTTCGCTGGCTATTGCCCGTGCTGCTGCTCAGGAAGCCGGTATGCCGCTCTACCGCTACGTAGGTGGGGTAGGTGCAACTACGCTGCCCGTACCGATGATGAACATCCTGAACGGCGGTTCGCACGCCGACAACAGCATCGACTTCCAGGAGTTCATGATTATGCCCGTAGGCGCGCCTTCCTTCTCGGAGGCTCTTCGCTGGGGTACCGAGATTTTCCACCACCTCAAGAACGTGTTGAAAAAGCAGGGCCTGAGCACCAACGTAGGCGACGAAGGCGGCTTTGCTCCCAACATCAAGTCGAACGAAGAGGCTATCCAGGTAGTACTGCAGGCTATTGAGGCGGCTGGCTACAAGCCCGGCGACGACGTGATGATTGCCATGGACGCGGCAGCTTCCGAGTTCTATGACGGCACGCACTACCACTTCAAGAAGAGCACCGGCGACAAGCTGACTTCCGATGAAATGGTGGCGTATTGGACCGACTGGACCAAGAAGTACCCCATCATCAGCATCGAGGATGGTATGGACGAAGATGACTGGACCGGCTGGAAAAATCTCACCAACAGCATCGGTAGCACCACTCAGCTGGTGGGCGACGACCTGTTTGTAACCAACGTAACCCGCCTGCAGCGCGGCATTGATGAGCAGATTGCCAACGCCATCCTCATCAAGGTAAACCAGATTGGTACGCTCACCGAAACCATCGATGCCATCAACCTGGGCCGCCGCAACGGCTACAAGAGCATCATGAGCCACCGTTCGGGCGAAACCGAGGACAACACCATTGCCGACCTGGCCGTGGCCCTGAACACCGGTCAGATTAAAACTGGCTCGGCTTCGCGCTCCGACCGGATGGCGAAGTACAACCAACTGCTGCGCATCGAGGAAGAGCTGGGCGAAATTGCCTACTTCCCCGGCCGTAAGATGTAAGCTCAGCTACTGCTGAGGCTACCGATAAGCCCGCCTGATGTATTTCAGGCGGGCTTTTTTGGCGCCAAAGCTTACACTGTGAGAAAGAAAAAAGCAAGGCTGCCCTGACTACCTTTGCTTTGGGCCCGGCAGCCTGCGGGCTGTTTGCTACGGCTTTAAAAGGGTTTACTTCTCTTCATACTTTGCTTTTACTTGTACTTACTTAATGCTACTGCCCATGAAAAAACTAATACTGCTGTTATGTAGCGTCCTGATGGTTTGGTTGCCAGTTGGGGCGCAGGCGCAAAACCGTCCGGATCTGGTGGTGGTAGCTCCTTACTCTCTCCCCACTAGCGTAGTGGTGGGCGGAACTTACACGATGTCGGCAACCATCCGGGTGAACGGTAATCCTGGGGCCGGGGCCCAGTTCAACTGCATTGGCTACTACTTGTCGAGCAATACGACCTGGGATGCTAATGATGCTTATCTGGGAGCCAGCTGCCAGTCGCTGCTCATGGCCGGGCAGCAGGGGACTACCTCTATTTCGGCAACCATTCCGCCCCTGACTACTACCGGCAATTATTACCTGGTGCTGGTGGCCGACCCGCTGAATGCAGAGCAGGAGCAGGATGAAACCAACAACGTGGTTAGCTTTCCGGTAACGGTGGGGCAGGGCACGGTGCCGCTGCCTGACCTGGAGCTGTGGCGCCCATCCCTGTCCTTCAGCTCCGTGGCGCCCGGGGGCAACACCGGCGCTTTCTCGTTTATCTTTAACCGCGGAGCTGGATCGGTGAGCGGGTATGAAATCGGGTTTTACCTGTCGACCGACAGTGTATTCACAGCGGGGGCCGACGTCTTCCTAAGTCAATTTAATGGGGGCAGCCTAGCTGGAGCCACCACCGGTTCCACGGGCACTATCTTTTCGGCTCCGCAGCTGCTTATCCCGCTGAATACGGTTCCTGGTAAGTATTACCTGCTGCTGGTAATTGACCCGCGCAACGTAATAGCCGAAACCAACGAGCAGAACAACTCCCGCGCCCTGCCGCTGCAGGTGACGGGTACGGTCACGGCTACTACCTCACCCACAACGGCCGCTCTGGAAGTGTATCCCAACCCTGTAGCAGCCGGACAAGGGGTGAATATATTCTTCAGTGGCCAGCCACAGCCGGCCCAGATGACGCTCTACGACGCTCTGGGCCGGCAGGTAACAAGCCATTCGGCAATGCTCAGCGGGCAGCCCTTGTCCCTGGCCACCTCGGGCTTACCGGCCGGCATTTACACGTTGCGCGTGCTGGGGCCGGCGGGCTTGCATCTGACGCGCCGGGTGGTAATTGAGTAGCGCTGGTACTTGTTGGTGCACAACTGGCGGACAAATGACAACAGCGTAAGGAAGCTCCTCGGTGCTTGTTGGACAATTCCACGGCTACACGTGAAATTTAAAGGGGCCGGTCTGCACGCAGACCGGCCCCTTTCTTTTATCTTTGAGAGCTATGCAGTTATTACATGTATTTCAGCGGGTTCCGCGGTTCTTGCGCAGCTTTTACTTTCTGGCCGGCTCCGCCTTTCTGGTGTGGATGCTGGTCTTCGATGCCAACGATTTAGTGAAGCAGTATGATATGTATGCCAAGTGGCGGGAGCTGCAGGCGGAAAAGGAATATTACCTCAACAACATTGAGCTAGTGAAAAAAGACCGGGCTGAATTGCTCAGCAGCCCTGAACTCCTGGAGAAGTTTGCCCGGGAAAAATACATTATGAAGCGCCCCGGCGAAGACGTCTTTATCCTGGTGCCTCAGGAACAGGAGTAGTTTAGCGCCCTGGCATTCTAGGGCCTATACCCTCGTACCTTAATTGAGTTTTGCTTGCTTCCGATCGGCAGAAAGGACCTTGTGCGTCTCTTCTGCAAGCTTTTTTTAAGTCTATTTCCTAAACCTGTTGTATGACAAAAAACTACTCGTACCCTGTCCGCTCCCGGACAGCCCGACCGGCTTGGCTTACTCTGCTGGCGGTCTTATTTGTACTCTGGACTGGTAGGGCTGCGGCCCAAACCTACACCATGCCAACGACGGGCACCACAGCCCTGACCACCTGCAGCGGCACGCTCTACGACAACGGTGGGGCCGGAGGTAGCTACAGCGCCAACGCAGATGGCACGGTCACGATTACCCCGGCTACGACGGGCAGTAAGGTAAAGCTGCAGTTCAATACCTTCTCAGTAGGGTATTATGACCGGCTGACTGTATATGACGGGGCCTCAACCTCGGCACCCGTAATTGGTACCTATTACGACTACTACAGCCCAGGCACGGTATACGGCACGAGCAGCAGCGGCGCGCTGACGGTACGCTTTGCCACCGACTACTACGCCACCGGTTACAGCGGCTTCAGCGCGGATATTTCCTGTGTTACGAGCGTGCCTCAGCCTGACCTGGCTATTCAGGGTGCTTCCGTGTCGCCGGTTTCGGCGGTGCCCGGCAACACGCTGTCCTTGTATAGCTCCATCTACAACCTCTCGGGTACGACGGCCACCAGCAGCAATATTGGCTACTACCTCTCGGCCGATGCCAGCCTGGATGCGGCCGACGTGCTCCTGGGCAATTCCACGGGCGGCAGTCTGAGCGTGGGTGGCTACGGCAGCCGTACCAGCTATGTGCAGCTACCCGCCAACACCACGGCCGGTGCCTATTACGTGCTCTTCGTAGCCGACTACCAGAACGCCGTTAATGAGAGCAACGAAACCAACAACGTATCGAGCGTGTACCTGAACGTGGTGCCGCCCTCCGTGGACCTAATTATTCAGCAAGCCGGCGTGAGCCCCACCAGCACGGCGCCCGGCAACGTAATAAACATGTCCTGCACTATTACCAACCAGGGCAACGCCACGGCTACGTACAGCAGTGTAGGCTACTACCTGTCGGCTAATACGACGCTGGACGCCAACGACCAGCTGCTGAGCTCCACCTACGGCGGTACGCTGACTCCGAACTACGCTAACTACCGCAGTGCAACCACAAACGTGCCGCCGGGACTCGCACCAGGCACGTACTACGTCCTGTTTGCGGCCGACTACCAGGGCCTGGTAACTGAAAGCAACGAAACCAACAACGTAGCGGCCGTAACCCTGACGGTAGCTGCTCCCAGCATCGACCTGATTGTGTCGCAGGCCAACTTGAGCACTTATACCATGTCGGCGGGTACTACTATCAGTGCCGGAGCTACGGTGTATAACCAGGGAAATACTACGTCGCCTTCCAGCAACCTGGGGTACTATCTGTCGACCGACGCTTCGTTCTCCTCGAACGACGTGCTGCTGACCAGCAGCACCGGCGGTGCCCTGTCCCCGGTCTGAGCAACTACCCCAGCACTACCTTCACCATTCCCACCGGTACCACGCCGGGCGCTTATTACGTCCTATTTGCGGCCGATTACCAGAATCAGGTAACGGAGTCGAACGAAACTAACAACGTGCGTAGCCAGGCCATTACGGTCGTAGCGCCTAGCATTGACTTGGTTATTCAGCAGGCGTATTTGAACTCGACCACTACCACCGGCGGCACTACCATCAGCGCCAGCCACTACGTCTACAACCAGGGCAATACCGCCGCGGCTTCGAGCAACGTGGGCTACTACCTGTCGACCGACGCTACGTTCTCTTCGAACGACGTGCTGCTGACGTCCTCGACGGGCGGTACGCTGGCTGCGGGCAACTATTCCACCCGCTACCCTTCCCTGACCATTCCTACGGGTACTACAGCCGGCAACTACTACGTGCTGTTTGTGGCCGACTATCTGAATACGGTAACGGAAACCAATGAGAACAACAACGTGGCTTCGGCTGCCCTGACGGTAGTTGCCCCGGCATCGACCTGGTTATTCAGCAGGCTTACCTGAACTCATCTTCCTCGGCAGCCGGTGGTACTATCAGCGGTAGCCATTATATCATCAACCAGGGCACTACGGCAACTTCTAGCTCTAACGTAGGCTACTACCTCTCGACGGATGCCACGCTGAGCACGAATGACGTGCTGATCGGGACCAACACCAGCGGCACGCTGTACGCAGGCGGCTACAACACGCTGTATCCTTCCCTAACTATTCCCACGGCTACCACGCCGGGCTCTTACTATGTGCTGTTTGTGGCCGACCACCAGAATACGGTGACGGAAACCAACGAGAACAACAACGTAGCTTCGGCTGTCCTGACGATTGTCGCGCCTGTTGTAGACCTTATCATTCAGTCGCCATCCTTGAACACAAGCTCAGCCGCGGCTGGTGGCAGTTTCAGCGCCAGCTATTACCTGGTAAACCAGGGCACGACGAACTCCCCCGCTACCAGCGTGGGCTACTACCTCTCGACGGATGCCACACTGAGCACGAATGATGTGCTCCTAAGCTCCACGAATAGTGCGGCACTGGCAGCAGGTGGTTATTCCACCATGTACCCCACTCTGGCTATTCCGGCAACCACGGTAGCGGGCAACTACTACGTTCTGTTTGTGGCTGACCATCAGAATACTGTTAGCGAAGTCAACGAGAACAACAACGTGGCAGGGGTGGCCTTGCGCGTAACGGCGGCGTTTTCCGGGGTAGTTGTGCCAGTTAGCGGCTCAAACACCATCACTACCTGCAGCACGACGGTGGCCGACAATGGCGGCAACAACGATTACGTGGACAACTCCTACGGCTCACTCACGATTAACCCCGGCACGTCGGGCAGCAAGGTGCGCCTCAGCTTCTCGTCTTTCGCAGTGGAAACCTGCTGCGACCGGCTCTATATCTACGATGGTCCTACCACTAACTCCCCGCTGATTGGCACGTACTCGACTAACCCCGGGACCATCACGGCCCAAAACACGGCTGGTTCGCTCACGCTGCTCTTTACCAGCGACGGTAGCTACGTAGGCTCTGGCTTTGAGGCCACCGTCTCGTGCGTTACCTCTACTTCCGTCCTGCCCGACCTGATTGTGCAGTCGCCCTCCGTATCGGCTGCTTCCGTGGCTGCGGGTAACACCATTGGCCTGGGCGGTACTGTCCGCAACCAGGGTGGCGGCGACGCCAGCAGCAGCTCACTGGGCTACTACCTCTCGGTCGACAATACGCTAAGCAGCAGCGACCTGCTGCTGGGCACGAGCAGCGGTGCAGCCCTGGCCGCTGGTCAGACGGCCACCAGAAATGGCGTTTTCAGCATTCCTGCCGGCGTTAGCCCCGGCACATACTATGTGGTATATGCTGCCGACCCAGCCGGAACCGTGACGGAAAGCAACGAAACCAACAACACTACTTCCCTGACGCTGACCGTGGTGGCGGCCCTGCCCGACCTGACTGTGTCCCAGACTACGCTGAGCCCAGCCGCGGCGCCAGCGGGCAATACCGTGTCGGCTACCTGCCTGCTTACCAACTCGGGCACGGCCACGGCCGCTCAGAACACAATGTCCTTATACCTCTCGGCCGATGCCTCGCTGAGCAGCAACGACGTGCTGCTGGGAAGCATAACCGCAGCAGCGCTGCCCGCCAGTGCCAGCAATACCCGCTCGGGTTCCTTCATCGTGCCGCTGGGCACGGCTCCCGGCAACTACTACGTGCTGTACGTAGCCGATGCCACTGGCGTCGTGACTGAGTCGAACGAGCAGAACAACGTGGCCAGCCGTGCCTTTACCGTAAGCCTGGGCACCCCAACCCGGGAGCAGCTCAACGGCTTCACGCTGAATGTGTATCCCAACCCGGCTACCGGCAGTGAGTTCAAAGTACGTATGGATGGCCCCAGCACTGGCAAGGCCGTGCAGCTGACCTTGTTCAACAGCATTGGTCAGCAGGTAGGCGTACAGAACCTGGTGCTCAACGCGGGCCGTGGCCCCGTTACGTTCGATACCACCAACCTGGGTAGCGGCGTGTACACGCTGCGCATTACGGGCGAGGACCTGAACGTGACGCGGCGCGTGGTCATTGAATAACCCTAACTAACGCGAACCAGCCTAGCTGGTACTCGGCGGCATCGACTCCGGAACTCTTCCGGGCTCGGTGCCGCCGTTTTGTTTACGGCCCTAACCTCCGTGGCCCCGTATTTGACAAGCCAGCCTGACCACTTTGGGATATTGTATGATAAAGTTCTGGAAAGCCGCCGCTGGGCGCCCCTGGTTGTTGTTGCTTACCGTCGTGCTGCTCGCCACAGCGCCGTTAGTAGCCCGGCCCTCGCAGGTACAGGTAGCCCGGCAGTTTCTGCTGGCCGTGCTGCGCGGTGAGTATCCCACGGCCTACGCCCTGCTTGCTCCCGAAACGCGGGCGGCCATGAGTGCCAAGCAATTCAAGGAAGCCGTGCAGCCCCTGCGGGCCCAGGCCAAGCGCCGCGGTCAGCCCATTGACCTGTATAAGCTCGGCTACCGCATTAGTGAGGCCAACGAGGTGAGTAACTTTTACAGCTTCATGTTTAAAAGCGACACGCTGGCTGGCAAGCCCGAAGTCCAGCTCGACGTCACGTTTCAGGATAGTACGGCGGCTCGGATTCGGTCCTTTGGCTTGATTCCGGCCCCACAGAGTCGGCGAAAGTAGCGGGGGTATTAACTCGGGAAGGAGATTTTACCTAAGGAAACAGCCGGTACGACCTGTTCGCCGTGCCCAATGGGCAGCGCTTCGCCCACCAGGGTTTCGTTAGCCAGGATGGCAAATAGGACGGCTTCTTTGGCGTCGGGCGAAATGCCCAGGGCGGCAGTAGTAGAAAACCGGCAGGAGGATAGGGCCTGCTGCAAAGCGGCCATCAGCACGGGGTTGTGCATGCCCCCGCCGCTGGCGTAAATAGTCAGGGCAGGCAGGGTGGGAAATGCCTGCCGCACGGCCCCGGCAATGCTGGTAGCACTAAACGCAGTAAGCGTGGCCAGCAAGTCGTGGGGCGGGAGGGAAGTAGTACCGCTGCGGTGCTGGGCCGTGCGCACGTAAGCCGCGCTAAACAGTTCGGGACCTGTGGTACGGGGAATTGGCGCGGCGAAGAAAGGATGGTCGAGGAGAGCTGTCAGGAGCTCACGGCTTATTTGGCCCTGGGCGGCTAGTGCGCCGTTTTCGTCAAAGTGCTTGCCGGGGTACAGTTCCCGCACGAAGGCATCGAGTAGGGTGTTGCCCGGGCCGGTATCGGTGCTAAACACGGCAGCGGCATCGAGGCTGCCAGACAGATAGGTGAAGTTGGCAATGCCGCCGAGGTTGAGTAGCAGTCGGTCTTCGCCGGGTTGGGAAAAGATGAGGTAGTCGCCGTATACCGCCAAAGGCGCACCCTGCCCGCCGGCTGCCACGTGCTTCTGCCGAAAGTCGCTCAGGGTAAGAATACCGGTGCGCACGGCCAGATGATCGGCGTCGCCGAGCTGCAGGGTGGCGTTGGGCCAGTCGGGCAGGCCGTGCTGATGCTTAGGAGCGTGAAATACGGTCTGGCCGTGACTGGCAATGGCATCAACCTCGGCGGGCAGCACGTTCCACTGAGCCAGGCATTGCAGCACCATATCGGCGTGGGTGGTGCCCAGCCAAGCGTGCAACAGGGTGAGGTGCTGCAGCTCGACGGTATCCTGGGCGAAGACCCGACGAATGTTCTCCTGGATAGCAGCCGAATAAGGCACGGTAGCAAAATGCTCAACTACCACCCGCGTAGCTGCTCCGTGACCCGAGAAGCGGCACAGGGCCACGTCGAGCCCGTCCAGGGAAGTGCCCGACATCAGCCCGATAATACGGCGCTCTGGTTTCTGGGCCACGGCCAGGAGGCGGCTGAGGTTGCTGTTCATACAATTGGAGGATGAGGTAAAAGAGCAAATGGGTGAATAAGTAAACGGATACGGCTCCATTCACTTATTCACCCATTTCTGTTTCGGCAGCTACAGCTACTCGATTTTCTTGCCGGTCATGGCCTGCTTAATGGATATGTTCATCACCCGCTCGGCAAACGGGCTAGTGAGGCTTTCCAGCTCATCCACAGCCTTCAGAATGGTATCCTTGTCGTTGGTTTCGAGTGCCTCGCGCAAGACGTGAGTCTGGGCGGCGGTGTGGGTAATTTCGTCTTCGGTCAGGTACTGGGAGTTTTTCTCCACGAACCGCTCCACTTGATACAGCATCTGCTCGGCCACGGTGCGGGCTTCAATGACCATGCGGGCATTCACGTCTTCCCGGGCGTGGGTGAGCGAATCCATCAGCATCTGCTCTACCTGCTCGTCGGTGAGGCCGTACTGGGGCTTGATTTCCACGGCCTGGCGCGTGTTGGAGCGCAGCTCAATGGCTTCCACCTGCAGAATTCCGTCGGCGTTGAGCAGGAAGTTCACGTCAACCTTGGGCAAGCCGGCGGGCATGGCCGGAATGCCGCGCAGGTCAAACTCGGCCAGCTTGCGGTTTTCCTTCACCAAGTCCCGCTCTCCCTGGTACACCGAGATTTTCAGGTTCACCTGCCCATCCACCGAGGTGGTGTACTGGCGGCCGGCTTTGGTCGGAATCTTGGAGTTGCGCGGAATAATGGGGTCCATCAGCCCGCCCAGGGTTTCGATGCCCAGCGTGAGGGGCGTCACGTCGAGCAAGAGCACATCGCGGCGGTTGCCGGCCAGAATATCGGCCTGAATGGCCGCGCCCAGGGCTACTACTTCGTCGGGGTTAAGGGAGTTGTTGGCCGGCTGCTGGAAAAACGCCGAAACCGAGTCGTAGACCAGGGGCACCCGGGTAGAGCCGCCCACGAGCAGCACCGCGTCGAGCTGCTGGGGTTCTAACTGGGCATCGGCCAGGGCCTGGCGGCAGGAAGCAATGGTGCGCTCCACCAGGGGCCGTACCAACTCGTTGAACTTGGCCTTGGACAGGGGCAGGGTCGTGTCGTCGAAAATGGCTTCAAACCAGTCGTGGCTGCTGAGGTGGCGCTTGGCCTGCTCGGCTAGCAGGCGCAGCTGCTGCTGGGCAATGGGGTTTTCGAACAGCACCGTCGCCAGCTGGTATTCGCGGGTCCAGTAGTCGGAAATGGCCCGGTCCAGGTCGTCGCCGCCCAGGTAGGTGTCGCCGTTGGTGCTGAGCACTTCGAAAATGCCCTGCTGAATGCGCAGAATGCTGATATCGAAGGTGCCGCCGCCCAGATCGTACACGGCCACGGTTTTCTCGTCGTCGGGGCTCAGGCCGATGCCGTAGGCCAGGGCCGCGGCGGTGGGCTCGTTCACAATGCGCAGTACTTCCAGGCCAGCCAGGCGGCCGGCGTCGCGGGTGGCCTGGCGCTGGGAGTCGTTGAAGTAAGCCGGCACGGTAATCACGGCCCGGTTGACGGGCGTTTTTAGGGCGTGCTCAGCCCGGGCCCGCAGCTCCTTCAGAATCTCGGCCGACAGCTCAATGGGGGAGTAGAACCGGTCGGCCACCCGGATTTTGACCAGGCCCTCAGAGTTGTCGTCAATGACCTTGTAGCCCAGCTGGGTGGCGTGCTCGCCCAGGTCGCGGTACGACTTGCCCAACAGGCGCTTTACTGAGTAAATCGTGTTCTGGGGCTCCGTAAGCAGGTATTGCTTGGCGTCGGTGCCCACAATCGGGTCGGGGGCGTCGGTCGGGAAGTGGACTACCGAAGGCACGATGGTACCGCGGCCCTGGTCGTTGATGGCCAGCGGATGGCGGCCGTCGGGGTGAATGTAGGCCACCAGGCTGTTGGTAGTGCCCAGGTCAATTCCGACGATGATTTCTTCCTGCTGAATGCTCCCGGTAGAGAGGTTGATTGCGACTTTGGCCATTGCGTATGGGTCAGCGCCGAGGCGCGAAGTAAGCGTAATAAAAGAGAGGTAACCGGACTACGATTGCTCTACGATGCAAGGGCAAAAGTAGCGAAGAAATGCCGGTAGGGGAGGATAACAAACGGGCCCGGGACTTGGCTTGAAAGCAAGTTGTACTTTTTTATAAAAAAAGTTCCACCCTAGGCAATCCAAGCACGAGCGTAGCTGCGTATCTCTCAACAGATGCCCCGCCCACTAATTCCCACCTTACTATTAGGCACGTAGCTCCGGACTAGCTACCGCTTGTTTGCCTCGTGTTGCCGCCCCAGATCCGGGGCGCAGCATTCGTTTCTCTACCGCACTTTTTGTGCTTTTCCTACCCGTTGCCCAGCCTTGCTTTTTGCCTGGCTAGGAATCCTATTTCCTTTTTCCACCTTTAATTCCTTCATCATGAAGAAGACCTTTACCCGTCCGATTCTCCACATGGGTTTGGCTGCTACGGCCATAGTAGGCGCCCTGGCCTGGAGCGGACAGAACACTCATTTGGAAGCCTCCAGCCACCGCGAAGCTCCGCTTATTGCGGATGACCCGCTGGCCGACAACACCGACCTATATGCCTTCCGCGACCCCAACAACGCGGAAATGATCAACATCATTGCCAACTACATTCCGTTGGAGCTGCCCCAGGGTGGCCCGATCTACAACACGTTTGGGGAAAACATACGCTACGAGATTCACATCAAGAATAAGACGACTTCGACCGGCGACGACCTGACGTATCGTTTTACCTTCACGCGGACCAACGAAGACCCTACCACGTTCTTCCGGACGCGCCTGGGCAAGGAAAACCAGAAAACGACCTACACCGCTGAGCTCAGCGTGAATGGCGGCGCTTTCACGCCCATCGTTACGGGCGGCGTAGTGCCCCCACCCAACATCGGTGCCCGCTCTATTGAAGGTGCCGCCGGCCTGAACACGCCCTACAATACGTTGATGACCAACGCCATCCGGACGCTGGCCAACGGTACCAAAGTATTCTGCGGCCCCGTGGATGACCCGTTCTTCGTGGACCTGGGCGGTATTTTCGACCTGGGCGGCGTGCGCCCCACCAGTGCCCGCGACGGTGTAGCCCGTAAGAACACCCACACCATTGCCCTGCAGATTCCAATTTCGGTACTGCAGAAAGACGGCAAAACTGGCGCTCAGGCCGCCAACATCCTGGATTCGGACTACGTCATCGGTGTGTGGGCCTCGGCCAGCCGTCAGGCCATCCGCACCCTGAACACGGACGGTACCCAGACGCAGTCGGGCAACTTTGTGCAGGTGTCGCGCCTGGGCATGCCCCTGACCAACGAAGTCGTGATTCCGATTGGGCAGAAAGACGAGTGGAACGCCGGCAACCCCTACGGTGCCGTAGCCAAATTCGACGAAAACGCCATGAACCCCGAGCTTGCCCTGTACATGGACGACAGCCGCTTCGGTGGCGCTGTACCCGGTCTGGGCGCCCTGCGCATTCAGTCCAACTCGCTGCAGGCTTTCGACTTCCGCAACGGCAAGGACGGGCTGGCTAACCTGACTGCCGCCCAGCGCGCCGGTACGGTATTCGCCGACCCAACCTTCGGTCCTTACTTGCTGCGTGCCGGCAAGCCCCGCTCGGTCGACATTCTGCCAATCTTCCACACGGGTGTGCCTAACCTGCCCCCGTATCAGCTGGCCACTGGCAAGCCCCTGCGCAACCCGCTGGCTGCTGGTAAGCCGTTCGTCAACAACTTCCTGCCCACGCTGGGTGACATGCTGCGCCTGAATATGGCCGTGCCTGCCACGCCCCGCACCCTTGCCAATGGTGTAACGCCTAACCCCGACTTCAGCTCCGAAGGCTTGCTGGCCGCCGCCGTACTGGGTCTGACTGACACGCGCTTCAACGGTAGCGCCGCCCTGCAGGCTATTCCCAACATGGACGGCTTCCCCAACGGTCGTCGTCTGGAAGATGACGTGACTCGCATCGAGCTGCAGGCCGTAGGTGGTGTAGTACTGGCCGCCATTGGTCTGTTCTACGACGACTTTTCGGCTACGGCAACGAACCCCGTAACGCCCCAGTTGGGCGGCGTACTTGGTTTCCGGACCGGTGTTGAAGCCAACGACACGACCTTCAAAACTACTTTCCCTTACATGCAGACGCCTTGGCGTGGCAGCAAGTCGCAGTCTACCGTTACCTCGCAGCGGGGTGCTGTGGGCATGGGCTTGCAGGTTGAGGCCGTGAAAGTAGCCCAGAACTACCCCAACCCCTTCACCGACAAAACCACGATTCGCTACGAAGTAGGCGTGAAAGGTCCGTTGTCGATTGTCATTACCGACATGATGGGCCGTCCCGTAAAGACGCTCGTCGACAACAAGGAGCACAAGCCCGGCACCTACGAGATGCCCTGGAAAGTGCAGAACCTGGCCGCCGGTACCTACATTGCCACGGTAAAATCGGGTGAGACGGTACTGCAGTCCATCAAGCTGGTTCACACCAACTAGACCATTGACTACTCGGGAGGCAACCGTCGGCAATCTGTCGGCTGGTTGCTTCCAAGCGTAGCCACTCAGTTAGCCGGGCCCGGGTGAGTTCGGCTAGCTTGCTGGTAAATTCGGAGCCCGACTTCATTGTCGGGCTCTTTTTTCCATTCTTAGCCTCTGCTGCTTTGCGCAAATACTTTTACCCTACGCTGCTGACTTGCTTCGGCCTGGCCGTGGCAGCCCTGTTTTTCTTCCGCAAGCCCGAGCCCATTCCCCAGCTCAAGGAACGGCACGGCGACCTGGCCGTGGGTGGTGAATGGCTGAACACCAAAAGTGCCATTAGCGGCCTGCTGGCTCAGCTGCGGGCCAAGCCCGACGACAACAAAGCCAAACTGCTGCTGGCCCAGGCCTACATGCAGGAGGCCCGCGTCACCGGCGACCATCCGTACTACGATATGGCCGCCATGCAGCTGCTCAACGGCATTCTGCAGAAGGAGCCCGAAAACTTTGAAGCCCTGTGCTGCAAAGCCTCCCTGTGCCTGACCCAGCACCACTTCTCCGAGGGCCTGGCCGTGGCCGAGCAAGCCGTAGCCATAAACCCGCACAACGCTTTCGTGTACGGCCTGCTGTGCGACGCCAACGTGGAGCTGGGCCGCTATGAGGAAGCCGTGAAAATGGCCGACAAGATGAACCAGGTGCGGCCCGATTTGCGGTCCTACTCCCGGGTGTCCTACCTGCGGGAAATCTACGGCGACTACCCCGGCTCCATCGAAGCCATGGATATGGCCGTGAAAGCCGGCTATCCGGGTCTGGAGCAAACGGCCTGGTCGCGCATCACGCTGGGCCATCTGTATGAGAATACCGGCGACCTGGTTAATGCCGAGAAGCAGTACCAAATGGCTTTAATTGAGCGGCCGTATTACGCCTACGCCCTAGGTGGCCTGGGTCGGGTGGAAAAAGCCCGCAAGAACTACCCCGCCGCCATTGAATACTTCCGCAAGGCCCGCGCCACGGTGAAAGACTATGCCTTTGCCGACGAGCTGACCGACCTCTACCGCCTCAACAACGAGCCCGCCAAAGCTACCCAAATGGCCAAGGAAGCCATTTCCATGCTGGCCGACGATGCCAAAGAGGCCGACGACAACGAGGAAATGGGCCACTACGCCGACCGGGAGCTGGCCTACGCCTACCTCAAAACCAATGAGCTGGACAAAGCCCTGGAGCACGCCAAAATCGAGTATGAGCGCCGCCCCGACAACATCGACGTGTGCGAAACCCTGGCCTGGGTGCACTACAAGCGCGGCGAATACCCGCAGGCCCAGAAGCTGATTGACACGGCCCTGCGCACCAAGTCGCGCAACCCTACGCTGCTCTGCCGCGCCGGACTTATTGCCTCCAAGAACGGGCAGGCGGAAAAAGGGCAGGCCCTGATTCGCCAGGCCCTGGATACCAACCCCTATCTAAGCTTCGATTTGGCCGACGAGGGCAAGAAGCTGCTGGCTGTCAACTAACGCGGAGTTGCTGGTTGTATGAAAACGCTGATTGGGTCTAACAAGCTGGTTGTCCGGGCTGCCGCGTTGCTGCTGCTGAGCCTGCTATTGCCCCAGCTGGCCGCGGCCCACGTGCTGGATGTGGACGTGAGCAAACTCTCGCGCACCGACATCATCAGCACGTATCTGAAGCTGGGCTTTACCCACATTCTGCCGCTCGGCCTCGACCATATTTTGTTCGTGCTGAGCATTTTTTTCCTGGAGCCCCGCCTTAAGCCGGTGCTCTGGCAGGCTACGGCTTTCACCGTGGCCCACTCCATTACGCTGGGCCTGGCCATGTACGGGCTGATTTCGCCGCCCGCCTCCATCGTAGAGCCCGTTATTGCCTTGTCCATTCTGTTCGTGGCTATTGAGAATATTGTGGCCGACCGGCTCAATCCGTGGCGCGTGGCCATTGTCTTCGGCTTCGGCCTGATTCACGGCATGGGCTTCGCCAGCGTGCTGACCGGGCTCGGGCTGCCGCGTGCCATGTTCGTGGAGTCCTTGATTTCCTTTAACGTGGGCGTGGAACTGGGGCAGGTAACCGTGATTCTGCTGGCCTGGGTGCTGGTAGGCCGCTGGTTTGCCGACAAGCCCTGGTACAAGCAGCGCGTGGTGGTGCCGGCCTCGGTCCTTATCGGGCTGATAGCCGCGTACTGGACCGTAGAGCGGGTTTTCTTCGCCTAGCTTCCTGCCGCTGCCCATTTCTAGTCTCTACCTCTCAACTTCTACCTGCCTGCTATGTTGCGTTCCTGGCTCGTGCTGCTGTTGCTTGCCAACTACCTGCTGGTAGTAGGAGCCGGCCTCGTGAACCGGCCGCAAGCCCCGCGCTACTCGGCTGCGCACCCCTATACGCACAGCGCCGACTGCCAGCAGAAGCACTACCTCATGGTCGACTGCTTCGATACCTGCAACGGCGACCAGCACGTGGTGCAGAAGCGCACTGCCAGCCAGAATGCCCAGCACCTGCTGACAATCATGAAGGGCATTGACGTGCATTGTCTGGTGGAGCCCATTTGCCTGACACCGTTTTATGTTTCCAGTGAACCACGCCTGCCCGCTGAGTTGCACCAACAGGTGCCCACGGGTTTTGCCGCGCTGGTTTACGCTCCGCCCCGTCGGGGATAAGCCGCAGGTGGCTCCTAGCCGCCCGTAGCGCGTCGAAGTACTCCGCGCTGCTCAGGTCTTATCCCTTTTATCTGCTGTTGCCCGCCGGTTATTCAAGCCCGCGGCAGCTGCTTATTACCGACGTATGAATTCGTTTTCTACTCTCCAACTTCCCCGGGCTTCGGCCGGCCGGGAGCTAGTGGCCTTGCCCTTTAGTGCCGCAACCCAGACTTCTGTTGTCAAGCCAGCCGCCAAAGTGGTGCTGCCAGCTCAGCAAATGCACACGGCTCGGCAGTTAGCTGCACAGGCTACGCATCGGGCCCAGGTGCTGGCTCAGCGCCGCTCGTCCATTCATTCTTCTGCCAAACGGTTTTAAGCATGGACGTTTCCTACTCCGCTTCCCGGGCTAAAGCTCTTCGCGGCGCTAAACTTCCGAGTCTGCTTTTAATAGCCTGTAGCATACTGCTTTTGGCTGTATGTCAGCCGGCCCTGGCCCAGAATACGGCCACCCTGCGCGGATTTGTCACCGATTCGCTGTCCGGGCAGCGCCTGCCGGGCGTAGGTATTCGTGTCGATGGGCAGCCCCAGGGCGCAGCTTCCGACGCGGCCGGCGCGTTCCGCATCAGTAATCTGCCGGCTGGTACTTATACTGTGCACGCTACGGCGCTTGGCTACCGCGGCCCGGCTACTACCGTTACCCTGGCGGCCGGGGCCACGCAAAGCGTACAGCTGCGCTTGTCGGCCGTGAGTCTGAGCTTGCAGGAAGTAACCGTGTCGCAGCCCCAGGACCCGAACCAATCCTTGGCCGCCATTTCCCACATCGACCAAGTGCTGCGGCCCGTCAACTCCGCCCAGGACCTGCTGCGCCTGGTGCCCGGCCTTTTTATTGCCCAGCACGCGGGTGGGGGCAAGGCCGAGCAGATTTTCCTGCGCGGCTTCGACGCCGACCACGGCACCGATTTCGCCGTGAGCATCGACGGGTTGCCGGTGAATATGGTAAGCCACGCCCACGGGCAGGGCTACGCCGATTTTCACTTCGTAATTCCGGAAACCGTCGAGCAGCTGCGCGTTTACAAAGGCCCCTACACGGCCCGGTTCGGGGATTTTGCCACGGCTGGTGCCGGCGAGTTTACCACCAAAACCAGTCTAGAACGCAGTCAGGCCAAGGTGGAGCTGGGCCAGTTCGACACCCGCCGGGCCCTGGTAATGCTGGATTTGCTGGGCCACAACAAGCGCCATTTACTGAGCAAAAAGGCGGAAAGCGCCTACGTGGCGGCCGAGTACAACTTCACTAATTCTTACTTCGACCAGAAGCAATACTTCAAGCGCTTCAACGGCCTGGCCAAATACACCGGCCAGCTTACCGACCAAACCTCGCTCACGCTGCTGGGCTCCCATTTTACGTCCAACTGGGACGCCAGCGGGCAGGTGCCGGAGCGGGGCGTGGCCGAAGGCCTGATTTCGCGCTATGGCAGCATCGACCCCACCGAGGGCGGCAGCACCAGCCGGACCAACGCCTCGGCGGTGCTGACCACCGGCTTGGCCCACGATGCGGTGCTGCGCCAGCAGGCTTACTACTCGAAGTACGACTTTAGCCTGTATTCCAACTTCACCTTCTTCCTGCAGGACCCTATCAACGGTGACGGAATTCAGCAAGTCGACGACCGGCACCTATTTGGCTACACCGCCACCTATGACCGGGACACCCAGCTGGGCAGCCGCCGCCTGCACTCAACTCTGGGCGTGGGCACCCGCAACGACTTTTCCGACCTGGCCCTGCGCCACACCGTGCGCCGGGAAGTGCTGGATACCGTGACCAATGGCCGACTGTATGAGCGCAACATCAACACCTACCTCGACGAAACCCTGACCCTGACCGAGCGGCTGACCGTGAATGCCTCGGTGCGGGCCGACTTATTCACCTTCGACTTCCGCGGGCAGCTTTACGACACCACGTCTTTGAGTCTACAGCCGCTGCGGGGCCGCACTACCAAAGCCCGAGTGTCGCCGAAGCTAAACCTCTACTACGAGCTGACGCCCAGCGTGCAGTTGTTTGTGCGCTCCGGCATCGGCTTTCATTCCAACGACGCCCGGGGCGTGATTCGCGGGACCGTGGGCGACAATGTGTTGCCCCGGGCCATCGGTTACGAGGTCGGCAGCACGTTTAAGCCCGTGCCCAGCCTGGTCGTCAACACGGCGCTGTGGGCCTTGCACCTGCAGGATGAGCTGGTCTACATCGGCGACGCGGGCGAGGTGGAAAGCTCCGGGCCTACGCGCCGCTTCGGCGTCGACGTGTCGGCCCGCTACCAGCTCAGCTCTTCTTTGTTTGCCGATCTGGACTTAAACTACAACCACGGCCGGCAGGTAGATGCTCCGGCTGGCGCCGACTACATTCCGCTGGCGCCCAGCTTCACCAGCATCGGGGGGCTCACACTGAAGCGACCTGGCGGCTTCACGGCCAGCCTGCGCTACCGCTACATCGACGACCGGCCCGCCAACGACGATGGCAGCATTACCGCCCGCGGCTATTTCCTGCTCGATGCCGTAGCCAGCTACACCACCAGCCGGTTTCAGCTGGGCATAACGGTGGAAAACCTGGCGAATATGGAGTGGAATCAGGCCCAGTTTGCCACCGAAACCCGCCTGCCCAATGAGCCCCTGGGTACGTCCGTCGATGAGCTGCACTTCACGCCCGGCACGCCGTTTTACCTGAAGGGCAACTTCAGCGTATTCTTCTAAGCGGACGGCTGGCTATACCAATAGCCAGCCGTTTTGCTGACTTTCTGGAAAAGAAAGCTAATCTTCGGCTATGGCTTTCCCTGCTTTTGGCGCTGTATCTTTCTCTGGCTCGGCTTTTCGGTCCTGGCCGCTCGGCCTGGCTATGGCCGCACTGCTGCTGGCTCAGGCCGGCTGCCAGTCGTCGGAAACCAAAGAGCGCAAAGCCACGCTCACAAGCCAGACGATGTGCCAGGCCCCGGTTATAGCGCCCGTAGCTACCGTGGCTGCTTCCGATTCCCTAGCGCCGGTGGCCTTGGCTCCGCTGCCCAATCTTCCCGACTCGGTGCGAAAGGAAGTAGCGGCCCTGCACCAGGCTTTGGGGCCCGAAGCTCAAAAGTTGCGGCTGGCGGTGCTGGAGCGGGCCTGCGTGGGCTACCTGGCCTTGCGCCAGGCCGGCCGTATCCGTCGCCCGGCGGTGCTCGCCGTGGCCGATATGGATCTGCCTTCCACCGAAAAGCGTCTTTGGGTGCTGGATTTGGCAAAAAAACGGGTATTACAACACAGCTACGTAGCCCACGGCCGCGGCTCGGGCCACGTGCGGGCCCGGCGCTTTTCCAACCGTATCAAGTCGGCATGTACGGCCCTGGGCTTCTACCGCACCGCCGATACCTACGCCGGCAAGCACGGCCTTTCGCGCCGCCTGCACGGCCTGGATGCCGGCCTGAACAGCAACGCCCTGGACCGCTACGTAGTGCTGCACGGCGCCGACTACGCCGGGCAAGAGTACCTGAATAAGTACCAGCAGCTGGGCTACAGCCGGGGCTGCCCGGCCCTGCCGCCCGAGCAGTACCGCGCCATTATCAACGCCGTGGGAGAAGGCGCCTGCCTGTATTTGAGTGGGCCGGAGCTGGAATCCAAGTGGCTGGATGCAGGCAAAGCCGGCCGGCAGTTTGCGGCCCGGGGCTGGCGCTAAGTTGCCGCTGCGGTAACCGCCGATTCTGCGGTTCAGCCTGAGCTGAGCCGTAACAACTTCGCGGTTTTGGAGGGCGTACAGAAGGTTTCTACACCAACTACCCACATCCAAAACCCGAAATACCATGGCACAGTTAACTGATTTGCACGACCTGCTTTGTCACGAAATCCAGGCGATGTACAGCGCCGAAAAGCTCATTGTGGCCGGGCTGCCCCGCATGATTGAGAAGGCCCACAACGATGAGCTCAAGCAAGCCTTTAGCCAACACCTGGCCGAAACCGAGCAGCAAGTGGACCGCCTCAAGGAAGTAGCCAAAATGCTGAATATCGACGCCGACGGCGACTCCAACCCCGGCATGAAGGGCATCATTGCCGAAGGCGAAAAGGTAATGGAGAAAAACCCTGAGTCGGAAGTGCTGGACGCGGCCCTGATTTGCGGCGCCCAGAAAATTGAGCATTACGAAATTGCCGGCTACGGTACGGCCGTGTACCTGGCCAGAGAGCTGGGACTGGAAGCCGTGGCCCGCATTCTGGACCAAACTCTGGAAGAAGAAAAGAACACCAACTCGATTCTGAATCACCTGGCCAAAAACCTGGTGAACCCCATGGCAGAGTAAGCTTACCCGCTGCTGCCCACAAAAAAAGCCTCTCCGTAAACCGGGGAGGCTTTTTTGTGGAAAACTAAGGCTGGCTACTTAATCACGAGCTTCTGGCTCAGGCCAAACTCGGCTACTGAGAGCTGGTAGATGCCGGCCGGCAAAGTCTTGGCCGGAACCAGATGCAGCTGGTTAGAGCCGCTGTACAGGCGCACGGTTTCCTGGTGCATCAGGCGGCCCGTCACGTCGAACAGGCGGATAGTGGCGGGCTGCTCGCTGGCCGTTTGCAGCACCAGCTCAATCCGGTCGGCGGTAGTGGGGTTGGGGAAAAGCTGCAGCTCCGCTTGGGCCTTGGTAGCTCCGCTGGCCGTCGGCGCGGCCGTAGCCAGGGCGGTGCGCGCCGACATCGAGCCGCTGACCACCGTGGGGCCGTGTAGGTAGCCTTCACGAAAGCCCGCTGGGCGGGGTTAGCCGTGGAAGCGTTGCGGGCCCGAAGCGTAATCCAGCCGGCGGTGGTGGGGTGTAGGTACCGGTCAGGTTGCCGGTGCCCGTCTGGCTGCTTACCAGCGTGCCGGCGCTGTTGTAGAGGGCCACTGTGAGGCTGCGGGTGGCGTCGGTGGGGAAGAGGGTATAGGTGATGGCCTTGTTGGCGTCGGAGTAGATGCGGCCGGCCGTGCGCAGTGCCGTAGAGCTGGCCGGCAGTTGCCCGCCCTGCTGCAAGGAGCGGGAATCACTGTCGCCGAGGTCGTCGGCCAGTTCCCATTCCTGGGTGGTCGTCATGGCGGCGCGTACGTAATTGGTACCGATGTTTACCGGAGCCCACACCGAATAGCCGCGGCGGCCACCGGCGGCCGTGCCGTTGCAGGGCGGCGTGTTAATGGCTACCGTCTGCGAGCCGCTCACCGTTACCGTTGCCGTGCCGTTGGCTCCGGAGTAGTCCTTGAGCACGGTGCCCGGCGCAAAGTCACACGACACGGTGCTGTTCTGCCAGGTGCTGAAGTTGTCGTTGATGCCGATAAGGGCCTTGGTGCTGCGCTCAATTACGAGGTGGTCGGCGGCCTGCCAGCGCACTTTGTAAGCGCCGTCCTTGAAGCGCAGGTTCTGGTGGCACCAGATCAGGTTTTCCAGGTCGGAGCGGGTGGGCAGGTCCACGGTGCTTTTGGGGCTGTGCGAATAGCGCTTCCCGGTATTGCCCACGTTAAACAGGTCCTCGAAGAAAATCTGGGGTGAGCCATCGACGGCCATAGCGGCGGCATAGGCAGCTGACAAACGTGGGTCGAAAGGGTCAATATGCGGGGCCAGCTCCGAGCCGGTATTCCAGCCGGTGTAGTTGCCGCCGGCGTCGGTTTGGGGCCGGAAGGTGTCGTGGTTGTTCACAAACGGCACGGTACGGTGCACGTACTGCCCATTGATAAGCACCGTGCGCGTGCCCTGCTGGTAGCCCGGCAGCGTGCCCATGTCGAAGTTGCCGCCCCCACTCACGATGTTATAAATACCGTTGCGCAGCGAAAAGTCGAAGGTGCCAGCCCGGTTCTGCACGTTGCTCACCCAACTGTCCATCTGGGAGCTGGAGCCTACCCATTCGCCCACGGCGTACATCGTAGCGCCGCCGTTGGCCCAGCCGGCGTTGCTTTGCAGGTTGTAGAGGAAATCCTCCATGGCGAAGTCCGGGAAGTGCTTCACCGCGTCGAGGCGTACCCCATCGAAGCCCACCTGCTTTTTATACCACACCAGCCAGTTGCGGGTATTCGTGCGCATGTAGTCGGCACTTTGGGCGGGGTTAAAGGTGGCGTTGGAGCTTGTGCCGTAAGAGCCGTTGTAGTAGCTCACGTCGGGCCCGAAGTATACCGCGTTCCAGTCGCCGGAGGTAGAGTTATTGCCGGGGTTGGGGTTGAAGTTCTGCCAGTTTTTGGAGAAGCGCCCGTTGCGGGCTAGGTAGTTGGCGGCCGTTTCGTCGGTGGCGGGCTTGGTGTAGCTCACGTACCGGAAGTTTTTGTACTTGCCCGTCGTGTAGTCGTCCCAGGCGGCCGGGTCCACACCACCTTGCCCGGTGGATGAGCCGGCATTGTCGACGTGGTTGAGCACAATATCCTGCACTACTTCAATGCCGTTGGCGTGCAGAATAGCTACGCCGCGCAGCAGCTCGTCCTTGGTGCCCAGGCGGGTCGGCAAAAAACCTTTCTGGTACTTATCCCCGAGGTCATAGTTGTCGAACGGGGAGTAGCCGTTGCCCTGGTTGCCGTTCTTGATGGACGGCGGCATCCAGACGGCGTCGATGCCCATGGCCTTGAGGCGGGGAGCCAGATCGGCAATGTAGTTGGCCCAGCCATTGGGGTAGTTGGTGTTCCAGTAGTCCCACCAGAAACCTTGGAGAACCACTTTCTGAGCGCGCACCGGGCTGCCGGTCAGAAAAAGGAATAGGGATAGGGCGACCAGCAGCCAGCGGCTGGGTCGGGGGGTAGACTTGTGCATTCGTACTGTGGGAATTGGTTGGAAAAAGGAGCGGGGCGAAAAAATTACTTGCGTAATATTTTTCATTGGCAAGGTAATGGGTTATAGGAGGAAAGCAATATGCCGATTGCCGTACAAGATTATGGCCTGGGACAAACCGCCTCAAAACGGCCGCCGGGAATTAATTGAATATGGCCATTGTTGTATATGCTGCTCTCCGGTATTCGAGCCGGGGCGCGGTTTTAACGTATAGCCTGATATCCGGGGCTTCGGCCCGATTAAGACTATATTCTGACAACTGACATAAAAAATAAGTATCCATGGAAAAGCCCAGTGTAACCCAGCGTAAGCGACTCAAGATCCGGGCCCGTCGACTGACGCGTCGGGTGCTGCCGTTCATAGCTTCGCTGTTTATGGCTACTCCGCTGGCTTCGCCCGTAGCCTCAACTACGGCAGCCGGGATGGAAACCAAGTTGCCTACCCCTCAGGCCATGCAGGCCGCTTTCTTCGAGCAGCGCCTGCACGACCTCTACCGCGACCTGCAGGTAGAGCAGCAAGGCCTGCGCTACGACGTATTCGAGAAGGCCGTAACCGGCTATTTCAACCTCAAAAACGACGGTAAGCTCAATGACAAGCAACTGCTAACCGTTGTCGACTTCAGCCTGCCTTCCACCGAAAAGCGCCTGTGGGTGCTGGACTTGGCCAGCAAGAAGGTGGTGTTCAATACCCTGGTGGCCCACGGCCACAACTCGGGCGAGAACATGGCGACCAACTTCTCCAACGAGAACGAGTCGAACATGAGCAGCCTGGGTTTCTACGTGACTGAGGCGGAGTATATCGGCAAGCACGGCCGCTCGCTCAAACTCAACGGCGTGGACGAAGGCTACAACGACAACGCCATGATGCGCTCCGTGGTAATGCACGGCGCCGACTACGTGAGTGAGGAGTTCATTCGCCAGAACGGCCGTCTGGGTCGCAGCCTCGGCTGCCCGGCCTTGCCCATGGATCAGTACGCCCAGATTATCGACACCGTCGGTAATGGCACTTGCCTGTTCTTGAACGGCAACGATACTACCTATTCGTCGAAGTATCTGAATCCGGATGTGGCGCAGGATGTAGCCATGAACACGCTGCTGAATACCAACAGCTAACTTATAGTTGCTATTTGAAAAAGGCCACCCGCGCAAACGGGTGGCCTTTTTTTGTGTGCTGCTGAAGTCTGCGCTAAAGCGTGACACCGAACTTTTTGCCCACGCTTTCCAGGTCCTTTACCACGGGCTCCAACAGCGGAATGCCGTCCAGGAGGCGGTGCTGAGCCATGATTCGCTCCGGGTCACCGGGAATGATAACCTGCTTGCCCTCCACGGCCTGAGCGTTGCGGAAAGTGCTGATCCAGTTATCCATGTGAGCCTTGAACTCGGCGGCGGGCCGGAAGGCATCCACCCGCATTGCGCCCAGGAAGTGCCCGATGCCCTGGCCCACCGGGTCGGCGGGTGGCTGCAGGAAAGCCACGAAGGGCGGCACCCAGGGCCCATAGTTAGCTCCCGACAGTACGGCCGAGAAGATATCCACGATGCTGCCTAGGCAGTAGCCCTTATGGGAGCCGGTATCGCCGCCGAGGGGGAGCAGGGCGCCGCCGTTTTTCACGGCGTTGGCATCAGTCGAGCCACTGCCATCCGCGTTCTGCACCCAACCCTCGGGCACCGGAATCTGCTTGCGCTGGGCAATTTCAAGCTTACCGTTAGCGGCGGTGGTCGTAGCGAAGTCGGCCACGAAATCGGGCTGCTCACCGGCCGGAATGGCTACGGCAATGGGGTTAGTGCCCAGCAGGCGGTCCAGAGAATACGTGGGCGCTACCAGGGGGCTGGCGTTGGTCATGGCCATGCCAATCATGTCGTGGGCCAGGGCCTTCATGGCGTGGTAGCCGGCAATGCCAAAGTGGTTGGAGTTCTTCACCGACACCCAGCCCGTACCCGCCAGCCGGGCTTTTTCCAGAGCAATGTTCATGGCCTTGGGCGCTACGACCAGCCCCAGGCCCCCGTCGCCATCCACCACGGCGGTGCTGGGCGTTTCGTACACCACACCCACCCGCGGCGTGGCATTGATGCGGCCCGCTTCCCAGAGCCGCACGTAGCCAATCAGCCGGGCTACGCCGTGCGAGTCGATGCCGCGCAAATCAGCCGAAAGCAGGGTTTCCGTGGCCAGCGTCGCATCGTCGGGCGGGCAGCCCATGCTTAGAAAGACGGACTCGGTGAAGGTGAAAAGCTGGTTGTAAGGAAAGGTATGGCTCATAAAGGAAAAGGCGAAAACAGAACGTCATGTCGACCAGCAGGAGACATCTCGCATGCAGTGGTAATTATATACTACTGCAAATAAACACGCGAGATGTCTCCCGCTGGTCGACATGACGCGCTACTTGCGGTACTGAACTACTGCGTCAGCATTTCCTGCAGCAGGCCTTCCTTGAGGGCATAAGCCGAGGCACGGATGTGCACAAAGTCGTATGTCTTGAGTACGAAGTCGATGAGCACGCAGGCTACCACAATCATGTCGGCGCGCATGGGCGTCATGCCGGGCATGGCCACGCGCTGCTCGTGAGTGCTGTGCAAAATCTGGTGGTAGCTCTGGTAAAAGCTGTCCAGGGAAATCGGCGTTTCCGGGGCGGATTCGGGCCGCGCTCCTGTCCGTCGCGGGCCGCCTGCAGGTCGCCGAGCGTGTCAAAGGTACCCGAGGCGCCTACCAGCGCCGAGGGCCGGTAGTGCTGCACGGCCGCCGTCAGGGCCGCGAGCTTCTGGGTCAGGTATTGCTGTAGCTCGTGCACGTCGTCGGTAGTCAGCGGGTCGTGTTTATAGAACCGGTCGAGCAGGCGTTGGGCCCCGATTTCGAAGCTCTGCTTCCAGAAGATGGTTTCCTGGTTGGCCACGATAAACTCCACGCTGCCCCCGCCGATGTCCATAATCAGGTGGGGCTCGGCGCCCAGCGGCACGGCTTGGCGCACGCCCTGGCAGATAAGCTCGGCCTCCCGGGCCCCGGGAATAATGTCGACCCGAATGCCGGTTTGCTCGAAAATGTCACGCACGAGGGCCGGGCCGTTGTTGGCGTTGCGCACCGCGCTGGTTGCCGTGGCCCGCACTTCCGTAACCTGGTGCAGCTCTATTTCTTCCTGAAAGGCCGCCAGCGTGTGCAGGGCCCGGGCGTAGGCTTCGGGCGCAATTTCGCCCTTGCTGATGCCGTCTTCGCCCAGGCGCACGCCCACTTTGGTGCGCAGCAATACGACCGGCTCGGGGTGGCGCGCCTCGGGCAGCTCTACGATCATCAGATGAAACGTATTGGTGCCCATGTCAATCAGGGCCAGACGGCGGTGACGGGGAGTGTGCATTCGTTTGTTGGTTGTAGTTTCTGGCGGTGTGACTTGTCCCATCGGCTACGCTGGCTCCTGACTACAGGCCAGGAACCAGCAAGCCCGGGCAAAACCAGAAGTTAGGTGGCGAAGCGACAGAAGGTGCCTAGCGGCAGCTTCCGCTGCCCCCGGTCGTGTAGGTATATTTCCCCGATTTCGCGGGTAGTGTGCGTCTTGGGGAAGATTTCCGTCACCAGGTTATCCAGAATCAGGGCCGAGAAGCCCAGGGAATACAGGTTAATCAGGAAGAAGTGGTCCTGGGGGTCGAGCAGCTGCTGGCAAAGCTTGAGCATCTCGTTGAGCTCATCCTCCAGCTGCCACTTCTCGCCATTGGGGCCGCGGCCGTAGGCGGGCGGGTCTAAGATCAGGCCTTGGTACTTGTTACCGCGCTTTACTTCGCGCTGCACGTACTTCATGGCGTCTTCCACGAGCCAGCGCACCCCGTCGAGGTTAGAGGCTTCCATATTGTCGCGGGCCCAGAAGTTGACCTGCTTCACCGAGTCGAGGTGGGTCACGTCGGCGCCGGCGGCCCGGGCGGCTAGCGTGGCGGCCCCGGTGTAAGCAAACAGGTTCAGCACCCGGGGCACGGCGGCTTTGCGCTGCTTGGTTTGCTGGTAGATAAACTGCCAGTTGGGGTCCTGCTCCGGAAACAGGCCTACGTGCTTAAAGGAGGACATGCCCAGCCGAAACCGCAGCTTGAGCCCGTCCTGCCCGTAGTTGATAATCCACTGCTCGGGCGTGCCGGGCTTGATTTTCCACTGGCCTTTCTCCTGGCTGCCTTTTTCGCGGGTAAAGGTGGCGTTGGCGCGCTGCCATTCGCTGGCGGGCAGGTGCGGGTCCCAAATGGCCTGGGGCTCGGGGCGGGCCAGCACGTGCTTGCCAAAACGCTCAAGCTTTTCGAAGTTGCCCGAGTCGATGAGCTCGTAGTCAGGCCAGTTGCCGGTGGTCAGAAAAGAATACATACGGGTGTGCTAAAGTACCGCGCTGCGGCCCGTCAAAGGTAGGGCATCCGAGCCGAACGGTGGTAGTTGCGGGCAAAGCCCCTATCTTCCACACCCGACCCAATACTTTCCTACTCGCCTCTTTATGACGGAAGTTGCCCGTATCACCGACCAACTGCAGCGCGCTTTTGACGGGGCCGCCTGGTCGGGACCTTCGTTGCTGGCTACGCTGCCACGCCTCACGGCCAGCCAGGCGGCTGCCCATCCGGTAGTACAAGCCCATAGCATCTGGGAAATCGTGTTGCACCTCGCGGCCTGGATTCGCACCGTGCAGCAGCGCGTGGCCAGCCGTCAGGTTATTCCGCTGACCAACAAGCAGGATTGGCCTGCCCAGCCCACCTCACTCGATGAAGAGCTGTGGGAAAACAGCCGGCAGGACCTGCGCGCCGCCCACCAGCTGCTGCTCGACACCGTGGCTGCTCTGACCGATGCAGACCTGGCCGCGCCAGTAGGAGAGGGGCCCGAAGTTGAACCGGGCACGGCGCATCCGGTTTATGTGTTGCTGCACGGAGTAGCGCAGCACAACCTTTACCACGCCGGCCAAATCGTCTTGCTCCGCAAAGCCCTAGGCCTGTAAATTCCGCTCCGTTTACCGCTTCGCAACCCCGCCGTTTCCTCCCATCTTTGCACCTATTATGACCATGACCGCGCTTACCTTTCATAAATACCAGGGCACCGGCAACGACTTCGTGATGCTGGACGACCGTGCCCAGCAGTTCGACGAGCACGATTCCCGCCTGGTCCGCCACCTCTGCGACCGGCGCCTGGGCATCGGGGCCGACGGCCTGATCCTGCTGCGCAACCACGCCGAGTACGACTTCGAAATGGTGTACTTCAACGCCGATGGCTTCGTGGGCTCGATGTGCGGCAACGGGGGCCGCTGCACGGTGGCGTTTGCCAAACACCTGGGCGTTATTCAGGATAAAACCCGCTTCCTGGCTGCCGATGGTCCGCACGAGGCCCACGTGGATGCGCAGGGCTTGGTGCACCTGCGTATGCAAGACGTGCACGGGCAGCAGGAAGTGGAAGGTCAGGGCATCTTTCTCGACACCGGCTCGCCCCACCTCATCCGGTTTATGCCCACCAGCTCCTTGGTTGATCTGAACGTGTTTGCCGAGGGCCGGGCCGTGCGCTACAGTGAGCTGTTCCGAGAGAAGGGCACCAACGTCAACTTCGTGGAAACGCCCGTGGCCGCCGACCAGCCCTGGCAGGTGCGCACCTACGAGCGGGGCGTGGAAGACGAAACCATGTCGTGCGGTACCGGGGTCACGGCTGTAGCCCTGGCCGCTTCCCGGCGCGGCGCCAGCAGCCCGGTGCACCTGCGCACCCGCGGCGGCGACCTGCACGTGGCCTTCGAGGCCCGGCCCGACGGCTCCTTTACCAACGTCTACCTCAGTGGCCCGGCCCAGCGCGTGTTTGGCGGTACAATAGAAGTATAAATTCTGAAACCAAGTTTGGCCCCTGGCCGGCCCGGCAGTAGTCGGCGTTCGGTCAGGGGCCGGTTTATAACCAATGATGCAGCAAGCCGCCAACGTAACGCTCCGGGCCCTGGAGGAGTCGGACCTGGACTTCCTCTACGCTCTGGAAAACGACCCCAGCATCTGGGGAGTCTCCGATACGCTGGCGCCCGTGTCGCGCTTTGCCCTGCGCCAGTACCTGCAGCACGCCACCGCCGATTGGTACGAAGTGCGGCAGATGCGGCTGGTAATCTGCGTAGCGGAAAAATCCGTCGGTACATTGGATTTATTCAACTTTGAGCCGTTGCATCAGCGGGCGGGTGTTGGTATTACCATATTGGCTGAAGTACGCCGACAGGGCTATGCGCAGGCTGCTTTAGAACTTTTGCTGGGTTATGCCCGCCATACGTTACGCTTGCACCAATTGTACTGTACCGTGGCTGCCGACAATACAGCTAGTTTGCAGCTGTTCGAGCAGGCTGGTTTTCGGCAAGTAGGAGTGCGAAAAGAGTGGTTACGAAAAGATTTTTTTTGGCAGGATGCGGTAGAGTTACAATATATTTTAGAGACGAAATATTCTGGTAACGAATAAGTTAGCTTTTGGCAGGAAATGTTGGTAGTCCTTACGGTTGAGCTGGTATTATTTGATGATTCATCGGCTGAGTAAACTACTGTATCCTTTTTAGAGATGGCTGCGTATAAGGTAATGTCGCGGGGCTAGGTTAGTATTGGACACCTTTTCCGCGGTAAATCTTCCTTTCCAGCTTCTTTGATATGCCGCTATCTACTCCGGCGGAGGCACCACCACGCGCTTCCTCGACTGCTCCTGCTACCCCCTCCGCTGCTGCTAATGCAGCTTCTACTACGTCCGATTTTTCCTATACGCTTCCCGATTTTGTGTGCTTTGCGCACCTGCACTGGGATTTTGTATGGCAGCGGCCCCAGCACCTATTGTCGCGTTTTGCGCAGCAGGGGCGTGTATTCTACGTGGAAGAGCCCTTTTTTCACCACGACCAGACGGCTCCCGATTTTGCACACTTCGAAGTAAAGGAGCGCCAAAACGGTGTTAAAGTTTTGGTGGCCCACTTGCCCGTTGGCTTTTCCGAAGAGCAGAACGATGAGATGCAGGCCAAACTGCTAACTCAGTACTTTTCCGAGAATAGTATCAATAAATACGTTTTTTGGTACTATACCCCGATGGCGCTCAGTAAATCCCGCCATTTGCAGCCCGTACTTACCGTATACGACTGCATGGACGAGCTGGCAGCCTTCAAGTTTGCCCCGCCCAAACTGCGCGAATTGGAACAGGAGCTGTTCAAGAAAGCCGACTTGGTGTACACCGGTGGCCAGAGCCTCTACGAAGCCAAAAGCCTGCAGCATGCTGATGCTCACTCGTTTCCGAGCAGTATCGATAAGGACCACTTTGGCCAGGCCCGGCAGAACTTGCCCGAGCCGAAAGACCAGGCTGGTATTGCTCACCCCCGTGTCGGCTTCTTTGGCGTGGTAGATGAGCGCCTTGATATTGAATTATTGGGCCAATTAGCCGAAGCGCATTCTGAGTGGCAGTTCGTCATTATCGGCCCGGTAGTGAAGATTGACGCTGCTTTACTACCTCGCTTCAGCAACATCCACTACCTCGGCGGTAAAGAGTACAAGGAACTCCCGGCATATTTATGTGGTTGGGATGTAGCCACGCTGCTCTTCGCCGATAACGAAAGCACGAAGTTTATCTCACCCACCAAGACGCCCGAATATCTCGCGGCCGGTAAACCAGTGGTGAGTACTCCCATCCGCGACGTGGTTCGCCCGTACGGCGACCTGAACCTGGTTCAAATTGCCTCCACGGCCGACGAGTTCGGCAAAGCCATTGCCAAAGCGCTGGTGCAAAAAGACGACGCCGACTGGCGCAAGCGCACCGACGAATACTTGGCCACCATCTCCTGGGATCTGACCTGGCAGCGCATGGTGGAACTCATGCAGGACAAGCTGAAGCACAAACAGTAAGCTCGACCGAACAGAGACGACCCATCTTCCGTATTGCTTTCAGCTATCCTTTTCGTAACCGCACATTTCAGCCACCAAGACACCCAGCACTATGTTTGACTATCTCATCGTTGGAGCCGGCTTCGCCGGCAGCGTGCTAGCCGAGCGGCTGGCCACTCGTTCAAATAAAAAAGTGCTTATCCTGGATAAGCGCAACCATATTGCCGGCAACGCCTACGACCATTACAACGAAGAAGGCATCCTGGTCCACAAGTATGGCCCGCACATCTTCCACACTAATTCCAAGGACGTATTCGAATACCTCTCCAATTTCACCGACTGGCGTCCGTATGAGCACCGCGTACTGGCTTCCGTCGACGGTCAGATGGTGCCCATGCCCATCAACCTGGACACCATCAACAAACTGTATGGCCTCTCGCTAAACAGCTTCGAAGTAGAGCAGTTCCTGGAGTCGCTGGCCGAGCAGATTCCCGTTATTAAGACGTCGGAAGACGTAGTAGTAAGCAAAGTAGGCCGCGAACTGTACGAGAAGTTCTTCCGCAACTACACCCGCAAGCAGTGGGGCATGGACCCTTCGGAGCTGGATAAGTCGGTAACAAGCCGCGTACCCACCCGCACGAACCGCGACGACCGGTACTTCACCGACACGTATCAGGCCATGCCGCTGCACGGCTACACCCGGATGTTTGAGCGTATGCTCGACCACCCCAACATCAGCATCATGCTGAATACTGACTACCACGACGTAGTTGATTTCATTCCTTTCAAGGAAATCATCTTTACCGGTCCGGTAGATGAGTACTTCGACTTCAAGTTTGGCAAGCTGCCTTACCGTTCGCTCGAGTTCAAGCACGAGACGCTGAACACCGAGAAGTTCTTGGCCGCGCCGGTAGTAAACTACCCCAACGAGCACCTCTATACCCGCATCACGGAGTTCAAGGCCCTGACGGGCCAGCAGCACCCCAAGACCAGCGTGGTGTACGAATATCCCAAAGCAGAAGGCGACCCTTACTATCCAATTCCACGCCTCGAAAACGCCGAGTTGTACAACATGTACAAGAAACTGGCCGACGAGACGCCCAACGTGCACTTCGTAGGCCGCTTGGCGACTTACAAGTACTACAACATGGACCAGGTAGTAGCCCAGGCCCTGACGTTGTACAAGAAGCTCACCGACAAAGTTGAAAAGGTGGCCGACAAGCCTTCCATCACGGGTTCTACCTCCATCATGGAGAAGCTTGTTCCCCGTGACCCTGCTAAAGAATAGTTTTTAGATACAACCGACGCAAGTCGGCCGCAGGTGTACTGTCATCCTGCGCAGCAAGCAGCACTTTTTTCGGCAATCTGAGTTGATCAGGGCCTTAAACAGAACTGTAAGGCTGCGCAGGATGACAGTACTGTTTTTAGCCGGTCTTAACTGAACAATATAGTAAGACCGGTATCCTACCACGAACCACAAACTGTGATGGAGAATGTAGAAGTATGGGGCGGGGTAGAGTGTACCATTCGGCGGGTTGGCAACGGGTATACCGACCAGCTCGTGAGTAGTGGGCACCGCACCCGCATCGAAGACTTAAACCTGTTTGCCGAGCTAGGTATCCGCAAGCTTCGTTACCCTATCCTGTGGGAACAAGTAGCGCCCGAAAGTCTTGATAACCCCGACTGGACCTGGACCGATGAGCGTATGGCCAAGCTCCAGGAATTGGGCATCGACCCGATAGTGACGCTGCTGCACCACGGCAGCGGCCCGCGTTACACGGCCCTCAACAAAAAGAACTTTGTGCCCCAACTGGCGCGCTTTGCCCGCATGGTAGCCGAGCGCTACCCCTGGATCAAGCACTACACGCCCGTCAACGAGCCGCTCACGACGGCCCGCTTCAGTGGCCTCTACGGCATCTGGTACCCGCATGCGCTGGACGACAAAACCTTTGTTCGGATTCAGCTAAACCACATCAAGGGTACCCGGGCCGCCATGCAAGCCATTCGGGAAATAACCCCCGACGCGCTGCTGGTGCAAACCGAGGACCTGGGCAAAACTCACTGCACACCCAAGCTGGCTGATCAGGCCGAGTTTGAAAACAACCGGCGCTGGCTCACCTTTGATCTGCTCTGCGGCAAGCTGGATCAGCAGCACCCGTTGTGGCATTACCTGCGCCAGCACGGCGCCTCCCAGCGCGAACTGCTGGACTTGGTCAAGAACCCGCTACCTCCGGATATCCTGGGTATCAATCACTACGTGACCAGTGAGCGGTTTCTGGACGAAAATCACCAGTACTTCCCGGCCCACCACCTCTGCCAGAGCGAAGCCCGCGTGGACTATGCCGACGTAGAGGCCGTACGGGTGCGCCTAGTACAAACGGCCGGCCTCCACGATCTGCTGCTGGAGGCCTGGGAACGGTACCACATTCCTCTTGCCATTACTGAAGTTCACCTCGACTGCACCCGCGAGGAGCAGATGCGCTGGGTACAATACGCCTGGGATGCGGCTAACCAGCTCAAGGCCGAAGGCGTAGATATACGCGCCATCACCATCTGGTCCTTGCTCGGCGCTTACGACTGGAACACGCTACTAACCCAGGAAGGAGCTTTTTACGAAAGCGGCGTCTTCGATATGCGTGGCGGTCAGCCCCGCAAAACGGCTTTGTTTAAAATGGTAAAAGCCCTGGCCACTGAGGGACATTACCATCACCCGCTGCTACAGAACAAAGGATGGTGGGAACGGGACGACCGTTTCATTTACCACCATCTGAGCCCTACTTCCAACCCTACCACCTAAGCTATGAAAATACTTGATTCGAATGATCTGAGTCCGGGCTCCATCCAGGCGCCCGTCCAACCCCTGCTCATTACCGGTGCTAATGGCACGCTGGGCCGGGCTTTTCAGCGTATCTGTGCTATTCGCGGCATCGAAACCGTAGCACTGAGCCGCCAGGAACTGGATATTACCGACCCGCAGTCGGTAGAGCGTGCCCTAACGCAATACAATCCTTGGGCAGTAGTCAACACGGCCGGCTATGTGAAGGTGGACGAGGCCGAAAAGGACTTTGCCCGCTGCTACCGCGAAAACACCACCGGACCGGCTATTCTGGCTGCGGCCTGCGCCTACCGCGACATTCACTTCCTGACTTTCTCTTCCGACCTGGTGTTTGATGGGAATAAGTCGGCGGCTTACGTGGAAAGTGATACGCCTCGGCCGCTGAACGTGTATGGCAACAGCAAGCGCCTGGCCGAAAAGGATGTGCTGCATTGCATGTCTAACGCCCTGGTAGTGCGAACCAGCGCGTTTTTCGGGCCCTGGGACGAATACAACTTCGTGTATCATGCCCTGAAAGCCGGGCACCAGAAGCAGGCTTTCGAAGCCGCCGACGACGTGCTCATCTCACCCACCTTCGTACCCGATCTGGTGAACGTGTCCCTGGATCTGCTCATCGACGAGGAGCGGGGCGTATGGCACTTGGCCAACCAGGGCTCCTTCACCTGGGCCGACCTGGCGCGCCTGGCCGCCGATATGGGCGGTATGGATACTTCCTTCGTGGTGCCGAAATCCATGCAGAAGTTTGGCTTAGCCGCCGCCCGGCCGGTGTATAGCGTCCTGGGCAGCAAACAGGGCAACCTACTGCCGAGCGTGGAACACCGCTTGCACGGCTGCGTCAACGAAATGATGCACACGCTGCGCAACACGCCGGAAGAGCCGATGGCCGTAGCCTCCTAAGCTTCAAACCGCGTCATTTTTAGCATATACCGCCCTTTCGACCCCAAAATACCTGACATCTTTTCTTTCGTTGAAACCCCGCACACTCTTTGAGGTGGCGGGGTTTTGTCGTTTAATGGGTCGGAGCGACGCTATGGCCGGGGAATTCCCAAAAAACGCCGTAAATTTGGAGTACGCCCCGGCGTTTCAGTTAAAAACTAGCAGCATGTTTGATTTTTTTGGGAAGACCGTCGCCAAGATTTTCGGGACCAAATCGGACCGGGACTTGAAGGAGATTATCCCGTATGTGGCACTCGTTAATGCCGAATATGCCAAACTGGCACAGCTATCCGACGATGAGCTCCGCCAGCACACCGACGACGTGCGCAGCCGCATCGACGCGCACCTCAAGGGCATCGACGACCAGATTGGGGCCCTGCACCAGCGTATCAACGAGGATACCAGCCTCGATATCACGCAGAAGGAGCAGGTTTTCGACCAGATTGACGCCCTGGAAAAGCAGCGCAATAAGGAGCTCGAAGTAGTGTTGTTGCAGGTGCTGCCCACCGCCTTTGCTATTGTAAAAGAAACGGCCCGCCGCTACACCCAGAACGGGCAGCTGGTGGTTACCGCTACCGACTTTGACCGCGAAATTGCCGCGCGCAAGAACAACGTCACCATTCAGGGTGACAAGGCCATCTGGGCCAACAAGTGGACGGCCGCCGGCGCCGAAATCACCTGGGACATGGTGCACTACGACGTGCAGCTCATTGGCGGCGTAGCGCTGCACCAGGGCAAGATTGCCGAAATGGCCACCGGTGAAGGTAAAACCCTGGTGTCGACCCTGCCCTCGTTCCTCAATGCCCTGGCCCGTCGCGGCGTGCACGTGGTAACGGTAAACGACTACCTGGCCAAGCGTGACTCTGAGTGGAATGCGCCCTTGTTCGAGTTCCACAAGATTACCGTGGACTGCATCGACAAGCACCAGCCCAACACCGATGCCCGCCGCAAGGCTTACGCCGCCGACATTACCTACGGCACCAACAACGAGTTCGGCTTCGACTACCTGCGCGACAATATGGCCCGCGAAACCAGCGAGCTGGTGCAGCGCAAGCACCACTATGCCATGGTCGACGAAGTGGACTCCGTGCTGATTGACGACGCCCGGACCCCGCTCATTATCTCGGGCCCCGTGCCCCGCGGCGACGTGCACGAGTTCTACCAGCTCAAGCCCCGGATTCAGCTTCTAGTGGATGAGCAGCGCAAGCTGGTGCAGAACTACCTGGTGCAGGCTCGTAAGCTCATCAAGGAAGGCAAAGACGGTGTGAAAGAAGGGGAAGGCGGTCTGGCTTTGTTCCGCGCTTACCGCGGCCTGCCCAAGAGCAAGCCCCTGATTAAGTTTTTGTCGGAAACTGGCGTGCGAGCCGTGCTGCAAAAGGTGGAAAACCACTTCCTGCAGGACAACTCCCGCATGATGCCCGAAGCCGATTTACCCTTGTTCTTCACTATTGATGAGAAGAACAACCAGATTGAGCTGACCGAAAAAGGCATTGACCTGATTACCGGCCAGGGCGAAGACCCGCACCTGTTCATCATGCCCGACATCGGGATGGAAATTGCGGCCATCGAGAACAACAAGGCCATCAGCAACGAGGACAAGCTGCACCAGAAGGAGCAGCTCATGGCCGACTACAACGAGAAGTCGGAGCGGGTACACACCGTGAACCAGCTGCTGAAGGCGTACACCCTGTTTGAGCGCGACGACCAGTACATTCTGACCGAGGATGGCAAGGTGAAAATCGTGGATGAGCAGACTGGCCGCGTGATGGAAGGTCGCCGCTACTCCGACGGCTTGCACCAGGCTATTGAGGCCAAGGAAAACGTGCGCGTGGAAGACGCCACCCAGACCTACGCTACCGTTACGCTGCAGAACTACTTCCGCATGTACCACAAGCTTTCGGGCATGACGGGTACGGCCGAAACGGAAGCCGGCGAATTCTGGGAAATCTATAAGCTGGACGTGGTGGTGATTCCCACCAACCGCGGCATTTCCCGCAAAGACGAGCACGACAAGGTCTACAAGACCGTGCGCGAGAAGTACAACGCCGTAGCCGAGGAAATCCAGACGCTGGTGAAAGCCGGCCGTCCGGTACTGGTGGGTACGACGTCGGTCGAAATTTCGGAGCTGGTAAGCCGCATGCTCAAGCTGCGTAGCATTCCTCACCAGGTTTTGAACGCCAAGCAAAACCAGCGCGAAGCCGAGATTGTGGCCGCTGCCGGCTACCCCGGCACCGTGACCATTGCCACCAACATGGCCGGCCGTGGTACCGACATCAAGCTGCGCGAAACTTCCAAGGAATCGGGTGGTCTGGCCATCATCGGTACCGAGCGTCACGAGTCACGCCGCGTCGACCGGCAGCTGCGCGGTCGGGCCGGTCGTCAGGGCGACCCGGGCTCCTCGCAGTTCTTCGTGTCGTTGGAAGACAACCTGATGCGCCTGTTCGGCTCCGACCGGATTGCCAAGCTCATGGACCGTATGGGTCTGGAAGAAGGCGAGGTAATTCAGCACTCCATGATTACGAGCAGCATCGAGCGGGCTCAGAAGAAAGTGGAGGAAAACAACTTCGGCACCCGCAAGCGCCTGCTGGAGTACGACGACGTGATGAACGCCCAGCGTGAGGTGGTCTACAAGCGCCGCCGCAACGCCCTGTTTGGCGAGCGTCTGGAGCTGGACATCTGGAATATGATCTACGACGTCTGCGAAGACGTGGTAATGGGCCATAAGGTATCGGGCGACTACGAAGACTTCAAGCTGGCCATCATCCGCGTGTTTGGCTACGATACCTACATCACCCCGCAGGTATTCAGCTCGATGCAGGCTCCGGCCCTGGTGCAGAAGCTCTACGATGAGGCCATGGGCTATTACCACAGCAAGAACGAGCACATTGCCGGCAACACCCTGCCGCTGGTGAACGACCTGCTGAGCAACAACGCCCCTACGAGAACATTGCCATTCCGTTTACCGACGGCCGCAAGCAGGTAACGGCCGTGGCCAACCTGCGCAAGGCCCAGGCCAACGGCGGCCACGAGGCCATCCGCGGCATGGAAAAAGTAGTGGTGCTGGCCATCATCGACGAGGCCTGGACCAAGCACCTGCGTGCCATGGACGACCTGAAGCAGGTAGTGCAGAACGCCGTCTACGAGCAGAAAGACCCGCTGCTGGTTTACAAGTTCGAGTCGTTTGAGCTCTTCAAACAGATGATTGGCAAGGTAAACGAGGAAACCGTGTCCTTCCTGTTCAAGGCCGATGTGCCCATGAACCAGGAAGCCGGCCACACCGACGAGGTGGAGTACTTCGTGGAAGACGAACTGCCCGCCCCGGCTCCCGCTCCCAAGCTGAAGGCCCAGAAGGAAGTTTCCTCGGTGTCGCTCGGTGCTGGTCCGGAAGACATGGGCCCGGCCGACGTGCCGGTAGCCGAAAAGCAGGTGCCCGTGCGCAGCCAGAAAGTAGCCAACCGCAACGAGAAGGTGAACGTGCAGTACATGGACGGCCGCATCGTGCGCGATGTGAAGTACAAGAGTGTGGAAGACGACCTGCTCAACGAGCGCTGCGTGCTGGTTGACTAAGTAAGCTTCAGCAGTAGTAGACACAGAACCCGGCTCTCAAGGCCGGGTTTTTTGTTGGTAATCCCTAGCAACTCTACGGTTTTATTGACCGAATCATAGGCCGAAGTGCTGCCGAAATAATATAGTAATCGAAAGGAATCATTCAAGTTACTTACCTTGCCTTCAGGAATAATAACTTGACCTACTATGAAAAAAACGGTACTGATTCGAATACTTAGTGTGCTGATTACAGGGCTGTTTGCAGCCCAGGCAGCCCAGGCCCAGGCTCCCGCTTGGCAAATGGCAATGGGTACTGGCGCTATCCGGTCTGAGGTAAGAGCCACGACGAGTGATGCCAGCGGGAATATCTACATATCCGGCACGTATTACGGCAGCGCCACCTTCGGCAATATTACCCTGACCGGTAATGGCATCAGTAGCGCGTACCTATTCGTGGCCAAATGGAGCACGGTTAGCAATAGCTTCGTATGGGCGCAAAAAGCCGGCGGAACTGGCTACGCCGAGGTCAATACAATAGCTGTGAACGGGAACAGCGTTTACATTGCCGGGCGCTTTGGGGGTACTGTGCAGTTTGGTAACACAGATTTGGTTAACCCCAACAGGAATACTACTTGGCAGGGCGCCGATGCCTTCATTGCTAAGCTGACGGATACGGGTACTGCTGCTCAGTTTGAGTGGGCCCAGTATGCCGGCGGACCGTCGGAAGATGTTGCTACGGCCCTGGCCGTGAGGGGTACGGACGTGTATATGGCTGGGTATTACAGCTCCGACTATCAGGGCACCACACCAATACTTTTCGGCGGTATCACTCTTGGCAAACGTGGCCGCCGGAACATATTCCTCACCAAGCTCACCGATGCGGGTAGTACCTGCTCATTTGCCTGGGCCCAGCGTGCCGGAGGATACGATACGGATGTTGCCTCCGCGCTGGCCGTGAGTGGAACCAGTATCTACATGGCCGGTACGCTGACCAGCACGGAAGTGGATTTTGGCAACCAGAATGTGGCGGTTCCTTCACGTAGTATGTTCATCACCAAGTTTACGGATACGGGCAGTGGCGGCAACTTTGGCTGGGTCCAACAAGCGAAGGGCTTTGTCCGCGCGAGTGCAATGACGGTGGTAGGAGCCAATGTATATGTAGTGGGGCAATTCAGTGGAACGGCCAATTTTGACAATCTCTCCATGACAAGTCGGGCCAGTGGGTCTCCTTCCATCACTACCTCCGACGTATTTGTTACCAAACTAACGGATACCGGCTCGTCGGCTGGCTTTATCTGGGCCAAGCAAGCCGGCAGTTCGAGTGATGACGAAGCTACCCGGGTCGTGGTAGCAGGTTCCAATGTGTACGTGGGAGGTACTTTCGATGCGTATGGATCAACAGCAAGCTTTGGCTCAACTGTGCTGACCAGTGCCGGCGGGACAGACTTATTCGTCGCCAAGCTTATTGACAGCGGCAGCTCTGCCGACTATAGCTGGGCGCAACGTGGGGGTGGGGTAGGAGACGACAGCCTGCTGGGCCTGGCCTTGGTTGGTACCAATGTCTATGCCGCCGGTGCAATTTATGACCGGGCTACCTTCGGCAGTCAAACGGTAATCAGTCCTGCTATAGGGCTGGTTGGCTATCTGGCCGCCCTACAGGACAACACTATAACCGCTACGGCTCCGGCCACGGCCCGCCCAGAGCTGAGCTTGTGGCCGAACCCGGCCCGCACTAGCGTGCGTGTACCCGAGGCCACGGCCGCTACCACACTTACTCTGCTGGATGCCACGGGCCGCACAGTGCGTACGGCCTCTGGCACGGTACTGCCAGTGCAGGGCGTAGCGCCCGGCCTCTACGTGTTGCAGGCCACGACGCCCGGCCAGCCCTTGCGCACGGCCCGCCTCGTGGTGGAGTAGAGACGGGCTGCCCCCGTAGTCTGGCACAATAGCTGGCTAACAGACAACGTTCTTTTGTAAGGTCGCAACGGCTGGTTGGCATTCCGCAACGTCTTCTTGTGGATTGTCAACCAGCCGTTGCGGGTTCACAACAGAGTATTGCGAAGACCCAACGGGCACTTGTTGATGCTTGTCTGCCAGCTATGACCTGCCGACAGAACAATGCGGTTCCCCAACGACTCATTGCGGATACACAATGCCTTGCTGGGAGGTGCCAACGAGCCGTTGGCAGTTCGCCGAAGGCCGTTGTGGATTGCCAGGGCTAGTCAGTTGGTAGCCCATCCTGGTACGTAAAAAAATATTGAGCGCAGGTGTCTATATCCTGGGAATTATATACACCTTAGAGGCCTGTTACTGTTCACCTTATCCTACCTATTGCGCGTTGATTTATCCCACCACTTTCTTCTTATTTTATGCGTAAGCCCAAGCTTATTGAAGATTACAACCGGCTCTCCTACGATGCCGTTTCGCCCCTGGCTCACAGCGTAGTGCGCCAAACCGAGGCCAGCCTCTTTGTCGCCGACGGTAGAAGCCTGACCAAAGCCCTGGCCACGGCCGTAGCCGCCCTCGACGCCGACGTGGCCGCCACCGACTACCCCACACCCGCCCAGACGGCCCACCGCGACGAGCTGCGCACGACGGTACTCCGGGAGCTGGGCCGGCTGGCCAAGCGCCTCAACCTCGACTATCCCGCCAACGAGCCCGCCCTGCTTTCCAGTGGCCTCACCCTGGCCGAGAACGGCAGCACCGGCGGCCTCACCCAGAAGCAGCCGGCCCCGAGGCCCTCATGGGCATCGACCTACTCGACGGCTCCCAGCCGGGCTGTGTACTGGTAAAATTCTCGCGCCCCACGGGGACTATCCAAAACCTGCTGCGCTACTCCACCGATGCCAAGCTGCCCGAGGAGCACTGGCTGGTGGCCACCGGCGGCGGGCGGGAGCGGCAGCTCGGCCCGTTCGAGTCGGGCACCAAGGTATTCGTGAAGGCCGCGGCCCTGCTGGGCTCTACCACCGAGCCCCAGTATTCGGCCGTGAAGGCCCGCATTGTACAGTAATATGACTCCTTAGCCAGTACCAGTCCTGATTTGTCCCCGTTGCCCGGCCGTGGGGCGGGGGTGTTTGGCAAAGCCGCGAATCGGCCGGCTTGTTCTTCCTTTCGGGCGGCCAACGAGCCCACCGTTCCTACTTGCATTACTTCCTCTTCGGCTTACCCCAGTATTCCCTTTTCCACGCTTTTATCTTCTTACTATGCAACACACCTATTCTTCGCGGGCAACCTGGCCAAGCCGGCTGTTCCTGCTGGGCCTGCTGACCTTGGGTCTGGCCCCATCCGCCGTGCAGGCCCAGGCTCCCACCTGGAACTTCGTCACCAACCTGAAAAAGAGCACGAGCCCACAAGGGGAGGCCCTGGTTACTGCCACCGTGGCCAACGCGGCCGGCGACGTGTATGTGGCCGGTGGGTTTGCCGGCACCGTTACCCTGGGCAGCACTACGCTCACCAGCCAAGGCACTGGTACAGCCTACTTTAATGATTTATTTATTGCCAAGTGGAGTCGTACCACTAACTCGTTTGTGTGGGCGCAGCGCCTGAGTGGTCTGACCGATGATGCGGCCCTGGCCATAGCCCTGGGGCCAGATGGCGTGTACCTCGCCGGCACCTGTGGCAGGGGGGCTACTTTCGGGAACGTCACCGTGGCCGAAGAGGGCCAGTTTCTGGCCCGGGTTACCGATACGGGCACCGGGGCCACCGTCCGCTGGGCCCAGCACCATTCCCTGGGGGGCATTGGCAAACTGGCTGTCAGCGGGTCCAACCTCTACGCCACGGGGTACATGAAAGGCACGGTTACCGTGGCTGGTCAGACGCTGACACACGACGGGGGCTACCTGCTGCGACTCACGGATACGGGTACGGCGGCTACTCCCAGCTGGATTCGCAGTCTGGGTAATGTTGCTAGTGATGTAGCGGTCAGCGGCAGCAGCGTGTACGTGAGTGGCTCTTTTGGCGGCCAGGCTACCTTTGGGACTACTACCCTGACGAGCAACGCTTATCGTAACGGATATGTGGTAAAGCTGACCGATTCGGATACCGCTGCTCCTGCTTTCAACTGGGTACAACAGATGGGTGGCCCGGATAATGCCATTGCCAATGCCGTGGCCGTGAGCGGGACGAGTGTGTACGTAGGGGGAGAGTTTCTGGGTTCCAGTCGGATCGGTAATCAAACGCTGACCACCAATAACTATACTAATCTCGGGGGATTTGTGACGAAGCTGACCGACGCGGGCCCTAGCAGCAGCTTCATGTGGGCAATGCCCATCAACAACGGATATAAGGACGAAGTCCAAAAGTTAGTGGTGCAGGGACCAGCCGTGTACGTGGCCGGTCCAACGGGAACGGGCAACTCGTGCGTAGGGCGTTTTACGGATAACGGAACGAGTGCTACGAAGGCGTGGATGGAGTTTATCAGGAAATCTATCCATGCGCCTATTCGGTCCCTTGCGGCTAACAGCTACGGTCAGGTATACCTGGGCGGAAGCGTTTCTGGCTATGCCGAGTTTGGCTCCCTCCCACTAACAATCAACATTCCGTATAACGCTATGGCGAACTTCTGGGCTTCCATCCAGGATAACACCGTGCTGGCTTCCTCTACTTCGGCCGCGGCGGCGGGCCTGGCTATCTACCCCAACCCGGCCCGCACCAGCGTACAGGTACCTGCGGCCACGATGGCTACCACGCTCACCCTGACCGATGCCCTGGGCCGCTCGGTGCGCACGGCTACCGGCGCGGCACTCTCGGTGCAGGGCGTAGCGCCCGGCCTCTACGTGCTACGGGCCGCCACTCCCGGCCAGCCTGTGCGGATGGCTAAGCTGAAGGTGGAGTAGGGCAGGGTTGTCCGCATGGACTGGTAAAAACGTTTTCTAGTTATTATCGTCCGCCCCTGTTTCGCTCCGTTACCCGGCCGTGGGGCGTTTGAAAAAGAACCGCACCGGCCGGCCAACACTTCCTTTTGGGCGGGCCACTGAGCACGCCGCTTCTGCTTCTGCTCCCTCTGCTCAGGCTTATCCAAGTATTCCCTTTTTCACGCTTTTATCTTCTTACTATGCAACACACCTATTCTTCGCGGGCAAGCTGGCCAAGCCGACTGTTCCTGCTGGGCCTGCTGGCCCTAGGCTTGGCCCCAACCGCCGTGCAGGCCCAGGCTCCCACCTGGAGCTTCGCAAGAAGCTTCAAAAAAACCACCAGCCCACAAGGGGAAGCCATTGCTACTGCCACCGTTGTCAACGCGGCCGGCGACGTGTACATGGCCGGTGAGTTTGCCGGCACCGTTAGCTTCGGCAACACCACGCTCACCAGCCAGGGCACGGGTGTAGACCGTGATGATCTATTCATTGCTAAGTGGAGCCGTACTACCAACTCGTTTGTGTGGGCGCAGCGCTTGGGTAGTCTGACTAATGATGTGGCCACGACCATAGCCCTGGGGCCGGATGGTATCTATCTGGCTGGCACCTGCGGCACTGGGGCCACCCTGGGGAACACCACCGTGGCCGAAGAAGGCCAGTTTCTGGCCCGGGTCACCGATACCAGCACTGGGGCCACCGTCAATTGGGCCCAGCACCTGCCCGTGGGGGGCATTGGTAATCTGGCCGTCAGCGGGGCTAACCTCTACGCCGTGGGGTACTTGAAAGGCACGGTTACCATTGCCGGTCAGACGCTGACCAACGACGGTGGCTACCTGCTGCGACTCACGGACACCGGCATGGCGGCCACACCCAACTGGTTTCGCGGTTTAGGTGCCTCCGCCCGCGGGGTAGCGGCCAGCGGCAGCAACGTGTACGTGAGCGGCCATTTTGGTGGCCAAGCTACTTTTGGGGCTACTACCCTGACGAGCAACAGCAATTTTAACGGGTACGTAGTAAAGCTGACTGATTCAGGTACTGCTCCTTCCTTTACGTGGGTACAGCAGATAGGCGGCCCGGGTAATGCCTATGCCAATGTCGTGGCCGTGGGTGGGGCGAATGTGTATGTAGGGGGAGAGTTTTATGGTTCCAGCCTGATCGGTAATCAAACGCTGACCACCAAAAATTATACGAATGGGGATGGGTTTGTGACGAAGCTGGTCGACGCGGGCGCCAGCAGCAGCTTCGTGTGGTCAATGCCCCTCGGCAACGGTTACAAGGACGAAGTCCAAAAGTTAGTGGTGCAGGGACCAGCCGTGTACGTGGCGGGTCCTACGGGAATGGGCAACGGGGCATAGGGCGCTTTACGGATAACGGCACTAGTGCTACGAAGGCCTGGATGCAGTTTATTACCAAGACCACTTGGGCGCCCATCCGGTCTTTCGCGGCTAACAGCTACGGGCAGGTATACCTGGGCGGAGCCGTCTTTGGCTATGCTGAGTTTGGTTCCCTCTCCATGGATGTTAGCATCCCGTATAACGCTACGGCAAGCTTTTGGGCTTCCATCCAAGATAACACAGTGTTAGCTTCGCGTGCCCCAGCCGCGGCGGCCGCCTTGGCTATCTACCCCAACCCGGCCCGCACCAGCGTGCAGGTGCCTGCGGCTACGGCCACTACCACGCTCACCCTGACTGATGCCCTAGGCCGCAGGGTGCGCACGGCTACCGGCGCGGTACTGTCGGTGCAGGGCGTAGCGCCCGGCCTCTACGTGCTGCAGGCGGACACCCCCGGCCAGCCTGTGCGGATGGCTAAGCTGAAGGTGGAGTAGGGGCGGCACTATCTTTGTGCCGGGCGGTTTGCCCTTTGCCTTACATCTGAACTTTACCTCATTTCTCCGACTCTCCGGAAAATGAGTAGTAGGTAGTGGCAGGCGGCTTTGCAAGAAGCTGTCTGCCACTCTTTGTTTTACCTCCCACCCCGCTCTATGAGTCAAAACTCTACTACTGGCTTAGCCTCCCGCATCGACCACACCCTGCTGCGGCCCGATGCCACGGAAGCCCAGATTGCCCAGCTTTGCCAGGAAGCCGCCCAGGCCCGGTTTGCTTCCGTATGCGTGCCGCCCTGCTACGTGCGCTTCGCCGCCGAGCGGCTCCAGGGCTCCGGCGTGCCCGTCTGCACCGTGGTCGGCTTCCCGCTGGGCTACCAGATTACCAAGGTTAAGTTCTTCGAAACCCACCAGGCCTTGGCCGACGGCGCCACCGAAATCGACATGGTCATCAACGTGGCCGCCTTTAAGTCGGGCCGGCTGACGGAGGTGCAGGACGAAATCGGGCAGCTGGCCGAGCTCTGTCACGTGAAGAAAGCCCTGCTCAAGGTTATCATCGAAACGGCCCTGCTCACCCCCGACGAAATTATCACTGCCTGCCAGCTCTGCGAGTCGGCTGGAGCCGACTTCGTGAAGACCTCCACGGGCTTTGCCAGCCGGGGCGCTTCGGTGGAAGATATTGAGCTGATGCGTCGTCATTTGCCGGCCCACATGCGTATCAAGGCGGCCGGCGGCATCCGCACCCGCACGGCCGCTCTGGCCCTGGTAATGGCCGGCGCCGACCGGCTGGGTTCCTCGAATAGCCTAGCTTTGCTGGAAGAAAATGATACACCTAGTTCGTAACGTGCTCCTGCTTTCCTCTTTCCTGTCGTTGGCGGCTTGCGCCTCTTCCGCTCCGGCCCGCACCGGTGCCGTAGCCACCCCCGACACCACCCGTAAACCCACTACCCAGGCGGCCCCGAAGATCTGAGCCGGTTCCGGCCGGTATTCACGCCGCCCAAAACCACCGGCTTGCCGGCCCCGCCCGTCAACCGCGCCCCGATTACGCCCACGGCCCACGTCAACCCCCAGATTGAGCAGCGTCTGCGCGACCAGTCCTACACCAACCAGAACGTGAAGTATGCCCAGGGTTTCCGCATCCTGGCCTACGTGGGGTTGGAGCGGGAGCAGGCCATGGCTATTCGGCGTGCCATCATCAGCCGCTACCCCGAGGAAACCGACTACATTACCTTCAAGCAGCCCGTGTTCCGCCTCTGGGTTGGCGACTACCTGACCCGTCTGGAAGCCGAGCAGGCCATGCTGCGCATCCGGCCCATTGCGCCCAAGGCGGAGCTACAGTCGGCTCAGGTGGTGCTCAACAAAACGACCTTTTAGGCTGCGGCATCCGGCTTTGGCGCCAAGTTCAGCGGCGGGCTTCTCCAGCGGAGGGGCCCGCCGCTGGCACAAAGGACCGGGCTAATTCCGGCGGGTCGTTGCTAACGGGTTTTCGCAATGTACTTTTGCGGGCTGCCCGTCCGGTGGGCTGCTTTCCTTTAGTACCGTCTTTTCAAGCCGCGCGCCTATGTCTTCCGCCGAATCCGTGCTACAGAAAATCAAGTCCCTGGCTGCCTCGGCCGCCGCGGATACCAACGCCGTGCGTCAGCATTTGCACGCCCACCCGGAGCTGTCCTTCGAGGAAGTCAATACGGCCGCCTTCGTTACCGAGCAGCTGCGGACTATGGGCTTGGAGCCTCAATACCTGGCTAATACCGGCGTGGTAGCCCTCATCGAAGGCCGCAACCCCGGCTCCCGCACCGTGGCCCTGCGTGCCGACCTCGACGCGCTGCCCATTCAGGAGAAAAATGAGGTGGCATATAAGTCGACCAACCCGGGCGTAATGCACGCCTGCGGCCACGACGTGCACACGGCGTCTCTGCTCGGCGCGGCCCGGATTCTAAGCCAGCTGCGCGACGAGTTTGAGGGCACCGTGAAGCTGATTTTCCAGCCCGGCGAAGAGCTGCTGCCCGGTGGCGCATCCTTGATGATTAAGGAAGGCGTACTCGAAAATCCCAAGCCGGCCAGCGTATTGGGCCAGCACGTATTCCCGATGCTGCCCGCCGGCAAGGTAGGCTTGCGCGCCGGCCGCTACATGGCCAGCACCGACGAGCTGTATCTGACCGTGCGCGGCAAAGGCGGCCACGGAGCCATGCCCGAGCAGAACGTGGACCCCGTGCTGGTAGCGGCCCACATCATCGTGGCCGCTCAGCAGATTGTAAGCCGCCGGGCCAGTCCCAAGCTGCCTTCCGTGCTGTCCTTTGGTAAAGTTATTGCCAACGGAGCCACCAACGTTATTCCCAACGAGGTCTACATCGAGGGCACGTTCCGGACGCTAAACGAGGACTGGCGTCGCGAAGCCCACGGCCACCTGCGCAAGCTGGTCGAAGGGCTGGCTGAGTCGATGGGAGCCACGGCCGAGCTGGAAATCCGCTACGGCTACCCGTACCTGGAAAACGAGCCCGCCCTGACGGCCCGCACCCGCGCCGCCGCCGAGGCCTACCTGGGTGCCGAAAACGTGGTGGAGCTGGACCAGTGGATGGCCGCCGAAGACTTTGCCTACTACTCCCAGGTAGCCGATGCCTGCTTTTACCGGCTAGGCACCCGCAGCGCCGACGGCCGCAACGCCTCTTCGGTGCACACGCCCACCTTCGACATTGACCCCAAGGCCCTGGAGGTGGGGCCGGGACTGATGGCCTGGCTTACGGTGCAGGAGTTGGCCCAGTAGCATCCCGCGGCTTTTTTACTTGTTATACTTTCCCGATTTGCCGGTTGCCATGCGCACTTTTCTCCGATTCCTGCTGCTCACTGGTATTGTTGGTGCGGCCACAGCGGCTCAGGCCCAGCGGCGCGTCAATCAGGACCTGATACTGGTGCCCGAGCTGCAGGTGGAAGTGCCCTGGCACGCGCGCGACTACGTGCTAGCCAGCTACAACCGGGTAGTATTCCCGCAGGGAAGCGGCAACGGCTCCGGGGGCGGGCAGCTGCGCCTGGGCTACGAGTACTTCTGGAACGAGCGGTGGAGCGGGGGCGCCACGCTGCGCACCTTGTTCAGTGGAGCAGAAGGCCTGGGCGACTTTATCGGGCAGCCCGGCGGGTAGTTCCCGGCCTGTTGCTGCGTCACCGCAGCATAGTGGGTAAGTATAGCTTCGGCCAGCGCCTGGGGACTGAGTACGGCATTAGCTTTCAGCAGTACGATGGCAGCGAAGTAAAAGACCGCGCCCTGGGCCGCCTGCGCCTGGATGTGGAGCGGAGTTTTGTGTTGGGTGAGGCATTAACCCTAAGCCCCCGCCTGGCCTACGAAGCAGCGGCCTACCTGCGCCTGCAGCGCGACGAAGACCAAGCCAAGGAGCGGGTCGTGGACTTTGGCAACCTGCGGGCCGAGGTGGGTGTGCGTTTCTCCCCTGAGCTGGACATTACGCTTTGGACAGCCTCACAGACGCAGTACCTCAACACCCTGGCCCAGTTTGATGCTTCGGGCCGACAGGTGGGCGGTGGCCGCACCAACCTGCGCACCCCGCTACTAGGTTTGGATCTGCGCCTGACGCTGAATGCAGGCAAAAGGGAGCTGTGGCAGCCGCTTCCCACCCAGCACTAGTGCTGCTTGACAGTTTTACTTGTACTTAAGTGTCAAATTGGCATTAAGTCTGGTTGTTTGTTTATGCCTTATAAGAGCTTTAATCGATAATAAATCAAATCTTGTTTGATATTAGGTAATTCTGATATTATTAGAATAAGACTTTTTGTCATTGCTTAGGCTAAGTAAGCCGACTGGTACAGAATTTATAGAGTAGGGGTGTACCACAGTGGTACTGACAACCTCTGACAACAAACTCTAAGTTCTTACTACCATGGCAACTATCCTGTATAACAACCAGCCTGCTCTGCGGCCTGCCCGCGCCTTCAATAAAGTTCTGAACGATTTGCTGCGCGACACGCTGCCCACGGTAGCCGAGCCCACCCAGAGCTTCGTCCCCCTGGCCGACATTCTGGAGTCGGAGCAAGGTTTTGAGCTGCACTTAGCTTTGCCCGGCGTGGTAAAGGAAGATGTGAAGATTGACTTTCAGGACGGGAATCTCGTAATTAGCGGAGAGCGTAAAGCCCCGGTAGCCGAGGAAAACGGTCCGAAGTTCCGCCGCATGGAAATGGCCTATGGGTCCTTCACCCGGTCTTTCCGCCTGCCCGACACGGTCGAGATTACTGCTATTGAGGCCCAGCTCACCGATGGTGTTCTGCGCGTGAAGCTGCCTTTTGACAGCAAGAAGGTGACGAAACATCATATTGAGATTCAATAAACGCCCGTAGCGTCTGCAAAAAAGACACCCGGCGTGGTGTCTTTTTTGTTGGCCCTGGTGTTGTAGATAAAAAGGAGCCTGATGCAACCCCTATACCTGTCGCGGCATCTTCTGCGTTAGGAAAAGCGGCGGTTCACTCAAGCCTCATTTTCCTGTCTTAGATTCAATCGTCTTTTTTCTAAAACCATCTTTTTATTACCCATGCAAGCAAAACAAATGATGCTCGGCCTGCTCGGTTCTGCCATCCTCGGTGGCGGTGTGGCCGTGGGTGGGTATAAGCTGCTGGAGCCTGAGCGTACCAACGCCAATCAGGTAGTGGCGGCTGACCCCAATGTGCGGTACACCAGTGAGTTGCGCAAGAGCGACTACGTAGTGCCCGAAGGCCTCAACTTCGTGGCCGCGGCCTCCAGCGTAACGCCCGCCGTGGTGCACGTAATGACGGAGTACGCCCCCAAGGCCAGCAATAGCGGTGCCCAGCGCATGGACCCCTTCCTGCGCCAGTTCTTCGGCGATGACTACGATCAGTATCATTCGCCGCAGGCGGGTCCTTCGGTGGGCTCGGGCTCGGGCGTTATCATCGCGGCCAATGGGTACATCGTGACCAATAACCACGTGATTGATAAGGCCGACAAGATTGAAGTAGTATTGGACGACAAGCGCAAGTACAAAGCCGAGCTCGTGGGCGCTGACCCCACCACCGACTTGGCCTTGCTCAAAGTAGAAGCCGCCAGCCTGCCCTTCATCCGCTACGGCAACTCCGACAACGTGAAAGTAGGGGAGTGGGTACTGGCCGTCGGCAACCCCTTCAACCTGAACTCCACCGTGACGGCCGGTATTATCTCGGCCAAAGGACGCAACATCAACATCCTGCGCCGCGAGGACAACATGGGTATTGAGTCGTTCCTGCAGACCGACGCTGTGGTAAACCCCGGCAACTCGGGTGGGGCGCTGGTCAACCTGAACGGGGACCTGATCGGCATTAACTCGGCCATTGCTTCGCGCTCGGGCGCATTTGAGGGTTATTCCTTCGCCGTGCCCAGCTCTATTGTGAGCAAGGTGGTAGAAGATCTGCTTAAGTATAAAGTGGTGCAGCGCGCTCTGCTGGGCGTGAACATCCGCGAGGTGGACGCTACGCTGGCTTCGGAGAAGAAGCTCGCTACCCTGAACGGCGTGTACGTGATGGGCATGGGCAAGAACAGCGCCGCCGCCGACGCTGGCATCAAGGAAGGCGACATCATCACCGAAATCAACGGGGTGAAGGTGAATACGTCTTCGCAGCTGCAGGAGCAGGTGGCCCGCTTCCGCCCTGGCGACAAGATCAAGGTGACCCTGCTGCGCGGCAACGACTCGCGCACGGTAAACGCTACCCTGCGTAACTCGACCGGCACGACCGACATCATCCGCGAGGAGGTGGCCAAGTCCATCAAGTATGAAGGCGCGACGCTGGCCCCGGTGAGCCGGCAGGAAATGAACAAGCTTGGCATCGAGGGTGGAGCGAAGATCAGCGGCATCAAGGGTTCCAACTTCAAGGAAACCGGCATCGACGACGGCTTCATCATCACCCGCATCGACAAGAACAAGGTGACCAAGCCCCAGGACGCTCAGCAGCTGCTGGAAGCGGCCAAGGAAAACCAGGGTGCCCTGGTGGAAGGCGTCTACCCCGACGGTCGCAAGGCGTACTACCCCATTGGGCAGGCCGAGTAAGCTTTCTAGGACACACGATTTAGTAAAAAGCCCCGCCAGGTTTCTGGCGGGGCTTTTTTGTGGATTTTGCCACTACTGAGCCGTTATGCCTACTCTTTCGTCTGTTTGTCGAAGCATTTCTGCCGCTTCCATTACGATACATTTCTAAGCCTTGAGCTGCCTGCTCCAGCATCACGCGGGCGGCCTTGGCCGGACTGAGCAGGTAGAAGCTAATGCAGGCAAAGCGAGGATACCTCGCCTATGTCGCCCGGCCCGCGGCAATTTGGTAGCTTTACGTCCGGTACCTTTCCACCCCAAAATAGAACCTCCCATCCAACCTTTCTCTGACATGAAACTCGCCATCGAAGAAGCCACCGCCACCGGCACCGACGTGCAGGAGCACGATCCGCACAACATTCAGCAAGTGCTGCGTGAGCTGGGCGTGGAGGCCGAAAACGCCGCCTACAGCACTGGTTTGCAGTGGGGCGGAGCCGGCCAGAACCTCAAAACCATCACCTCGCCCACCGATGGCCGCCGCATTGCCGCCGTGGCCATGGCCACCGAAGCCGACTACGACACGGTGGTGCGCACGGCCCAGGAAGCCTTTAAAACCTGGCGCCTGATGCCGGCTCCCAAGCGGGGCGAAATCGTGCGGCAGATCGGCAACAAGCTGCGCGAGTACAAGGAGCCCCTGGGCAAGCTGGTGAGCTACGAGATGGGCAAGATCCTGCAGGAAGGCCTGGGCGAAGTGCAGGAAATGATTGACATCTGCGACTTTGCCGTAGGCCTCTCGCGCCAACTCCACGGCCTGACCATGCACTCCGAGCGGCCCGCCCACCGCATGTATGAGCAGTACCACCCGCTGGGCATTATCGGCATTATCTCGGCCTTCAACTTCCCGGTAGCTGTGTGGAGCTGGAACGCCATGCTGGCCGCCGTCTGCGGCGACGTGAGCATCTGGAAGCCCTCCGAGAAAACCCCGCTGGTGGCCGTGGCCGTGCAGCACATTATCAAGGACGTGCTGCGCGAAAATGAGCTGCCCGAGGGCGTCTTCAACGTCATCATTGGTGGTCCCGAAGTTGGTGCTGCCATGGCCGCCGACACCCGCGTGCCTCTGGTTTCGGCCACCGGCTCGACGCGCATGGGCAAAAAGGTAGGTGAGGTAGTAGGCGCCCGCCTGGGCCGTGCTTTGCTGGAGCTGGGCGGCAACAACGCCATTATCCTGACTCAGCACGCCGACCTCGACATGGCCATGCGTGCCGTAGTGTTCGGAGCCGTAGGCACGGCCGGACAGCGCTGCACCACCACCCGCCGCCTCATCATCCACGACTCGATTTACGAGGACGTGAAAAGCCGCCTGCTGAGCATTTACCCCAAGCTGCCCATCGGCAACCCCCTGCAGGAAGGCAACCTGGTCGGCCCGCTCATCGACCAGCAGGCTGTGGAAGGCTTCACTAAGGCCCTGGCAGCCGTGCAGGCCGAAGGCGGCACCCTGCTGACCGGCGGGCAGGTGCTGGAAGGCGAGCAGTACGCTACGGGCACCTATGTGCAGCCCGCGTTGGTGGAAGCCAAGAACGAGTACCACACCGTGCAGGAAGAAACCTTCGCGCCCATCCTCTACCTGATTAAGTACTCGGGTGGGGTAGAGGAGGCCATTGAGCTGCAGAACGGCGTGAAGCAGGGGCTGTCGTCGAGCATCTTCACTTTGAACATGCGCGAGGCCGAAGCTTTCCTGGCCGCTACCGGCTCCGACTGCGGCATTGCCAACGTGAACATCGGTACCTCGGGCGCCGAAATCGGCGGGGCCTTCGGGGGCGAGAAGGAAACCGGCGGAGGCCGGGAGTCCGGCTCCGACGCCTGGAAGATCTACATGCGCCGCCAAACCAACACTATCAACTACTCCGATCAGCTGCCGCTGGCCCAGGGCATCAAGTTTGACGTGTAAGGGTGGTTTAAATAGTGCACAAAAGGCCCGTTCGGTTTGTCCGGACGGGCCTTTTGCTTTCTGCTAAAACTGATGGGGAGTGGGTATAGCCTACTGTTCAATCATCAGCCGGCGCGTGTACAGAATGGTTTTGGGGCCTGCCAGCTGCAGCGAGTATAGCCCGCTGGGCAGGGCGGGAAGCATTGTCGTAAAGGGCTCAGCAGCTTGCTTGCTAATGTTGAACGTGTGTACCGTCCGTCCGGCGGCATCTAGCAGCCGCGCCTGTAGGTCGAAAGTGGTAGACACGAGCAGGGAGATACTCAGCTGTCGATGGGCTGGGTTGGGGTACACGTTGACCTGGGCAGCCAGCTGAGCCGATGTAGCAGCCGTTATTAGCGTAGGGGTAAACGTATATACGACCCCGCTGGCGGGATTTCCGCTAATACCACCGTGGCAGGGAGTAAGGCAGCTTTCGACTATAAAGTTAGGGGCGTTCGGGTTTCCGATAGGAGTAACAGCGGTGGCGTTATCTGAATAGGTCTTGAGCATTATCAGATTATTGTAGAAGGTCGTCGTAGTTGTGAGGCTGGGCCCGAAATGAATTTCTAGCCGGCCATCCGCTTCATAGAGCCACAACTGGCAGTTGATAAAATGGGATGGATTCGGCGGGGTGGGGCTTGACTGGGCAATACCCGCGTTTTTCCATTCTATTTTGCCAACCCTGCTGCCTACCGGGCCACTAACGGAGTAGCTGATCGGGGATAAGCTGCCGCCCCCGGCCAGGATACCGCGGTCCTGTAGCATGCTAGCCATTCTATCGTAAATAAATATGTACTCGCCGACGGCCCCGGTAAACTCCACGCCCCGGCCCAGTACATTCACGGAGGTAACAGTCCGGCCCCGGAAAGTAAAGGGAAAGCCCAGTGACAGGGGCAACGAGGAAGTAGACTTCCATTGCTGCCCGTTATTTACACTTTGAGGCGCAAGCAGGTCCGTATAAGGCTGCTGAGTGGCACTCGTAAAGTAGAAGGGCGCATTTTGAGCCCGGCTGAGTCCCGTGCTCAAAAGTAGAGCTAATGCTAATAGAGTTTTTTTCATGCTTTCTTGTTATAAGTTAATGGAGAAAACTAAATATAGCTGATGTGTGGTTAAGAGCTTGGGGCAGGTTAGCTTCTCCTTGTCGTAATCGGGTGGTCGGCCGGATTGTCAGCTTGTTGGTGCAACCCGCCGGGGCTTCTCTTGTCTTTCATCTGCTTATCCGTCATCACTAGCAGCACAGCCCGGAAAGTTGGATATTTACGGTTCTCCTAATTCTCAACTTCCGCCAACCGAACAGCATATGGAGGCATTTGCGTACACCGACATCAACGCCCCCTGGTGGAGCGCTGCCGCCTGGGCGACCGGCGCGCCCAGGCCGAGATTTATAAACGGTACGCCAAGGCGATGTTCAACGCCTCGCTGCGCATTACCGGCGACTATGCTGAGGCCGAGGACGTGCTGCAGGAGTCCTTCCTGAGTGCGTTTCGGGAGCTGCACAGCTACAAGGGCGACTCCTCGTTTGGCTCCTGGCTCAAGCGCATCGTCATCAACAAAAGCATCAACTGCCTGCGCAACCGGCGCCTGCAACTAGTGCCCCTGGCCGACCAGCACGACTCGGTGGGCACCGAAACCGAGAGCGGCGAGTACGACAGCGAGGAGCTGGGCTGGCGCGCCGACGTGGTGCGTCGCTGCGTGCAGGAGCTGCCCGACGGCTACCGCGTGGTGTTGTCGCTCTACCTGCTGGAGGGCTACGACCACGCCGAAATTGCCGGCATTCTCAACATCACCGAATCGACTTCCAAGTCGCAGTACAGCCGGGCGCGCAAGAAGCTGCTGGAGCTGGCCCGACAGCACGGTCTTTAACGAATTAACGTATCAACTACAGTAGCCGCTGCCATCCACCACCCAAAGTACCCATCGGAGAGCAGCTGGCCGGGGAGAAACGTGCGAATAACCACCTGTATGAAAGAGAAAAAAACCGGACTTGAGGACTTTGTCGACCGCCACCGCGGTGACTTCGACGCATTCGAGCCCCGCCCGGATTTGTGGGATGCCATTGAGGCCGAACTGAGCGCCGCGCCTGCCGCCGCCTCCGAGGAAGCCCCATTGCGCATTGTCAAGCTGCAGCCCGAAGAAGAAATCCAGACGCCGGCCGCCGCGCCTACTCCCGTAATCCGTGCACCCCGTCGCTACAATTATGGCGTGGCCGCGGCCCTGGCCCTGCTCTTGCTGGCCGGCCTGGGCGCTATGTGGTCGAAGTCGGCCTCCTCGGCTTCGACAGGCTGGGTTAAAGCGGCTTCTGCTCCGCTGGTGCTAAGTCAGCCGGAAGAGCCTACGGGCTCGGTGAGTGGCTTTG